>JAUYSP010000034.1 GCA_030696305.1 Legionellaceae bacterium | reverse complement strand
TGAAAAATGAATGTCAAATCCCTTGTGTTGTAACCTTTGCATCCTCTGCCTCATAAAATAAAATGAAGCATTTGATCATTTTGTTCAATATTAGTCAAATTAAATATGATTTGTTGGGCCAAGGCCCAACCTACATCTTATTGATGAAATTTTGATGCGACAACCGTGGATATGAACCCCATAAGGCTTGAATAAAAATCGTAACTCATAGATAATAAAAACTATCTCGCTTGGCGTTCTCCATGGGGATAGTGATAAGGATTATTACTTGATTATGAAACCACGCGGGCTAATCTATTTTATAACACCATTTTTTTTATTTCTAAGTGCTTGCATGGTTGGGCCTAATTACAAAGAGCCTACAAAAAAAGTTGCTAGTCATTGGATAAAAAAAGATAAGTATATTAAAGAATCTTCTTTTCGTAACGCTAATTGGTGGAAAGTTTTTAACGATCCCACGCTCACTGCCTTAATTTACCAAGGCTACCAGCATAATTTATCCCTTCACCGCGCTGCAGTTCATGTATTGAGAACTAGAGCTCAGTTAGCCCAAAGTGTTGGACAATTTTTTCCTCAACAACAGCTTATGACTGGTAATTTGACGTATCAGCGTATTGGTGGACAATCACTCGAATTTGTATTGCCTTCTTCTTTTAATACGGCATTGATGGGATTTTCAGCCAGTTGGGAACTTGATTTCTGGGGGAAATATCGCCGTGCTATTTTATCTAGAGATGCTTCTTTTTATGCTTCCTATGCAGCTTACGATAATGCATTAGTAACACTCACTTCAGATATAGCTTCTACTTATATTGCTATTCGGACCACAGAGCGCCTTATTGAAGTGACTAAGAAAAATATTAAAGTTCAAGCCTACTCTCTTAAGTTGGCTGCAGCTCGTCACAGAGCAGGTGAAACTAGCTTATTAGACGTCGAACAAGCGCAAACGGTGCTTTCGCAAACGCAATCTAATCTTCCTCCATTAGCAAGTAATTTGCAGCAACAAAAAGATATGTTGGGTGTATTACTCGGCACAACACCAGATCAAGTGGATTGCTTTCTTACTGGAAAACACGGCGCTATACCCAAAGCACCCTCTTCGGTTGCAGTCGGCATACCAAAAGAAACCTTAATGAAAAGACCGGACATTTATCAATCTCGCATGGAGGTTATTGCTCAATCGGAACGTATTGGAGCGATTAAAGCTAATTTATACCCGGCGATTTCCTTGACTGGGACGTTTGCATTTGCTGCTAACGATATTGGCCAATCATCACTAAGCGATCTGTTTAGCTGGTCTAATCGGACTATATCTGCCGGTCCTTCCTTTAACTGGCCATTGCTTAATTATGGGCAAATCACCAATGCTGTTCGGGAACAAGATGCTGTGTTCCAGGAAGCATTATTGAATTATCTTGATTTGACATTAAAAGCACAACAAGAGGTTCAAGATAACATTACCCAATTTATTGAAATGAAAAAATCAGAAGGTTATTTGATTACAGCAAATGGAGCAGCAACCAAAGCGACCAAATTATCACTTGTTCGGTATAAAGAAGGGCAGTCCGATTTTACCCCTGTACTTAATTCTGAAACACAACAACTAAAAGTCGAAACGTCGTTGGCTACTGCGCAAGGTGATGTTCCAAAAGCATTAGTGGCACTTTATCGTTCGTTGGGTGGCGGATGGCAAATTCGTGGTTGTAATGATATTGTTCCTCGACAGATTGAAAAAGAAATGGCTAAACGAACAAATTGGGGAACGTTGTTGCAACAGAAAAATCATCAACCTCCAAACACTGGTCAACAGAGAATAGAAGAGCTTTACTTACCAAATTGGTGATCTATATATGAAAATTGATAAACATATACAAACTGATAAACGAGCAAAATTGATCAAAATTGGTTTGATACTGCTGGTTTTTATTTTTTTATTGAGCTGGCTTGTTAAATCATTAACAAAAAAAACGCCAAATTATCCAGTGCCAGAGGTTGTGGTTCAAAAACCTAAGCTGGTTAAAATTACAGACTATGTAACACAAACAGGTACATTAGTTGCGTATAACTCAGTCGATATAGTTGCTCGTATTGAGGGATTTCTTGACGGAATAAAATTTACAGATGGAACTTTTGTTAAAAAAAATCAAGAGTTGTTTGTAATTGAACCACAGCCATATCTGGATAAATTAAAAGAGTCTCAAGCCAGTGTCGAAGCAAAAACAGCATCGCTTGCTTATGCAAAAATTGAACATGAGCGTCAACAACGAATGTATAAGGAAAATGCTACTTCATTGAATAGCGTTCAAGCTTGGGCAACACGAGTTGCTGAAGCTAAAGCTGATTTGGATAAAGCTATGGCTAATACAGATAATGCATCCATAAATTATAGTTACACCCATGTGCTTGCTCCTTTTGATGGCCGAATTGGTCGTCATTTAGTTGATCAAGGTAATTTGGTTGGTAATGGCGCTGCAACTAAATTGGCGACGATTGAACAAATTGATCCGATATATGTGTATTTTAATCTTAATGAATTAGATTTGCTTAAACTACGTGCTAGGGCAAAAACCAGAGGAATTGCTCCTGATGATCTGAGTCAAATTCCGGCATATGTAACTTTGCAAAATAAGCCAGAATTATCGCATGAAGGTAAGCTTAATTTTGTCAATACAAGTTTAAATGCGTCAACTGGTACGATGGAGTTTAGGGCGCTTTTGTCTAATAAAGAATTGGTGTTTCTTCCCGGACTTTTTGTACAAGTTCGCATTCCTATCAGTGATTTTAAGGAAGAGTTGACGGTACCTGCTACTGCAGTGCAATACGATCAAATCGGCGCTTATGTGTTAGCGCTGGATAAGAATAATATTGTTATGATGAAACGTGTTGAAACTGGACCCACTGAACAAGGGTTTATTAGCATTACTAAAGGATTGAAGGCAGGGGACAACGTGATTGTTTCTGGATTACAAAATGCAACACCGGGTAATAAGGTTTCACCTATTCAAAGTGAGAGCAAACAGAAATGATTTCACAATTTTTTATTGAGCGTCCAGTATTATCTAACATCATAGCCTTACTTATAGTTTTCATTGGCTTGGTGGCACTATTTATTTTACCTGTTGCTCAATATCCTGCAGTTGTACCACCAACTATTCAAGTTTCAACGTCATACCCTGGCGCAGATGCTAAAACATTAATTAAAACAGTAGCTCTTCCCATCGAACAACAAGTGAATGGTGTGGAAAATATGCTTTACATGCAGTCTAATAGTACCAATAATGGCTCGTATAATTTAATTGTTACATTTGCGATCGGTACGGATCTGAATTTTGCTCAAATGTTGGTTCAAAATCGCGTTCAAGCTGCACTAGCTCAGCTTCCTGCTCCGGTGCAACAACAAGGTATTTTGGTGCAGCAGAAATCCACTGCTGTTTTGCAGTTTATTACGTTAACTTCTGAGAATAATGAATATGATGGCTTATTTCTTAACAATTATGCCACTATTAACATGCAAAATGAATTGGAGCGTTTACCTGGCGTAGGAAATGTCATGATTTTTGGTTCCGGTTCTTATGCAATGCGAATTTGGTTGGATCCTCAGAAAATGTATACCTACGCATTAAATCCAAGCGAAGTCCTTGATGCAATTAAAAATCAAAACAAAGAAATATCAGCGGGACAAATTGGCTCTCCTCCTACCACGGGTTCGCAATCGTATCAATTTACCGTAAATGTTCCTGGGCAACGAGCTGATCCCAATGAATTTGCTAATATTATAATCAAAACAAATCCCACTCAACCAAATCAACAGGCAAATAAGAGCACTACTGCACAAATTGTGCGTCTTCGTGATGTTGGACGCGTTGAATTAGGCTCCTCTTCTTACAATCAGATTGCTAAATTAAATAGTAAGCCGGCTGCGGCGATTGGAATATTTCAACTACCAGGTGCAAATTCTTTAGTAGTGGCTAAGGAAGTTCGCCAAGCGATGGAAAAAATGTCGAAAAAATTCCCTCCTGGTATGCATTATTCCATTCCTTTTGATACAACTACTTTTGTCAAAGCATCTATTGATGAAGTTTATAAAACTTTGTTCGAAGCAGGTATTTTAGTCTTAATTGTTATTCTTGTTTTTTTGCAAAATTTTCGTGCCACCTTGGTCCCTGCAACCACAATACCCGTTACTATAATTGGTGCTTTTATTGCTATGGCAGCGTTGGGATTTTCAATTAATTTATCAACACTGTTCGCTTTAGTACTGGCCATTGGTATTGTGGTGGATGACGCGATAGTGATTGTTGAAGGGGTGACCCAGCATATAGAACGAGGGGAATCGCCTAAAAATGCGTCTATTCTAGCTATGAGCGAATTGATGGGGCCCATTCTTGGAATTACTTTAGTACTTATGGCAGTCTTTATTCCTGCAGGATTTATACCGGGGTTAACAGGTGCTATGTATGCGCAGTTTGCTCTAGTTATTGCTTCCACAGCGTTCATTAGTGCTATTAATGCCATGACCTTAAAACCCACACAGTGTGCTTTATGGTTAAGACCACTTGATAAGACCAAACAAAAAAATATTTTTTTTCGCACCTTTGATAAATATTATTATCGGCTTGAAACAGGCTATTTGTCTTTGATGGATAAACTCGTACATAAAAGTAAGTCGGTCTGTTTGTTGGGCGTTGCATTGGTTGTAATTGCAATTTTGGGGTTAAGTCGCATTCCAACAGGTTTTATTCCGATAGAAGATCAGGGTTATTTAATTTTAAGTGTGGTATTACCTGATGGCTCGGCTTTAGAGCGTACAGGAAAAGTTATGCAGAATTTAAGTTCCCAAATAGCTAAAATTGATGGCGTTGCGAATACAATTAGCATTGATGGCATTTCAGTATTGGATAATAATAATAATTTGGCTAATGCTGGGGCATTGTATGTGATCTTCAAAGATTGGAGTGTTCGAGGCAAAGATCAAAATTTGCAATCCTTATATAATAAACTCAATGGAATTGCAGCAAAAACGCTAGACGCTAAGGTGATGGTTATTGTCCCGCCAGCGATTCAAGGATTGGGATTATCAGGTGGTTTTCAGATGCAGCTTGAGTTATTAGACGGTTCATTCGATTATCAAAAATTACAACTTGTAACTGACAAATTGATACAAGAGGGTAATCATCAGCCAGAAATGCAAAAACTATTGACCTCATTTAGAGCGTTTGTCCCGCAATTACTAGCTCCAATTGATAGAGTAAAATCAGAAACGCTAGGTGTTACATTAGAGAGTGCTTTTAATACATTACAAACTTATCTTGGATCATCTTACGTCAATCTGTTTACTAAATTTGGCCAAGTATTCCAGGTGTATGTTCAGGCTGATGCGCCTTCACGGATGACAATCGAAGATGTGCGTCATTTTTATGTGAAAAATAGAAGTGGAGAAATGGTGCCTCTGGGAACCTTAACTGACCTTACTCCAGCAATCGGTCCTGCAATAATTTCTCTTTATAACTTATATCCTTCAGCCATGGTTAATGGCATAGCAAATCCTGGCTATAGTTCTGGTCAAGCTATTAAGTCTATGGAGCAAATTGCTAAGCGTATGTTGCCTCCTGGATTTTCATTTGAGTGGACGAGTACTGCTTATCAAGAAAAAATTGCTGGAAATTTGAGTTATTACATTTTCATCATGTCTTTGATTTTAGTTTATATGATTTTAGCAGGGCAGTATGAAAACTGGCTAACACCTGCTGCAATCATGCTCAGTGTGCCATTAGCGTTGATTGGTACTGTATTAGTTCTTTGGTTACTTGGACTTGATAATAATATATACACTCAGATTGGTATATTGCTTTTGATAGCATTAGCTGCTAAAAATGCGATTTTAATCGTAGAGGTTGCTCGGGAAGAACGGTTACTTCACGGTAAACCCATTATAGAGGCAGCGATATTTGGCGCTAAAACGCGTTTTCGCCCTATTCTGATGACTTCATTTGCCTTTATTATAGGCGTATTCCCCCTAGTATTTGCAACGGGAGCGGGAGCGAATGCAAGGCGATCGATTGGTATCGCTGTATGTAGTGGTATGTTAGCTTCTACATGCCTTGCAGTGGTTTTTGTGCCGGTATTTTATGTCTTGTTTCAAACCTGGCAAGAAAAACGACGAGACAGCGCTTTGTTGACGAAAAAAATAGTTAAGAATAGTTAGGGGCGTATTGATAATTGCACCCACCCCACGCCGTCCCGCTGCTTGTCAGCGGATCTTATTAAACGCGTATCGGAACACAAAGCCAAAATTGTTCCTAGTTTCACTCAAAAGTATAATCTCTGTCAGCTTGTTTACTATGAGGGGTTCTTTGTGGGAAGGTACGAAATTTCCCAACACACCCCTAAAACCCTGTACCCGCCTAAGCTGCAGCCAATAAATCGATTTTTTTATTCGTTACCAACTTTTCTATAACCTCATGTAAATTAAGACATTCCTTGTTGCTGTAGAATTCATATATTCCGATCAAATTAATGTGCTGCCATGCAACCGCAGATAGTCGAATAACTTTCAACCACTGATCCTCCATTTTATTCAGTTTATAGTGTTCATAGAGCCCAGATAACAGTGACGCATTATAGAAAATCATGCAGTTGTCACCGATAAAACTCAGGCGTAAAGTTCGGCTTTTTAATTTTTTGGATGAACTGTTGGAATTTTTCCTGCGGAACAATTTTATAGGCTTTTTGAAGTATTTCGTCGTCAGCCACCTTTTTATTGTTTACCAAAAATAAAATAGCGGCGGCAGCATTACGATGATTCTTGTCTTCGTCTTTAACATTGCAAATGTCTTCTACTTGGTAAGTTTCAGCTTTGCCTTTGTAGTAATTCACTTTGTAAGCAAAACTATTAACCACAAGATCACTGATTTTTAAATAACGATAATTTGCATAGCACACAAGGTATAGCCTGGATAAATTTTTTTGTTTCATAACGCGCAGGCCGTAAACGGTGTGGTACAGAACTAGGTCTGCATAGTGCATTATATTTTGTTCTGAAATTCCAGTTCTTTGATTATTTCGATGGATAGCTATTATAGCGTTGATAGAAACAGATGATTTTTGATTGAGGCATTAATTTCGCCAGTAGAGAAATCCTTTTGATCTTTTTTTACGGTCGTCAATTGATAAAACAGTTCATCTTTCTCTAGGAAATTAGCTAATGACTCCCGGAGTGGTTTGTCATTAACGTGTATATTTTATTGCTTAATCTGGTTTTTTCGTCATTTAGCGCTTCCGAGACCATCTCTTGCAATGATGGTCTGATAATTTTGTGTTGATGGAAATATTCCAATAGCGAATCAAATACGTATTTGGGCTCAGCATGTTGCTTAGTCAATTCCTTAGCATAACGAGTCGCTTTAGCTTTGTTCTGACTCGAATAAATCGACATGTTATATTTTTTTAAAATGGCATTGCGATAATCATAGTTGTATCGCCTACTCACCTGCTTTTTTGGAAATTTCTCTGTTGGAAAAAATGTTTTGATAACATACCAGGTGTCCTGCCTAATTCCTTGGAACGTAAACTTATAAAAAAATTGCGTGATTCTAAAAAAATTAACTTGCAGAATATAATCAATCTTTTTAGGAACGTCGTTGAAAGAGCCACGGTATGCTTTATCTTCCTCATCAACTCAAACAGAGCGGCGCATTGATGAAATGCTTTTGACTTTAGAGGGGGCCGATACGCTTATCGTCACTGAACTAAGTCGTTTAGGAAGAAGTACCGCTGAGGTTATTGGTCTGGTTAATGAATTAATTAAAAAACAGGTGCGAGTGATCGCCATTAAACAAAATTTGGATATTAAACAGCATGACATGACCTCCAAGGTTATGATCACACTATTTTCATTATTTTCTGAACTTGAACGAGATTTGATTGGCCTACGAACCAAAGAAGCATTCGCTAACAAAAAAGCGCAAGGTATTCAGCTAGGAAAACCCTAGGGCACAGTTCAAAAAAGTAAATTCTATAAGGATGTAGCTAAAATTAAAGAATTATTGAGCTTAGGACTTTCAGTTAGAAAAATTGCAAATTTTTTAGGTTACAGCAATCACATCGGCCTCAATACCTATGTAAGCAAACGCAATTTAAGACAACTTTCCAATTATCCAGAATAATATATGATTAAAAAATAAATCAATATAGCAATCTTTGCGGCTTAGTTATAAATGTCGCATATATTTAACTCCGTTCGACAATGTATCAATCAGCCCCGGGGTACGTTCACCAATTTGAACAGTAAAAAAAGAAAACTTATCTTTGTATTGATTCTGTTTTAAATAAAAATCCAACCACTTACCAAAATCTTCTTTGTGTTTGCTTTGGAAAATACCACAATCAGAGTCAAACCATTGGATCAGTTCTCGGCTATATTTACAACCAACGGAATGAAAAAGTCTATTTTTAAAATGTGCCAGCGTAATAAAAAACCGTACATTTTTATTTCCTGCAAGTTCATCGAGTAAAGCCAAAAGCATAGTGCCATTAGATAATCGTAGTAAACCTGTAACTAAGAAAAAAGTTAAAGCGCTTTTTTTATTTTCTTTCTCCAGTGCATATAAAAAACACAATTCTTCTTTGTGAAACTCAACCGTTTTAACAAAGTTATCTGAATAATTTCCAGCAGAAGTTGTCTCGGAAATATTTGGGTCATAATTCATAAAGTTATTTGCTAGCCACTCTTTAGCAGCTATGGCGCAAATGCCTTTATGACCAGCAAGATAAACAGAGCTTTGCTGACACAGCGGCCTTACTACGGTTGCGCCAAATTGATGGCTTTCGTTAATGAGTAGCTCGAGTTTTTTCTGAAATTTATTGATATAAGTAGGCTCAGATAAAGACTCCATTTTTTGTGCTAAACAGACTAAAGCAATACAAATGGATTTTAACTGTGAACGATATTGTTCTTTTAATAAAAGATGACATTGGCGATAAACTGTAATGGCTATTTGACGATATTCTTGCGCCATAATTGCATAAGAAGACTCTATTGACGTCTTGTCTAAAAAATGTTGGTTTAACTTTTTTAGACAAGATTGGAGATCTTCTAGCTGCTCTTTATTTGACTCAAAATCAATCGCATCGATTAATCTTGATGTGCGATATTGAGCGTGATAAATAGTATATTTCAAACAGTACCTTTATAATTGCTTAATTTAAACGCCACAACTTACAGAATTATCCTCTTCCAGACATTCTTCTGCTTTATCAGCAGCTTTAAATAAATCAGCCATTAGTTGTCTGGGAGCATTTTTTGTTAAAAAGCGATTTGCTCTACTTGCTTCGGCAGGCGAAGCTTCTATTTCTGAATCATGCGAATCTGCGGCAACGTAAGCAGCAACACAACCAAAGCAACACATTAAACCTACAAGAGCAATACAAAATCCTGTAATAGCTTGACCAGTAACTTCCTCTCCTTTAAACCAAGCATCATGACTTGCACTACCATGAGCCCAAAAAAGAACTCCGGCGGCTAAAAGTAAAGTTGAGGTTAGAAAACTTTCTTTTGATACGGCTCTTTCTCTAATAATTATAGTTTGTGTATTATTTTGGCCGACAGGTTCTGCATATATAACCGTGATATCATTATTATTAACTGATCGCACTACTGTAGTTGTTTTCATAAAAAATTTATCTCATACATATTTAAAGAAAAATTTTACAGGCCGGTTCAATTTTTGTCAAAAAAAATAGCAAAAAATAGCAAAAATAATAAAGAATATCTGCGTCACCCTACGATTGGCATGGCAGCACATTAACTAGATCGGAATATATGAATTCTACAACAAGAAAGAATGCCTTAATTTACATGATGTTATAGACAAGTCGGTAACCAATAAAAAATCAATTTATTGGCCGCAGCCTAGATGGGCAAAGGGTTTTAGGGGTGTTCTGGGAAATTTCGTACCCTCCCGCAAAGAACCCCTATGAAGTTCATGAGTCCGTTCTGGAAGCTGCGCGACGTGAGAGACGTTTTAAGAATTGGTGTCGGCAGTGGAGAATTAATTTGATTGAAGATTTCAATCCTGCATGGCGTGATCTATATAAGGAGATTTGTTCCTGACATCACCATCGATGGATCCCGCGGACAAGCCGCGGGACGACGTGGGGTGGGTGTAATTGTCAACACGCCCTAAAATGCTTCATAATACAACGATTGTATTTACATTGATTTATCCGAGTTGTGGTTCGGATACATCGCGATAAGATGTAGATACTGTTATATGAAAGCGGGACTAATCCAAAAACATAGAACTTACGGATTGCTCGTCATTAACTCGTTTAATAGCTTGTGCTAGTAGATCAGCTAAACTGATAACTCTAATTTTTTCGCATTGTAATGCCGCTGCAGAAAGTGGAATGGTATCTGTCACTACTACTTCATCAATAACTGATTGGGTAATATTTTCAATGGCTGGACCAGATAAAACTGGATGGGTAATGTATGCACGAACGCTTAGAGCTCCACCTTTTTTTAGTTCTTTTGCCGCGGTACACATAGTTCCAGCGGTATCTACAATATCGTCGATAATAATACAGTGACGATTTGCTGGTTCACCAATAATATGCATGACTTCCGATTTGTTGGGACCACTACGGCGTTTATCAATAATTGACAATTCAGCATCATTTAATCGTTTTGCCATTGCTCTAGCCCGGACAACACCACCAACATCAGGCGAAATGATCATGAGATTAGATAGATTTTGCTGTTTGATGTCAGCTAGCATAATAGGTGTAGAGTATACATTATCTACAGGCATATAAAAAAAGCCTTGTATTTGATCTGCGTGTAAATCAACAGTAAGTACTCTGCAAATCCCAACCGATGACATCATATCAGCGACCACTTTGGCAGTGATTGGCACGCGTGCGGATCGTACGCGTCGATCTTGTCGAGCATAACCAAAATAAGGAACAACAGCGGTGATTCGTGCCGCAGACGATCGACGTAGGGCGTCTGCCATGGTTAACAGCTCCATTAGATTATCGTTGGCAGGAGCGCAGGTTGATTGAATAACGAAAACGTCTTTGCCGCGTACATTTTCTAATATTTCAACCATGGTTTCACCGTCACTAAATGTACCTACGGTAGCTTTTCCAATGGGTATTTGTAAATGTGATGCAGTGTTGGTACTCAGTTCTAGATTGGCATTACCAGTAAAAATCATCATTGTTGACATGCGAACGAACCTTAAATATTAAAAAGTGGGTTAGAGCTCATACTTCAAAGAAAATTTTTACATGTGAGGCGATTATTTGCAACCGTGAATCATCACATTACTTGAAGTATAGGAAACGGTTTTGTCTAAACACATAGCAGAAGACAACCAGAAAGATATTATTATTGTTTTTAAGCGATCCGGTCCACGCATTCTTCCGGGTATCTTCTGCCGTCTGTTTACTTGGTCATCAAGAGTGTGGCTGGGGTGCTAGGATTCGAACCTAGGAATGCAGGGATCAAAACCCTGTGCCTTACCACTTGGCGACACCCCAATAATCTGCGAATTATGTTATCGTCGTGATATGGCCGGTATTTTGCAGGGATTTGATTTAATTGTCAATGAGATTATGAAGGGATTTTATTTGAATTTCACAATGGATGTTAGTATTGGAAGATAAACGCACGCGCTGTTCGACTTTTACTGTTGTGATGACCAATGATTTAGTCGAGTCCCACGTTAAACTATTCATAATTGCCCTAAATATATGCCAACTATTATTTATTCCTAATTGATAAAATCAGTCACTTAACTTATTCGACATAAATTTTGAAAGGAACATTGAGAACAGGTGCTTGTTTTATTCGGTTGTGGAGTACATTGACCGGTTTTAAATTCTTGAGCTAAGGTACTTAGTTGCTCATGCCATTGTTGCTGATACGTTGCCCATCGCTCGTCTTTTTTTAATGCTTGTATGCCTTTTATAGGCATGGCCTCTTCACTCAACCCACTGCATTTGAATTGGCCTGTTTTGAATTGAATGAATAATAGGGTGTTAATATGTTCATCCAGCAAGGCATAAAGTAATAACTGGGGTGATTCGGGTCGTTCTTCATTCCAGGGTTTACTTGATGGGAGGTTACTTTTGTAATCGATAACTATTTTGGAGTGTTGGTTATCATCAGTTTTTATTTTGTCTAATCGATCAACGCGTACTTGGAAATCGAGTCCGGCTAATTGGGTTGTAAAGGTATGCTCTAATGCATCTACCACGAATTCAGGTCGTTGTTTTTCCCATTCTAAAGCAAGTTCGATGAGATGCTTGAGTCGTTGAAATTCAATCCCTTGAATAATTGGAGAAAAAGAAATGCTTTTGGTCTCAGCATAAGGCTTAAGTGTTGCAACAATAATCGGTTCCAGATATTGATTCAGTGCCTCAGCTGTTAGTGAAATGAGCTTTTCCTGACTACCTAACCGCTGCCAGAGTAGCTCCATAATGCGATGCACGATTTGCCCTCGCTCGCTGGCATCAAGCCCTTCAGAAATATCTTGAGGTGCATTTGCATGTAGACGATGTGCTGCAAAAGCACGGAACGGGCATTTGGCTTGATTGGCTAATAAGGTTGTACCACCTCTTACTTCCTCACCTGGCAGTAAAGGAAAGACGTATGATTCATTTTGAGTGATTAGCGCTGAAGTGTCAGTGGATTTTAGTGTATCAAATGGTTTGAACAATGCCGTGTCAGGAACAAGCGGGCTCGGTAAATTAGGCATATCGCTCGTTAATCGCGGATAGCTCATGACGATCGATTCGCAGGCATGTTGTAATCTTTGTAATAATTGAGTAGCAAGTTGTAACTCACGTTCGACCGTAGCGTGAGGCATGAGTAGCTTACGTTGTAGTTCAATTGGAATAAAAGCGGATAAATTAGTTTTTTGGGGTAAACATTGATCGGTTAATCCGGTAATCCAAATACTATCAAACGTACAACCAGATGCTTCTAATAGTCCCAAAACAACAATTGGGGTGCTGGGCTGTTTTAATTGAAACACGGTGTTTTGTGCTAAGTCACATAATGCCTCTAGGGCTTGTTTAGAGTCCATGGTTGATGTAATGACACCATATTCGAGAAATTCATCGAAGAGTGCTAACAGGCGTTGAAAGCATTGGTAACTAGCTGAATCTAAGACATTTTCACCAGGGAAACCTAGGTGCGTTAGTCGCTGCTTAAAATGATTAATCCATTCTAAGGCGCTTGCCTGTTCTGGATAATCATCCAGCTGTTGCAGTGCATTAACTAATAGTGGGCTTTTTGTTTGCATAGCTTGCGTAAACAAATTAAATGGAATAAGCCGCTCTCTTAATAAATTGCTTTGTTGCAACACATCTGAGCGAGCTAGAAACTCTGTTTTGCCTGCGATTATAAATGGGGAGTGAAGCAATAGTCTCATCTGGTGATTGCTTAACCTATCTTTATCTAATTGTAGCCATTGAAGCGCATGAGCAATTAAAGGGAATTGTATTAATGTTTTCCCCAGTGACATGTTGTATTGATTATGGGAAAAGTGGCGTTGTAATAAGCGTTGCAAAGTTGAGGCTTGAGATTGTAAATCAGGAATAATCAAGGCAATGTGCTGGTCACCGGCTGCCAGGCGTGATTTTGCCCATAAGATCATTTGTTGATATTCATCTGCTTGATCCTGAGCCGGATAGTGATAGGTGAGTGTTGTCTTTTCGGCGAGATCGTAATGGCATTGCTGATAATTTTGTAATTCCAAAGCTGTTTGTAACGCCAATTGCTGCGGGGTATAGCTGTCAAAACAAACCCAAATGATGTTATCAGCGGTCTTAGCTATGTCGTAATTTACGATATAATTAACTAGCTGCTCTTCCGTTAAAGCATGGCGTTCGTCTAGCATGTCGTGAAAAAGGCGCTGCCACTGTTGAAACTGTTTGGTTTGATGCTTATGTAAGAAATCAGGATGATCAGCGGAAATATTCCAGTGTTGACAACGAGCCCATGCATCTTGTATTGCATTAAGCAATCCGTCGTTACAAGGATATTGGCTTTGCTGTTCAAGTATGTATCGCCATAGTTGTCTTTGTTGCGTACTCGATAACACCATAGGGTGAGTAACATGGGTGTATTGATGTCGTATCTGCTGAAATAGTTGCTTTAAAAAAGCTTGATAGGGTATGCAGCGGGGCTTTTTTAAGATGAGTGAGTCTGATGCGAAAGACGGTGAATAAGCATAATATTCGCTCAATAGTTGATTGCTTAGGCGATTATTAGGAGTCACAACGACTGCGCCATGATGCATTTCAGTGAATAAGGTTATTTTATTCTTTATCATTTGTGTAGTATACCTTGTGAAACATGCAATCTCCCAGTACTATTTAAGTAATCAGATTGACTGTTTTGGACGAGTTATGTTTCGAGGAAGTATCGTTGCTTTAGTGACGCCTATGTTAGATGACAAAGTTGATATAGAGCGCTTACGAGAACTAGTCGAGTTTCATATTGAAGAAGGTACCCATGGGATTGTAGCCGCCGGGACAACAGGTGAAGCGGGTACGCTAACTTTACAAGAAAAATTACTGGTCATTAAAACTGTAGTGGATCAAGCGGATGAGCGTCTTCCTATTATTGCTGGCACTGCGGCGAACGCCACAAAACAATGTATTGAATTAACCCAATTAGCGATGCAAGAAGGCGCTCATGCGGCTTTAATAATGACTCCGGCTTATATTAAACCTACCCAAGATGGCTTGTATCAGCATTACCACCATATAGCCGAAGCTGCTGCAATACCTATCATTTTATACAACGTTCCAGGACGAACAGCATGTGATTTATTGCCTGAAACCATTGTCAAATTAAGTGCTATTTCTAATATCGTTGGGGTAAAAGAAGCGACGGGCGACATCACGCGTTTGCAACGTATTTTAACTGAAAGTGAAGCGAATATTGATGTGTACAGTGGCGATGACTTAACAGCTACACAATGGATGCTTGCTGGAGCAAAAGGTGTAATATCAGTCACGGCTAATGTTGCGCCGAGATTAATGGCCAAACTGGCTGATGCAGCAGCAGATCACGATCAAGAAACGTGTTCATATTTAGATAATCAATTGATGCCACTACATCATTTGCTATTTATTGAATCAAATCCTATACCTGTTAAATGGGCTATATATAAAATGGGCTTAATGAATGAAGAAATTCGGTTGCCTTTAACACGCTTGTCTTCACAGCATCATGAGGCGTTGGAGCGAGTATTAAGTGACTTGGCTTTGATTCGGGAATATCAAAAATAAATAGGTTGTAGACGAAGAATTTTTATTAATTTCTTAACTACATAGGATTTGCATAAGGTGAGTCCTTCCGTTCGATTTTAAATTTTATTTAACAGAGGTTGAGTTGTGAAAAAAGAAGTGTTTATTTTAGGTGTGGCTTGTTTGATTAGTTCGTGTTCTTCATTATTTAGCCAAACAGATTATGATAGTAGTGACAAGTTACACTATTTGAAAAGTAAAAATGGCCCACAATTGGTTGTTCCGCCGCCATTAACAAGTACGAATATTAGTGATTTTTATGATTTGCCGCCACAAAATCAAGATGCCAGAGTGAGTATAACCCCGCCAAAATAAGAGGGTATTATGGGTAAAGAAAAGGCAGAGTTGTCGATCATACAATCATTGTCGACTCGTATTGTCGAAGCACAACGTCAAATACGTATTCTGGACCAAGTGAAATGGGATGATACAGTTAGACGAGAATTTTTTCGGCATAAAAACAAACGGATGCCAGCAGTTGATATTTCTTATTACGAAAAACGGCCTTTGCCTTATGACGTACCTGAAAAAATCGATGAGTTTCGTGCCATTTTGCGAGACACACAAAACCAATTAGGTGAGTATTCCGCGCTTACACGTTTAATCAAACGTCAGTGCGATGAATATATTCGCGCGGTGCAAATGTTAGACGCGCGTGGAACGCCTGTTTTTGTTGAGCTTTCAAAGGAATTGTATGGTAGTCCAACAGATGTATTCTATGTTGGGGGGCCACGATTATCCGAAATGGGAACTGTATTATTTGATCTGCTAACCAAATTGGATGTGCAACTCGAATTAGACAATGATGTTAAATTATACTCACCAGAAGAAGCGCAAGTTGTATTGCAATCACGTTTAAATTCATTTTTTAAACACCATCATGTCAAAGTGATGATAAGCGACGATATGATTGCGGATGCCTCGGCGGGAGCTGATACAATAAAATTAAGTAAAAAAGCTACATTCAGCGAGCGCGACTTAAAATATTTAGAAGTGCATGAGGGGTGGGTGCATTTAGGTACCACCATAAATGGCAGTTTACAGCCATATTGCTTTTTTCTATCCAAAGGTTCACCTTCCTGTAGTGTGATTCAAGAAGGACTTGCCGTGATGACAGAAGTGGTCACTTTTTCTTCTTATCCTTCACGGATGCGTAAAATTACTAATCGAGTGATTGCGATTGATAAGGTCATGCAAGGTGCTGATTTTATGGATATATTTCGCTATTACCTTGAGTGTGGATTAAGTGAAGAAGACAGTTATAATCAAAGTGTGCGAGTTTTCCGAGGGAGTACGCCATCGGCAGGTCCCTTCACTAAGGATTTGTCGTATGCCAAAGGATTTGTGTTGCTTTATAATTTCATTTGTTATGCTATTAGCGCTCATCGCATTGATGCAGTACCGTTGCTGTTTTCTGGTAAATTAATGTTGGATGATGTGCCATTACTTCTTGAATTAAAAGCAGAAGGTTTATTAACACCGCCTCGCTATTTACCACCTCAATTTCGTGATCTCTCAGCTTTGAGTGTTTGGTTAAGTTTTTCCTTATATTTAAATAAGTTTGATTTTGGAGAAATACAACGGAATTTTAGGTTTTTATTAGTGTAATATATTAGGGTCTGTCGACAATTCATATTTCGACGTCCCGCGGCTTGTCCGCGGGATCCAGTTCGATCTATAGCTATGCAATAGAATTGTGTATTGAACAACATCTATAGATCCCGCGGACAAGCCGCGGGACGTAGGCCTGGTGGAAATGACCCTCAGATTGTTGGGTGTTTTTTAAACATATGTTATAATTAATAGAACTTAGGCCTTGTATTGTGCACCGAGCTTAGTTCGTTGTACTTCATGCCATAAAATGTGTAAAGAGGGTTGGATATGACAACTTCGAATAAAGAGCTGTTTAATTGGATTCAACAAGCAGATATGAGTGCCCCCCTCGATCGAGAGCGGAATAAGAAAATTTTGCTGGCGTTATATCCCGGTGATTATAGAATAGCCCCTAAAGATAAAGAAATTGATTCTTTTATTGAAAGGGCAAATGATACGGAAGGTATTTATAGAAAATCTTCTGTTGTCAGCGCTAATGAGCTTGTCAAAGAAGATCCTGATTATTCTGCAGAAAGATTAATTAAGCATGCCAGGCATAAACTGCTGATGATAGATGTGCTTGAGCGGATAGAAAAGATAAATGATGACTCTGCAACCGTAGATGAAAAAAATTATTTAGGTAAAATCGCTAGTATTGCGACATCATCTGAGTCTGAAAATACAAAGCGATTTAGATACTATCATGATTTTAATGATTTTAATGATTTTAGTGTTGATCCGGTTTTTGCAACAAATATAAAAAATCTCGCCACGAAGGCGACCGAAAAACTTGCTGCTATTGAAGCAGTAAGAAAAAAAGATGTTGCGGAAAAAACAGCAAAATGGACTGATTTAACAACATCAAAATCCGAGTTGCTTGAAACGACTTTTAGTGAGATGCAGGCTCTTATAGTTGACATAGACAAATTAAATTCAACTGCCTCATTGAAGGATGCATTAGATAGGATTGATGGGGAAATCGAGGCTAATGAAATATCTTTAAAAGATAAAAAAAATCGAAATAATAAGGCATTTTTAGAAGAAAAGGGCAGGAAGCTTTCTGAAAGTAAAGCGGCTCTTCAGGCGGCTGAGAAAAGAATACAGCAAGCCAGAGACCATTTAGGTCGTCGTTTAAAATCGGTAGAATCTTTGCGTGATCAATTGAATTTATACAGCATTGAATTGAATGGATTGAATGGCTATAAAGTTGTTTATGAAAATACTCATCCAACACCCAACAATAAAATGGAGAAAAATAAGGTCTATTGTAGAAAAAATAAAGGTAAGAAAGAACTATCATACTTTGTCCGTGATAGAAATGGTGATGTAAAAGAAGGTACTCTTCAATTCAAGTTGATAAATGGTTTTAATGGCCACTTCAGCGCTATTGAGAATAATATGATTTTGTCCGAAATAGCAAAAAATAACCATACTTTTGGTGTCTATGACGATAGCAAAATTAATAGCGGTCTAGCTCTGGTTGAAAATGCAGGCTTACGAGCAGATGAGTTAAATGAATATGTCAAGCGCAATAGAGAATTACTTGAATTATGCAAAACACTTGCAGCAGATCCTGAGGCAAACCGCACAAAAATTGAGAAACGCTCCAATTTCTTGATTCGAATTATGGCGTTATCAGATATTCACTCTTCTCCAAACGGTAAACCTTATTTTATTGAAGAAATTATTCGTAAAGGCTCGCAGGATAATAAGCCGGATGGTGCGTTTCAACATGGGTTAGAAGGACACATTATTTCACGAAGCGTATATTTAAACGAAGGGGATATCAAACGCTCAACTTGTAATATTGGTAACTCAAAAATATGCATAGAAACGAAGATCCGCACCACCGCAACGGGTAAAGAAATTGGAGTGGTAACAGATCGCACTGCATTTTCGACTTTGGACGATAATGCTAAGCGATTAGCTGCAGTTAAGTTTGCGTCTGAGTTGCTCTATAAATATAAACCAGGTAGTGGCGATCCTATTATTTTAAATGGTAGAGGAGAGCACGCGGAACAAGCGGCTATGGTGCATGCTGCTTTATTGATGCTTACAGCCCCTAATCCAGACGATAAAGATGAAGATTATATTCAATTAGATCCTGGATGCATCAAAGTGAATGTTCCTGGAGCAGATAAACCCAGTTTACTTGGTAAATCGCGTAAATCGTTCAGAGAACAATATATTAAAAGTGCTGAGTTTGCGGCTACTAAAATAGAAGTTACAGCAGCGTATAAAGGTCTTTATAAAACAACCACACAGAATGCAAGAGAGATTGAAGATGTTGCTCCAGAAGTTGAAATAGATAGAACATCATTGCACAGGCCCTAATTAACTACAGATAATTCTAAGTGAGAAATCATGAATAAGCAGCAGCTAGCGATTGGGGTGTTTGACTCGGGGATGGGTGGGTTAACTGTATTACGTGCATTACGTGAACTGTTGCCTTCGGAGTCGTTTATTTATCTGGGAGACACTGCTCGCTTACCTTATGGGACGAAAAGTCAAAATACGGTTCAGCAATATGCAGTCCAGATGGCACGTTTGCTGGTAGAACGACGAATTAAAGCCTTAGTGATTGCTTGCAATACCGCAACGACAGCGGCCTTACCTCATTTACAAGCTATGTTACCTGATTTGCCAGTGCTAGGCGTTGTATCTCCAGGTGCGGGTGCGGCTGTGGCAGCGACTAAAAATCAACGCATTGCAGTCTTAGCAACTGAAACAACAATTGCTGCGAATGCATATCAACATTTAATTCGCAGTCAATTGCCAAATGTCGCGATTCACGCCCGTGCTTGCAGTTTGTTAGTTGCGTTGGCGGAAGAGGGCATGGTGGATAATGAGATAGCTCGCGCTGCATTGACGCATTATTTGATGGATATTAAGGATGAAGATACTATCCTTTTAGGTTGCACACATTTTCCTGTGTTTAAACCACTATTGAAGGAGATGTTAGCACCGCATGTTGCGGTCGTTGATTCGGCTGATGCGACTGCTATTGCACTTAAGCAATTGCTTATTCAGGATAATTTAATAAGGCGTGAACATACAACTAGTGGGTCTACATCGTATTTAGTAACTGATTCGGTCAAACGTTTTCAGTCAGTCGGACAACTGTTTTTAAATACTCCACTGGCGGCGGGAGATATTGAATTGATCGATGCTTTGAAATAATAGTTATTTCTGGCCCGTTCCTTAGCGTTCATCTCGTGGCGGGCGTTGCATCAAATGGCTAACTGCTTCCGTGGGTGTATACTTTCCTTGCAAAACCGCATTAACTTCTTGGCAAATGGGCATATCAATATGATGTTTTGCTGCTAATGCACATATTTGTATGGCGTTATATTTGCCTTCAACCACTTGGCCGATATTTTTTTCCGCTGTGCTCGAGTCAATACCTTCGCCCAGTTGGAGGCCAAAACGACGATTTCGTGATTGATCATCGGTGCAAGTAAGGACGAGATCGCCAACACCAGCTAATCCCATAAAAGTATCTGGCCGAGCCCCCAGAGCAAGTCCTAAGCGACTCATTTCAGCAAGGCCGCGTGTAATTAACGCAGCTTTTGCATTAGCACCATAATTTAGGCCGTCGCTTATACCGCATGCGATAGCTAATATGTTTTTTACAGCCCCACATAGCTGAACTCCTACCCAATCGTCAGATAAATAAACGCGCATGTTTTTTTGATGCAATAGATGGCGAATGCTTTGTTGGTATTCCAAATTATTGCCGGCAACAACTAACGCGGTTGGTAGGCCTTGGGCAACTTCCCCGGCAAATGAGGGACCCGATATGATAGCAATTGGGTAATGTTCACCCCATTTTTTATTTACTGCATCGCTCAGTAAAGTGTGTGTTTCAGGATCAATTCCTTTGGTTAACCAAGCTAAACCTTGCATTCGTTGGGGGAGTTTGTGGAGTAGCGAGAGAAACGCATGAGAAGGAACTGCAATGATGACCTCGGATGCTTGTTGCATACATTGCGCTAGATCGTCAATGGGTTCAAGCATCGAAGGAAATGGATTATTAGGTAAATATCGAGCATTACAACGGTCAGTCCGCATGTCGCTGACGTGTTGTTTGTTGTGTGCCCATAACAAAACCGATTTGCCACTTTGGGCTATGTGTATCGCGATGGCAGTTCCCCATGAACCAGCACCTAAAATAGCAACAGGCCCAGCTGTGGCAGTAGATTTCATTAATGTGTAACCTCGTCTTTTTCTTGAGTCGCTTGCTTTTGTTTATCTTGTTGTTGTTGCATATAAAGCGCATCAAAATTGATAGGAGCTAAAACTAATTGTGGAAAACTACCACGAACGACTTCAGACGAAATTACTTCACGGGCATAGGGGAATAGTAAACTTGGGCAGAAGCTATTTAATAAATGCTCTAGTTGTTCTGTAGAAGGTCCTTGGATACTGAAAATACCGGCTTGTTGAACTTCTACTAAAAAAGCAGTACTTTGACCACTTTTAACCGTCGCTGTTACTGTAAGCGCTACTTCATAGACGTTTTCATCTAATTGTGTATGCTGGGTATTTAAATCTAGATTTAACTCAGGTTCCCATTTTTGTTGAAATATTGCGGGTGTGTTGGTAGTTTCAAATGATAAATTTTTAATATAAATGCGTTGAATCATGAATTGTGAATCAGTGCCTTCTACTGCATTGTTTTCTGGAGTACTCATAGTCTTAATTATCCTTTTAACAAGTTGTCTAATTGCCCTGAGCTTTCCAGAGCATACAAATCATCGCAGCCACCGATTGCTTGGCCGTCAATAAAAATTTGCGGTACTGTGCGACGATTGCTTTTGGCGATCATTTCTTCTCGTTTTTCTGGCATCTCATCAACACGAATTTCAGTGAATAATTGGTTTTTACGTACTAATAGCTGTCTTGCTCGTTCGCAATAAGGACAAGCAGCGGTGCTATACATAATAATTTTTGCCATATTTCACTCCTTATTTTTTTACCACAGGAAGGGTCGCTGTTTGCCATGCGTTAAAACCACCTGCTAATACCATAGGTTGAGTATAACCTTTTTTACGCAATGCCGTGGCTAATGCGGCTGATTCAATCCCACGTGCACATACTAAAATAATGGGTTTGTTTTTATACTTATCCATTTTAGGTTGGTCGAAATCAGTTTTTGATACACGGATTGAATGGATGATATGACCACTTTTAAATAAGTCCGCGGAACGTAAATCAAACACAACGGCATCGTCATGGTTGATAAGTGCGACTGCAGCTTCAGTTGTTACTGTTTTCCCTTGTTGCTGCAACGAGTAGTATTCGTTGATAAAAATAATTAAAAGAATCACGACAAATGCTAAGCAGAGTTGCCAATGATTGTTTGCAAATTGAATTAAATGGTCCATAACGTGCCTTGTTTTAACGGATAATGTCGCGAAGTATAAATAGGATTAGTGTTGATCGTCAATCGCAGTTTTAACTGGATAGCCCGCTTTTTCCCATTCGACAATGCCACCATCCACGGAATAGACTTCTTTATAGCCTAATTCAAGTAAACAATCCGCTGCGTGTAATGAACGAACTCCGGCGCGACAATGCAGATAAATTGGTTTTGAATGCTCTGGAATTTTTTCTTGAATCAGAGAAATAAGCGTATCTTTGGGAATGTGTATGGCTCCAGGAATATGCTGCTCGCGCCATTCGTCTAATTCCCGCACATCGATCAGGCTGATTTGTTCAGCGTTGTCGTAATGAGCTTTTAATTCATGTACGCTTATGGTTTTGATTTGGCATTCTTTTGTCACAGTAACGATCCTTTGCTGGGCGATAGATGTATCAAGGTATGCTATCCTATTAGCAAGTAATTGTTAAGGATTTATATGACATTCATCGATGTTCCGGTTCCACATTTGACTACAGCGCATTCCGGTCCCTTATTTCCTGTCGAAGAGGTTTTGTTAAATAATGTGGGTGTTATAGAGGCATGGTTTCGTAAATCATGGGCAAAAAACACCCCGCCGATAACCTCTTCAGTTGATTTGCGCCACGCCGGCTATAAATTAGCGCCGGTAGATACTAATCTGTTTCCGGCAGGATTTAATAATTTAAATCCCGATTTTATGCCGATGTGTGTTCAGGCAGCTCAATCGATATTAGGGAGTGGATGTACTAACGTTTTATTGCTACCGGAAAGTCACACGCGCAATCGATATTATTTGCAAAGTTTAGCTGTGTTGCGCGATATTTTTTCGAAAGCAGGTTATATCGTGCGTATTGGGAGTTTAGATCCGAATGTAACATCTCCCACTGAAGTGACTACAGATAACGGGGATATTGTATTGCTTGAACCGCTGATTCGTAATGGGAATAAAGTTGGTTTAGTTAATTTTGAACCGTGTTTACTCCTATTAAATAATGATTTATCAGCAGGAATTCCTGAAATGTTACAAGGTATTGAACAACGTATTGAACCATTAACGCAATTGGGGTGGGCTTCTCGATTAAAATCAATCCATTTTCAGTATTACAATGAGGTTGTGACCGAGTTTACGCAATTGATCAATTTAGATCCTTGGTTTATTAATCCATTGTTTCGGGCGCATGATGGTGTTGATTTTATGTTGCAAACAGGGGTTGAGAGCATAGCGCATGATGTGGATCAATTATTAGTCGCTATTCGCGAAAAATATATCGAATATGATATTAAAGAAAAACCATTCGTTGTAGTAAAGGCCGATAATGGTACTTATGGCATGAGTGTGATGATGGTGCATGATGCTAGCCAATTATTACAACTGAATCGTAAACAACGAACAGGTATGGCTACTACAAAAGGGAGTCGAAAGGTTAGTCGTGTTATCATTCAAGAAGGTGTATATAGTTTTGAAACGATGAATAATAACGCGGTGGCTGAGCCAGTTGTCTATATGATTGGACAATTTGTCGTGGGAGGATTTTATCGAGTTCATCAGGATCTGGGAATTGATGATAATCTAAATACGCCAGGCATGCATTTTGAGCCATTAGCGTTTGCTGGAGCATGTAATATGCCATCTAGTAAATTAAAAGTGTTAGATACACCGAATCGATTTTATGCTTACGGCGTCATTGCTCGTTTGGCTGCTTTGGCAGCTGCGCGGGAAGTTGCAACTATTGGAGATGCTCGATGAAACTTGCTGTATTTATGGATGAATTGAGTTCTATTAAACCCAAAAAAGATTCCACCATAGCGATGTTAGAAAGTGCCCAAAAGCTGGGTTGGAAGTGCAGCTTTTTTACGCAAAATGAGTTGTATTGTCGAGATGGAGAAGCATTTGCACAGTTGACTGAACTTACGATCGGTGATGTGACAGCGGCACAGTGGGTGAAAACAAAGGCATTAGGTGAGCAGTCATTGCATGATTTGGATATTATTTTAATTCGTAAAGATCCGCCTTTTACTATGGAATATATCTATGCTTTGTATGCCTTAGAACTTGCCGAAAAGAAGGGTGTGTTGGTTGCAAATAGTCCGCAAGGTTTGCGTGATACAAATGAAAAAATGATGATTTCACATTTTCCGCAATGCTGTGCGCCCACGTTAGTGACTTCAAATATTGCGTATTTAAAAGCGTTTTGGAAAACGTATAACCGGGTTATTTTTAAACCGCTTGATGCCATGGGCGGAAAAAACGTTTTTCGTGTTACAGAGGACGGAAATAATATATCGGTAATTTTAGAGTTATTAACTCAAAATGAAACTGTAACCATTATGGCTCAACAGTATATTCCTGCGATTCTTAAACAAGGTGATAAACGCATTTTACTAATTGATGGATATCCTGCTCCTTATGGTTTAGCACGTATGCCTGCGATGGGTGAAATTCGTGGTAATTTAGCGGCAGGAGGCTCTGGAAAAGTGGTGCCACTCACGACCCGAGATCGATGGATTTGCGAGCAGATTGGCCCTACGTTAAGAGAAAAAAATCTATCTTTCGTTGGGATTGATGTAATAGGCGATTTTTTAACTGAAATTAATGTCACGAGTCCGACGTGTATTCGGGAAATTACAGCGGGAACGGGATTACCTATTGCGGATGACTACATGCAGCTATTAAAATCATTTAGAGCCTAAAAACTCCATCTGTCGCCATGCTTCAAATAATATAATTGCTACTGAATTGGATAAATTTAAACTGCGGCTCTCAGGACGCATGGGGATACGGATTGCCTGATACAGTTCGCGTATTTCTGCAGGCAGGCCGCGAGTTTCCGGTCCAAATAACAATAAATCATCATCTTGATAGCTTACTTCGGTATAGCTTTTTTGAGCTTTAGTGGAACATGCGAATATCCGCCGTTGTTGATTTTTTTTAATAAAATCAGCTGCATCAGTATAGTGAATGACATGTGCCCATTCATGGTAATCCAAACCAGCTCGTCGCATCCGTTTATCTTCTAAAGCAAATCCTAATGGGTGGATTAAATGTAATTGTGCGCCGCTATTAGCGCATAAACGAATGATATTTCCTGTGTTTGGAGGTATTTCAGGTTGTAGTAGCGCGATGTGTAACATGTTGTGCCGTTGTTAAAGGAAATTTGGATGGCGTGCCGTTAGCCGGCTCTTCTGGCAAAATAGTGTTCTTATTTTTTTCTTCAGCTTCATCATCGTCTACATACAAATCACCTGTATCTTGTTGTTCGCCATTAATTAAAAAGTTACGATGTTGTAAGTAGGCATCTCGCATAAAAGAGTATTTATCAATAGCATCAGCCATAAGTTTCTCTGTGTCCAACATTTGTGAGCGAAGATCAACATATCTTACAGCCAGTAGGCTCCAAATAAGCGGATCGGAACGCAGGTAAGGGTAGGGTGTAAAAAATGTATAATCAAACATTAATCCCATGCCATCACGGATAGTACTTGGTCCTAAGAGAGGAATCATAATGTAAGGTGACTTTTTATCCCCCCATTGAGCAAAGGTTAACCCCAAATCATTACTATGTGGCGGTAAACCAAATGTACTGGCAGGGTCAAATATACCCCCAATACCAATGGTTGTGTTTGCAATAAAACGCCACGTATCTTTGATGACATAATTCCATTTTGCTTGCAGTATGTCATTAGCAACTGTGGGTATCATGTTGACGTTATTGTAGACGTTATTTACGCCAGCTCGAATTTTCGGAGGGATTACGGCGACGTATACTCTGGCGGCTGGTTTAAGAATAATTGAGTCAACCTTAGTATTGAATGTATAAATTTTACGGTTTATAGGCTCATAAGGGTCAACTGGATTGGTACCCTTAGTAACGCAAGCCGACAAAGAGAGCATACTGGCTATGGCTGTAACACAGTGAGTAAACCGCATAATTAGATTCATTAGTTCAGGCTTAAAATAGTATGTTACACCATGAGTTTGTGGCAGGGAAGTGAAATAGAATGTTTAGGTGGAATTTTCAGGCTCTTATTCTAGAGTTAGGGTGGCTAATACCCCTTGCTAGGGTCTGTTGACAATTCATTTCCACAAGGCCTACGTCCCGCGGCTTGTCTGCGGGACGTAGAATATGAATTGTCAACAGATACTGTGTTTCTTCTTAGAATAACTGTGTTCTAAGAATCACCTTCCAGCAAGGAGCTTCTGCAAGTATTGTTCATGACTTGCATGATTGCGGTGTCGACGTGATCAAGAAATTTGTATTTAGATTTTATATATCGTTAATGAAAAACTTGTCACTGTTGGCACAGATGCTGTTGCAGGTATGGACAACAGACCAAACGACGGATTACTGGCCGAAAAACCTATACTTAATGAATCGCCAGCGTTCAATTGAATGATAGCTTGCGTAACAATACTACCGGTCATTTCGGCGTTGACACCTTGTCTGGTTCCAGTGTTTGGGAGTGGCGTGCCATTTTTTATTAACCATAAGTCAACATACCCTGTTCCTGATGCGTCGCTTTTTATTAAGCCTGCTTGTCCTACAGCCATTATAAAATAAAACCCGCTATCTTTAATAACAACTTTATTTAATGCACTACCAATATTTTGAATACCATCTACTGTTTCGAAAGCAACTAAATTAGATGCATTGATAGCTGGCTGATTTTGTGTGCTTGTGAGCTGGGTGTATTCGATAGCAGCTGAATTCGCGTTTGTAGCGAGTAATATACAAACTATGGGTAAAAAGATGAAATTGACTAATTTAGTTAAACGCATTGACCTCTCCTTGTGAAATATCCTCTTCGACATACTAATATGTTTTTTATGAATATGGTACTCTTCTGCAAAATTTCGTTTCTGGATAATTAAACGTGAGTCATGTTGGAATAGACGAATTAAATGAACACCAAAGGCAAGCGGTTACGGCTTCTTTAGGTAATACGCTTGTTTTAGCTGGTGCTGGAAGTGGTAAGACACGGGTTTTGGTGAGTCGCATTGCGTGGTTAATTCATGAAGCTCGACTAACGCCACAATCTATATTGGCTGTAACGTTTACTAATAAAGCTGCAGAAGAAATGAAAACGCGATTAAGCCAAGCACTGCACTGTTCTTCCGTAGGATTGTGGGTTGGCACATTTCATGGATTATGCCATCGCATTTTACGAAGACATTATACTGAAGCCAGATTACCTGAGCAATTTCATATTTTAGATAGCGACGATCAAGAACGCATGATTAAGCGAGTGATTGCAAGCCTCAATTTAGACTCAGATCAATGGCCAGTAAAGCCAGCGCAATCATTTATCAATAGTAAAAAAGATGAGGGCTTACGGCCTCAGCATATTCATGTGCAGCATTATGGGCCGGATAAAGTTAGGTTACAAATTTATCAAGCCTATGAGCAGGCATGCCAAGCGGCAGGTGTGATCGATTTTGCTGAGTTGTTGTTACGCACCTTTGAATTGCTACGGGATAATCAACGTTTACTAGCTCATTATCGAGAACGGTTTCAAGCAATATTAGTGGATGAATTTCAAGATACAAATACCATTCAATACGCTTGGATTCGTTTGCTGGCAGGTGAGCATGCTGCCGTGATGGTAGTTGGTGATGATGATCAGTCAATTTATGGATGGCGTGGTGCAAAAGTTGAAAATATTCAGCGTTTTTCACAGGATTTTCCTCACACCCAAGTGATTCGCTTAGAGCAAAATTATCGTTCTACGTCGATTATTTTACAAGCTGCAAATACGTTAATCACCCATAACCAATCACGCATGGGCAAAGACTTGTGGACCGCTGGTCAAACAGGTGAAAAAATTACTGTATTTAGTGCTTTTAATGAATTAGACGAAGCGCGATTTGTTAGTGAACGTGTTGGTATGGAGTTACAACGCGGTCGACCATTGAAACATATTGCTGTGCTGTATCGTTCCAATGCTCAGTCTCGAGTTATTGAGGAATCGTTTTTACGCGCGGGTATTGCGTATCGCATTCATGGGGGCGTTCGTTTTTATGAACGTGCAGAAATTAAAGATACCTTAGCTTATTTACGTTTGATTGCAAATCCAAATGATGCTGCGGCTTTTGAGCGGGTTGTTAATTTTCCGACGCGTGGCATTGGCGAAAAAACATTAGAAGAAATTAGATCGTTGGCGCATGCTGAACAAATTTCACTTTGGCAAGCAGCGGTTCAATTAATCGAGTCAAATCACTTACCACAACGAGCTTCAACAGCTTTATCTCAATTTATTCTATTGATTCAACGTTTACAGGCAGAAACTATAGAATTGGGACTGGATGAACAGCTTGAGCTCGTTATTAACCAGTCAGGATTATATTCGCACTTTACTAAATTAAAAGGCGATCAAGCGGAATCCAAATTACAAAACCTGCAAGAATTAATCAATGCAGGGAAGCAATTCCGCTATGAAGAAACTGAGGATGAAATGCCATTGCTCGTTTCATTTTTATCCCATGCTTCTCTCGAAGCTGGCGAAATGCAAGCTGCTGCACATGAGCAATATGTTCATATGATGACCCTGCATTCAGCTAAGGGTTTGGAGTTTCCGGTCGTATTTTTAGTCGGAATGGAAGAGGGATTATTTCCTGGCAGGCAGTCAATGGACGAGCCAGGGCGTATGGAAGAAGAACGACGGTTGTGTTACGTGGGAATGACTCGCGCAATGGAAAAACTTGTTTTGTCGTATGCAGAAATTCGTCGCCAATATGGTCGTGAAGAGTATCATCGACCGTCGCGTTTTTTAAGTGAGTTGCCTGCTGAGCTATTGGATGAAGTGCGAGCTAAAACCCGTTTCCAACCACCTGCCATGCCTAAATCATCCGCTTCGGGATCAATAGGAGATAGTAGTGGTTTTCATTTAGGGCAATCGGTAACTCATGCCAAATTTGGAGATGGGGTTGTATTAAGTATTGAAGGAAGTGGTGCTCATACGCGTATTCAGGTGAAATTTGCAGAACACGGTTCGAAATGGTTGGTGCTTGCATATGCAAATCTGCAATAGACTTGTAGTAAAAACCTATTGAATTTAAGCCAGGCAAATGCTAGGGTTTCGTTTTTATAATTTGTAGCACTCGGAGAAAAATAATATGAAATTAACTCATGTATTCACAGCTAGCGTATTAGTAGCTGCGATGGGAGTATCTGTCGTAAATGCTGAAACTAGCAACAGCACAATGACTCCTGAACATAAAAAAGAAATTGAACAGGTAATCCATGATTACTTAGTTACTAATCCAGATGTATTAATCGAAGCATCGCAAGCCTTACAGCAAAAACAACAACAAGCAATGCAAAAAGAAGCGAAATCAGCTATTGCACAGCACGCCGTTGAATTGTCTGATGGTACACTTACTGTAGCAGGGAATCCCAAAGGGGATGTCACGCTAGTTGAATTTTTCGACTATCAATGTATTCATTGTAAAAAAATGAAGCCAGTCATCAGTGAATTGATTAATAAAAATCCGAATTTACGAGTGGTCTATAAAGAGTTTCCAATTTTTGGAAAAGAGTCTGAATTAGCATCGAAAATGGTGATTGCTGCTGCAATACAAAGTAAATATCTACTTGTCCAAGGCGAGTTACTCAAAGCAGACGGGCATTTAGATGAGAAAAAAGTTATGGCCATTGCAGAACATGCTGGTTTAAATATGGCTAAGTTAAAAGCGGATATGAATGGTAAATCAGTAGCTGATATGTTGAGTGCAAATCGAAAACTGGCTGAGAAAATCCATTTGATGGGCACACCTGCCTTTATCGTATTATCAACACCGAATGGGCAATTTAAACCAGGCAGTGAAACAGCATTTATTCCTGGTGCTGCAAGTGCTGAGGCATTACAAAAATTAATCAATAAAGCGGCTGGAAAGTAATTAATGGGTAAACCGAATACGTTTCAAGATATTATTTTGACCCTGCAACAGTTTTGGGCTGAGCAGGGTTGTTTGATTATACAACCACTGGATATGGAAGTAGGTGCTGGCACATTTCATCCAGCGACCTTTTTGCGTGCTATTGGCCCGAAACCATGGGCTGCTGCCTATGTACAACCATCCAGACGACCTACCGATGGTCGTTATGGTGAAAATCCTAATCGTGTGCAACATTATTATCAATTTCAAGTGGTACTCAAGCCGTCGCCTCTGGATATTCAAGATAAATATTTGGATTCTCTACGCGCATTAGGTGTTGATCCATTGGAAGATGATATTCGTTTTGTTGAAGATAACTGGGAATCGCCATCATTAGGTGCGTGGGGACTAGGTTGGGAAGTATGGCAAAATGGCATGGAAGTGTCACAATTTACCTACTTTCAACAGGTGGGTGGTTTGCCTTGTAAACCAGTTACAGGTGAGCTGACCTATGGTCTGGAGCGGTTAGCTATGTCGCTACTGGGGGTAGATAGTATTTTTAATATGCCCTGGGCTAACACGGTAAATGGTATAGTTACTTATGGTGATGTGTTTTTTGAAAATGAAGTTCAACAATCCGCTTATAATTTTGAACACGCGAATGTTGATTTTTTATTTAAACAATTTGACTATTATGAAGCAGAAGCAAAAAAATTGGTTGAGTTACAATTGGCTTTGCCTGCTTATGAAATGGTGATTAAAGCATCCCATAGTTTTAATTTATTAGATGCTCGGCATGCGATCTCGGTAACTGAACGTCAGCGTTATATTTTACGTGTCAGAGAATTATCTAGGGCCGTTGCACAAACGTATTATAAGCAGGTAAATTGTGAAATCACATGATTTTTTATTTGAATTAGGAACTGAAGAGCTTCCATCCGGGGCAGTAAAATTATTGTCAGAATCACTGGCATCTAATATTAGCGCTGCGTTATCTAAAGGTAATATTGGCTATGGGAAGGTCCGCGCTTTTGCGACACCAAGACGCTTGGCTGTATTAATTCATGATGTTGAAACCACGCAAGCAAGTCAATCGATATCGCGAAGAGGTCCAGCAGTTAATGTATCTATGGATGCAGAAGGAAAGCCTTTACCGGCATTATTAGGTTTTGCAAAATCGTGCGGCGTGGGAATTGATGCGTTGACACAGATTACAACGGATAAAGGTACTTGGTGGGCTTATGAAGCCTTGCAACCTGGCATGCAAACCCGCGATTTATTGTTATCTCTGGTAAACGATTCCCTAGCTGCTTTACCGATTGCCAAACCGATGAGGTGGGGCGATGGTGATGCGGAATTTAGCCGTCCGGTCCATTGGGCTGTGCTGCTTTTTGGTGATGAAGTCCTCCCTGGAACAATTCTTGGCGTAGCAACGGGAGATTTGACTTATGGACATCGTTTTCATCATCCTCAAGCAGTGAAAATTGCGGTGCCTTGTTTGTATGAGTCGTCGCTAAAAGATGCAATGGTCATTGCAGATTTTAGCTATCGCAGGCAACTGATTAGCCAACAAATCAACCAACTGGCTACCGAACATGATATGCAAGCGATAGTACCTGAATCGTTGTTAGATGAAGTAACTTCCATTGTTGAATGGCCACAAGCAATGCTGGCTAGTTTCGATTCAGCTTTTTTGGCGGTGCCTTCAGAAGCGCTCATTGCATCCATGCAATCGCATCAAAAATGTTTTGCTTTACGTGATAAGAACGGTCAACTTTGCCCACATTTTATAACGGTTACTAACATACAAAGCAGTGATCCTATGCGGGTAATTTTGGGTAATGAGAAAGTAATGCGTGCACGATTAAGTGATGCTGCATTTTTCTATCATCAAGATAAAAAACAACCATTAAACCACCATGTTCCTGCTACAGAAAAAGTGATATTTCAAGTTCGCTTGGGCAGTTTAGCTGATAAGACAAGAAGAATGGCTTGTTTAATGGATTATTTAGCTCAACCCTTAGAATTAAATCGAGAGCAGGCGCAGCGCGCAGCTTACTTATCTAAATGCGATTTATTGACGGGGATGGTTGGCGAATTTCCTGAGTTACAAGGTTTAATGGGCTATTATTACGCACACTATGATGGTGAGTCAATGGCAGTAGCCGAAGCGTTAAATGAACAATATATGCCGAAATTCGCTGGCGATAATTTGCCAGCATCCCCTCTTGGAACGGCGTTATCGTTAGCAGATCGTTTAGATACTATGGTTGGGTTATTTGGAATTGGTCAAAAACCAACTGGAGTAAAAGATCCATTTAAACTACGGCGGCATGCCCTAGCTATTGTGCGGATGTTAATTTTAATGCCTGTGCAAGTAAATATATCGACATTAATTGAAGAAATGTATCGTGCATATGGCGATCGATTGCCCGATTCTGCTCACGCCTTAATGCTCGAATTAAAACACTTTATTTTAGAACGTATGCAATCGTATTACCAAGCAAAAGGCATTCCTTTGGAATTTGTGTATGCTGTTAGAGCACGCCAAGATGAATGGTTATTTGATGCAGATAAGCGTATTAATGCCTTGGTCATGTTTGTGCAAATGCCTGAGGCCGCTTCATTGTCAGCTATTTGCAAACGAGTGAATAACTTATTGTCACAGGCGGTTGATGGTTCGAGCCGTAAAAGTAAAAAAGTTCAAGTGAGTTTATTAACCGAGCCAGCAGAACAAGCTTTATATGAACAAATGAAATTAATCGAAAAATCGTCAGAACCCCATTATGTCACAGGCGATTACAGTTTTATTTTAAGTCAACTGGCTAGCCTTAAACAACCTTTAGATGCATTTTTTGATCAGGTAATGGTGTTAGTTGATGATGAGCAAATTAAACAAAACCGATTATGCTTATTAGTTCGATTGCAACAGTTACTACAAGGTGTTGCGGATATTGCTCTACTGGGCAATATTGCAGTGGGTGCACGTATGGGCGTTTCCTCTGACTCTGTAAGTTAATGAGAATTTCGGATTCTAATACGTATATTCCTTTAGGATTTGCAGGTGATGAGTTGTTTGATACAGCTCAAGCACTTGCATCCACGTACCACTTTACTTTAGATAATCATGCGTTACCTCGCTTAAATTTAACTGCCGATCGACTGGAGTTATTGATCGCTAATTTTTCTCCTTTATTTATTAATTTTAATGATCCCATGTGGGAGCGACGTCGCAATGCGGGGAAACAGCAAGGCTTAGTTCGAGCCTGTAAACCTAAACCTGGCATGCGCATTCTAGACGTAACCGCAGGTTGGGGCCGAGATGCGGCAGTATTGGCGAGTTTGGGTGCAGAAGTGACTATGTTAGAGCGTCAACCCATCATGGCGGCTTTATTGGCCGATGCGTTAAAACGACTCAATCAAACAAATTCAAACCCCTTGGCATTAAACTTAGTATACAAAGATGCGCTTGATTATTTACAAGATCTTTCTAAAGAAATATATCCAGACGTGATTTATATTGATCCTATGCATCCTGAAAGGCAAAAATCTGCCTTAGTTAAAAAGGATATGCAAGCATTGCAAACGCTCTTTGGACCGGATTTAGATGCCAACCAGCTTATTCAACTGGCATGTAAACGAACACGCAATAGAGTTGTAGTCAAATGGCCTCAAAATAGCCCTCCCTTGGTAAAACCCGATCAATCGTTCCCTGGAAAAACAATTCGTTTTGATTTGTATTTGAGAAACGCTCTTAATATATAACAGGCAATGATTAATGCTGATTAACATCCAAATTTAAATAATAAACGTCAATTGAGACCGTTGCGTCGCACGGAATGAAATTGATTAACCATTTTTACCAGAGATGGCAAACCCCACTCAGCTCTTATTTTTTTGTAAGGAATAACACGAAAGGCTTTACTCCCTGCTATCCCTGAAAGTTCTTCCGCAATCATCTCGGCAATTTTTCTGTCCATTTCTTTTAGAAATGAATGTGAATGTGCACATAACATGATGTTGCAATCTTTATTGCTGTCGGGTCTAACTGTCAATGTATGTATTTTGTGTGTATTTTTCAAATTGAGATGTAGTAGCTCATCTGCTAAACGATGACATATAAATTTCCCTTGTTCATCTATTAATTTACTTTGACACAGATGATGATTTTTTATAATAGATTGACGACATCGTACATAAAACAGATGATTTTCAATTTTAGGTAAATAAATAGAACCATCTGCTGTGATCACCTGTCTTAAAAAGAATAATGTATTTTTCCCTATAAAATTAACGTCATTACTACGATATCCGTTTTTTGAAAAATAAATGTGTTGATGTTTTCGCATGTTTGGAGTTAACTCTAACTTTTTAAGGCAGTTAAAAAATGCCTCCTCCCAATCAAGAATAGTTTGTTTGTTATTTCCAGCTATTAATACATCATCTCCGTAACGCGCATAAAAAATGTCTGGGCATTTTGGTATGAGCTCATCTACCTCAGTGAGATAAATATTTTGCAAAATATTTGAAATAGGATTTCCAGTAGGTAAACCAGCATTGTGTTGGGCTAATTTTTTATCCTTTGTATAATAATAAGGGGCTATGGATGCAGTAATTAAAGCATCTATATACGGATCAACGGGTTCAGTTTCAGGATATATCAAATTTCCCAGTTTTTCCCATAATAGTGAATTTTTATGAATCGGAAAAGATTGGTGAGCATTTTTAATATCCGACATTATCATCCATATGTCTAGTTTACCTTGTTGATCGACTTGCGTTTTTAGAAAATGACAAAATTTAGCTACTGCTTGAGCACCTGAACGATGGGGCATAAAGCCATAAACATTGGGGGAGCATTTTGGCTCGAAACTTTGTGTTAAGCTATTGGTTATGACTTTATTTACTAGAAAATCATTCAATGAGTATTGTAAACAGGGCCGCCAGGCCCCATCAAAACGTTGATACTGCGTCTGCGAGGCGGGCGCAAACTCAAAACGTCCATCTTGTACGAGATTAGCTAAATTAAATGAAATATTCTCTATTTGTTTTGTACTCAATTGACTATGGTAACGAGATTGTTGTATTGCCTTCTGATAGGAGCTTGGATTTGTTAATGCCTGTCGAAGATCGGACATATGATACCTCGCTTAAATAAATTCGTGTAGTGAGAGAACGTAATAATCACGATAAAGTTAAGCCGTTTTTGAAAGCCGCAGCCTCATCAAAAGAGCCAATACTAAAATTCTGTTTTACAGAATGAGCATTCTCTCACATTATTAGCGTAGTTCGCTTTATTACTGTTTGCAAGGCAGCATAGGGATTATGGCAGGGTTGTCCCATTAAATAGCCGTCTTTGCGAACGAAGTGAAGCAATCCAGATCGATGTGACTTAAAAACTCCGATATCTGGATTGCTTCGCTAACGCTCGCAAAGACAATTATGACTGTATAATATCAAAATTAATAT
>JAUYSP010000033.1 GCA_030696305.1 Legionellaceae bacterium | reverse complement strand
TCCAAGGACATTTCATATTTACCGATGATAAAATCATCAATCTTGATGAGATAATAGGTAAGGTTCTTTTGCGAAGGTTAAGAAAAATCGAAGTGGCCAAAAACTGCCCGGAAATTTCTGAGGTTTGCGGCTAGCCCCCCTTGAGGTAAAAATAAATGGAAATATTTATGGATTTATTGAGGTCACTTGGATCTCCGGTTGATCACATTGATAATGTGACTATTGTTGGTACTGATCCTATTTTACCCAGTCCTTTTTTAATAGGAGAATCTGGAGCAGCTATCATTGCGGTAATAGGATATCTCTCTTCGGAGTTATGGACTTTAAAAAACCATAAAGCACAAAAAATTAATGTTACAGTGAAAGATGCTGCTATTGCACAACGTTCACATGAATATATCAACGTCATTGATGGCGACAATCAAGATTTATGGAGCCCAATCTCTGGTTTTTATCAAACTCAAGACAATCGATGGATACAACTTCATTGTAATTTTCCACATCATCAACAGGGTGTGATTTCTATATTAGGTTGTGAAGATACCAAATCATCCGTTTCTGATGCTGTAAAAAATTGGCAAGCCCTGGCATTAGAAGAGACGCTCTCTAATCTTGGCTTGTGTGCTGCCATCGTTCGAACGCCTGAGGAATGGCAAGAACATCCACAAGCTCAATATATTGAAGCGTTGCCATTAATCGAAATCATTAAAATTGGTTCTAGCAAACCTGAGCCGTTACCTATGGGAAGTAGACCTTTATCAGGAATTAATGTATTGGATTTAACTCGAGTTATTGCGGGCCCAGTTTGTGGTAAAACTTTGGCCGAACATGGTGCTACAGTCATGCTGATTTCTAGCCCTGAATTACCGAGTATCCTGCCTTTGGTTATGGATACCGGTTTTGGCAAACTTTCTGCTTATCTCGATTTAAATAAAAATAAAGACAAAGATCATCTTATTCAACTCATTAAAAAAACGGATATTTTTGCTCAGTCTTATCGTCCAGGTGGTTTGGCTGAACGGGGCTTTTCTCCAGAAGATATGGCGGCATATCGCCCTGGAATTATTTATATTAGTTTTAGCGCCTATTCACATTTAGGTCCATGGGCAGACCGTCATGGCTACGATAGTTTGGTTCAATCTGCAACGGGAATGGTATATGAACAAAGTGATTTAAATCCGCCAAAACACTTACCCGTACAGTCTCTTGATTATATAACGGGATTTCTGGCATCTGCGGGTGCCATGGAAGCGCTTAGAAGACGTGCACTAGATGGGGGAAGTTATTTAGTACGCGTATCTTTAGCTCAAACCGCGCATTGGTTTAAACAATTAGGTAGAGTTACGGATGATTTCTCGCAGTGTACAATACCTACGCAAGAACAAATAAAACCTTTGTTAACACAAACAAAAACAACATTTTGGAATATTGAACATTTGCTACCTGTTTTAAAAATGTCTGAAACACCACCGTATTGGGATCGACCTTCGTGTCCATTAGGAGTCGATAAGCCTAAATGGTCATAAGAGAATATTAAAATGCATTTGTAAATCAGCCCTTTTAATTATACTGAGTTAGAATTATATTTTCAGAATCATGGTATTATAAGGATGCGTTATGGCCAACGCTTTAGTGGATTGGGGGATGGTTTTTCCTTCTACGTAGAAGATCCAGATGGTAATCAAATAGAGTTTGTTGCTGCACAATAATAGATCGGGCCTAAATTTTTGAACCTCCCGAAGTATTGTTCAAAAATAGTCCGGTAATTCCAGCGGTTAGCGGCGAAAACCCCGTACTTAGAGAATAAACCTGCCACCAACGATGAGGACAAATGATGTCAAATAAGACGGTTTTCATATTAATTGGTCCAAAGGGAAGCGGTAAAAGTCACATTGGTGGGGTTCTTAAAAAATATTTTGGCATACCTTTCCTGGATGTTGATAAGCTCGGACTGGAAAATATTCGGAAATCAAAATTACATGGTGAGGACCTGATTAAAGAGGGATTTCACTTTGAGGAAGAAAAAATAGCTGAAATTCTCCAAATCGAGGATTCGGTTTCATTTGAGACCACGGGATCTCACTCCTATTTTTTTATCGTGCTAGATCGACTGCGTTCTAGTTATGCTGTTAAGCTAATTCGTGTGTCTGCTCCGCTGGATAAATGTCGCGAACGATTGGCTACCAGAGATCAAACTAAAAACATACCTGTATCCAGCGAATTGATTCAATCCATCAACGAGCGTGCATTGATGGTTCGACTTCCATGGGATTTAGAATTGGATAATTCAGTCGATATTTCTGAAGTAGCAATTGTGACGGTTTTTCAGAGTAAATTTTCTTCTTTTAAAATTCAATTTTCGATTTGAAAGATGAATTGCTCAAAACCGTGTGATATACAGGGCTCCTGATATGATTAGCATAAGGCTTATTTGGCTGGATAATTGGATCGAGATATCCTCATATTATGCTCTATGCAGTAAAAGGGCCTTCTGAAAAGTACCGAATAGAACAGTAGTTGTTATCATGACCAATTGCAGCAGGCGTCGACTTTCATTTTTTGATCGATATTTAACCCTATGGATCTTAATGACGATGGCGGCAGGGGTTATTATTGGTTCACTATTTACCAGCACACCGCAATTTTTAAATTCACTATCAATTGGTTCCACCAATATTCCTATTGCGATTGGTCTTATTTTAATGATGTATCCTCCATTAGCCCGAGTAAAATATGAGGAATTACCACTGATATTTAAAGACTGGCGAATTCTCCTCTTGTCATTAATTCAAAACTGGCTTATCGGACCATTTCTCATGTTTGGCCTCGCGGTTTTATTTTTGCATGAATATCCCCAATACATGACCGGACTTATTCTTATTGGGCTAGCACGCTGTATTGCCATGGTGATTGTCTGGAATCAACTGGCAGAAGGAGATAATCAATATGTTGCAGCCTTAGTGGCATTTAACAGTATATTTCAACTGCTTTTTTTCAGTGTCTATGCCTGGTTTTTTCTAACTGTCATGCCACCTCTTGTTGGCATGACTGGGCAAATAGTCCACATCAATTTTATGACAATTGCAGAAAGTGTCTTTATCTATCTCGGCATTCCTTTTTTTGCAGGATTTCTGGCTCGATTTGTATTGATAAAGCGAAAAGGACTAACTTGGTATGAAACTAACTTCTTACCCAAAATTTCCCCTATAACTCTGATTGCCCTATTGTTTACAATCCTAGCAATGCCTTCTTTAAAAGGCGCGGTGGTGTTACAACTTCCATTAGATGTCATTCGTATCGCGATTCCACTGACTATCTATTTTATTGTTATGTTTTTTGTAAGTTTTGCGATGGGAAAACTTATCGGTGCTAACTATGAAAAAACAACAGCAGCTTCATTTACCGCTGCCAGTAATAATTTTGAATTGGCTATAGCTGTGGCAATTGCCACTTTTGGACTGAATTCTGCCATTGCCTTTACAACGGTTATTGGGCCTCTTGTTGAAGTGCCCGTTCTAATTTTACTAGTGAATGTTGCATTTTGGTTGCGACGGCGCTGGTTTTTATGAAAAATCTTAATCAATGCTGTTCCAGGCTGGTTATTTTTTTATGTTTAGCCGATTGATGCCGTTCAATCAGATCAATATCATTATACCGGTCGGTAATAGCACTCGAGCTATGCCCCGCATCATCACGCACATGTGCCACCGGTCGACCACGCATATTGATATCATCTGAAATACCTGTGTGACGCAACCAATGCACGGTTGCTGATTCAAAGCTGTCAGCTTCTGTTGAAAATCCTGTCGCTCTTAGAACGTCTATCGTTTTATCAAAACAATCTTGCACTAAACGACGAATGTGTCTTGAGCTGCTCATCCCGCCTTTGCCTTTTTCTTTGGGCAAGAGTGGCGTTTGATCATTGATTGAGGGAAGGGGGGATAACTGCTGACTTATGCGATATCGTTTGAGTGCGGTCAGCATGTCATCAGGCACTGCAATATCACGCATTTTGTTACCTTTGCCTACGGTTTTAAACCACCAGCAATCTTGACTATCTTTATAAAAATGCCCCATTGTGGGCGTCCAACGGTCACTTGCACATAATTCGGATATGCGCAGATATAATAAATACAACGCTGAAATTATAAATAAGGTGCGTTCGTGTTTTTCTGGTGTATTGTTTGCCATTTCTTTTACTGTATCAAGACAAGTTTGCCATTGTTTTTCACTCAAGCGCATGACCTGCTCTTGATGCTGGTGTTTTTGAATATACTTGCTTTTTTGTTTGATGAGCGCAATTGGATTGATCGATACTTTTTCTTCCAACGCCAAGTAATTATAAAAGCTACTTAATACCGTAAAAATTTCACGGATTGCTTTTTGTGATAGTTGGTAGTCTTGTTTCTCTGGTTTGACCCCATTTTTATGAGAGGCCTTACTCACCGTAACAACAAAAGGTCGCCATTCAGGGTTAGGGATACGTTCAGCATTACTCGTGATAAAACGGGATACTTTTTTAAATCCGATCCAAGCTTTTGGCGGATCAAGACAAAATTGAATATAGTTTTCTATGTCTTGTCGTTTTAAATCAAGCAGCGATTTTTTCTCAACCAACCAAGCCCATTGAATTAAACGTTCAACTTCTCGGCGATACGATTCAAATGTCGCATTGTTGTTATCATATTGTTTTAAAAAATCCAAACAAAAAATTAAGTCGTGCGGCGCAAAAGATGGTGGTATAAATGTTTTCCAATCTTGTTCTTTAAGATGTTGGCAGGTATCTATTAGTGGTTTAGGTGTAGAAATACTTGTTATAGTCATGCTCTAAAATACCAAGGTAAATCCCGCACGGATTGTGCGTAAATTTCATTTTAAATAGCAATAAACGTTAATTTATCATTAAAGCGTCAGCCTGTAAATGACACCAATAGTAGAAACTATTGGACTTATCAATAAGTAAAATAGTGAACACTTCGATTTAAAAAGATCATTTTTATAAAATCACAAGAAAAATCGACCTTCACAGTTCGCTTACATTAAACGATTTGGTGCGTTCCTATATAAAGTTCATGCATAACCTAAATCAACCCATATATAGGCCTTAAAATCGATTTTAAATGATTTCGTTATTTTTGATTCTTTTATGTAACACTTCTAATGCAAATGAACCGAATGAAGAGATAATTCAACGATCTATTTTTACTTTGTATTAATTATCAAAAAGTAGTGCCATGAAAATATGGTTTTCATATTCACCATCAATGCAAACACCATTTTTATGGACTCCTTCTATAACAAAACCAAATTTTTTATACAGAGCAATAGCTGCTATATTCTTTTCTCGTACGGTCAACTCAATGCGAGTTAATCCTTTCGATCTAGCTTTTTGGAGCGCTGCACTAATCAGTGCTGTGCCAACACCCTGCCCTCTATAAGGCGCCAATACTCCCATACCAAGTGAACCGACATGTGCAAAAACAGGGCGATCAAGCGCCGTAACATCACACCACCCAATCACCATACCGTCATTTAATGCAACAACATGTGGCCAGTTGCCATGAATGTTAGTCAAAACAAAATCTCTAGTCGTATTTATCGGTGGTCCTTCTAGAAACGCTAAATATTTACGCTCTCTAGAAACGCTATCAACAGCAGACCAGAATCCGTCGATATGTGCTTCGGTAATAGGGACAATATTAAAATGTATCATGTTGTTTCCATGCAGTGTTGGCGGTAAATTAGGTCATTTTTTTAATTTCTTATCAATCGTAACAACAGCGGCTTGATAGGCTTCCTCAAATAACCCTTCTGGGGTTGTAGCCCAGAACCGTCGAAATTTCCGAGGATGAGCTACAACACTACAGTTAGTCTAGCTGAATATTTCATTGATTTATTTTGGCGCAGCATAGGTGGTATTTTTAATGACCAGAAAACCAATAATATACTCATGTAGTGCCAATATAAAACAAATCAAAGGTGGATCGGAAATTTCGACGGTTCTGGTCTACAACCCCTAAATCCAATATTTTTAGCATTGGCGGCAACATAGTTTGCAATCAGTGTATAAATCGATAGCCCCGGTGATTTTCCAAGATGTTTTTTTGAATATCTTGATTGAATGGTGCTTTCATTGGTTGGTAATTTTTGTCCATCAGCATCGGCGAGCAGTTTGTCATCCATTAAATTCCATAACTTGAAAATAGGCAGCGAATGAATCAGGTTGCCCACAATGTCATTTGCCGCGCATAATGTTTCTATGCGTAAAAAATCTTCCTTAGTTGAGCGCATCAAATTATAATTTAGATCAGACATTTCGGCCATCTTCTCAATACCGATACCAAAGGCATCTGATAAAATACATGCATTAACAGCCAAGGCGATGGGTGTCTTTTTTTTATTGTACCGAGTTTTCATGTGGGTAAAGGATCGCCACATGTTAATGCGATCGCCGATATGCATCATGATGTCTGGTATTTCTACTTGAGTCAGGGTTCTGAAAAAAGCATCATCCAGTTTATCCAGACTATCGTAACTCAAGCTCCAGTCCTGTTCACCGGTTTTCATTTCTTTGATATGGAAGGCGGCATTTTCACCTCCACTGATTCGTTTTATAGTTTGATCCCACGTGGTATCTAACGTCACGAGAGCTGCATTCAGACGTTCATCACAATATACTGGGATTTTAGGATAACCAAATTCATTGGCTATTTTTTCGACATCATCGACTAAGGCATCGCTAATCAAATCATGATCGAAGTCGCAGTAAGAAACACTTTCATTGCAACAAAGCAGACCTTTATCCAAGCGGCGATACATTTTGTGGTAAACAAAGAACTCAAATAAATGAGGGTCTATCTGTGCATCATCAAGATCTTTTTTCAAATAAGCAAGCTGTGTCTTGGATATGGTGTCTTCCAAATCTTGCGGTAATTTAAACGTACATGGGCCTTTGCCGCTACCATAGTGCACTTTCAGTATATCAATGAACTTCATGACTTCACTATCTTCCTTGTAAAATACAAATGGTACCGCCAATAGAATTGGCCTCAAATAAAGTGCAAATAACCGTGACGATTTTAGATAAAATTCACGCATGGCTGCTTTTGTATCGAAGGTGCTACCCTGTAAAAATTGCGCCAACACTTGAAACTGCTCTTCAGGCAAGATCTTATACGCCGCTTGATTTAGTTCATCGTGGTTCAGTCCTTTTTTACGGTTTGGAAACCACTTAAGAAATTTGGCCAACTTAGGTAAATCAACAGTCAAACCAGAATGGTACGCAGCCTTTGCCTTTTCTGCATAAGCCTTCGCATCCGCTACAATAGCCCTGATATGGTACATAAAACTGGTAATTAAATTATCCATGATCTGTTGATAACGGTGATAAATAAAACAAAGAGCATGTAACCATTGTTGCGGTCTAGCTAACCGCCTCAACCGGGAAGCCGCGTATTGTTCTGCGATATCAGCGTAATAACGAATAGCATTTTTGGATAACAGCAGGGTTGGAAGAAAATCCTTTGCAAATTTATACAAATCAGCAATCGCCAGTACTTTTTCAACTTCAGCGCTAATCGCGGTGTATGTGAATTTTTTTTGATCGGCACGTATGATATTTAGTTTGGTTATCCCCTCTTCTCGATTAATTAATTCAGCTAAGCGTTCTTGTTGACCCAAGGGGATTAACAATACGAGCTGATTAAGTCTATCGCCTTCATTAGCAAAGGCCTGAGTAAACATATCCTGCAAACTTCGGTAGGTCGGAATAACAATTTTTTGATTATCAAAATAGACCAATAGTTGACGAAATGTGTCATGACCTTTGGGATAATATCGTAGCAATTCACATATATGTGCCTCAACCTGAATGGCCTGTTCCACTGACCAGTCTTGATACTCAAACAGGTTGAGAATAATTTGTTTTTGCTGGTTAATGCGTTTACGAGTGATGCTACCCTGGAAAACCGCGTCTGTTTTTTTAAAAAATTTGGCAAGCACAAAGTCAACATCAGCTCGCACATCATCAAATGTAAAAGTGAAAAACTGGTTCTTGGCTTTGAAGTAGGCAAGCTGCAATATGAAATGCACTTTTGTTTTGATGGTACCAAATTGATTCAAGAGATCTAATTCGCCCTGATTTAGATCAAAATAGAGCTGTTGTTCATTTTGATTGAAAATTGGCCTTGCGTAGAGATCCGCAATTTCTGCTTCCGGTAGGAGATAAATACGTTTTAGGTTCGTCATGCGGGTTCAAAAAAACGGAGGTTTGGATGGACTGAATTTTCAGTCAACGAAGGTCGCATTGTACGCCGTTTTTTGGTAAGATAAAGCGGTTCAGTAAATCTTGGTTCAATATATCTTTTTTCTGTTAGTAAAATGGACGAATTTGTATGAAAATAGGATACGCACGCGTTTCAACCAAAGATCAATTTTTATCAATGCAAGTTGATGCACTAAAAAAAGCCGGTTGTGATCAAATTCATGAAGAAGTTGCCAGTGGCGCAAAAACGGCAAGACCCGTACTTGAAGAAATTATGAGGAACATTCGGAAAGATGATATTTTGGTCATCTGGAAGCTGGATCGGCTAGGAAGGAACTTAGCACACTTAATTCATTTGACAACAAAGCTGACTGAGAAAGAGGTTGGATTAATCAGTCTAAACGATCCGATTGATACGTCCACCTCGCAGGGGCGGATGATGTTTGGTATTTTTGCCACATTGGCAGAATTTGAACGTGAATTAATTCGTGAACGCACACAAGCGGGATTAAAATCAGCGCGTGCACGTGGAAGAAAAGGTGGACGTCCTAAAGGGATGTCACAAGCCGCAATAAAAAAAGCGAAGATAGCTGAAGCATTATATAAAAATGGCAGTATTCCTGTAAAAAAAATCGCTGAGCAATTGAATATTTCTAAAACTACTCTATATCTCTATTTAAGATCTCGGAACGTTGTCATTGGAGAACAAATTAATGCGCAAGAAGAAAAAATATAGTGAGTAATTGTGAGTGTCATTCAACAGTAGCGACTAAATACAAACCATTTTAATCGCGTTAATTATCGGCAATGAACGTGTTTTGAGCAAATAGATACAACTAAATCCAGTAAAGCCAGTGTTTCTTGCTAAAACAAAGCAAAAACTGGTACAATTCGCCCTAGGCTAGCACAAACTCATTTGAATAAGGGCTGTTGTATGAAATTGAAAATAAAGGATAGAATTCAAGATGGCCCATTTATTTTCAGATATAGGCAAAATAAACTTTTTATGGCCTCAAAGCTACTTGCTTTTATCCTATTTTTTTCTTCCAGCATAGTAGAGTATAGCTATGCTAAGAGTAACCAAATAAATCCGAATTATGAAGAAGGAATTTCAGAAATACTTCCTCAACCTATAGCTCCTGTATTAACCTCCGTTGAAAGGGGGAAAAAGATCACCCTAGACTGGCTATTAACAAAATCTAATCCTGGTTGGGATTCTCCGACGGTCGACTGGTTTGATAATAACCATATTATTTACTCTTTCGAATCAAGTGATCCAAATCAAAAAAATCAAATTGAATTGATAAACATCGAAACTAGGGCGTGTTTACAATTCAACCCCGACGCCTACGTGCCGCGGCTTGTCCGCGGCATCCAGACGATCTAAGTCACCGACAAATATCTTCATACAGGTCCCGCCAATCTGGGTTTAGGGCCTCAATTAAATTTAACTTCCACAGTCGGCACCAATTTTTGAACCGTTTTTCACGCCGAGCAGCCTCAATATATGTGGAATGGATTTCATAGTAGACCAATATATGCACATTGTACTTGGCTGTGAATCCTGGAATCACGTTATTTTTGTGTTCCCAGGTTCGTTTAATTAAATCAGACGTTGAACCAGCATACAGAGTGCCATTACGGCCACTTGCCATAATATAAGCATAAAATGATTTCATCTCTCTTCCTTGTCAGAGTATTGGACTCAACGCGATGATATCACTTAAATTTTACAGGTTACATGGGAAGCCAAATATATGCGCATGCCATCGCAAGCATAGAGGCATAGTTTCGCTTCAACTTATCATATCTTGTGGCAATGGCTCGAAAATGTTTAAGTCGTGCAAATACATTTTCAACTAAATGTCTATATTTATACAAACACCAATCCATGTCCGCGTTACCGATAGTTGCGTTGCTTTTTCTCGGAATAAGCGGCGTGGATCCGGTTTCTCGAATTAACGTCCTAATTTCTTCACTGTCGTAGCCTTTATCTGCAATCGTATAATCCGCCAAAGGAAGTCGCGCGATCAGTGCTGGTGCGGCTTTACTATCATGTACTTCACCGCCAGTTAAATCAAATTCGATTGGAAGACCATATGCATCAACGGCCATATGAATTTTTGTTGTATTCCCGCCAACTGATTTTCCAATGGCCTGATTTTCTTCTCTGGCAGCACCTGCGCTATGTTGATGCGCTCTAACGACGCTACCGTCAATAAACTCCCATTCTAAGTCAGGATCTTGTACGAGAGCTTTAAAAATCTTCATCAACTTATCTTTTGAGGACCAACGATTGAATTGCTGATAAATAGAATGCCAGAACCCAAATTCTACAGGTAGGTCCCGCCAAGGGCAGCCAACACGCATGCGGTATAACATTGCTTCAACCATCATACGAAGATTAGGCTTGTTATAAATCTGATGCTGTAGCATGATCTCCTTTAACTTTGACCACAGCTCATCACTGAGCATCAGTCTAGCCATTGCAAACTCGTTTTATATTTGACGTTAGAATCGTTATATTACGAGTTTGCCCTTATTTATCAATTGAATGAGTAATTAAATTGGCTCTGTTTTAACTTGACCATCTCCTGGATACCGCGAACAAGCCGCGGTACGTAGGCGTCGGGGTTGAATTGTAAACACGCCCTAATGTAAAACAAAATTTAGGCGCTGGAGAGGCGCCTGTCGTATCACCAGATAAACAATGGATAGCATTTGTTCAAGGTAAAGATGAAGCAAGACAATTATGGATAATGGATAGCTCAGGACATAATCTTAAAGAGATTTCCCATGTGACAGGCGGTCTATTTCCATCAAATTTTTTTACTAAATATATATGGTCAGCAGATTCCAAACATGTCGTATTATTATATAAACATAATTACAATTATGCAGATCCAGACAGAGTCACTCCACCGAGCAAAATTGAATCAATTGATATCGCAACCGGACAAACGTCTTCTTTAAGTTCTTTTGACACTAGAATTACGTATTTTTCCTGGATACCTCATAGTAATGAAATTCTTTTTACGCAAGAACGTATGGGATTTGAATATAACGATGACATAAATTATGAACTAATCTCGACATTGAATGTTGAAAATAAAAAAATACGTACACTGATCAAATTTAATGGATGGCAACAACAACTTTCCCCGCAAGCATCTCCTGATGGACAGTTTATTGCTTTTGCATATGATCCAGAAAGTCCACTATTTGATGCAACACAAAGTATTGGACTTATTAAAAATGATGGGGAGTCGAATAATAATTCACCAGAAATTATACGTTTGACTCACGATATAAAATGCCATGTGCCAACTTGGTTACCAGGAGGAGACAAAATTTATGTTAAAAGAAGTTATGGTGCATACAAACAAATTTATTCTGTAGATGTACAAACAGGAAAAGCAAATCAGATTACATTTGGCGCAAAATCAATCCAAAACTTTTCTATTTCACCGGATGGATCTCATATCGCATGGATTGATATCAATGCTCATGGAGAACAAGCCATTCGTGTTGCCTTAAGTAATGGCGATAAAATCAAAAATATCCTCGCTATTTCTAATATACCCAAAGGATTTGCTTTATCCGAAGTTCGGGAAATTAAATGGAACTCTCTTGATTATCCAGTTCCTATGCGTGGTTTATTATTGATGCCTCAACATTACCAAAAAGGAAAGCGTTATCCACTTGTTGTCGATATTCATGGTGGAGGTCGAAGCGCAACACTTCGCTTAGAAGATGGCGGTCTATTTGGTCCAACACCATTGGAATGGCAGATTTGGACAGGGAAAGATTATGCTGTTTTTGTTCCGGAATTTCGCTCATCTGGCTCATTTGGGTCACTTGCTATAACACGTGATCACCTTAAAAATCATGATTTATTATTTGCAGATTTGCGAGATATTGATGCTGGCGTTGATTATTTGATTGATCAAGGTATTGTAGATCCGGATAGATTAGCAGCGCTTGGACATAGCGCAGGAGCAAGACGTGTAAACTTATTAACAACCATTTCTCATAGATACCAAGCGATTGTTTCCTATGAAGGCTGGGCTGATGATTATATCACCGCAATTAATAATCCAACTCAGACATTTCTTTACCCAGAAATGGGTGGTTCACCTTGGGAAGTTCCAGAAAATTATTTGAAAGACTCTGCACTCACACATGCCAAGGGGGCAACCACGCCTACTTTATTTCTTATGGGTAACCCAAAATTAGGTGGCGTTGATCCTGATAGAACCGTATCCGATTTATTCGAATTATTGAAAAAGCAGGGTGTAAAAACCGAATATTTTTATTATCCGGATGAAGGGCACGGGTTTGAAAAATATGAAAATCGTAAAGATATTTTTGAGAATACAACAAAATGGGTTGATAATATTTTAAACAAATAGCGGTTGGTCAGAGTGATCTGACAATCATATTCATTCCAAAAGATCACATTATGCGTAAATCAATTTTTTAATTGGCCTCTAGGTATAATGCATATGTCTTTAAATTACCTAACAACTCGGATGAGGGTTGCACTGTTCAATATGGTAGTTTAATTCAGAATTAACACTTTTGGTGGTTCTTCCACACGGCCCCTAGATGGCCAGTCTTTTTTTTAAGCCAATCCAACTCAACGGCCAATTGGCCTATTTGCGTGTAAAGCCGATCACGTTCCTGTGACAGGGACTCCATATCCTTTTCATTTTTACCACTGAATAAATTTTTGCTTCCTTCCAGCAGTTGTTTTTTCCAACTGTTAATTTGCGTAGGATGTACCTCAAACTCAGATGCCAATTCATTGGTCGTTTTATGACCCTTCAATGCCTCAATAGCAACTTTTGCTTTGAATTCTGAGCTGAACGTTTTTTTAGCCATTTTGATGCCCCTGATACAATAGTTATATTTTACACTACTGTCTCATTTTTGGGGTCCACTACTAACAACCACTGTATAATCAATACCGTATTTTTACGGTGTTGATTATACAGCGTTCAAATAGCATAATTTCAGTTAATAGTCATCCAGCCATTACTGGAAAACCAAAACAATTATGGACTAACATAAAATGACAGTTAATAAAAACATTAACATTGACGTGAACCTAGCAAAATCTTTAATTCCCGTGCAGTTTCCACAATGGCAACATCTCGCGATTACACCCGTTAAATTTAGCGGTTGGGATAACCGAACCTTTCATCTAGGTGATGAAATGACTATTCGCCTGCCGAGCGATGAAAGCTATGCGCCTCAAATTCTAAAAGAATATCAATGGTTACCTAAGCTTTCTAAGGAAATAACCTTAGAAATTACCCAACCGTTGGCTTTAGGAAAACCTACTGAAGCGTATCCTTGGCCATGGTCAATTAATAAATGGATTGAAGGCGTATCGGTTTCACAAGAACCTGTTCAAGATCTCGTTCAATTGGCCAACGATCTAGGACGCTTTTTACAAGAGTTACATCAAATTGACTCGACTGGGGGGCCTGTGGCTGGGGCGCATAATTTTTATCGCGGTGGTGCCCTCTCAACGTATGATGCTGAAATGCGTCCAGCCATTCCTTTAATTGAACATTCACACCATAAAAGTATTGCTGAACAACTATGGAATGACGCTCTCTCATCCTCTTGGCAAGACACACCTGTTTGGGTTCACGGTGACATAGCGATAGGGAATCTTTTAGTAAAAGCAGGCAAGCTTAACGCCGTGATTGATTTCGGACAATTAGCCATTGGTGATCCCGCCTGCGATTTATCCATTGCGTGGACTCTGTTTAGTGAAGAAAGCAGAACGGCTTTTCGTGAAGCCATTACCTTGGATAATAACACCTGGATAAGAGCGCTAGGTTGGACGCTTTGGAAAACGGTGTGTTGGCCGGTAAAAGGTTCCAACGTAAAACAAATCATTCATGATGTCTTACATGATTACACAACTGACTATATAGACTAAAAATCAGAGTCTCATGCAATCATTTTAAACATTACACAGGCAATAATGACCTCAATTGTTAATAAACCCATGCTTCTAATTACAGTTATTTTAATGAACTTACTTACAGGTATGGAATTTGATCTCTTTATTCCCAGTTTTCCTGCCTTACAAGCAGAATTTCAACTCTCATCATTTTTAATAGAGACATTGCTGTCTATTAATTTCATGGGATTTTGCTTAAGCCTGTTTTTTGTTGGTAGCCTAGCCGATCACTATGGTAGAAAATCGATAATAATAATCGGGATAATCACATTTATCCTTGGTAGCCTTTTTTGTTTATATGGCGCGACTTATTTATTTCTTATTATCGGGCGATTTCTACAAGGTATCGGTATTGCTGCACCCGCAATTTTAAGTTTTTTAATTATTGCCGACACATACCCGCTCAAAAAACAACAATTTTTTATGGCAATGTTAAATGGTCTAATGAATGCAGCTGTTGGGATTGCTCCCGTCATTGGAAGTTATTTAACCTTATATTTTCACTGGCAAGGAAATTTTATAGCACTCTTGTTATTAAGCATTATTACATTATTAATGACCCTGCTATTTATCCCGGCTTATAAAAAACCGCCAATAAAAGAAGCATTATCATGGCGAGGCTATATTTCACTGTTTCAATCCAAACCTCTCCTGCTTTTAATGACATTCATTATTATGAATTTTGTACCCTATTGGGTTTTTGTTGGAATGTCGCCTCTTCTTTATTTAAAAGATTTAAATGTAAGCCTGGCCAACTTTGGTTATTATCAAGGGGCATTAGCGTTTACATTTGGTATAGGAAGTATTGCGTTTGGATTTATTCTAAATAAATTCAATCAAAAAATCATGCTCTACATTTCGTGTTTTATTTTTATATTAGGGTTAATCAGTATTACTGCCGTAACCATACAAAATAGTTCCAATCCTTTATATATTACTTTAGCGTTCCTTCCTTTTATTATTGCTCAAATTATCCCTTCAGCAATACTACAACCCCTTTGTGTCAACTTAATTCCGCAAGCCAAAGGTCGTGTTTCGGCCATTCTTCAAGGAGGACGGCTAATACTTTGTTCTATCAGTCTTCAATTAGCAGGGTTTTACTATGATGGTACCTTTCAAAACATAGGCATTATTCTTGCAAGTTTTATATTCATGGTAATTATCTTTATGTTTTTAGTGATTAGAAATAAAGAATTAATGAAACATGTCATTTTGCTCTAAAAAAAATCAACGCCCGCCTAAAGAAGGAAAAGCAAAGGTTTTAAGTGAAACGGAGTTCAAGCGGCTGCTGATTTTGGCGGGTTCGGGTCAATTTGCATTACGAAATGCAGCAATGATCTATTGTTCGTTTGGTTTAGGTCTGCGTGCGAAAGAAATTGCCTCATTAACCATTGCCGATGTGACGGGTCCGGATTACAAGCTGCTGGATGAGGTGTGCTTAACGCGCTGGAAGATTATATCGTGAGCATCCAACACCTGGATCGCAAACGACCACTTTTTCAAACGCAACGAAAGACACGCTTTACGCCCAAAGTGACGTAATAGTATGGACCCCGCCACCTATCGAAAGGCTTCTATTTGAGCCAGAATGAATATGTTAACAGTCATTCAATCAAAGTGAGGGATCCATAATGAAAGATATTAAAGTATTAGGCATCGATCTGGCAAAGAATGTTTTTCAATTACATGGAATAAATGCAAAAGGTAAATGCGTTCTTAAAAAAAGATTAAGCAGAGAAAAGTTGATTGAGTTCATGGCACAGCTACCTCCTTGCCTAGTCGGGATGGAGGCGTGTGGCGGCGGACATTATTGGGCCCGTATGTTTATAGGAATGGGGCATACCGTAAAAATGATGGCGCCTCAATTTGTAAAACCATATGTGAAATCGAATAAAAATGACGCTAACGATGCTGAAGGTATTTGTGAGGCGGTCACACGGCCCAACATGAAATTCGTTCCAGTAAAGAAAATTGAGCAACAAGATGTATTGTTATCTCATCGGGCACGAGAGCTTGTGATAAAACAAAGAACAGCTCAAGCTAACCAAATACGTGGTTTATTAGCTGAATATGGGATTGTCATTGCATTAGGAATTAGTCATATACGAAAAATGACAGAAATTTTAGAAAATAACAAATTGAAGTTAACGGTAAAATCAGAAGCTATTTTTATTCGTTTATATGAACAGTTTAAAGTCTATGATGAACAAGTGAAGATTTACGATAAAGAAATTCAATGCCAGGCAGACACTGATCCAATGTGCATAGAGGTTCAAAAAATAGAGGGCATTGGCTCTCTGACAGCATCAGCAATAGTGGCCTCAATTGGTGATGCTAGTGTGTTTAATAATGGTAGAGAAGTATCTGCCTGGCTTGGATTAGTACCCAAACAACATTCCAGCGGGAATAATGTACGATTGGGGGGTATTAGTAAACGAGGCGATCGATACTTAAGAACATTGCTGATTCATGGTGCGCGATCGGCTCTCACTCGCTGTGAGGACAAAGAGGACAAAAAAAACAAATGGATGGCTGATGTAAAGCAGCGTTGCGGATTTAACAAAGCAGCCGTAGCGTTAGCCAATAAAAATGCCCGCACCATTTGGGCGTTAATGGCACATGGTGAATGTTATCGCGCCTCGGATATTCAAGAAAGTGTAGCAGCATGAAAATAATATTAACTGAAAAGATTATTGGTTTCACCTGATTATGATGAATGTAAAAAACACATTCATCATAATCAGGCGACCTGAAAAGAGCAAAGAAAGAAGACACGCTTTAAAGATTGCTTAAGATAAATCACGATTGATAGCAAAACAGGTAAGACCAGCTCTTTTAAAACCTATACTTGACCAGGGTCGCATGTGAGACCGTTGACGTGATGAGGAAAAAGAGCGCAGAGACTATCAGGGTCCGAGTGAACGTATATCACTCAACTAGAGACCGAATATATGACTGCATCTAATCCTGCATTTGTTAAAAAATCTGAATTTATCTGTTGCAAAACCGGGCGGGGTCCATATATGGTCTAATGGATCAAGACACCCCAGTTAAGAGATAATAACTTAACTGGGGTGTCTTGATCCATTAGACCACGTCATGATCACCCCGTGCAATTATCGGCTTATTTTACTTTGGAAGACTAAAATAGACAATACCGTAAAAAAACGACGTTATTGACTTTAAAGCTCTCGAAGAACACGGCCAATATGGCTAATTTTAATGTGTAAATGGTAAGCTTTGGCTATTGATAAGGTTAAAAACTAATTGAATTTTATTTTTCGCTTTGAATTTATGTTTAAGTTTATTCAAATAATCTTCCACTGTACGGGAAGAAAGTTTTAGTTCTTGGGCTATTTGTTTGGTGGTATAACCTTTTATCAAAAATTTAACACACTGGAGCTGCCTCACGCTTAATTTACTTGGTAATGAAACCTGGCTTAAAAAATGTTGATCATTGTGCTCATTAAAATCCGACTCTGAAATTTGGCAATTTTCAAAACCAAAAACAGGAAATGTAATCTGATGCCCGCCTGCTAACCGGTTAGACTGAGAGATTTTTTCGTTAAAATAATGGATGAAAAGTTGTAGTTTATCGAGATTATTCACATACCATTGGTTGATCGAATGAGAGCCTTGATTTGTGCCAAAATGATAATAATCAGCATGGCTTTCATGCTTTTTAACGATAGTAAATATATGCCGATAATCAAACTCTGCAGCATCACTTAACATTTGTTTTGTTTTGCCGCTGCATTCCAGCATATCCCACATCACGTAATTGCAGTTACCTATTGGTTTATTTCTCGCAGAAATATCTGCATGGTAATAGCCATTTTTTATATAATGTAAAAAAAATTTAGGATGATTGGCTATTACGGAAAATTCATGTTTATTATTAGTACGGGCATGAGCAAACGTTGAAATGTTAAATAAATCGAGCGGCTTACAAATATTTTTCAGCACTTCTGCATCGACAATTATTGGATGGTCACACAAGTTTTTATGCATAATAGACGACATTCGTAATTTAATATTTAGAATGATAGCATGATTCCGATTACTAAACACCCTAAATGACTAAATTAAATACCAATAAGTCATTTAAAAACTCTTGCTTGCTTTAAAATGCTCCCCTGAGCTATTTACTCGAAAACGCACATCAAATGTACTTATCGTCGAATCAGTTAATACTAAACGCCTTAAAAGTCGTTGCGATATCATTATTATTCCAAGTAATGTGGCGATTTTAATCCATTAAGCGTGAATCGGATGGCTTTAATATGGATCCGCTAAGCTAATACAATTTATTTAATATTTGGATTATTTGTGGAGGGCAAATCTGAATCATCTATTTTTAAATCGTTTGTTTTTTTGCATTCTCGATAATACATCCCTCTTCCTTTATCATATAATACAGGCCCCTCTTCTTCCTCTTGCTTAATTTCAATTAAAGAAATAGGGTTGCCGTTTTTTGGAACAAATCCATCTGTTTGATGACAAGTGATCGTTTTGTTAGGAGGGGCAAGAGCGCTAAGAATTGTGCTAGTGCTTAGGCGTTTTTCATTATTCATTATTTAACCCTTAATCAGTATTTGATTTTTTTATATATTATCAATGATAATTTAAGTGAACAATACAGTAAAAATACGGTAGGAGAAATTCTTTATTTAGCATCCCGATGGCAGATGATCTTGCCTGGAAAAATCGGACACCTTGCTAAGCAACTTTTCTGACCTCATACAAATCTGGTGTTTGATACCCTAAACGTGAATGAAGTCGTTTTCGATTATAGTAAATTTCAATATATTCGAATATGGGGTTGTAGACCAGAACCGTCGAAATTTCCGATCCACCTTTGATTTGTTTTATATTGGCGCTACATGAGTATATTATTGGTTTTCTGGTCATTAAAAATACCACCTATGCTGCGCCAAAATAAATCAATAAAATATTCCGCTAGACTAACTGTAGTGTTGTAGCTCATCCTCGGAAATTTCGACGGTTCTGGGCTACAACCCCATTTAACGAATATGAAGGGCACTCTCTTTACGACGTTATTCAGGGTAATAAAACAGACATTAATATCGATATGGTGACAGGAGACAACCACTCTCTAAATAAACTCAATTTTGTTATATTGGATTCGATCGACGTTGATTATGTCCCGAGCATCAAGGACGTAAAGGAAGCGGCAAATAACTTGTATTCGGTCAAAACGCCTGAGAATTATACTGGTATTATTCGATCACAGGGGGTTATCAATAAAAATCTGATTAAATCGCAAAAACGAGATATCTTGCGGGTCTTACTTTCGTTGCTACTGCAAGAAAACACACAAAGTAACATTGTTAGAAAATTAAACTCTCATGCGCGCTATGCCGGACTCAAAAAAGCACTGATTGAGTATAATACGATATTTAAAAGTACGCATGTGTTGAATTTGATTGATAACATGGGTCTGCGAAAAGCCATACGGACTGCTAGAAACCGAACAGAGGCCTACCACCAGCTCCAGGGGCTCATTAGAAAAATTTATCGCGGAGTTTTTAAGGGTAAAAAAATAGTAAACAATCAGGTCAGCGCGCATGCAGTAAGACTGGTTGCTAATTCAATCATCGCCTATAACGCTATTATTTTGAACACCGTCTATGAAAGAATGCTCGCAGATGGGGTTAGCCAAGAAATTATTGATGAATTTGCCAGAATTTCACCTATTGCTTGGTCGCACATTGCATTTACTGGTAAGTACAATTTTAAAAAGAGCAATGGTGATATTGATGTGGATGCGATGGTCAATGAGCTTGAAAAACATTTAAAACGGTACTTCTGGAAGGTGGCTTAACTCAGAACGCCCACTTTTGGGGGTTCTTCCACAGGACCCCAGATAATGGAATCAAAGTTGCTTCAGAGTGGTATGTAGGAACTATGGTATGAAATCAAACATTCAAATTATACCGGCAAGTATCGAGCAACAACCTGTTATTGCTCAACTTTATGAACTATACACCTATGAAATGACTGATTTAGCGGACTTTGATATCAATGACAACGGTTATTATGGATATCAAGATTTACCTTTATTTTGGAACACGCCCAATCGATATCCATATTTAATTTGGGTGAATAAAAAATTAGCCGGATTTGTGCTCGTTCAACAAGGTTCGCCGGTCGACGATAATCCAGATATATGGGACGTAGCAGAGTTCTTTGTTATGCGTAAATTTCGTAAATCAGGTATCGGTCAATTTGTCGCACAATCTATTTGGACGACTCACAAAGGTTTATGGCAAGTTCGAGTCTGGGATAATAATCTGACTGCCTATCATTTTTGGCATAACACCATTGAAAAATTTATGAAGAAAACCATAACACCAACCAAAATGATCTACCAAGGGCATGATGGACTTCTAGTTTACAAATTCACTAGTCAAATTGCATCATAACGATTGACGAAGTTTCTTCAATTTACCGCGCTGTACCTTACTATCCACGCGTTTCTTTATCGATTGTTTTGATGGTTTTGTTTTTTTTCGTTTTTTATGGGTAGTATTTACTTTTTTAATGAGTCTTATCAATCGCTGTAAAGCATCCAACTTATTTTGCTCTTGGCTCCGATAGCGTTGCGCTTTAATCACAATAATGCCTTCAGTGGTTATTCGATAGTCATGTGCGTGTAAGAGCCTTTCTTTGTAAGCGTCAGGCAACGACGATTGCGTAATATCAAATCGAAGATGAATAGCCGTGGAGACTTTATTGATATGCTGGCCACCAGAACCTTGCGCACGAATTGCTGTCAATTCAACCTCTGAATCAAGAAGAAATATATCATCGGTAATCTGTAACATAGCTCCATAACCCCTCAATTTGTTATATCTCAATAATTTAGCAAAATAACACTATCAAACTGGATGTTACTAACCGTAAATCAGTTAAGATAGAACCTAAATCAATCAACTTATTGGGCTCAATGAATGCTGTCATTTTCACAAGACGACGTCACTGAAGGATCATATTTAATCGCACTTGTGCCATCGTCTTCTGACTAATTTAATTTCAGTAGTCATCGTCACTACTTGGATCTATACTTAGAAGTAGACTGCACCAAGAGATCAAATT
>JAUYSP010000032.1 GCA_030696305.1 Legionellaceae bacterium | reverse complement strand
ATTAAACCCCGATAAATCCATCTTGGAATAAAAAGTAGCAAAATCAAGCGGAGCAAGAGTAATCGCATCTAATCGTCTACGTGGCTCATACACATTAACACTACGATGAGAAACCCACGCTAATTCATAATATAACTCTTGCGTCTTATCATCATCGCCTCCCAGCTGGGCCAACTGTTTCGTCGTGACCTCCGTAAGAGCAAACTCATCTATCAAACCAATTAATAGGCCCATCGTATTATATATTTCTAACGTAACCAGCAATCGATTACCCTGAATAAAAAAAGATCTCTTATCAACTTTAACCCACACATGATGAGGAAGAGCTCCATTCAACCGAACCGATTTAATAGATATAGGCATATGCGTCTTAAACTGCAGCGATAGTTCAACTAGCACCAAACCCATGATACTTTGTAAACAACTATCTAAAACGGCTGGATGAGCAATGTAATGCTCTTGTTTATCCCCCAATATTATTTCAGCTAATACACCATCATTAACATGATGTATTGCTCGAACACCTTGAAACGATGGCCCATAATAAACACCTTGAGCATTCATACGCTCATAACACGCCTCACCACTCCAAATCGTTTCAGCACGCTTCACATAAGCCGGTATGTTAAGTTGCTTGTGGGGAAAAGTATCCACCAAACCCAATATCGCCCGACAATGCCGTTGCCACGTCACTGAATCCTTCGTACTATAGATAACAAGCTCCCGCTGCTCACTCACAATCACTTGTAGCGACGTCGATACATCCTCCGACAAAGACAACGCTCGTTCAAATGTAATATCATCTATACGATACGAACCCCTTGGTTCAAGATTTGCCATCACCTCAAAACAAATTTCCAAATATCCCGTGCCTGGAAAAATCACTTGATTGAAAACAACATGATCGACTAAATAAAAATCCTTTGATAACGACAACTCAACATTAAAGATCTTATCTTTGCCAGGAGAATTTAGCTTCGAATGCAAAAAACCGCTCGATAGTGATAGACCTAAAGATAATACCTTCGGCTTTCTATCAAACCAATAACGCTCTCGCTTAAACGGATATAATGAAATGTGTTTTGATATCTGATTACTGGGTGCTTCCTCTAACAAAACATGGGCATTTGTGCCACTAAAACCAAATGAACTAACACTTGCCAGGCGTTTTTTTTCAAACTCTACAAACCATTTTTTATGTTTCGTAGAAATTTTAATTTGATCTTTATCTAATGAAATATTAGGATTTAATGATTTAAAATGGAGATTTTTTACTATCTCTTTATGTTCCAACATCAATATCGTTTTAATAAGACCTGCCATCCCAGCGGCCGCCTCTAAATGCCCTAAATTAGACTTAACCGAACCGATATACAAAGGATTATTATTGGAGCGGTTTTGTCCATAAACCGACTGAATAGCTGACAACTCCACTGGATCACCTAATATTGTACCAGTTCCATGTGCCTCTATAAAACTCACCGCACTTGCATCACAATTTGCTTGGTCAAGCACTCGTTGCAGAAGCTGCTCTTGGGAGGTTTGATTAGGAGCTGTCAATCCATTAGTTGCACCATCTTGATTAACCCCTGTACTACGTATTACGGCCCAGATCTTATCATTATCTCTTTTGGCATCGTCTAATCTCTTTAATACAACGACTCCAGCTCCTTCCCCTCGAACATAACCCGTTGCCCCTTTATCAAAAACACGACACTCTCCCGTCGTTGATAACATATTAGCTGATGCAAAAATCTCGGTTTGCTGAGGACTTAACATCAAATTAACCCCAGATGCGAGAGCTAAATTCGTTTCCATTTGGCGTAAGCTTTGACAAGCTAAATGTACGGCGACCAGCGATGAGGAGCACGCTGTATTCACGGCCATTGCAGGCCCAGTTAAATCCAAAAAATAGGATATACGACCAGCAGCAACCGATTCAGAAGAACCCGTTGCTAAATACACCTTATCAGTAACGTCATTGCAATAAGTCTGTTTTAATAACTCGTAATCATGAGAAAATATTCCAACATAAATACCCGTGTTGCTCCCAGCAAGCGTTTTAGGATTAATCCCCGCATGTTCGAGGGCATGCCAATGTAACTCAAGCAACAGACGATGTTGGGGATCTATTTGAACCGCTTCCCTCGGCGATATTCCAAAAAAAGCAGCATCAAAGCGATCCACATTATCAATAAATCCACCATATAGGAATATTGGATTACCTGCATCAAACCCAGCATCATTCCAAATAGATACACGTTCTTGAGGTAATGGACGAATACCACTTTCACCAGAGGACAACAACCTCCAAAAATCATCTGGCGAATGAGTATTTCCCGGAAATTCACAGCTCATCCCAATAATTGCAATATCATTTGGTTGTAATGATTCTTTCATAAAAGAAGCGTCTTTAAATGAAGGCTTAATTGCTATTTTTTTTAAATCTTCATTTAATAGATCAGGATGTAATAATCTCTGAATATACTGAATCAGTTCAGTTGGGTTACTATAACGAAAAAAAACACTTGTTTCTAATGATAATCTTAATGTTTGATTAAGTACGGTTTTTAACTCAACGAGGTCGAGGGAATCAAGGCCCAGGTCTCTAAACGCGCGTGTAGGTGTATAAGTCGATTTTTTTTGATAAGCGTTGAGTTGATGTTGAATTTTTTCCGCCACAATGTTCTGAATATTATCTAGGGTAAATGTACATCCTTCTTGCAAACCATTCGTTGACTCATTATGCCAATTGTCACTAAGCGCATATTCAATCAAAACACCATGTCCTAAATTCTCGAGATCTTCAGGGCGATACTCGGGTATAACTCCTCTTATTTTTGCGCCATGCGACAAATGAAAAAGTAAGACAGAATCGATTCCGCGCGTTTGTAGAACATACTCATCATAAGACATTGTCGCGGCATGCGCTAAATAATGATTGCATCGTGTCACACCGACAACAGATTCAATCCCTTCTGTTACTAAAGCCTGTTGTAATATGAATGATAATAAAACATCACCCAAAGCTAAGTGTTGCTCGTTTGGAAATACGTTTATTCCAATCAATTGTAATATTGGATGATGGGGATGATGTAGCAAATCAATATCTTTATGACGCGCTGTCCAAAGTACATCCCGCTCTGCGATACGTTGTGAATACGCAGCGCCAACAATACGACCAGAATAAACAATCACATAACAAGAAAATCGTTCTATGCGCTGAACAATTAATGACTGCTTCACTTGCAACTCAGGTTGCCAACACGCTTGCTCAAGTACCATTAGTTGTGGCAGATCATTAATTGTGGCAGAACGAATATAATAATCTTGTTTTTTAAACCAATTGAGCGTGATACGAGTAAATGGCAGTGTATTTGGAAACCGTTTAAAGTGATTTTTTTCTGCAAATAAGCCTGCTTGAGCTGTGATAGCTAAAAATTCATCTGCCGCCAGTAAATTTTGCCCAGAAAACGCCTGTAATGCATCAAAATGTAAACTACCACTTTCATCAATATATTGTGCTAATATCGAAGGTGATGCACTATGAACCTCTAAAACAATTAAACCGTGTCGTGTTGTAACCGATGCCCATGCCGAAAAATGAGCAAGATAACGCTGCAACATGTGACAGGGCTCAATATTATCTCCATTCGATGCAACGTAAACACCAGTTGCTTTCTGTCCAACAGAAGCACTATGAATAACCGCTTGATAAGAAATTTCATGATCTAAAAAAGAGCGTAGGTGTAAACAACTTTCAAGGTGATCTATATGGTTTTTTAAATCAGCAATTAATTGTTGCGGAGCTTCGATATTTCCCTGTAAGACAAGATGTGGAATTTCCGTAAGATTAAGTCTCGTTGTCATTAATGATTGTTCATTAAAATCAACACCGATCATTAATAATGGGAATCGATCAAGGCACTTTCCTCTATGTGTTTTATGTTGAATAAGTTCATAAATACGCTTCAATAACGAACCATCTCCACAACCCATATCCACAATATACTTCGGTTGCCTATCTAATTGCGGTTGATTGAAAATAACTTCAATCAACTCATCCACATGCAAAAAAAATTTTTCATGCTGAAAACTGCTGGCCTCAATATTCAATATACGATCAACATGATTTTCATGCCCATATTCATCACGATTAAAAACAATACTCGGATCACCAAAAAGTACGGTTTCTATTTGACGTAACATAGGACGATACGATGCAGCCACCGCTAAAATTAAACAACGCTCAATCAAGTATTGCCCTAAAGCAGTTAATTCATCATGGATTAGCCATTTTTTATGGACAAAAAACGCTCGAACAACCTCTGCAATGTTTTGATCAAGACTTTGAAATAATTCACTCACCCCACCTACTGGCATTTTTTTATGTAATGCCAGCAGCAGCGTTACGGCTAATGGACCATCAACCATATCGCACCATTGCGCTGAATCATGATCCTGATTTTTTTTAGAGAAGGCAACCCATTGCTCTAATTGAGTAAATGATTCAACTGATAACAATGATTCAAAAACGGTAGTTTGATATAGTGGCAAAATCAGGCTTAACGGGCCTGTTTTTTCTTGAAATGACTGATCTATGATAGATACACAGTCTTGCTCTATACTCAACCAACCCAACGATTGTAACAGTCGCAATGCTACGCGAAAATGCCCCTCATTTGCTTGAAGATCTTGAGAAAGCTGTGTAATAGTCTTTTCAGAGTAAGTGTTAATATATTCGAAGACATGCCGTCTATAAAAAACATCTAAAATGGGCAATAAAACATATCCATGTGCGTAGCGATTAAGAACATCCAACATATACTGCACTCCTTGCTTGTATTGGTTTTAAATAACGAAAATAATTTCGTCATCAATATAAAGGTTTAAATTAGTAAGTGGCTCATGTGGTGTCTTATAACAAAAACATAACTTATCAAATACATAAAGGTAATACCAATTCTTTATGAAATTTATGGCTGGTGATAAGCGATCCTCATTAAACATCTAGAAAAACATTGAATTAGGTATATTCGATAGAATATTTCAACTACCCATAAAGAAGTATGATAAGGATCACTCAACGCAATTTTGAGCATAATTATGGTCATGATTATAAAAATTTATGCTTTGTGATGACCATGCTCATGATGCTTGCTTTTTTAATCGACCAAGTGCAGCAATTATGTTGTAAGTTTTATCAGAAAGCACGTAAACATGTCAGCACGTTACGTGGTTTATTTGAGAAAGTGCGGAATAGCATTGATATTGGTGTCTGGGAAAACTGGCATCATTTGTATACTTTTATTGGTGACCCAAGCTCTATTGGAAGTGGGTGGGTGGTTAATTGCTTACCCATCTTACGCAGCGATCAATATCAACAAGTGAACACACTCAAGTGGAATAATGGTGACGCAATCACCATATATCTTAAGGATATAGCATTTCCTGCCAAAAATTACTCAAAAAAGTCTTCGCAAACGAAGATGGCTCAACAGGAACGCTTTATCTCATCACGAATGATTTATCCATTGATGCTGACCGCACGTACGAAGTCTACCAAAAACGGTGGAGAATTGAAGAGTTTCATAAATCGATTAAACAATTAATGCCTATCACCCTTGAAACGTGTCAAGCTAATGCCCTTCGCCATGTCGAACGAAGGGCTAAAATGGTTACGCAATGCTGTAGCGAAGACCCAGCATGATTGCGTTCAGTGTCGTATTTTCTACATTGGCTGTTCCATTAATAACTATACTACTAGGTGCTGCGTTTATCCTGGTCGTATTTTGGAGATTCGATCCAAAAACATGTATGTAAGCTAGAGATATACCCCAGTTATCATTTAGATTGTAGATTCCACCCACTTTAATTTCTGGCAGAATTTGTGTGGTATTGAATTTATTAGATGTTTGTCCGCTAAATAAGCCACCGGGAAGGCTCCGTTCTAACTGTTGATTTACATGAACTCGCTGATTTTGCGCCATAAAACCAACATCACCAAATATATCAAACAGATTTAATTTGTAAAGGGCGCCTAGCAAAATATCATATCCATCGATGCCGGTATTTGCATTCCAACCGGCAAGAGGAGCACTTAATTTATTACTACCATAATAGCCTCCACCGACCTCGGCGCTTAAACTTAGTTTTTCTGTTACAGGATGAATTACTCCACCCGCCAATCGTCCGCCCCAATGTTGGACGCTTTCACCAGATGTATGATTATTCAACTTGAAAGGACTAATATCATTCCATGTATACGATCCTTCTATACTTCCAAAAATAATATTTGGCATTACGGATGTAGAAATGGGTCCCATGTTACCGGCATGACTTATTGAAGTGCACATTAAACCGGAAATGACCGTTGCTATCATTATTTTTTTCATAATTTCATCCTGTATTATGGTTATTGTGGGTTTTGAATAGGAAATACTTTGAGTTATTGGCTATACTTTTCTATTTGACTTCAGTCTAGCGCAAATTTGTATCCTGTATCAAGGTTTTGCCATTATACAACGACGAGCCGCTTATGGCTTTAGAAACTTTGAAAATTATAGAATTAGGGTTAAAGTGCTATGTGCTTGAGAAAGTGCCCCCGCAAATGGGAAAGAGCCGTTTAAAATGGTGCGCTCGGAGGGACTCGAACCCCCGACACCTTGGTTCGAAGCCAAGTACTCTATCCAGCTGAGCTACGAGCGCATTTTTGATGGTTCGGTGTAAAATGGTGGGCCGTGTAAGAATCGAACTTACGACACAAAGGTTAAAAGCCTTCTGCTCTACCGACTGAGCTAACGGCCCACAAAGAGTGTGAAATGATACCGAATTAAATCGAAATAGCAATAATTTTATATTTGAACTTACTGAATTGATTGCAAGTTCTCAAGGTTCAATGGTGGGCCGTGTAAGAATCGAACTTACGACACAAAGGTTAAAAGCCTTCTGCTCTACCGACTGAGCTAACGGCCCAAAGAGGTTGAAATGATACCTTAATCATTCAGAAATGCAAGAAAATTTTACGAATTATGACTCAAAAATATATTTATACACTAATTTGCTCACTCGTAGCAATAATATCCCATCCATCTGAATTGAATTGTCTCTTTTTTTGCTCAAGATTAGATGCTGAAACAAGAATTAATAAAACATCAGCGCCCAATGCACCGCAACCTTTTGCGGCGAATATGTCCTGTTGTTGTTGCAATAAATGAATGGCATTGGCAGTCTCGTCTGTCACTAAATGCATTGCTAATAATTGTTGATAATAAGCCTTTACCGTGTCGATGAGACGTTGTTCGTTTACACTACAAAATGCTTGATGAGCCGATTCAGAAATAACTGCTAGCTTATCTATGCCCTCTATTTGCTTTAGATTATTTAAATGATTGTGAGTAGCTAATTTATTGCCTGTGCGTAATAAAATAAATGCGAGATTCTGAAATGGCCAAGAGTATGTGTGAGATATATTTTGTTGTTGATTTATATAAACACAACCGTGTAAATTTTGTGCCAGAACATCATAACCACTGGGTGCAATCCCTTGCCCCTGCCAAGCAGATTCGATATACGCTTTTAAGATACTTTCTTGAGTAATGGCATTTTTTTTAAAATAAGCGCTAGCCAAATAAGCACCTAAAAATTGAGCGCTAGAGGCTCCCATGCCGCCAAGCCCTTGATAAGGATCAAACCAGGATAAACCGTGAAACTGAATATTTTGTTTTATCCACCATTTTCCAGCGGGAGACTCCGGATGAATACCCTGCAACCCATCTTGCTCGTATAATGTTATTTCAAAGCAAGGTGTCGTAGTCAGAACAATAGCTGGACCACCAAAGAGGGCAACGTATTCACCAACGAGAAAAGTCTTCGCTGGAATAAACCATTTCATATGAGTTTTGGTTTTTAATTTGTTCATCAAGTATTGATCCCGACGTTTTATTTCGCCGTTATCAGGCGGTGAATCCAGTGTTAGAACCATGCCTGTCAAAGAGCAAACTGACTTTCTCTTATTTCTGCTAATAATTTACAAGCATGATTTAAGCTGACGCGCTTATGACGAGCCAAATAAAGTTGTAATTTTTTCTTTAGAACAGGAACTTCAGTGTCTGTAGCGCCAGCAACCATTAGTAAGTTATCAATGTGCAATTTCATGTGCCCCTGAATAATTCCTTCCGTACACAAAGCTTTAATGGCACCTAAATTTTGTAACAAACCAACTGCCGCAACCACTCGGGATAACTCATTAGCTGATTGAACATGCATCATTCTTAAACACAATTGTGCGGTAGGATGTAATGCCGTTACGCCACCAATGGTACCAACAATAATGGGCGCAGTTAATTCGCCAGTTAGGATATTATCCGCATAGCGCCATCGGGTAATCGCTTGATATTGGCCTGAACGAGTCGCGTAAGCATGCACCCCCGCCTCTACTGCCCGCCAATCATTTCCCGTAGCAATTAATACTGGATCAATACCGTTCATAACCCCTTTATTGTGGGTCGCCGCACGATAAGGATCCGTTTCGGCAAAAAAAGAGGCCTCTTGAATACGCTCACCTAATTGCTCCGTCACATCTCTGATCACGACTTTTGCTGTAGTTAACTTGCGATCATTTAAATTAGATAAAATACAAATACTGACTTGTTCATCCGTTAATTGTTCGATAGGCGTTTTTAAATATTCCAATACCTGATTGATAATATTAGCACCCATGGCATCACAACTATTCATCAGAAGATGAATAATAACCATATTACCACCATCCGGGCGTTGAAGACGACGTAACTCCAAATCCATCACGCCCCCGCCTCGCTTAACCATTGAAGCAGCAACATCTTCATTGGCTTTTTCAATCAAAAACTGCTTGTTTTTAGTGAAAATCGTAGCAAATCGGTCAAAATCACTTACATTTGCTAATTGAATCTGGCCTAAAATACAGTCACCATCAACATGAGTAGTCAACTCACCAGACTGGCGTACCCATTTTGCCGTTTTGGATAGCGCGGCGATAATGGATGTTTCCTCCACTGCCATGGGAATAACATAATCACGTCCGTCAATACAAAAATTAGTCGCTACACCAAGAGGAAGCTGAAAATAACCAATCACATTTTCAATCAATTTATCAGCCAAATTGGTGCTATCTAATCCACCAGATTGTAAATAAGATGTATCTTCTTTTGTTAAGGCTCCCATGGCATAGAGTCGCTGAAAACGTTCTTCGCGACTTAATTTTGAAAATCCTTGAAATAATTGACCAGTGTTTTTTGTTAAGGACATAACATTTCCTTCAAATCAAGCAATACTTTGCTGCCGGTGCAAAACATAGCAACCTTTAATTCATATTCAATTGACGCCATTGCAGTCATAACCGCCTCGGTTGAAATCAAAGCTGCTTGTAATAATGGCTTAGCAAAACCAACTGTTGATGCACCAAGTGCGACGAGCTTAGCTGCATCTAATCCATGACGAACGCCACCCGAGCCCCAGATTTCAACGGCTGAGTTTAAGGTTTTCGCATGCAAAAGACTATCCACGGTATTAATTCCCCAATTACGAAAGGTTACCGAGGCGCGCTGTTGAATAGATTGATCCTGCGCGCGATGCCCTTCGATGCGCCCCCAATGCGTACCACCCAAACCACTGACATCAATCGCGGTAATGCCAATACCACTTAATCGCTTGATAGTTGACGGGGAAAAACCACACCCCGTTTCTTTAACAATAATAGGCAACGATAATTTATTCGCTAGAGTTTCTAAAGCAAACCAACATCCTTTGAACAGAGGCGTTCCTTCTGGCTGAATACATTCTTGCAGCGGATTACAATGAATGATCAAGCCATCAGCTTGAATCACATCCGTTAAACGATGAATGTCATCTAAACTCGCCGAGATGACTTGGGCTATCCCTAGATTACTAAACAAAGATACATCCGGATAAGCTGCTCGTAATGAATGCCACTCTGTTGTCGCATGTTTATCCGTAAGCTCTCTACGTTGCGAACCTACTCCCATCGCCCAACCATTGTTGGTAGCAGCAGCCATCAAATGGCGATTGATATTTATTGCATCACGATGCCCTGCTGTCATAGAGCTCACAATAAACGGCGTGAGGATTCGCTGACCAAAACGACAGCTTGAAATATCAATGTCATCGAAATTAAAATCAGGTAATGCTTCATGCATTAAAAAAATATGATCCAATGCGTTCAACTCTTCAGCCTGGTTCACTTGCATCAGAGCTAAATCGATGTGATCCTGTTTGCGCTGTTCAAACTGGCTGTAATCACCTGACATATGGTTTTTCCGTGCTGCTTGATTGGTTGGGATTCTACCACAGGACTGAGGCAAAATCCCAATCTCCATATTAAAATTAGTTTTTAATTCGGCCATTTAGTGACCTACCTCACTCACGAAATGTCCCTTTACTCTGCGTCAGATAAGTAATCAACTTGAATTCCTGCAACAAACATTGGGACGACTAAATTACGCCATATCCACTATATTTAACCCCCTGTTCTCACCCTTATCCAAAGACATCACCCTTTCTATTTTTTTAGACCCTGTAAATAGGCTCAGCGTTTGAAGTAATTTAGAGGTCTCTTTATTAGAGCCTACCCATACAGCAATTTTGTCGTTGCTTGTAGAATCCTCAGAAAGCGCCTTACTTTCTGAACAAAGATTATCAGGATCATATTCGTAGAGATCTCCTCTCTCAGATGTCTCGGGCTCTTTTTTTAAATCCTCTGCTAAAAAGGGTTGCCTCAAAAACGGAAAAACGTCATGCAGAGAGTTAATAATATAAGCCCCCACGACTGCCAACAGAGGAATAGCTACTAGGATTACCGCCCCAAATCCAAGGCTTAGCGGAAGACTGAGATGAAACAAAGCCGTAAGAATTATTACAAATGCAATCGCTTCAGCCACGGCTAGCATTATAATGGACGCAAACTCAAAACTAATAGTTGCGCGTGGCTCCTGATTAAATACCGCGTCTATTACCTTTGTTTCCTCTGGAGTTAGCTGGAAATCTTTTGAACTGGAACTGTTAGAGATAGATGTAATGTGACTTTGATATCTCTTCTGAGCAGTGACATATTTATCTCTACACTGAGTGTTGTATGCTATTTGTGGCGCTAGGTATGAATTTGAGCTGTAAGCATTATCACGAATATTTTGAGAATCAAGATAAACTGGATTTAAAACAGATCTGTTATTATTCTGATTTTCAAGACGAGTTATTTCTTTTTGAAAAAAAATTTCCTTTTGCTTAGCTTCCTGGATCATTTGAGTTAATCTGTATGTTCTTATTTTATTTTTATCTTCCTCACTCAATTTATATTGTTCAATTACATATGCTAAGATCGTCAGTTTTTTAGTTTCAGAATGACCAGATCCCAGGATCTCGTCTATGGTTTGTTTCTGTTTTCCTGCTAACAAATCTACACGTTCATCAACCATAATATACTCCTCAACACATAAAATTGTGTTTTATTTTATCAAAACGGTCAAATAAAGTCAAGAAACGCGATCGCACAACACGAGTTCGCAAAATCCGGCTGTACGATTAAAATTAGATTTTACAATTGGACACTCAACCGATTTCTCATGTAAGATGTGAAGCATTATGACAAATTCCCACTTCACTTTTGATGATAAAAACAATGCTTATTTGTGCCAAGGTAACTGGACAATTTTGCATTTAGATACCCTTCATACAGAATTCGATTCAATTCCTGAGCCGCGTTCAAAAAAAATTATAATTAATGGCGAGCATCTAGTTCAATTTGACAGTGCGGGCGCGCTGGCATTGATGCAGTGTATTTCCTTACTGAAAAAATCAAAAAATAAAATTACCTTGGAAGGTTTTACTAAACAACAGCAAGAGTTATTGACTTTAATTGATGAAAAAAATGATGAACTACACTATGTGCCGCCCACTCATGCAAAAAGAGAAATATTATATCAAATTGGCGAAGAAACAGTTCATAAATTAAAGCAAGCGAACGGGTTACTCATCTTAATTGGCGATTTAACCGATAAATTATTAGCCGCCTGTGGCCGTTGGCACCGATTCCAATTCCCGAGTATTGTCTCGAACATGGCTTCTACCGGTGTCAATGCACTGCCTATTCTAGCGTTATTATCTTTTTTAATTGGGGTTGTGCTTGCATACCAAATGGGACTACAACTAGAAACATACGGCGCAACAAGCTTCATTGCTTATTTATCGGGAATGGCTATTTTTCGCGAATTTTCTCCTTTAATTACAGCCATAATTGTCGCCGGCCGAACGAGTTCGGCATTCACAGCCCAAATTGGAAGTATGAAAATTAATGAGGAAATTGATGCTTTATATACCATGGGGCTGTCACCAACTGAATTATTAGTAGTTCCGAAATTATTAGGCCTATTATTCATGTTCCCTCTGCTCATATTTTGGTCTGATTTCTTTAGTACGCTGGGTGCGATGATGATGTCGCGATTCATGTTGCATGTGGGGTATTACGATTTCCTAATCCGCTTACAAGATACCGTTGGTTTTAAACAACTCATGTTAGGCCTATATAAAGCACCTGCTTTTGCTATTTTAATTGCATTAGTTGGTTGTTTTCAGGGGTTTCAAGTTCAGCCAAACGCTGATAGTGTAGGAAGTCAAACAACGCGAAGTGTTGTACAGGCACTTTTTTTAATTATTGTCAGTGATGCAATATATTCTATAATTTACAGTTGGTTAGATCTCTAATTATGGATAAATCGATTAGCGAACCGATTATTGAGATATCTGGATTAAAAAATTATCTTGGCTCACAGTGGGTACATACAGATGTTAATTTGACTGTGAACAAAGGAGAAATTTTTGCTATTATTGGCGGTAGTGGTAGCGGTAAAACGACTATTTTACGTAGCATTTTGATGTTGTTAAAGCCAACAGCCGGAGTAATTCGCGTTTTTGGACAAGACATCGCTACGCTGGATGAGAGTGCAGCCAACGCTTTACGTAGACGTTGGGGAATGTTGTTTCAACATAGTGCTCTTTTTTCAGCAATGACGGTAGCAGAAAATATTATGTTTCCAATGCATGAACTAGCTAATTTAAATGAGCAGTTCATGAGAGAGTTAGCCATGCTAAAAATAGCTTTAGTTGGCCTGCCTAAAGAATCTGGTGGCAAATTCCCCTACGAACTAAGTGGCGGGATGCAACGAAGAGCGGCGGCTGCAAGGGCTATTGCAATGGATCCAGAATTGCTTTTTTTAGATGAACCAACCTCCGGTTTGGATCCATTGAGTGCTAAACAATTCGATCATTTAATTGTATTTTTAAGAAATGCGTTGAATTTGACTGTGGTTATTGTAAGCCATGACATTGAATCACTTAAAAGAACCACGGATCGCGTTGCTTTTATTGGAGAAGGGAAAGTTCTCAGTATTGAACCTATTGAGAAACTAATGAAAAATCCTCACCCTTTAATCGCAGAATACTTTAGTAATATTTAGGGAGCAATCGCTTGGAGTCAAAGGCAAATTATACAATTGTTGGCTTAACCGTCGTGATCTTATTGGCAGGGCTGCTTACTGCTGGCCTTTGGTTATCTGTTGGGTTCGACCAAAAAAAATACAACGATTATATTGTGTATATGGAAGAAGCCGTTTCAGGCCTCAATGAAGACTCACTGGTTAAATTTAATGGCGTTAAAGTGGGTAATATTAGCGATATCGAACTGAATCCAGCTGACCCGCAAAAAGTAAAAATCATAGTTAAAATTCAAGAAGGAACGCCCATTACAATCAGCACACAAGCCACATTAATTGCTCAAGGTATCACGGGTACAACCTACTTAGGACTCTCAGCCACCTCTCCCAGTACCGTGCCGTTAGAAGCAAAACCTGGCGAGCAATACCCGGTCATTCCCTATAAGCCCTCCTTTTTAAATCAATTAGAAAAAACCATTGACGATATTAGTGTCAGCATGAAAAGTATTCTTAGTAAGGAAAACACTGAAAATCTGTCTAAAACACTAGATAATTTAGAAGTAATCTCTACTGTTTTTGCTAATAATAACAAAGCCCTGAACAAAGCGTTGCAAGAATTTCCTGCATTAATTAGTGAAATTAGAAACAGTGTTGGTCGTTTTAGCGATATGTCGCATGATGTAGCAACGGCAGGGAAACAACTGAATAGCACGATGAAAGCAGGCAGAAACGCCATTGATAAAATTTCACAGCAAGCAATACCTCCGGCAGTGATCTTATTACGGCGTTTAGATTCCATTGCTGCTAACTTAGAAAAACTCAGTATCGAATTAAAACAAGATCCATCCGTGATTATTCGAGGTACGGCGCCAGCCAAACCAGGCCCTGGAGAATAAATGTGAATAAGTTAATTGTTGTTCTATTATGCTTGCTAACCGCTTGCACACCGGTTAAATCTCCGATTAGGAGTCAATATAAAATTGTAGCATTTAGCGCAAAAACATTAGAAACGACTGTATCGTCTCAATCCATTTTAATTGCTCAACCGGATGCAATGGCTGGTTACGAAACAGAACAAATGCTATACACTGATCAACCTTTTCAACTCAGTTCATTTGCACACAGCAGCTGGATTAGTCCGCCTGCTAATATGTTAACCTCACTCATAACACAGAGTTTGCAGCACAGTCATTATTTCTACGCCGTTGCCGCCGGACCCAATGCCGATAAAACCGATTATCGATTAGATACACAATTACTCACATTACAGCAAAATTTCTTAACCAAACCAAGCACCTTAGAATTCAGTGTACAAATTGTTTTAACTCGCGTTAATGACAATCGTGTCATCGCTTCACATACATTTGTTGAGCGTGTTCCTTGTCCAGCTGACACACCGTATGGTGGTGTTATTGCAACAAATAAGGCAACTCAAGCATTCACGGCGAGATTGACGGCTTACGTGGTCAAACAAGTAAAACACGATTTGCATTAGGGACTAATACGTAGCACTGACTATTCCATTGCCACACTATGATAAGTATATAGTGCATCCATTTTTGCGAATTTCTCACTCGTACTTTCGAACGAATAGAGCGCAGACAGCTTGAGTAATAATCATGAAATCCGTATGATGCGCTTTTAATATTGATTATTTCATATTGGTGTGCTCATGAGTGTTGTTGGTTGTAAAAAGCAATTTACGATTGTTAATGGACAACATAAGCTAGATCAAACAGACACAGCGCTTAGTACAGAGGTGCAAATCACTTATGAAGGATGTGATTTTTTAAAGCTCCCACCAAGAGCAAGCATTCAAAGCTTGATTCATAACTCCCTGATTGCATTACCCACTGTTTCAAACTACGTACTTTTACGGTGCAAAATAGCCGGTCATGACCGCGTATTTTACGTTAATAAAGAGCAACGAACGATACTTGAAATTCATGATCCAGAACCCAGTGAAATTGAACAGAGCATTTTTGGTGACACGGAAATAACGCCACGAGACTACCAATCTCACTCAATACCAATCAAAAAAATCGCCATCATAGCTGAAAAAAGTCAACAACCGCAGCTTATTGCCAATGCCAAACGCGCTAAAAATATCGAATTAAAACTTACTGGAGAGCAACGACGTCAAACCCTAATGCTCATGGACGATAGTAAGATCAATTTCAAAAACACCTGTTATACCTATGCATTTCAGGGTTATTTGGCGAAATTTATGCAAGTAAGTATGCATGAAAAAATAGAGTTAGAACTGGAAGCGCGTCATGAAAATCACGACAAAAATACCTCGACTTGGAACGCGTTGACTCATTTTATTAGCTCTAAGTTGTTTAACAGCAATAAAGAAAAAATTGATAAAATTGACGCAATGCAGCGTTGGGCTCAACAATTGCATGGATTATCTGCTCAATTTAAGCCATTTGAATCATTTATCAATAATCCTGGAGCCAATCCCAATAGCCAATTAAATGAATTAAATAATGTTTTTAAAGAATATACCCAATCTATTCAAAATGAAATTGATACGATAATAAACATAATTCAAGAAAGCGATCCTAAGCGTAAACAAAAAACTCGCATTTTAACCGGTCTCAAAGATACATTAAAAAAAGGAATCGACTCTTTTCAAGTTCAATTGGATGAATTGATGGAACACCCTACTAAAGAGAAAATTGACCGTCTCGTCTGCATTGTCGATCGTGATTTATTTATTAAATCATTGGGCAGCTTCATGCAAGAACAAATGGATGCTATTTTGGATGCGGGAATCAAAATAGCTTATAAAATTAGTAATCAAAGAGTAAGTGATGTAGTCCAAGTTCCACGATTAGTTGCTCATTTGTCTGATGTGCAACACATGATGTTGCTGAAAGGCCAATCTATTGTGGAGGGACCCAAAGATAACGATACCTATTCAATCACGCCAAAGAGCATGATTGATTCCATTACAGACTCTAAGCCTATTCAGCCTGATGCAGAAGCCAAATGGTTTTCGATAAAACCCTATTTAAACAAATGGAATCCACTGGAAGTCGATAAGATCCTTTGTGTGGTGACTGGTAACCCGTTAGTGGAAAATAACCGAAAAGGAAATTCTTTTTATCATTTTGTGGTTCAACCACTTAAATTATTTGCCAGTATTTTTGAAATTGTGTTTTCAATTCCCCGGTTAATACTTATTGCCATATTAGGGCTTATAGAAACCGTTTTAGCAATTACTTCTGTAAATCCTAAAAAACCAGAACTAAAAATAACCTTTTATTTGAATCAACTGATTATCAATTTCTACAGAGACTATTCCCTCATTGTTGCACCACTCACGTATTTAAAAAATTCCAGTTGGAATGAATATCAACGAAAGAAAAATGGCGAGCCTGGAAATCAACACCAAGACATTTTAAATGCATGCACTGATTACTCTGGATTTTGTTATTCATTATTTATTTACTTCACACCGCAACTCATTTCAGACTCAATCCATGAGTTTTTTACGGTCATTATTCAAGGCTTTGTCAAAATTCCTCAAGAATTGTACTATCTCACGAGTTCGAACGACAAATCAGATGCGGTGTATCAACAAGTAAAAATCCGACACGACATAATCCTGTCGTTACAAACAATGATTGAAAAAAGATATCCACAACCCCTACTTTACCACTCTAAAAATACATATGATCTATTAACTTATTGCCGCGTCAATCACATTTCTTCGCCGCTAGATGTTTTTTATGACGTGGCCGTTACTCTATCCAATAGCGTCGTTAATCCAATGTTTCGCAAATCACCAGGAATAGCAACTTTCTTTTTTGCAATTTCAATTGCAACACTAGGTACTTATTTAGCCCCGGCAACGTCTATTGCGTGGCTAAAATCGCTACCAGCATGGTTACAATACCCCACTAATCAAATCAGTCTACATTTTACTGGTAAGTCAACAACTCTAGGTATTCAAGAGCAAGTAGTCGCTTGTTTTTTAGAATGGAAATTGGGGTTTTTCTCAACTGAATTTGCCGTAGAAATGGCGCATGGACATTATGAAATATTTGAGAGTCTATTTGAGGAGCCAGAGCAAATAATCTTAGGATTGGTGGGCCTCATTGGTCTGGGTGTCGCGCTGCAATATGTCCCAGAACTGCCTACAACTATCAAGATACCAGGGCTTCCGGATGTTCCTAACTTTTATTTTCAAATTATTAATGTGTTTACAGAAGAAGCCAAGGGTTGTGCTGAAGGAACCATTGGATTAACAGGGATCGAATACGGGTTCTTAGGATTAAAATTTGCTATGTTAATGCATTCGATGTTGTCTGGGTCGGAGGAACATCATGACTTAACTAAAATAGAAAAGCTTGTTTTAGCATGTGGTAAACAGTCTTTTTTCAAACAATTAATCAACGAACTAAAAGCAATTGAGTTAATCAAATTGGTAGAGAAAACTGAATTCAAAGATAGACTTACAAGCGAATTGTCCCGCGATGATTTGACCATTTTTGACCCCGGCATGCCCGATGATATTGAACTATTTGCAAATTGTTTAACAAAAGCTGTGAATACTGCGTTAGCTGAACAAGGACTTAGCTTTGAAACAAATGAGCTTAATTTATTTAAAACGTCGCTAGCTAAACAATTACTTGATGTTCCTGCATTTTTAGAATTACAAACAGTCGGTAATACATTCCATTCATTAATTGCGCCTAAACCACTTACTGTAGAAACGTCTGACTCAGTGAATATAAAATCACCAACTATTGAACAAGCCCATCACAGGTTAAGTGAAGCAATTGAAATGATGCGCGACAAAAAAAATCCATTAGTATTTTCTTCTAGTCTTTTTGGAATAGAGAACGAATCTAATCAATTTTATGATTATTTGGATAAGTGTTTTGAGGACTATAATGATGCCGTCATGCACACTTATAAAGAAAGAGACCCTGTTAAATACGAAAAGCTAAAAATCAATAAACGACCCTTCCTAGATGTGTTTTATAACAAATATTGCTACAAGCAAAGTAATAATTTCATTCGCTCAATTATATTTTTTATCTATCCAATCTCAGTCACGCTGCGAGGATTAAAGTTTTTTTGGGCCTGGATGGTAGATAAACCATCTATGAAACACCAAATTATAAAAAACTTTAGCAAAGATCTCGTTATTTTATCTCAAATTATTGGACCACTTGCTCGGATGACTGCTGATTTTAATCTATATCTCACAGGTACGGCTCGAGGAATTGCATTTATTGCGACATTATCTATTGCGCTAACTGTTTATCCATTATTTTTTGCCACGTCCAAACTGGCAAACACACTGCAACAAAAAAATGCGCCTGTAACGCCCTTCGACACCTGGTTTGAGTTTTTAGATGATTGGATATGCTACTTAATTGCGTTCCATAAAACACCCGCTTTGCAACCGCTTCGTCAACTCTTTGTTCGAGCAGCTAGAACCGCAGGAACAAATTCTGATCTAATCGGCGCTGCAGAAAAAATCAAAATACAATTAGATGAAACCGCTGCATTAGAACATTTCACGCAAAACCCAACAAATAGTAGTAGATTAATTCAATCACTACTTCCAACTACATCCAAAGCAATAGCGCAGACAAATTGGCATGAGGATACATTGCCAAAATTATTTCAGATGACACTAGAAGAACCTAAAACTGACGTTAATTTTGATGAAATCTCGTGGCCAACAATTCAAAAAGACTGTACAATGAGCCACCATTAAAAAAAGAATAGGAGTTACAAAATGAAAATGGGATCATTTACAAAATATGGGCTACTTGCTGCAAGTATTATATTGTTCTCTGCTTGTTCAAAAACACCTGGTAGTGCAGGCATGGGTGGAAGTGAAGACGGTTTATCTGCTCATGGCTTAGGACTAAGTGGTGGTTTTTCAGGTCAAGAAGCTGGTGAAATGTACACAACAAAAGCACCCCATAATCAAATTTATCTATTTTCTTATGATGACAGCTCATTAAATGAAAAATATGTTCCATCGGTGAATGCCCAAGCTGACTTCTTAAAGTCGCATCCAGGCGCACGTGTATTGATCGCTGGAAATACCGACGAACGTGGAAGCCGCGAATATAACGTTGCTTTAGGTGAACACCGTGCGAACACGGTTGCAGATATTATGCGTATGGCGGGTGTCGGCAGACAACAAATGCGCGTTGTAAGCTACGGTAAGGAACGTCCTGCTAACTTAGGACATGATGAATCTGCTCACGCTCAAAACCGACGTGTGGAATTAACTTATGAGGCTACTCGATGAAACGCATTATTCGATTTGTCATCCCTGCATGTTTTGCATCATTGCTGTCCTATCAAGTACTAGCTGAAGCACCTGTTGTAGATGACAGCGAAAATTTTGCGCTCCTCGAAGAGCAACAACAGGCGGCTCGTGAGCCGTCTGTTGCCCATGATACTGAAAATACAAGTTATGACGAAACACAACCTGCTTTGGCTAAAGAAACGCCAAGTACAAGCGCTGATAATGAAAACAGCGCCGATTTAATTAATAAAGTTCAAGGATTACAACAAGATATTCAAGAATTACGCGGCCAACTAGAAGTTCAAGCGCATGAATTAAAACAATTACAGGAACAACAATTAACCTTTTATAAAGATTTAGATGCCCGATTAAGTAACAATACTTCGAAAATCGGAAAAAATACCTCAACACCCACTTTGAGTCTTAACGAACGAGTAGATCCTTTAAATACGGCATCGCCACCGCCGCCGCCCGCACCAGAACCACCTAAGCCGACGACAAACACTCCACAAGCCGCTACGGATCCGCAGGTACACGCCATAAGAACGACTTCTGTTAATACAAATCCAGCAGATGAGCAAATCAGTTATTTAGCTGCGTATGAATTGGTCAAAAATAAGCGCTATGAAGATGCAATTGTTGCAATGCAATCCTTTGTAACCAAATACCCGCAAGGGGGATATACGGCAAACGCTCAATATTGGCTTGGAGAGTTATATTTAGTGAAGAAAAATTACCCTGATGCTATTTCACATTTTGATGTCGTATTACAGCAATTTCCATCATCTACTAAATATTCGGCAAGCCTGTTAAAAAAAGGGTATGCATTAGCCGATTCGGGACAAATCGGTGAGGCAAAAGAACGACTACACGAAGTGATGAACAAATATCCGGACACGAACACAGCCGAACTAGCTCATCTTAAATTGGAAACGCTGGGTGGTTGATGACTTCATTACGTATTACTGAAATATTTCATTCTCTCCAAGGGGAATCAACCACCGTTGGCTTACCAACGGTGTTTATCCGTCTAACCGGTTGTCCGTTACGTTGCCAATACTGCGATACTGCTTATGCATTTCAAGGTGGACAAATAATCTCTATTCAAGACATTCTCAACCAAGCCAAGGCATTTAACTGTCGTTATGTATGCGTTACCGGTGGCGAACCGTTAGCACAACCAGGATGCACTGAATTACTCAATCAATTATGTGATGAAGGCTTTATGGTTTCATTGGAAACAAGTGGCGCTCGCGACATTTCGATGATCGACAAGCGAGTCATGATTGTTATGGACTTAAAAACCCCTGACTCAGGTGAATGTGAAAAAAATCTATTGTCTAATATTGAACACCTAAAAAACACAGATCAAGTTAAATTTGTATTATGTAGTCGAGAGGACTACCAATGGGCGTGTGACATCACAAATAAACATCAGCTCACTCAAATCACCCAGGTACTCTTCTCTCCAAGTTGGAAACAATTAAACCCTACGGTATTGGCCGATTGGATTATTCAAGATCAATTACCCGTACGCTTTCAACTGCAATTGCATAAAATATTATGGAATGATAAACCGGGGCATTAGTAACAGCCCAATGAGGGGAAATAACATGCATCAATGGCTTGGCCAAGCGCCAGCAAATATTGCCTTGATTAAATACATGGGCAAAAAAGACGAATCTAAAAACATACCAGCAAATCCTTCATTATCGTATACCCTGAATGACTTATTAAGTAATGTATCACTTGAGGTATACCCTGGTAAAAAAGATTTTTGGGAGCCCTTACATACACCAGGTGTTGCTGAATTTACATTATCAGAAGAAGCGCAAACCCGTTTTTTAAATCATCTGGCATTTTTGAAATCGGAATTTAATTATACTGGTGCATTTATTGTGCGATCATGTAATAACTTTCCTCACAGCAGCGGACTAGCCAGTTCTGCGTCTAGTTTCGCAGCCTTAACAAAATGCGCAGTACTTGCTTTAAGCGAATTAACACAAGTTCCATTACCATCAATCGAGATACAAGCAGACTTAAGCCGCGTAGGCTCAGGTTCGTCATGCCGCTCTTTTTTTTCACCATGGGCGTTGTGGGATGAGGAACACGTCACAGCAATTGACTTACCTTATCAAAAACTCCATCACGAAGTTGTTATTATCAGTCATGATGTAAAAAAAGTATCCTCATCTCGCGCTCATCAACTGATTAAAACTAGCCCGCTGTATAATCATCGGAATGAAAGAGCAAGCGAAAATCTCAGGTTATTACTTGATGCACTAAAATACCACCAATGGCAAGAAGCGTACCAAATTTGCTGGCAAGAATTTCAAGATATGCATGAATTATTTCCAAGTTGTGCTCAACCATTCAGTTATATCAATGAAAGAACGCAAGAAGTGCTAAACCATCTGCAAAGCCTATGGCAACGTGAAGGTGATGGTCCTATTATAACGATGGATGCGGGACCGAATGTCCATGTACTTTATCGCCTGGATCAAGTCGAAATGGCACGACAATTTAAACAAGATTACTTAATAGGCAACTTTGATGTCTTATGATTTTCAAACCATTATACACGGTAAATGGATACTCGCTGGAGAACACGCCGTTATTCGCGGGCATGGTGCCTTAGTATTCCCTGTGAAAAATAAAACGTTATCATTAAGCTATCAAAAAGCTGCGGAAGCCTCCTCCGAGCTTAAGTTGTCTGCTGATTGTATTGGTAAAAACTCTGAAGATATGGCTTTATTACTAGAAAGGGTGCTAAAACATGCTGTAGGATTACTTAAACAACCCATGAGTATTCTTTCAGGTACATTTCATGTCACTAGCAGCATTCCAGCAGGCGTCGGTCTTGGCGCGTCGGCAGCCCTTTGCACAGCGGTAGCCCAATGGTGTGTAACGCAAGAGCTCATTACGTCCCAAGAAATTTATTCTTTCGCTCGTAATCTAGAGCATCTGTTCCATGGTGAAAGCAGTGGGCTGGATATTGCGGGAGTTGCATCGTCTTCTGGGGTTTATTTTAAACAAGGTTATCATACAACCATCGAGCTTGCGTGGGCTCCCAATTGGCACTTATCATCATGTAATGAAATTGGCACTACCTTCGGTTGCATTAAACAAGTCCAGCTTCTAAGGGAACAAAACCCAAAACAAGCTGATTTAATTGACCAGCAAATGCAACAGAGTGTAGAAAAAGCCAAAAAGGCACTTGAGGTGAATACCCTGGAATCAAAAACACGATTAATCGAAGCCATCGACAAAGCCAATCATTGTTTTCATCAATGGGGATTGATCACCCCCGCATTAGCATCTCATATGGAAGAACTACGCAACGCGGGTGCTCTTGCAGTTAAACCGACCGGGTCAGGCGGTGGTGGTATTGTAATGAGCTTATGGGAAAATGGCGTTACTCCGCAAATTGGTAATAAACCTCTCCATTTTTGACCATCCCAAGCTCGTATCGAGCCTGTTCCTCCAATGCTTGATCACCCGATTTTAATTCAGCGATATCGGCCTCTATAGCCCGATTCCGAGCGATTAATTTTTTATTTTCTTCTTCTTGATTAGCTTTTTTTTGTTCTAAACGCATCCATTGATAAATACTACCATCACCTACCCATAACTTATATTGCAAGCCAAAAAGTGCTAGCACTAGTAATATAATGACCGCTCGCATATAACCCCCCAGTGGTTACAGAGATTTATCTAGAATCGCCTTCATGCTTTGAGGACGGCGCCTTTCTTTGCTGAGCTTAAGCTAAAATAGTCTTTCCAGCATAAGGCAACCTAGCCAATTCATCAATACGCAATAACTGATTATATTTTGCCACGCGATCTGTACGACAGACAGAACCCGTTTTAATTTGTCCACATCCTGTCGCCACAGCTAAATCAGCAATAAACGTATCCTCTGTTTCACCTGAACGATGAGACATCACGCATCGATAACCATTTTTTTCTGCCAAACGAATTGTCTCTCGTGTTTCTGTTAACGTACCAATCTGATTCAATTTAATTAAAATAGCATTAGCCATTTTATCTTCTATACCTTGCTGTAAAATCTGCTTGTTAGTCACAAACAAGTCATCCCCAACTAATTGTATGTGATTCCCTAATACAGCTGTCATTTTTTGCCAACCTAGTGAGTCTTGCTCATCTAATCCATCTTCAATACTAACAATTGGATAACAAGAAATTAACTCCTCATAATATTCAATTAGTTTATCACTGCTTAATATTTTATTTTCTGAAGCCAAATGATAATGACCTTGCTTAAATAATTCGGAGGCGGCCACATCAAGAGAAAACACAATGTCTTTACCTAATGAAAATCCTGCTAAATGAACCGCTTCAACTAACATATCTAATGCTTGCTGATTAGATTTTAAATCGGGAGCAAATCCCCCTTCATCTCCAATGGTTGTATTTAGCCCTTGATTTTTTAACACGGACTTCAAGGCAAAAAAAGTTTCAACGCCCATTTGCAACCCTGTAGAAAAATTTGAAGCACCAACTGGCATAATCATAAATTCCTGAATATCAACGTTGTTATCCGCATGAGCACCCCCATTCAGTAAATTCATCATAGGAACAGGCATAATCATCGTTTCGTGCTGATTTAATGCTGCAAATAAAGGCAATCCCACTGTTTGAGCATGCGCTCTAGCCGCCGCTAATGACACGGCTAAAATAGCATTTGCGCCTAGCCTTGATTTATTTTCAGTGCCATCTAACTCACATAAATGAGCATCTAATTGAACTTGATCCGCAACAGAAACGCCCTGTAGCGCCATATTAATCTCTTGATTGATATGCGCTACAGCCTTCAAAACGCCTCGGCCCGCATAACGATTCGAATCACCATCTCGTAACTCACAGGCTTCAAGACTACCTGTCGATGCGCCAGAAGGCACACTTGCCCGTCCGATTATTCCATTATCTAAAACAACATCCGCTTCGACAGTTGGATTGCCACGAGAATCTAAAATTTCACGTCCTTTAATGCTAACAATGTGCATATGTCTACCTACATCATTTTAATTGGCGCCAGTATAAAAGATATTTCTCTATAATAAAACAAACATACACAACCTGAATTAGTATGGTATCAAAAAAGTTACCTTTGCAGGACAAGATCGTCTAAATCATGGCTGGCGCCATAATTCAGACCATTTGTATTATGAATATATGGAGCATCGAGAGTACTATTTATTGACACCCAGATCATTTATGATCCATAATAACACATGTCTTTTATGTAAAAGAGGTATGTTGATGTTATCGAAGCAAGAGTTTGATTCTTTTTATGATGATCTTCTCGAGATGTTTGAGGACATTGTCATATATTCTTCTCAGAAAGGAATGAATTCATGGGGAGCGGTTGATATTACTCTACGAAATTCGAGTAAAAATACCTTACTTGCAACGGCTATATATACGGCGTTTCAACCAAAGATGATTGAAACTGTTGGGGGTGCTGGGGGTGTTTCTCCCAATCATCTTGGTTATACCAATGACATTAATTTTAGAGTGTTGCAAGCATCGATGTCGGATCCATTGTTTACCCGGAAAGGGCGTGAAGATGCTTATAAATCCGTGTTTGATTCTCTGACACAATCTGTTCAGAGTGGCCTAGATACAATGTTGGGCGATCCGCAGGATGAAAAACAAGTCCAAGCTAAAAGTCAGATTCATCCCATAGTCCAAGCTAAAATTCGGACATTAAAACAAAGTTTTGATAAGGCAGAGACTTATCTTGAAAAAAATGAATCTTTGAAAGAATTAGGTAACCTGGGTGATTTGAATAAGATAATACAGCTTGTAAATAGCTCTAATAATGCCGACCTAGATGGTGAGAATGTTGCATCTAATGACTTCAACTATGTTGTTCCCCAACGCATTCTTTCAAAAAGGAAATATAAAGAAATACTTGATGCATATCAATCAACCTCAATTTTAGTCTATTTGAGAACATGGACGATTTTTGCTTGGTTATCTCAACCAAAAAGTCAAACCATGAGAAAACTTGAAATATTATTAGGGGAAGATAATGTCACTCATCAGCAGATCATTGATGCAGTAACTACAGGAGATAATGTTAGGCATAGACTAGCGCTATTTAAAGATGAGCCTAAATGCACTAAAAATGGCAGTGGTACAGATGAGGTTATTACTAAGTTAAAAGATTATTTTACATCACCATAATTTCTAGAGTCAGGAGGGACAATGCCTCTGAGAATTTCGGTGTTTTTAGACATGTCGCTGTTAATGCGTTACGTAATGAAAAATCATATAAAAAAGGGATAAAAGCCAGGCGATACAAAGCAACTCTACAACCTGATTATGTGCAGAAAGTCCTAAGTGCCATTTTTTAATGTACCCATGCGTTTGCCCAGGGTTGTCCCATTAAATAGCCGTCTTTGCGAACGAAGTGAAGCAATCCAGATCGATGTGACTTAAAAACTCCGATATCTGGATTGCTTCGCTAACGCTCGCAAAGACAATTATGACTGTATAATATCAAAATTAAT
>JAUYSP010000031.1 GCA_030696305.1 Legionellaceae bacterium | reverse complement strand
ATTAATTTTGATATTATACAGTCATAATTGTCTTTGCGAGCGTTAGCGAAGCAATCCAGATATCGGAGTTTTTAAGTCACATCGATCTGGATTGCTTCACTTCGTTCGCAAAGACGGCTATTTAATGGGACAACCCTGGGCCCCCTGATTTGGCTAATTTTCCATATCATTGTCTTAGGGGCCATATACGCCAACAGACTCTAGGTCACATGTTTTATTTGTAAGGAATAAAAATTCGCAGCCCCGCCTATGGAGTTGGACGTGCCGTTGTCTTGAACATAAACACCAGCTTTAAAGAACAACTCCTGTGTGCCCCATCCTACCGTATTGTCGCTTGACGTATTTAAGTTAAAGGACGTTGACCTATCATGCTGGGATGCATTACTCAGATGAAGGTTGACCCGCAAGGTACCATTATTTAACAACGTGATTTTATATATAAACAGTTTATTTAAAGGCACATTATTTGCTAGCGTAACCGTTTTCAAAAAAATATCTTGTGCGGGAATCGGACGGATTCGAGCATAAATACAGCCGTTGCAAAGGTTTCCATTAGGGTCAAATTGATTTAGGTCGTAGTATATTTTCACTAAGGATTTACTTGCTACTACCTGTCCGGAATCATCGGGGTTTCCTTTGTCTTGTATTTTTCCGACCACAATTTTTTTTGAGGGTGGCATTTGAGTGATTAATAATGATGCTGTTAGTGTATTACTCTTATATGTATTTAATTTCCAAGTATGAGGCGAATTGGGTAAGTATTCTGATAACTCACTACGAGGAAACACTGCGTTTGGCGTGGTCGCGCCATTTAGTGGTGCGAAAAAAACCATTGCGCCTGTCGTTTCCTCCGTAAAAAAATACGGAGGTTCTGAATACCCAGTATTTAACTCGGGATGACCAATCAGCGTGTTACTGGCTATAGTGATGGCCTCGTCTATGCCGCCTAATGGAAGGGGTAAAATAAGCGTCCAAAGAGATAAATCAAAATTAGCAGAAGGATTTAAAATAGGATTTAAAGCCATAATGTTGAGTTTATTTGAAGCAAGATTGAATGAGCCTGTCGTTAAGGATTTGACTACTTTAGCTGGTACAAACATCGTAATGGGTCCTGGGAATGTTGGCGTGATGGTCATAGTAAAAACCGTGTCGCATTTGCCTACTAAATTCGAGACCGTGCCGTTTACAATATTAATTTCTGACTCACCAAAACCTGTAACGGGTTCACTAAAAATCGCAGTGACTTTAAAAGGCTGGGCGTATGGATAACCAAGCGATTCCGATTGTAAGGTCACGCTGGGATCAGGGTTAGCAAATAAGGGTGATGTTAACATGAGTATGAATAGGGTTGAGATGAGCTGCTTCATTGCATTAACCTCCATTTATTAAATTCCTGTTGTTGTCAAATCAACACTAGGTGTGTGCCACTTGTAAAGAATAAAAGCTAGCTGCGCCACCCAGGGTGTTTGATGAACCAAACTCCAGATTGTAAACGCCGGCTTTGAAATATAATTGTTGCGTACCCCAGCCAATTGTATTATTTGTAGATGTACTTAATTTAATGGTGGTCGATACATTATTTGCCGTAATGGTTAGCGTGCCGTCACGTAGTAGCGTGATGTTATACGTAAATATCGTGTTTAACGGGATATTTCGTACAAGATTAACGATCTTTAGGAAGCTACTTTGTGCTGGAGTGGTTCTTATTTGAGCATAAATACAGCCATTGCAAGGGTTCTTATTCGGATCCAGTGTATCTCTATCGTAATAAAGCTTTAGCAGCGGCGAGTTACTTGCTGTGTTACCCTGGCTATCGGTGTTGCCTTTATCATGTATTTGTCCGACGATTACGCGTTTTTGGACCGGGGCCACTTGACTCACGAGTAAGGATGCCGAGAGTGAGTTACGAGCAAATGTATTTAATTTCCAGTAGGCCGAAGCTCCAGGTAGTACCTCATAGAATTCGCAACGAGAATATTCACTTCCCGGTGTGGTTCCACCATTGATTGCCGCGAACATGTTCATTGCTCCTGAAACAGGATCCGTGAAAAAATAAGGTGCATTGGTATATCCATTATTTGCACCGGGTGTTCCGTTCAGCGTGGCTTGTCCTATTGAGATGGCATTATTTTTCGATCCTAGGGGAAGCGGGAGGGTCAGGCTCCATGTCTTTAAATCAAAATTCGAGGCAGGACGTAGGGCCGGGTTTAAACCTGAAACGGTGAGGAGGTTTGAAGCCTTATTAGGCGTCCCGGAACTTATTGACACAACTGAGCCTGCTGGAATAGTGGCGGTAACAACGCCTGTGGCTGCGGGTTGAATAGTGAGAGTATAGTTTGTTTGGCCGCTACCACCAGTTATGTTGGCTACGGTACCATTAGTCACTATAACGTCTGCTGAAGAAAATCCAGCGACTGCCTCACTAAAGGTCACATTCACTTGAAAAGGAAGGGGGTATGGGTTGCTTAATGTAGTTGTTTGTAAGATGACGCTAAGATCAACAGCGGCAGCAGGTGGTATGGTGAGAAGATTGGATGCCTGATTTAGTTCGCCCGTGGTCACCGACATAGCGGCATTTGCGGGAATCCTGACTGTCACACTACCTGCAGTTGTTGGTTGGATAGTGATGACATAGTTAGGTTGGCAGCTGTTGCCCGTTATGCTGACTACGGTACCATTGGTTACAATAACGTCCGCTGGAAAAAATCCAGCGACAGGCTCACTAAAGGTCACATTCACTTGAAAAGTAAGAGGGGATGGATTATTTACAGCCGATGTTTGCAACGTTACAGAGGGTGCAGCAAATAATGGCGATGATAAAATGATTATTAGTAGACTAGTAAGGAATGTTTTCACTTTTATGTTCTCCATAGCTTTTCGTACATAGGGGCATTAACCAGAAGACATATAAGTTAATTTGATAGGCTAGTTTCCCTGTCGTGTGCTAATTATGGAGTTTTTTATAGTAAAATTGCTACCAAGGTTTTCCTTGATTAGCTGTAAAATATACGGAGGAATTGAGGAAAACCATAATAAAAATACATGTGAACACACGCCATCAGCTCTAATTCCAAGTAGACTCTTGTTAAGAGATACGCTCCGCAATAGGTAACGTAAATGTAAACCATGCCCCGTTTTTTGTATGTTTTTGGATATTAATGCTTCCACCATGAGCTTCAACTAACGACTTACAAACACGAAGACCAATAGCTGCTCCTTTAGGTTTTGTCGTGAAAAAAGAGTGGAGTATTTTATCTTCAAATTCGGCAGGGATTCCTGGACCATTATCAATCACATGAATAACCATGTGCTCATTTCTTTCCTGTGTTTTAATAATTAACTCGGGTTTAATATCTGGAGTAGTTTGCAAGGCTTCAATGCTATTTCGAGCTAAATTTAATATGATTTGCATAATGTGGATTTTGTTGACTTTTATTTTAGGCGGATTGTCTGTTAAATTTAAAGTAATTTTTAATTTAAAATCGAGTAACTCGTAACTTAAAATAGATAATGTTTCTTGAATGAGAGGATTAATGTCGGTTTCCTCAACATTGAAATCATGATCACCTAGAAAATTTTTCATATTTTGGATAATTTCACAAGCATGGTTGGCTTGTAGTGCTATTTGCTCTATAGGATGCAATATTTTTTTTAGTATTTTCTCGTGCTTTAGTGTGTTTTGAATAATAAGACAACTGCGACTATAAGCAATAATCGCTGTTAAAGGCTGACTAATTTCGTGAGCAAAAGCAGACGTCAGCTCGCCTATGGTGCTTACTTTTGATGCGGTGTATATCTCTACTTGTTGCTTATGTTGTCGTCTCTCTTCTAGTTTCAGTTCGGTTAAATTTCTAATATATAGAATAAGATCATATTGTGTGGAGTGTTGGTTATAAAACACATCAACAATCAATTCATAGCAATAATACAACGCGTGATCATGAGTTATATTTTCAAAGAGTATAGTGGCCTTATTTCCTGCTAATGCGTCCTGGGATGCTTGAATAATTTTTGCTTTTAATTCAGGAAAGTCAGAAAGCATTATATTTAAATTCATACCAACTTGAATTTTAATCGCAAAAACTCTGGAAAATATTTGAACGAAGGCATGATTAATCATTTTGACAGAGTAAGCACTATCTATAATGGCTATGGCATCATTCACTTGTTGAAATACATTATTGAGTAGATTAAGAGATTTATTTATTTCAAAAAACTTGCTTTGCAAGACACACAAGTCGGTAATATCTATTAGAGATATACGCATGAGTTGATTGGGTAGTAACATGATTTCAAATGATACATATTTTTTACCGACATTTTTTTGTATTATTTCAATTTCACCCATTTGTTTACATTCATACTCAAGCAAATTTTGTACAATTTTATGCAGTTTATGTTGAGAGTTAATGGTAACGAAATTTAAAAACGATTGGTTTAACAATAGTTTTCTATCAATATTTAGGAAGTTAGCTGCTTTAAAATTAACACGTTGAATAGAGTATTGATGATCTATTGTAAAATAGATCATCTGATTAAAATCATATAACTCAATATTTTCGTTGTTAGCTTTAATAAGTTGGGCTTTTAAATGCAAAATTTCGTGTGTTTGCTTTTCGAAATTATCTTCGGTCGCATCATTGTCCAAAACGTCATGTGACATAATTTCGCTCATTTTATTGTTAACAATAATAAAGACGTCGTTAATTTATGTGCAGTAATGGATATATTTTTTTGAGAAGATACTTCTATATCTAAAACATCACTTAAAGATCCTTCTTCCTGTAATATTCTTCCTATAAACGGTTTTAATTTTTCTTCGCCCAATTTTAAAGATAGTTCGTAAATGGGGTGGTCAACAATTTGTTCAGTAGTCACGTTAAATTGATTTAAAAATTGTATGTTGGCTAAAATAATATTTGCATTTTTATCGAGAAGAATACTTGCATCCGAGATGGTATTTAACATGATGTGATTGAACTTCTCTAATTCTGTTAGATTATTTTGTAATGTTTTTAATTTATGCTCTGCTTCAATTTGTTTATGAATGCTTAAAAAAACAACCACAACCCCATCAATCTGTCTTATAGTTGAACGATAAGGGATTATTTTAATGATATGCCAATGACCTTTTTTATCCATCCCTTCAGTAGTAATCGGTTCAAGAGTATTTAAAACCGTTCTTGAATCTTCGACTAATTGTTCGTATTGCAAATTTGATACAAGGTGGTTAATTGGTCTGCCTATATCTGTTGGAATTATATTAATAATTTCTGTAGCTTTGGGTGTAAAACGTTTAATGCAAAGCTCTCTGTCTAAAAGGATTGTTGCTATTTCGGTATTATCTAGTAAATTTTTATTATCATCATTATCACTTGATAACTGCTCAATACAACTTTCTAATTCGGCATTTACGGTTGAGACTTCTTCATTTAATGATTGTAATTCTTCATTTGTTGACTGTAATTCTTCGTTACTTGATTTCAGTTCTTCATTGGAGGCTTCCAACTCTTCGACGGTAGTTTGCAAAAAATCTTTGGTTTGCTTCAATGTCTGCTCTAGTTGAGCTATCTTTTTATCCGAGTTGCCTTTCATAAACAATTTTTTGTTCGGAATAGTGACTGTTTCGGCCAGGTTAATTTCTTCAATGATGATAAGCGTTAATACTTTCTTAGCAGTGGGCTCGAAGTTGACAATAGGCCTGATTTTTACATTGACGTATTTAAATTCGGTATTTGTTGTCATCTGTATATTATTTAAACTAATTTCGATTTGTTGTTCAGTAGCTTTACGAATAGCTGCCTGCAGTTTTGATTTAAGATCCGCGTGAATCATATTCAATAAATGTAACCGTATGTTTCCAGAGGGAAACTCCAAAAACTTGCCTGGCCGACCATACGTGCAAACGATATCACCTTTTTCGTTAATCACAATACAAGCTGGACTATAGTTTTCTACTAAGACATTTTTCACTAAATCAGGTATGTTTAGATTAGTGTCATCCATCATCTTCTCCGTAGCGTTTAATGTAGATATTTCGGGTAATTGATTCGTAAATGATACTTCCATCATTGACGGGAACGTGAATCCGCTGTTTGACTGTTCATAAATTTTCCATCTCCTATCGATGATATTGAAGAAATCGGCAGTACTTCCTAAGGTCTCGGAAGGGCCTAAAAACAATAATCCATGAGGATTCAGCGTGTAATAAAATAACGGTAAAATTTTTTTTTGTAATTCAGACTTTAAATAAATGAGTAAATTTCGACAACTGAGTAGATGTAACTTTGTAAAAGGAGGATCATCAACGACATTTTGTACGGCAAATATGATTGTTTTTCTTATGTCCATATTCACTTTATAGTAATCATTTTTTTTAATGAAAAATAAATCAAGTCTCTCTTGAGATACATGCTTTTCAATGCTACTTGAAAAAATGCCGAGTCTTGCAATATCAATGGCATCTGAATCAATATCCGTAGCGAAAATTCGCACAATGAAATCTAAACCGAGTATTTTTTTACACTCTTGCAAAATAATAGCAATTGAATAAGCTTCTTCCCCAGTAGAGCATCCTGGAATCCATACACGTAACTCATTATTGCTCCAGATCTTGTTTGAAAGTTTTTTTAACAATTCATTTTTAAGTAGTTCAAAGGCCTCTGCATCACGAAAGAAATTTGTGACATTGATCAGTAATTCCTTAAACAGTAGTGTTATTTCGGATGAATTTTGACGCATGTAATATAGATAGCCTGACATGTTTTCAATATGTGCGCTATTCATGCGCTTTTGGATGCGACGTAAAATAGTATTAGGTTTATACAATGAAAAATCATGCCCCACGCGACTTTTGAGGAGTGCTAATATTTGCTCTAAATTGGCATTGTCCTCAGAAAGAGGAAATCCATCGGGATTTTTAGTTATTTTATAATTTTTTAGATTCATTCTTATACTTATTATTCTTATACTTATTATTGAGCCCGAGGTCGGAAGCTGAATTGTCAACAGACCCTATTATTTACATATTAAGACAACATTTTTTTCATCGCGCTAATCTATACGGATACGATTTTTATAAGAAGAGCGGCAATATCCTTTGTTGGTAGAGAATAATCGATTATAGCACTTTTTAATGCGTTTTTAGGCATATCTTTGAATTCTGCTTCATTTACGCTCTGTGTTATGGTTGTGCCATTATTTTTTTTTATAGCAAGCAGCCCACTCACGCCATCATTTAGCATGCCTGACAATAATATCCCAGTGGTTGCACTTCCAAATTTCGCTGCAGAAGCAAATAAAAGATCAATCGCAGGACGGCAATGATTTATCTTAGGCCCATTTCTAAGAAAAATTCTATTATCTGAAATAATCATATGTAAGTTTGGTGGTGCGATATAGATGTGACCGGCTGCTATGGCTTGTCCGTCAAAAGGATAAAAGGCTGGTAGTTGACTATATCTTCTAATGAGCTCTGGCAAATGACTTGGACTCTGAGGCTCTGCCTTTACATGCATGATAATAAATATTGGGGCATTAAAATTGGCAGGAATGGCGCTGATTAAGCTTTTGAGAGCACGAACTCCTCCGGCTGAAGTCCCGATGACGACAATATGCTTGTGATGCAAGAGGACTCCTCCCTTGAGGATTCAAGTAACTAATTGAGACTGAAAATAAAATTTTATAAGTTGTGCTAATGTTTTAGCTTGCATTTTTCGCATGATATTAGCGCGATGAACTTCCACTGTTGAGATGGATATGGATAATTCATAAGCGACCTCTTTGTTTAATTTCCCTTCTAATATTAAGTCAAGTACTTCACGCTCGCGCATTGATAAAGATTTGATCCGCGCATGTATGTGTTCGTTTGTATCATAATCGACAGGCCTAACGATGCATTTTTGGACTATTTCTAATAGACACTGATCATTAAAAGGTTTCAAAACAAAATCAATGGCGCCTAATTTCATGGCTCGAACAGCCATGCCAATATTTCCATATCCCGTCATAATGACAACAGGCAAACGGTTGTCTCGCAGATTAAGTTGTTCTAGTAAATCAAGACCACTCATGATAGGCATGCGTACATCAATAATGAAACAGCCTTGTTTACTGGGTGGATAATTTTCAAGGAATGCCTGCGCAGTGTGATAGGTTTCCACCTGATAATGAACAGACTCAAAAAGATAGCGAAGCGAATCGCGTATTTGTGGGTCGTCATCCACAATGTATATCATCAAATCCTTTGTTTTTATCATGGCGAAATCTATCACTTTTAAATGAGTATAGTTAATTTACTCCCCAGGTAGGTCATCCCGAACGCAGTGAAGGATCTCCAATTGACTAGATTCGCGCCAAATTTCGGAGATCCTTCACTGCGTTCGGGATGACGTTACTTCCGTTTGAATGGGGAGTTACATTTTTTTATCATGCAGAAATTTATCACTTTTAATTGTAACCGTAACCTATGGTTTTCCTTATGTTGCTATGGAAAATAGGAATAGGTATTGCAACCATAAATTTCTAAAATCATAAGCATGAATGAAATCAAAATTAAAATCAAAATAAAAATGAATAGTGTCTATTGGTTTTTTGTAGTTAGTTTCATTGGTTTCTTCTTCTTTAGCTCATCGGTAGCGCACTCTGCAATAACAAAAGACGCGTTGATGCCAACCATTGAAAGACAACGTATTGATACAGCACAGGCTCGGCTAAGGAATGCTATTAAAAATCCTGAATATATGCTTGATCATTGGATCGAATTACCTACTGCTCCGAATTTTAAGACAAAAAAAAGTTTACATTTGAGTATCAGGGACGCAGTTTTATTGGCATTACGCTATAACCCCAATATTCAAAACGCAGAGTTAGATCGGGTACTCCAACGCTATCAGCTTCGTTTGGCGCAAAATGAGTTTGAGTTGCAATATTCATTAGCCGGTACCGCAATGGTTACGAATTCCAATTATAGTGGGGTGGGTAATGCCATGACTAAAAGTTATATAGCAATCCCTGAATTTAGTTTGAAAAATCCTTATGGCTCAGAAGCTGTATTAAAAATGGATAATAATGTTTCGGTTGATGGTAATTATAATCCATTAGCAAGTTTTTCATTTAGACAACCGTTGTTACGTGGGTTTGGGCGTGCTGCGAATGAAGCGGCTTTATTAAATGCTATAGATAATGAGACGTTAAATAAGTTGGGTTTGCAGCAGGCGGTCATAGATCAAATTACCCAGGTGATTGTTATGTACCGAACCTTGATTTTAAACGCGAACAATTTGCAAATTCAACAACAGCAATTTATCGAAGCACAACATGAGTTTGATAACAATCAAAAAGAAATAGCTTCTGGTCAATTAGAGCCTACGGCGAATATTCAACAATCTTACCAAGTCGAGTCCTTAAGGCTAGTAACTGAGCAAGCAGAACAAGAGTTTAGAACGGCTACTCAAGACTTGTTGCAGGCGATAGGACTAGATCCGAATATACGATTATCAATATTAACCGATGTGACGTTAGACAACCTCGCCGTCCCTGATGTGGAAGCATCGGTGGCCCAAGCATTAAATCATAATCTACAATATCAAGCTTTAAAAATGGTGATTCGTTCCGATGAGCGTGCTTATAAGGCTGAACAAAATCGACAATTGTGGCAGCTTGATCTAACAACAAATGTCCAGGCGGGCACGATCACTAATGTGGATAGAAATCGCGGATTGCGGGATATCTATAGTGGAAATAATGTGAATGAAGTCGGAAGTATTACTTTAAGTGTACCTTTGCACGATTTAAATCGACGTCAATCCTTAATTGCAGTAAAGATTAAGCTAGAAAAAGATCGATTAAATTTGATTGCTTCTAAGCGAGCATTAATAACAACAATTAAAAATTCGATTATAACCATACAAAGTTTGGTGAGGCGCTATGATTTTGCTAAACGACAAGTTGATTGGGCAGCAAAATCGTATGTATTAGAAAAGAAAAAACAACAAGCAGGCATTGCGAATGCCTTGGATGTAAATAATACCCAAAATCAATGGACTCAAGCACAGAAGGGCTTGATTAGTGCAAAAATTGATTATTTGAATCAACTTTCAATTCTGCAACGTTTGTTGGGAACCACTTTAGATCACTGGCAAATTACTTTGCGATATTCGGGATGAGTCAATATGAATTTACTATTTCTACACTCATTGTTTCAAGCAATCAAAAAGCAATCTAGCTTGACAGTTACATCTAAAGCCCGCCGCCGGAAGCTGAATTGTCAACAGACGTTTGGTATTTTTTTGTTATCCAGTCTAATGCCTGCTTGTGATAAACCAGCGTCACATTTAAAGCCGGAATTAAAATCTTATGTTGTACAGGAGTCTATAATTCAAAAAAAACTACATTATTCGGGGAGTATTCATCCATTAACGGAAAATTTGGTCATAACGCCGATGGAAGCAGTCATCGAAACCATACATGCTCATTACGGTCAAGCAGTTAAAAAAGATCAAATTCTATTCACATTAAATTCTGCTGAATTGCAACGAAAATACAATGAGACTTTGATTAATTATCTGAAAGCGAAAAACAGCTACCACATAGCACGTACTAAATTTACGGGCACAAATGAATTATGGAAAGCAGGTTTATTGTCTAAAAATAATTATATCAATGAAAAATCTAGCTTATTGGCAGAACGAGTTGCTTTTATGCAAGCCTCTCAAAATCTGTATGCCTTATTTGATCAGGGTGAGATTGAAGAGCGTAACGAATGTACCAAGTTAAGTTTAAGGCAATTTGACAAAGTTCGTTTAGCTTTAATCAAAAATCACAATCAAATTCAACTCAAATCACCCTCTGATGGGGTATTGCTTTATGCGTTTAAGTCGGATGACAACACGTCCTTGCGTGTTCAGACTGGGATGGCGCTTAAATCAGGACAAGTGCTTGGATTGATTGGTGATATGCAAGGTATCCGCGTGGAAATTGACATCCCCGAAGTTGATATTAATGATATTAAAATTGGTATGAAAGCAATGATTCACGGGATTGCATTTAATAAGCAATCATTAAACGGCCGATTAGTCGCAGTAAATGCTCAGGCAACGGTAAAAGGAAATGATGGATTGCCGACATTTACAGCAGTGATCGAAGTACACGGACTTAGTAAAGAACAACAAGCTTTAATTAAAGTAGGTATGGGGTGCGAGATCGAATTATTTGGTGAGAGTACGCATCATTTATTAGTTCCAATTGCTGCGATTAAACCGGAAAATGGACATGGCCTCATTCAAGTTCTCACAAAAGATAACCATGTCAGCCAAAGATCAATTCATACCGGCGCAGTTTGGCAAGATAAGGTTGTTGTAGCTTCTGGTTTGCGAGCGGGTGACGTGGTGGTCTATGACTAATCAGTCAAATACACCCTTGATGTCACTGATCAATATTTCAAAAAAATATCAAATCGGCCAAGTAGAGAGTCTCATTCTTAACCATATTTCACTGAATGTATATCGAGGTGAAATGCTTGCGATTGTTGGCGCATCGGGTTCGGGAAAGTCAACCTTGATGAATCTGATTGGGTTGTTAGATACTGCGGATAGTGGGCAATATCATCTGCAAGGACATGATGTAGCGAATTTAAATGATGACGAGTTGGCACGTTTACGCAATCGCAGCATCGGTTTTGTGTTTCAACATTTCAATTTGTTATCACGGTTGACTGCTATACAAAATGTAGCACTGCCTCTAAGTTATCGAAATATACCTTATGCTCAAGCATCTAAATTAGCCGCCTTAACCTTGGATAGAGTGGGTATGCATGCGTTTGCATCACATCGTCCCATGCAGCTATCAGGTGGTCAACAACAACGTATTGCAATTGCTCGAGCTTTGATTGGTGAACCAGAGTTCATTTTAGCTGACGAACCGACAGGGGCGCTGGATTCAAATACAAGTCATGAAATTATGACTTTGTTTTTAAATTTGCATCAAGAAGGCCGTACTTTAATCATCGTCACACATGATGAGCGAGTCGCATCAGCCTGTACTCGACAAATTACCTTAGTCGATGGAGAAATTGAAACATGTTCCTAGGGTCTGTTGACAGTTCGTTTCCACAAGGCCTCCGTCCCGCGGCTTGTCCGCGGGATCCAGAGATCTTGCTCAATACACAATTCTATTACACAGCTATAGATCGACTTGGCTCCCGCAGACAAGCCGCGGGACGTCGAAATATGAATGGTCAACAGACCCTAACCATGCCATTCATTATTTCAGGATCATTGAAGTGAGTTCATCATTATTCCGTTACAGTCAACAAGCTTATTTTAATTTGATCGCATTAAAACTTCGCACATCTTTGGCTGTATTAGGTATATTAGTAGGCACAGCGGCCATTGTGGCCTTGATTAGTTGTGGTCAGTTAGCCACAGAAAAAGCAATGGCCCAATTTAAGTCATTAGGTACAGATTTAATTGCTGTTTCGGTTATTGACGAAACTTCTACTCCGTTGAATCGAGAAGAAAATGAAATCCCTTTGCAAATGTGGCGACAATTACCTTCAATGGTTTCAGAGATTCAGCATATTTCACCATACAATTCAGCCTATCAGCCAGTCCGTTTTCAAGGTAGAAAATTGGACACATCAATTATTGGAGTAGATGAATCGTTGGCAAGTATTATCAATATTCATCCTGAAAAAGGTCGTTTTGTTTCCTCCTTGGAATCCTTCGAACGCTTTTGTGTTATTGGTCATAAGTTAGCTGAGCAATTGAAACAAATCAATGCACACGATCCACTTGGACAAAGGTTACAAATTGACCGGGAGATATATACCATTGTTGGTATCACGGCACCCTGTGAACAAAATAACTTTTTTACCGAAGACATAGATGCAGCTATCATGATTCCAATTGTAGGAATGAAGCAAATTAATAAGAATAATAAAGTTACCAATGCGCTCATCTTATTAAAAACAGATAAAAATATTGATGCAATTATTGAACATATTCAATATGTCATTAATATCCAGAGGCCAAATTTAAATCTCTATTTTCGCAGTGCGAAACAAATTATTGCCAGCATGGAAAGCCAGCGCCTGATTTTTACGTTATTACTGAGCGTAATTGGGAGCGTGTCGTTGTTTGTTGGTGGTATTGGTGTAATGAATGTGATGTTAGTTTCAGTCAGTGAGCGTAAAAAGGAAATTGGCATTCGCAAAGCGATTGGTGCAAGAAAAGGAGAAATACAATCTCTTTTTCTCGTTGAGTCGGTGATCTTGTCATTATTAGGGGGAATCTTGGGCGTTGCTTTGGGATTAATATTTACTTGGATAGTTAGTTATTTTAATCAATGGACTTTTAAGATAGATGTAACGCCTGTGCTCATCGGATTTACAGTTTCAGTTGTCACCGGTGTGTTTTTTGGTTTTTATCCGGCTCGTTGCGCTTCACGATTGGAACCCATTGTTTCATTACGAAGTGAGTAGGAGATGCAAATTCAAAGAGATATAGGGAAAACATGGTATACAATCCGGTTTTTCTTGAAATCATGGGGGTATACCACAATCTGTTTTATGACAATCAATAAGTTATCTAGTTTTTTATTTATGTAACGCTTTAGATACTTGTTATCCATGTAGTTAGGTTGTGTTGATGTTTGGAGTCACGCCCTAATTGGGAGCAAGTTTTTTTTAAACTTATGTAATATATTGGAGAACTTTAAATGAAAAAAACTATTCTTGGTGCTTTAATCGTTTTATCCGGATTTAACGCTGTACCTGCTATGGCAATAGGGGATATAGATACTTTCCGTTTTGAATGTCCAAATGCTTCTGGTGGTACGCCTTCAGAAAGATTAACAAACTATGGAACTTACATTCGTGGAATGGGCGAAGAAAATATTGGTGGTAATAAGACAAAACCTATATTTTCTGGTATCCCAGGTGTAGGGGTTCCATTAAACTTAGCTCTAGGTGCTTATGTTCATAATGGCACTTGGTATAACCCAAGTACTGGTCGCGTTACTTGTAATTACAAAAGTAATATCGGCAAGCCTGCATTCAATGTGAGTTATGCTGCTATGAATATTCTAGATGGTTGGGTAGTTAAAGTTAATAAGAGCAACATCACAATTAAAGTATTACAAGGTTAATGTAAACGATACTGAAATGTGTAAAAGCCAGATATTCTTATCTGGCTTTTAACGCTTTTAACGCTTTTAACGCTTTTTACATATGTCAGAAAAACGCTAAGGAAAACCACAATATAATTTAAACTTAACAACGTCTAAAATTCAAAATGTTAAACTTTGATGAAAACGCAAAGTCCAACCCGTAATGGTTTTAGTAATGGAAGTATTGTGACAGTAAATGATGAAAATACAAAAAAAGTTCATCTCCGTCGAGAAATAAATGGCGTAGACGACTCTCTTCAGGGTAATCCAAAAGAGCAAGAAGATAAACAAAAGATACTTTCGAGATTTCTGCAGCCTCGTCTATTGACATCTATTCTGTATGTCATTTTTGGGGGGTTAATTTTTTTTTCATTTATCATTATTTTCAATACTTATATTCTGCGCTTAAAAGTAGAAGCAGCAGTGGTCAGTACCGAAATTGAAACTATGGTTGCACCCATGGGAGGATATATCACGAATGTGTATGTTTCCGCTGGTGAATTGGTAAAAAAAGGTCATCCTTTACTGAAAATTGAAAATATTGATCTGATACGTGAGTTAGAATTAGCTCGTTTACAAGTGGACGAATCTAAATTAAATATTCGATATTACCAACAATTACTCGACAATGAACAAGAACGATTAAACCTGTACAAAAACGTGGGACATAGCCGTGTAATTTCTGCTCGGTCATTAGTCAATATATCTAAACAAAATGTCCAAGCTGCACATCACAATTTTGAAAGATATAACACCTTATTTCAAAAACATCACATAAGTGCTGCGAGTTTGGAAATAGAGCATAACAAGTATATCAATGCTAAAGAAGAATTGAAAAATGCACATGCGGAACAACTTTTGCAGAAGAAGGCTTTAAAAGCAATCGATCACGGCATGTATTTTACGGGCAATAAAACAGAAGGTATACAACACGATTTAGGTGCGAAGCTTGAAGCAGCCCAAAAGCAAGAACTTTTAAATCGCAATCGCGTCAAGATATATGAATATTTGATCAATCGATTAACTTTAAAAGCACCCTTTGATGGCAAAATAACACAAATATTAAAGTCAGAAGGTAATACAACTGATAACATAAAACCAATCGTTTTTATTGAAAAAACGGCGACTCACAAGAACATTATTGCGTACCTCACTCAAAATGAAGTAATTCATATCGGTCACTCTAAAGTTGTGAAAATCTACATTCCGTCTTCAGGGAAAACATACCGTGGCAATATCCTGAGAATTAATCGTACCGAAGGTTTTATCGATATGGTCAGAGCACAATATCAATCACGAGATTTTCTGGTAGACCGATCAGCTATGGTTACCATCAGTATACAAGATAATGATAGTAAAAAATTTGATATGCATGCGTTTTCCGGGATGCCAGTTGTCGTCTATTTTTCAAAAAAATCGGTACTTTTTTAAAATACCTAAAGCCCAGTTAAATGCATTCCTTAAAAATCCCATGTTTACCTTTATTTTTCACGGAAAACCATAATATGTTTTTCCGTGAAAAATAAATATTATCAATACCCTAAATCCATTAAGCGGCTTATAAAAAATAGGCCGAAGAGCTGATGGCGCGTTCAATAGGGTTATGGATTTTCATTTGTAAAACATGGAGAGAAAGAATATGAAAATTAGTATTTTTGGCCTAGGATATGTTGGTTCAGTTTCTGCTGCATGCCTTGCCAATAAAGGTCATCATGTGATTGGAGTTGATTCCAATCGGACCAAAGTAGATATAATCAATATGGGAAAATCACCGATCATCGAATCCGGCCTAAAAGAACTTACTGCAAATGCTGTTAAAAATGGATTACTAACTGCCACTGACGATGTATCTCATGCCATACTCAATAGTGATATATCCTTTATTTGTGTGGGCACCCCCAGTAAAAAAAATAATGGTTTAGATTTACAATATGTAAAACGTATTTGTGAAGACATTGGTCGTGTTTTAAAAGAAAAGAATGAATATCATATTATTGTCTGTCGTAGCACTATGTTTCCGGGCTCGATACGCAATGTCGTTATTCCCGCTTTAGAAAAATATTCTGATAAATGTGAAAGTATAGATTTTAGCGTTTGCATTAATCCTGAATTCATGAAAGAAGGGACTGCAATACATGATTATTATAATCCGCCAAAAAATGTAGTTGGAACCACAGATCAACGCGTACGAGATGTAATGAGTGATTTAAATCTGCAATGTACCGGTATGCCAACGATCTTTCTTGAAATTGAAGAAACTGAAATTTTAAAATACACCAATAATATTTGGCATGCGTTAAAAGTAGGGTTTGCAAATGAAATAGGAAATGTATGTAAGTCCTTGGATATTGATAGTCATCAAGTGATGGACGTCTTCTGTAAAGATACTAAATTAAACCTTTCCCCTTATTATTTGAAGCCAGGTTTTGCTTTTGGAGGTTCCTGTTTACCAAAAGATTTACGAGCATTTTTATATGAAAGTCAAAGTCTGAATCTTCACTTACCTATTATTTCCTCAGTATTACCTAGTAATAGGTCGCAAATTGATATGGCTATCAATATGGTAATGGAGCAAGAAAATAAGCGGATTGGTGTACTTGGATTTTGCTTTAAAGAAAATACAGATGATTTAAGGGAAAGTCCCATTGTGGAGTTAATTGAACGCCTCATCGGTAAAGGGTATGATTTAACCTTGTTCGATAAAAATGTGTCTGAAGCTAAGTTATTTGGTGCAAATCGTGATTATATTTTGAATCATATTCCTCATATATCACAGCTTATGGTAGAGAGTATAAAAGAGTTACTCGATCGCTCAGAAACTATTATTATTGGCAACAAAGCCAGTGAATTTGAAGATGTGCTTGATAATATTCGCCAGGATCAAGTTATTATTGATTTGGTGCGCATACGTAATACGCCTCCAATTTCCAAGCAATATTTAGGGATTTGTTGGTGAAATATTTCAAATTTAAATATCGTAGCGTGGGTAAAGGAGCGTCAGCGACATGCCCACAAAAGTTGAGACACACCTTGATGCATTTTGCTTTCAAGGTTGTTTTTTTCACTCATTTATTTTTGATATCATCTACTGTTTCTCTGGCTAATACGACTACTTGTAAGCCATTATTATGGCCTGAGTCTAGCGCAATCTTTAATCCATCTTTTTCAATATCGCCTACTACACTCATTAAATTACAACAGACATCGGAAAAATTATTACATAAACGTCCAGCTCCGATCAGGAAACTAGGGAGTTCTGGAAAGACTAATATCAATAACCCAGTGCTAATCGCTTCTCGAAAAGCGCTACAAGATGCTGATCGCGCCGCACTGTTGGCGATAACATATCGCTTAACTAATCACCCCGCCTATCTAAAAAAAGTGAGAGAAATCCTAAGGGGGTGGTCTATTGTTAATCAGCCAACAGGTAATCCAATAGACGAAACAAGGCTGGATGGAATGATTTGGGCCTATGATTTGGTGGCATGCGATTTATCTGATGGGGACAAAACGTTAATATTAAATTGGTTTAAGCAAATTCGCGCGAAAAAGGCTGCTTGGAAATTTACCTCTGTCACTAGCCGTAATAACCACCGCATTCATCAATTAAAAATGTTGTTGCTGTTAGATAAGGTATTGCAGCGAAATGATGATTGGCAGCATGATCTGGCAATGGCAAAAAAATACTCGACAATAAATTTGAATGTTCAATCTGGCAAATCGATTGATTATATTGAGCGAACCGCATTGTATTATCATAATTATGTGATGCAACCATGGTTAGAAATTTGTTTGATCACCGGTAGTTGTTGGCCTCCTATTCAACAAGCTTTTTCCTGGTTAAGTTACAATATTTTATTTCATCATACTGATGATGAGTTTTCAAATTCTACAGCTAACATTGACAAACTTCGTGAGCAGGGTGGTTTTGACTATGCGATCAAAGGAGGTACATTTGATGAAACAAAATGTGCACCAACGATTGTGACATACTACACCATCATTCATTCAAAACCTGATTCTGGTTTATGGCTTATCCAAAAACAAAGCAAACCATCGCCTAAAATGAGTTTTTTAAGAGTACGAAGAACGTTATGGCAACCTTAAATAATGATTCGGAAAAAAAGACTAACTATTCATCATGCGTGAAGGACAATTTAAAGTATTTTAACTGGAACTCGAACGATATTTTATATTTTCTAATTTATTTAACCATTTTACTCATTATTGCGCTGAATTTACCGAAAAACGAAGGGATATATCGTTCGGATCATACAGCGATAATTAGTTTCGGCGTGATTGGTATTTGGCGTTATAGTTGGTGGTTAAATCATGTTATTCGATCGGTTATTTACGGTCGAATTGTATTTCCTCGCAGACGATTGCTTGCCAATCAACTCTGGGATTCTGGTTGGAGGCCCTCACGTTTATTTTTTATGATGACCACTTTTCAAGAGTTGCAAACGACCACAAATATAGTATTGAAATCAATTATGGAGGAGTGTAATCAAATTCATGTGCCTATTAAGTTATTTATAGGCACTGGAACTGAATCTGATGAAATGATTATCGAAAATTTTTTTAAAAAACAAAAAAGTCTCACATCATTTGAAGTGATTATGATTCGACAAAAACAACCGGGTAAACGTTATGCAATTGGTGAAACATTACGAGCGATTCATAGACATGGTTTAACGGCAGAAGACTTAGTTGTTTTTATGGATGGTGACACCTATTTCCAATCGGGCTGCTTACGTTTATGCCTACCTTTTTTTCAGCTCTTGCCTAGAATGCAAGCGCTAACAACTCACGAGCGGGCGATTGTTAAACGAGGGCCTACATGGGTTAAAAAATGGTTAGATATGCGCTTTGCCCAACGTGATTTTACGATGCAATCGTATGCGATATCTAATAAAATCTTGACGTTAACCGGACGAATGTCCATTTTTCGTGGTAAGCATGTGTGCGAGTCAGAGTTTATTAATATTATCGAAAACGATCGCCTGCAACACTGGTTATGGGGGGATTATCGATTTCTTTCTGGTGATGATAAAAGTACTTGGTATTATCTACTCAAAAAACGCGCGAATATGACCTATATACCGGATGCAACAACTATAACCATTGAATATATTGATGGCAGTGCCATCACAAGAATGAAAGAAAACTTACGTCGATGGAGTGGCAATACATTACGAAATGGGGCTAGAGCTATTGCATTAGGGCCCCGCACGGTGGGGTATTTTATTTGGTGGTGTTTAATTGATCAACGGTGTTCTATTTGGACGATGATCATAGGACACATAACCATTTTGACTTTGGCAGTTAGCAAAAGCTACACATTTTTATTCATTTCGCTACTGTGGATTGCCTTTTCAAGACTTTGCCTTGCATGCATGTTATTTCTTCACACGAGACGAATTGACATGAGTTTTCCTTTTTTAATTTATATCAATCAACTCATGAGTACCATCACAAAAATCTATATTTTATTTCGCTTGCCACAACAACGCTGGAAAAATCGAGGCGATCAACGTTCAGGGTTTGAAACCCAATTAAAGTGGCGATTTAAAGGTTGGGTAGCAACTTATCTCACTCTTTTTTATTGCATGTGCTGTTTGTTATTTATTCTTATATACCTCAACTTGATTTCATTGCCGACAATGGGTGATATTAAAACATTCAACTAAGACTCAACCCATGATGCTATTAAGCATAGTATATGTATTATTTTTTCTATGTAAGAGATTTCTTACAGAAAAATAAGAAATCTCTCTACATATTTTAAGCCAAATTTGCGCTGACAAGAATGATTAAAATATGTATTATGTGCTCTTTATATGTATTTTATAATAAATCCAACCTTATGCACGCAGGAGTAACGGATGCAACACCATGAAAATGAATATTATATGGCTATGCCTATTGATGATGAAAAAAAACCATCTATAGCGCTACAACCTATATTGAATCAACGAACTCTTGAATTCTCTACGAGCACAGCAAAATTTTTTGAGAAAACCAATGTACTATTGTCTAACTATAAAGACGATCCTTTGTTTCAAGGGTTACTAAAAAGCTTGCGTCGGCATTGTAATCCATTATTGCCTATGGCATCTAAACAATATAAGACTCAGGGTAATTATAACATGATGCCAATTCTTATCATGCCGAATGCTGAGCATGGGCATATCCTATTTGAAGCAGGCCATGAAGGGGCTCATTTTGTTGGACATGGTGTGCATTATTTACTTCATGAGCTCCATACATTGGACTTGATTCATGTTGCGGGATCAGTACTCAATTCGCTAACTTTCCTTGGGTCAGTTTGTGCTATTTTTGTTAAGGTATTAGAAATTTGGAACGAGCATCGTGTACTTCACAAAATCGAATCACAGTTAGGCAAACTACTTGATTACGGTGCGGCAGAGCAAGATGCAGTGTATCAATACGTGATAGCACAAACCTTATCAACACTGCAACGACAACGCCATGTAGTTCCGAATCCGAAAGGATGGCATTTTTTGCTACTCACCCAAAGTATTTTGTCGTTATCTGAAATTCATGAATCCTTTGAAACAATCGAAGAGCTCGGAATAGCTTGGAGTGAGCACATTATTCGTCAATTTAAAACCTATGGGGTGTATATGCCAGTAGATGTGATTAAATATAAAATAGAAGACATGTCCATCGCACTTGAAGTGCAGCGTATTCTTTCTGATAGAACGACTATTTATCCCGAATATCTCAGTTTGCCGCAGATTCGTGGTCTTGAAGGCCCCCTGCAACAAGGGCTCTATAAGCTGTTAGACTCCTATAGCCATCGCGTTTGGGTGCCTGAGTTGTTGAGCACGCTATTTTGTGGATACAACACCAGTCAGTTAAAAATCATCAAGTCATACTTTACTTGTTTTAATCGAGCATTACAGTACATTCAAGAGCAAAAAAAGAATTTACTCTGTTCGCCTACCTGTCAAATACAGCTAGATTTAATCAGTAATGCTTTAAAAGGTCACCTTGATATGATGGCCTCAGCACTTAGAAATACCTGGTGGACTAGAGGGGTAATGGATTTAAGTGTGCAAACAAGTATGTTACAAATTTGTTCTGTACCGCAGCCCATAGAGGTTTTAAATAATGATGAAGTGGGTATTAGACATCCGGCAATTATTAGTTCAGTGCTGGAATCCGAAAACATTCGGATTAAAAAAGAACTTCGCGAATCAAAAATAACCAATGCTGGTTTGTTTAAGGAAAATAAACAGCTTAAGGCTGAAAAACCGAACAATGTAGCATTAAAATCTACTGACGCTGAAGAAAGTTCAGGACACGATGATGCTGAGCAATTAAAGCAAAGATTTTAGTTTTTAAATAAGGGTTTTAATATCTAGATAAGAGGATCGGATGGTAGCGCCTTCATTGAATAAAACAAACCTAGCCCATTTTGACTATCATTGGTTGTGGGGGCTGCGGTATCACCAAGTGCCGCCACCAATCAATTTATCGAGTCATTTTGATGAGTGGGGAAAGATGCCCGAACGGGTTGCATGGGTGCAAGCCAAGCAAAAAAAAATTGATGGCTATTATTTTAAGTTTTTTTATTGGTTGTTTAATATTGAAAATTACGCAACTGATTTTCATAAATTAAAAGCCTATTTGATGTTTAAGCAAGAGGCGCCTATGAGAAACTCGCAAGCAGAGACAACCAGCAATTCAGAAAATGGTGGAGATGAAAGAAATGCAAGTTGTGCTGATGTTTTAAGTCAACTTTATGCCGGTATATCTTACCCGTTTTTATTTGCAGGCCAGAGTATGACAGCGTTTGTTGCTAGTTTCTGTCAGACCAGGCAGCAACCATCAGAGCAGTCCACAGATTTAATTGTATTAAGTTCGGTACATGAGCATGTACGCCAGCTCCACAGTGAGGCACTTAGGTCTGTCCAATACATCCATGACAAAGTTATTATCAACTGGCAAATGCAAAACTGTTTATTATTATTAGACATTGCAGTAGAAGAAGGGGATCGTCTTGCTTGGCATAACATTAAAAAAGCATATCGGGTTAAATTGCTCAGCTCCCATTCGGATAAAGGTGGCTCGGACAGTGATTTTATCATCCTGAAGTTAGCTTTCGATGTCCTTGATAATTTGAGATTGGGTAATACAAGCATAGGCGGTGACCTCTATGATGAGTTAGTTAGCGAATTGCAAAAAAAGCGGGATAGGGAGGATGTGGAGTTGGCACTCGTGCGTCAAGAGAATTTAGAGTTAGAAAACAGAATTGAGAACCGACGTGAGAAGATAGAAGCGGACAAACAGTTTTTCAGAGAGCATATCAAATATTACTTGTACTCAGATAAATTTGATCCCATAACAGCTCAAAAGGTTTTTATTTTTATGGGAAACACTATTCACCGAAGCATATTGAATCCATATGGATTCTTTCAACAAAGAGATGAAAAAAAATCGGACTCAACCGAAACAGCGGATCATACACATCATCAGCCTTTGTTAATAAAAAACTAAATCTAGAGAGTCTAGGGGCTGTTTCATGATGCTAAGCAATTAAAGCAAGATTTTAGTTTTTAAATAAGGGTTTTCATATTTAGATAAGAGGATCGGATGGTAGCGCCTTCATTGAATAAAACAAACATAGCCCATTTTGACTATCATTGGTTATGGGGTCTGCGGTATCACCAAGTGCCGCCACCAATCAATTTATCGAGTCATTTTGACGACTGGGAAAATATGCCCGAACGGGTTGCGTGGGTGCAAGCCAAGCAAAAAAAAATTGATGGCTATTATTTTAAGTTTTTTTATTGGTTGTTTAATATTGAAAATTACACAACTGATTTTCATAAATTAAAAGCTTATTTGATGTTTAAGCAAGAGGCGCCTATGAGAAACTCGCAAGCAGAGACAACAAGTAATTCAGAAAATGGTGGAGATGAAAGAAATGCAAGTTGTGCTGATGTTTTAAGTCAATTTTATGCCGGTATTTCCTACCCGTTTTTATTTGCAGCGCACGGCATGACAGCGTTTGTTGCTAGTTTCTGTCAGACCAGACAGCAACCATCAGAGCAATCTACAGATTTAATTGTATTAAGTTCGGTACATGAGCATGTACGCCAGCTTCACAGTCAGGCACTTAGGTCTGTCCAATACATCCATGACAAAGTTATCATCAACTGGCAAATGCAAAACTGCTTATTATTATTAGACATTTCAGTTGAGGAAGGAGAGAGCCTTGCTTGGCATAACATTAAAAAAGCATATCGGGTTAAATTGCTCAGCTCACATTCTGATAAAGGTGGCTCGGATAGTGATTTTATCATTCTGAAATTAGCTTTTGATGTCCTTGATAATTTGAGATTGGGCAATACAAGAATGGGTGATGACCTTTATGATGAGCTAGTCAGCGAGTTGCAAAAAAAACGGGATAGGGAGGATGTGGAGTTGGCACTCTTGCGTCAAGAGAATCTAGAGTTAGACAGGGAAAACGAAGAGCTAGAAAGGAAAAATCAAGAGCTAGAAAAAGAAATTGAGAAGCGAAGTGAGGAGATAGAAGCGGACAAACAGTTTTTCAGAGAGCGTATCAAATATTACTTGTACTCAGATAGATTTGATCCCATAAAAGCCCGAGAAGCTTTTATTTTTATGGGAAACACTATTCACCGAAGCATATTGAATCCATATGGATTCTTTCAACAAAGAGATGAAAAAAAATCGGACTCAACTGAAACAGCGGGTCATGCACATCATCAGCCTTTGTTAATAAAAAACTAAATATAGAGAGTCTAGGAGGCTGTTTCATGGCGCTGAGCAATTAAAGCAAGATTTTTCTCGTTAAATAAAGGTTTTAATATCTAGATAAGGGGACCGGATGGTAGCGCCTTCATTGAATAAAACAAACATAGCCTATTTTGACTATCATTGGCTGGGGGGTTGCAGTATCACGCAAATGGCGTCATCTTTGTTTTCTTTATATTTTAGTACGTTTCAATCAGGATTCGACAACGATTACCTACTTTTTGGAACGGTATTTCATCAGATTTAAGCAGTTTAATATTATTTCCAATACTCGTAATGGAAAAATATTGATACCTGTGTTCAAAACATGTACCATATGTTTTTATTGAATTGTGGGAGTGTAAATTGTTGCTACCTTCTTATGACCATGACGCCACTAACAAAATAGCAAAATTACGAGATGAACCCGCAATTAAATTCAAAAACTCAGCGGTTAAAGGAAAAATTAAACACCTTGAAAAGCTGATTCATACACTACAAGAGGATTTTTCACATTGCTTTCATCACAATTTGCGAGAGCCTTCCGAGGAAGCATGCACTTATTTCGAATATTATAAGATCTCAAGTTTCAAAAAATTGAGTGAAAAGACATATCGCATGTATAAATCATTACAAAACTCAGAAATGTCTTACAGTTATGATCAAGATTATGGGAATCAAGAACACTTTGATAACTTAATGAAAAGACAGTTTACTGTATTGTGTATCCCCTATTATAAAATTTATTATCATCCCTATCTGTGGTTTTATGAAGCCCAAACGCACATGCCTAAAATTAAACCAGAAAAAAACACCTTGACTTATGAACAAATCCTATCGTCGATACCAAAAACATTAGCGATGATCGAGTTTGATATCCTTGCAGCTGAAATTGTTAAACTCAATTTATATGTTAAAAAAAAATATAGTAAAAACAGTTTGCTCCGGCAAGAAATAAGCAATATTTTAATAAAAATTCACGAATGTAAATCAACTTTTAAGACATCAGGACAATTCAACAAGGCTTGCTTTCAAGATATTCGTCAGAATATGTCTGCAATCTGTCAACATCGTGGCTTACATAATAGAGAAACTCATCCGATATTTAATAAAATCATCGATGCATTCAGATTAATCATGCGGTATCTCACCGAATTTTACACATTGCCTATTCAGCCCTGTTTACCTAAAACTCGAAAAAACATGATCACCTTTTTTTCTGAACCAAAAACTTATTCACAAAAAATTGTTGAGCACTTTTTAGAAGAAGCAGATTTGTTTATGGATCAAGCAAATAAACTAAATTTGTGAGTTTTACTATTTTTGCGAATTGACAGGGTTGCGAATGATTTGTTGAAAAATCAAAATTGAAACCAGCTCCTGATTACAATTTACCTTTAAGTAGGCGTTGGAATTTCTGCGACGAATTAACATCGTAATGCATCGCAAAAATGTCACTTGATCACCGTTCGCTTGTTGTTACAGTATTGATTTTCTTGCTGAGGAAAAACATGAGCTTTTTCAGAAAAGCGACTTAGCCTAGCGAAAAAACACGGAATTAAGTTTATAAAAGAAGATGGCTGTATTTACCGAACAGGTATCCTAATTGAAACTGCTTGAAAAAATTAAGTTTTCTTTTTATCAGACGTAAAATTAAAAATCGCTAACTATTTTATTATCCAATAAATAATTTCATACCTTCATGCGTCTCAGTAAATCCAAGTCGTTCGTAAAATTACTTAGCTCTAGGTCGTTTCTTATTAGTGGTTAATTGAATTATAGAAACTTGGTTTGCTCTAGCCCATTCAAACGCAGAGTCCATCATCCATTCACCAATTTTTTGACCTCGATAACGTGATGATACGCGAACAGCTTCGATTTGCATGCGATTTGTGAACTTTATGCAATGAAATATTATCGCCGTTTCCAGTTAAATAAGCATAATCGTCGGTTTTAAATTCCGTACGCATCCCAAGCAAATTATAAAATTGCTCGCACTCATCAAGTTTATGAACGGCCAATGCCACATGTCGTAAACACGCATTTTAGGTAGCATTTCTTAACTCCTTATTTCACTGGTGTACCTTATACTTTGTTGGCTATCGATTATAACGAAAAGATATGATTTTCTATTAACTATCGAAGGTGCTACTTAACCTTAACGGTTACATAATCAGTGGATAGATTGCCTCCAGTTAAAATACAAGCAATATTTTGATAGGAAGTTTTCTTTGAAATATTTATTGCCGCAGCAAGACTACAAGCAGCAGCCCCCTCGCACAGTAACTTATTATTTAACAACAACATTTCCAATGCTTTTTCTATATCAATAAGCGGAACGACCTCACTATCAACGACGATCGGTGCCAGTTGTTCAAAAACATAAGGCAATATTTCTGGTGTGCCAATAGCATCAACAAATGAAACTTTTGGTTCGATTTTTATGGGGCTACCATTTTTTAACGCGGCCTTAAATGGAGCCGCTGTTTCAGGTTCACAGGTAAAGATAGCAACCTGCGGTTTTAATCGTTTTATTGTGCGACTTATGGCAATAGCTAGGCCTCCAATTCCAAGTGGAATAACTATCGCATCCATTGCAGGCAAATCCTCTACTATTTCTACAGCAATGTTTTCATAACCACTTAATAAGGATTCAGTGAAAACGGGATGGATGAAAAGCGAGTTTTTTGATGACAACATAGGCTCCACAATAAATTGCCATAACTCTTTAAAGGGTAATTCAATAAGATTAGCGCCTAATTTTTTTATGCGCTCTTTTTTAATTGCAGGAGCAGTGTCCGGCACATATATGGTGCATGGTATGCCTTTAATTTCAGCCATAAAAGCGAGTGATTGACCCATATTTCCGGCACTTGCCGCGGATACTCCACCACATAACGCTTGTTCTGATGTGTTTTTAAAAAAGGCATCTATACCACGCACTTTATAAGATCCAAATAGCTGCAAGTTTTCTGCCTTTAGATAAATTGAGGCATCTAATTCATAATTGAATGAATAAAACGGAATTAGGGGGGTTCTAAGTATATTATTTTTTTTCTGACTGTTCATAAATTTACATGTTGACCTATATTGATTTTCTGGGCTTTTTGATAAAAACAGTCTGCGGCATAAACATCTTCAATACTCAAGCCAACTGATTTAAAAAAAGTAATTTCATCCTGACTCTCTCTCCCTGGAATATGATTGGATAAACAAGTTCCAAGTTCCCCGATAATTGTTTTTTTATCTAACGAAAGGTTTTTTAACCCGTGAATGATTTCTTCACTCTCAATCATACAAGCTTCTTCTGAATCAAGGTATATTTTGAGTTTGTCTCGATTACATATTGTTATTTCTTGTTCTCCAGGGCGGCAAGCGCCCACAGCATTAATATGTGCACCTTTAGGGAAGTCGTGAATAGATAACAGGCTGTTACTAGAGGAGGTGCAAGTTACGATGATATCCGCAGAAGCAACAGCCTCTTGCGGCGTTGCCTTAGTTTCAATTTGAAAAGGATATTCGCTTAATTTTTTAGAAAAATCATCAAAGGTTTTTGTAGTCCGACTATACACTATGACCCTTTCAATAGATCGAACTCTTGAAATTGCTTTGACATGCTCTACTGCTTGGCAACCTGCCCCAATAAGAGCCAGTGTTTTTGAGTCTGCTCTGCTAAGTAACTCTGTTGAAACAGCACTGACAGCGGCTGTTCTGACAGCTGTAACAAAAAAGCCATCAAGAATACATTTAACTTGTCCTGTTAGTTTATCTAGAAGAACAACAATACCTTGATGCGGGTTTAGATTCATTTTATGGTTGTGATGAAAAACCGATATGGCTTTATATCCCAAAAGTTTATTACCATGATCGACTGCTGGCATAAAACCAATGGGAGCATTGATATCTGCGTGAGTATTAAATACTGCACGGGGAAAATTAGTGGCTTTCTTTAATGAAAAAGATTGCAATGCATGTTTCATGTGCACTCTAAGTTCATCGTAATCTAAACATTTTTTTAAATCATGTTCATTGAGAAATAACATTTTTTAATCTCATTAAATAGCGGGCGATAAATCATGATTGTAGGTATCGTTAAAATGCATTGGCCTGTTGTCGATACGGGGGGTTAAATAAGTATTCATTTTACCTGCAGGCATTCGCATTGTAAAATTTGCGTCAATTGGACTACTCTCAACACAGGCCAGCAGAATTCTTAGGGCAAAGGGTTCAAATCTGTTTTATATTAATTAAATTTTAACTTCCAATCACCTCAGTACAATTGATGACACGCTTCCTCAGTGTTTTCAGAAAAGCGACTTAGCCTAGCGAAAAAACACGGAATTAAGTTTATAAAAGTGTCTGTCTTGAGTAAGGAAGTAGCATTGATGTACAAATAACACCGATTAGCTTGTCTTTTTCATCTCTCAATGGTGATTTAGTTGCATAAAAGCATCGTCGGAGTCCATCACTGAAGGTGCCATATTCTTCCAAAACAACGGTCGAATTTTGAGTGATTGTCAAATTATCCCCTTGGCGCAAAATATTAGCTTCTTTATGCCAGGGCATTAAATAATCATTCCCATTAATCGTTGCTTTGTTTTTGATGGGCTCGGACGATGTGAATTTTTTTATTGCCTGCAGCCAGAATGAACAGGTCAATCCGCACCATAAAAATAACCTTGTCATAATTAACTGCGATCTTAAATTGAGCACGGATTTTTCAATTTCACCTCGATCTGCTCCCTCTCCTGCGACAGAAACTTTGATAGTATGATGATTGTTGATTAGTTATTTTTCGAGGGGCTTACCGAATGCCTGGTTTTTTTTTGCCATCCACGATTTCTTCCTGCCTAGAAGCATGAGAGGTTAAGCCAATAGGATTAGCTCCAAACATGGACATTGGCTGCAAAGAGTCGGGGCGGTAGCGACTTCTCATTAGTTTTGAAGCACAATGGATATCCTCGATTCTTGCGCTTGTTCTATTTTGGTAATCATCCTGAATTTGGTCTTTGGATAAAGTGTCATAATCCCAAAGGAAATCTAAAAAGTCGACTGAAGATTGAATTGCCGTATTACAACCTAAGCCGGTCGTTGGATCTACTGTGGCAGAAGCATCTCCGGCCAATAAAATCGTGCTATTTTTGACCTTTTGAACGTATTTACTTGCAGAATCTGCACCGATATATACTATTTCAAAATGATCCAGTGGGATATTGCGTGCTGTATGAAGGTAAGAGCCTCCTTGAAACCATGACAAGATTGAAACCAGGTTTGCAGCACAAATTGCAAGATTGATCCAATGGTTAGCAAAAGCGATATATTCTTGTTCATTTCCGCTTTCTTTCAGTTCTTTAAAGCGGGCGTTGATTGTGTCAGAAAATCCGCAGCCGACATAATTTTGGTCAGGAGTCGGTAGAATAAGAGCTCCAGTAATTTGTGTTCTAAAATTCTTTGAAAAAATAAATTGAAAGAAAAATATAGTGTGATAATAGCTCGTGATTGCAAGTTGGGTAATACTTTTCCCTATGTAAACAAAGAATGAATTCAAATTTGTGATGTATGGTCGATCATCTCTACACATGGCGGCGATTACCGGTATAGCAGGTAGAACTTCTATCCGCTCAATCTTTAAAATATCATTTGTAGAACTACGAGCTCCTTCTGCATTTACAAAGATGCCAACATCTGAAATTGTTGATCTTTCTTCAGTGGAAGATTCTATAATCAATCGTAGTCTATCCGCGTTGGTATCAATTTCTACAATTCTCGAATTGTATTCGATGACTGAACCAGGGCTTAATTCTTCCAAAACTGTCTTCATAGCTTTCTCAAGATCCTTAAGACGCACGCTAATGTAACCTTCTCTATTCGGGGGATAGATGAGTCTATTTTCGAGCAAATAAGGATAAATTCCGCAGTATTTCAACATTGCAATGGTAGTTTCTGTTAGCGCCACCGTATTTTCTCGTCCTAGAGCATCTTGGGAACGCTTTTCGACAACCTTTGTGGGATTACCATTACTAATGGATTGAATCGCGCGTAATAATCCTGCAGGGCCGGCACCTGATATGACAACCAGTGGTTTATTTTCAGTCCTTGCGGTCATTCTTTCTTTTAATTGTTGAATTCTTTCTTGAAAAGTTCCATCCAGATTGATCTTTTGAAAAAAACTTTGTCTTCTTACAAAGAAATCTTTAATACCCAGATTAAATGGCATATATATTCCAAACCAGTTTAATGATGAGCATAATTATATCATTACGAGCCCGGAATGAAAGCAATTAAATCAATCAGGCGTTTTGTGATTCAAAATAGGGTGGTTGTATTTGCCCACAATTTCAATACAGTATTGATTTTTGGACATTTAGATTGAGGGAAGATTAAAGAACTACTGGTTACTGACAATAAAATAGATTTTTGTACTTGGAGCTAGAATGCGCCCTTTGAAGTCCAAGACTATTACGTTACAAGATGCTAAGAACAGAGAAATTCATACTTTGCCAATGTCAGATTTTATTTATGATCTTCTGGAGGGGGGAAGCCGACAGAAAATCAGTGAGTTTATATTTCCAGCGGATAGTAAAACTGGTTATATTTATGACACTAAAAAAGCTGTGTTAAAAGTGACATTATATTTTATGCATATTTACTTAGACGAATCAGGAGATTTAGGTTTTGAGTTCGGTGACAAAAACCCTTCAAGCCACTTTATTATTACATTGCTTGTTTGTGACAATCATGAATCTGCCAAAGTCATAAAAAAAAGCTGTGGAAAAAAACATCAAAAAAAATGAATGCGAAGGATCACAATTTTAATGTTTTAAATTAACTCATTTTTTCTGATTAAAAATGAGAAGATTTAATGATAATTGTCGTTTGTTTTTCCTCGAAACAAGTAATAAGCATACGCCGTATATCCCAGTAAAATGGGCAGCATTATCACAACGCCTATTAAAATAAACTTTAACGTAGTATCGGGTGCTGCTGCCTCCCAAAGGGTAACTTGATGAGGAATGAGATAAGGATAAACACTAACGCCTATGCCCACATAAGAACATAAAAAAATAACGATACTATACAAAAATGGCTTTACTTCATTTTTTTTAGACAGGTTTTTCCACGTTAAAAAAATCGCGATTAACGCTAGCATTGGTAAGGGACTTAGATAAATAAAATTCGGGTAACTATACCAGCGCACAAAAATCTCATTGCTATGTAACGGCGTCCAAATACTTACGAAAAAAAGAAAGATACTGACAAGCACCAGTAATCCTTTCGAGTAATGAATCATTTTTCTTTGTAATCGTCCTTCGCTTTTCATGATCATCCACGTCGCGCCCAGTAAACCATAGCCACTCGTCAATGCAATTCCTGTAAGCAACGTAAAGGGAGTCAGCCAAGCAGTTGCATTGATTTTCATGGCCGCGTCGTCGATGGGAAACCCCTGCACAAAACATCCCAGAACGACCCCTTGAAAAAAGGAGGCGGCGATTGAACTCATTGCAAATGCCCAATTCCAAAAGGGTTTCGATTTCTCGGCTTTAAAACGAAACTCAAAACTAACCCCTCGAAAAACCAATGAAATAAGCATAAGCATTAATGGCATATACAAAATAGGTAGGAGCAATCCATAGGCCTGCGGAAATGCGCCATAAAGCATGGCACCGCCAAAAACAAGCCAGGTCTCATTTCCATCCCATATAGGCGCAATAGAATTCATCATTTTATCGCGTTCTACTTCATTTGCCGTAAACGGAAATAAGATACCTATACCCAAATCAAATCCATCTAAAATCACATACATTATTATTATAAATGCGAGAATTAATGCAAAGATAAAAGGCAGCATTATTTTTTCTCCCTTGAAACATCGGTCATATATTGAAATGAATGTTGTTCTACTTCATCAACATCTATTCTATCAGTTCCAAAACGAATCAGTTTAAAAACATAATAAAGGTAAAATCCAAAGATAACGCCATAAGCAAGAAGTAATAAAATAAAGGAAATAATGACCTCTTCCATACCAATAGCTGAAACGGCATTGCTGGTCTTTAACAGATTATAAACAACCCACGGCTGGCGACCAATCTCAGCCGTTAACCAACCTGAAATGCTTGCGATAAATCCCAAGGGGGCTATTGCAATACACCAACGGTGAAACCATTTACTAGTATACAGATGTCCCTTAACACGAAGAAAAAGACCAACAAGAGCGGTCAATAACATCAGTAACCCAATCCCAACCATTATCCTAAATGAGAAAAACACTGAAGCAACCCTTGGTTGATCTATCGGAGCAACCGATTTTAATCCTAGCATCTCGCCATCTAAATGATGTGTATTAATTAAGCTCGCCAATTTAGGAATAGCAAGCACGTACTCATTTTCTTGCTTCTCTTGAGAGGGCCAGGCAAAAAGGAGCAAGGGAGCACCTTTTTGTGTGTCCCAAACGCCCTCCATCGCCGCAGTTTTTAAAGGCTGATACTTATGTACATTAATACCAACAATATCACCCATAAAAATCTGTAATGGAACAATCAACAACGCTGCCCACAAAGCAAACGATAGACACTTTTTAGAGAGCAACATATTTTTTTGCCGGAGAAAATAGTAACTCGCAACAGCCATCACTACAAAGCATGTGGTCGCGTAAGATGCCAATAGCATATGAGCAAAGCGAGGAATGAAAGAGGGATTAAAAACAACCGCCCACCAGTTATCAACAACATATTTCCCATTGCTAACTTGATAACCGCTTGGCGTTTGCATCCAGGAGTTAGCCGACATAATCCAAAAGGCTGACACTGTCGTACCGATCGTCACCAATAATGTCGCAATAAAATGAAGCGCTCGCGGAACACGCTGCCATCCAAATAACATAACGCCTAAAAATCCGGCCTCAAGGAAAAAGGCAGTCAGCGTCTCATAGGCAAACAAAGCGCCAAGGACATTGCCAAACTTAGTGATGAAAGGACCGAAATTGGTACCTATTTGAAAAGCTAATACAATCCCTGAAACAACACCCATGCCGAAAGTCAGAGCAAAAATTTTAGTCCAAAATTTACATATTTCTAGATAAACAGGCTCCTTTGTTTTTAACCAAAGCATTTCCATAACTACAAGAAAAATAGCAAGACCTAAGTTTAATGTTGGAAATAAAATGTGAAAGCCAATACTAAAGCCAAATTGTATGCGAGATAATAACTCTACCGCCATGACCACTCCTAAAGTATGTAATGAGTACTAAACTTTTATTTTAGAGCGCACTCTACTTAAACCGCCATCTACAGCTAATACTTGTCCAGTAATCCAATTATTTTCAGGACTTAAAAGAAACACAATGGCACGAGCAATATCCTCTGGTGTACCAATTCGGGCTAGGGCATGCATTGCTTTGGATGCATTCAAAGCCAACGAATTTGAAGTGATTTGCGCAGTCAGTGGGGTATCAATCATCCCAGGTGCTACCACATTAAACCGCAAATTTAAATGTGCATATGTGGAGGCTGCAGATTGCGCAAGCCCTATAATCCCTGCTTTTGCAGCCGCAATTGCTTCATGATTGGCCAGGCCAATTAGTGCCGCAGCTGATGAAATGAGTACTACAGTTCCACCCGCTTTCATATGCATTCCAGCTGCACGAACCGTTGCAAATGCTGTGGTTAAGGAAGAATCAATAACTGCTTGATATTGCTCTTGTGAGGTAGTATGCGCGCTTTTTAATAATAAAGAACCCGCACAATTAACAACGCCATCTATTTGACCTGCCTTTTTAAATACCTCATTAACCGCATCAAAATCAGTCGCATCCAATAACGCATGAGGCTCAATTTTGGTGTTATCTCGAGCAGTAGTAAAGACGGTGTCTCCCTTAGAGACTAAGATATTGACAAGCGACTGTCCAATAGCGCTGCTCGCCGCAATCACTAAATAATTTGCCATAATCTATGTTTCCTTTTTAGTAGAAAATGCAAAGCACACCATGTCAGCCATTCAAAAAGATAATTAAGATGTCTTTGAGTAAAACCATAAACTAACATAACACAATTTCCCTATATTAGGGTCTTAAGCGATTGCAATTAAAAATTGGCGGCAACCGATGGAGCATTGATATGCTGAAAAGTTTCAGATAATTCATGAGGAGCTCCTTATTGTTTACGACGCATTAAGTATCCATATCACTGCATTTAAATATCCAGCAAAAAGCAGCCAAATAAAATAAGGAATCAGTAAAAGGCAACTTACTTTGTATGTCTTACGAGTGATGAGAATCGTTATCAACGTCAAGATAATCATCGCCGCTATGCAAAAAAGGCTAACGCCAATCCAATGAAAATAAAAGAAAAGTGGCGTCCAAGCCCAGTTCAGTAAAATTTGTAAAACGTAAAATACAAGTGCTAATTTAGCCTTTGGATGATGACGATATTGCCAAAGTGCATAACCTGAGAGAGCAAGTATACAATATAGAATAAACCAAACGATTGGAAAAACAATATCTGGTGGAGTAAGGGTCGATTTATGTAAAGTGGGGTACCACGATACAATATCATGTTGCGAGATCATGCTCAGGCAATAGCCAATGATCTGAAAAACTATAATCCAAAGACATGCATCTTTGACTTTTATTGACATAAATACCCCTCGTTATGAAGCAAGCAAATAATCTCATCCTTCATTATATAGGTTGGATACGTTAATTCTATCTTGAACGCGTGAGGATGATAAATATCCGATCCATCGAATATTGTTAATTTATTTTTTTAACAAATTGCCAAATTCACCAGTATTGGATCACCACGGTCATGTGTTGCTGGCGTGCGAATTAGAATATGTAAGGCCTTTGCTAAAGTCTGTTCAATATTGTTTTCTGAAAAATGTGACGTGCATCAAAGCTGTGGTATTTATAGAGAATTTCAGGGTGTGCTTTGACATCTTTTATCGCTACTTATTGTGATTTGTTATTTCTGAGTGCCCCATCAGTGCCCCTCAGAGGTCTTCAATTTTTTGTAACTACACGTAAGTACTTGATTTTATTGGTGGGCCCACTAGGACTTGAACCTAGGACCAACGGATTATGAGTCCGCTGCTCTAACCAACTGAGCTATAGGCCCCCGCAGGTGATGATTGTAATGATTAATGACGCTAATTGCTACATTTTTTCATTATTTTTCATCTCCTTCGAGAAAGCTACGCAATTTTTCAGAACGTGATGGATGGCGTAGTTTACGAAGTGCTTTGGCTTCAATTTGACGAATACGTTCGCGCGTGACGTCAAACTGTTTTCCGACCTCTTCTAATGTATGGTCGGTGTTCATTTCGATTCCGAAACGCATGCGTAATACTTTAGCTTCACGCGGGGTAAGCGTTTCTAAAATTTCAAGGGTTGCTTCTCTGAGACCTTCCGCGGTAGCACAATCAATGGGTGATTCGATATTATCATCCTGAATAAAATCACCTAAACGTGATTCATCGTCATCACCAACTGGTGTATCCATGGATATAGGCTCTTTGGCTATTTTTAAAACTTTGCGAATTTTATCTTCGCTCAGTTCCATTTTTTCAGCTAATTCTTCTGGTGTTGCTTCATGTCCAGTTTCTTGTAAAATTTGTCTGGATATGCGGTTTAATTTGTTGATGGTTTCAATCATATGAACTGGTATGCGGATCGTTCGTGCCTGATCGGCGATAGAGCGAGTGATTGCTTGTCTGATCCACCATGTGGCATAGGTTGAAAATTTGTAACCACGCCGATATTCAAACTTATCCACGGCTTTCATAAGCCCAATGTTACCTTCCTGGATTAAATCAAGGAACTGTAAGCCGCGATTGGTGTATTTTTTAGCGATAGAAATAACTAAACGTAAGTTGGCTTCTACCATTTCTTTTTTAGCCCGTCGAGCTTTTGCTTCACCAATAGACATTTCTCGATTGATGTCTTTTATCTCGCTAATATTTAAACCATATTCTTGCTCAAAAATAGCTAGCTTTGTTTGTAATTGTCGGATTTCTTGAGCGTATTCACCAATGCGTTCCTGATCCAGTTTTTTGTTGTGCTGTAGTAATGCACCTAACCATTCGAGATCAGTTTCTTTTCCTGGAAATGTCTCAATAAATAATTTTCGAGGTATTTTGGCTTTTTCGATACAGATTTTCATAATATTTCGTTCAAATTCACGAATATGATTACGTAGCTGGCGGAAATGACGTGTTAATCGATCGACTTGTCGGGACGTTAACTTTAATTTTAAAAATGAATCCGACATTATTTCCAGCAATTCATTTGTCTGTTTTGCTGTCCGCCCATGTGTGGCTAAGGAGGTCATTGCGTTATTAAAATTATCACGTAATTCGTCAAAATATATCTTGGCTTGTTCTGGGTTAGGGCCGTCATCTACTTCAACTATGCCACCATCGCCTTCACCATCAGTATCATCTTCATCAATATCAACGGTTGGCTCGACAAGCGTTTCTTGTTGAGATTCATCTAGCATCGAGCCGATACTAGAAGGTGGAGCGCTCTCATCATCGGCAAAGCCGCTGATAATTTCATTTAGGCGCATTTCTTCTACAAGGACCAGTTCATAATCGTCTAATACTAATTTGACTGTCTCAGGATAATGAGCCAGTGATTTTAATACTTGATAAATACCCTCTTCAATGCGTTTAGCAATCCGAATTTCGCCTTCACGAGTTAATAATTCTACTGTCCCCATTTCTCGCATGTACGCGCGGACAGGATCTGTCACTCGTCCAGTTTCTTTATCAACGGAAGCAATCACGGTAGCTGCTTCATCAATATCTTCTGGAGCTTCTTCGGTATTACCCAATAGGGCAACTAATTCATCATCCCCTGGCGGTTGCTCAAATACCTTGATGTTCATATTTTCAAGGATATTGATGATAACGTCAAAATTTTCCGTGTCTACCAAATTGGGTAAAAGGTCATTAATCTGGGCATGAGTCAGATAGTTTTGATCTTTCCCTAATCGTATGACATTGGTAATCTGCGATTGTTGCTGATCTTGATCATTTGTGCTCATAAAGATACGGATACCTGCGCTAATTAAATATTAAAACTTATAAAAATCGCTACATAGCATTGCAACATAGCTTATTATGTAAGTCCGAGTATTCATCTTCAACCTATTAGTTGAAGAGTAATTGGTAAAAAAATGTGTGAATTATAAACTGGGTTCACACAACATACTAGTACATAATAAGATTTATTTATGTCGTTCCTTAAGTAGCGCTTGTAAATCTAGACGCTCTGTCTCAGTTAAGCCTATGTTTCTTGATTTTTCAATTAATATTTGAATTTTATTTTCTTGAGTCTGTTTTAAAATAAATAACATAATTTCTTTCCATTCGTTAACTAATGCATGTTCAGGAACTTGATGATTCCACGCAGCCAGTGTATTAATCATTTCGAATGCGGATGTATCACGCCAACTCTCGACTAAAGCCGCTGTGTTAACAGATGGGTTTTGATCAAGTTGTTGCATAATTTTTTGTAAAATACGTTGCTTCGGATCGATAACGACGACGCCATTCAACGCATTTAGATCAGAAGTGTATATTTCTGGATGTTGTAATAATAAAGCGATGACAATATGAATGGGAGTGCGTGTAATTTCTTTTTTTTCTATTACTTCGTTGGGTGGTTGATTGGTGATTTTTTCAGTAATGAGTTGTATAATACGATGGTTTTCAATGCGGGTTATACGCGCTAATTCATTGATTAATAACTGTTTATATGGGCCATCAGGCATTTTAATTAAATATGGTTTTGCTGCTGTGATTAATTGACTTTTTCCTGTCAAATTAGAGCTGTCAATGTCTTGCATTAGTGTGTCGAAAAAAAATTGGTGTAGTGGTATGGCGGCGGCTAAACGCTCCATGAAAGCAGATTTACCTTCTTGGCGTACTAAGCTATCGGGATCCTGATTTTCAGGTAAAAAAATAAATTGTGCATTTAAGCCTGAATCTAGTTGGGGCAGGGAGCTTTCTAAGGCACGCCAAGCAGCTTGTCGACCGGCCGGATCACCGTCAAAGCAAAACATAAGTTGTTTGGTATGCTTGCTTAATAGTTGTATATGATAGGTGCTAGTGGCGGTTCCTAGTGTTGCTACGGCATTTCCAATGCCGTGTTGGGCTAGAGCAATAACATCCATGTATCCTTCAACTACCAAAATTGAGCTTGCATTGATTTTTTGTTGAATAATTTGATGTAAGCCATATAACTCGCGATTTTTTTGAAAAAGCACGGTTTCTGGTGAGTTTAAATATTTGGGTTTTTGTTGATTATCTAAGCTTCGCCCACCAAAACCAATAATGCGTCCATGGCGATCATGAATAGGGTAGATGATTCTATGACGATATCGATCATAAACCTTACCATCTTCTTTTTGAATCAACATACCGGTAGTTAATAATTCCGCTTTGTTTTGTTTAAATTGAGATTCTAGGGTATGCCATCCTGGGGGCGCATAGCCTATTTGGTATTGTCGAGCGATTTCACCACTGACGCCCCGTTGTTTTAAATAAGTTATCGCTTCTTGACCGGATAATTTTAAGGTCTTTTGATAGTATTGAGCAACTCGTTGTAATAATTGATAAAGGGATACACTCTGAGTGGTGTGTTTAGAGTTTTGCTCCCGTGGAACGCTCATACCAACTCGGGCCGCTAATGTTTCGATTGCCTCAGGAAATGGTTGTTGTAAATAATTTATTGCAAAACTAATCGCATTACCGCTCGCGCCACAGCCAAAGCAATGATAAAACTGTTTTTTGGGTATTACATTGAACGAGGGGGTTTTTTCATTATGAAATGGGCAGCAAGCAAGATGACTTGTTCCTCGTTTTTTCAGGGGTACGTAACTATCTATGAATTCTACAATATCGGTGCGATTAAGGAGTTCATCAATAAACGACCGTGGTATTAAGCCTTGCATAGGTCAAGATCTCTATAACATCGCGAATAATCGCTGGATTGGGAGTTCCTGTAATATCCAGGCGGAGAGTCATTGCCATTAAGTTAATATTTTTGAGCATACGGATATCCCGAACTTAGTTTGGGATGACGTTTTTTCTACGATCTAGATGTCATTTTTTACGTAGGAGTTCGACGTTTTCTTAACTTAATTTGGCTTTAATCATGGCACTGACTTTAGACATGTCAGCACGTCCTTGCATGGATGACTTTAAATGAGCCATTACCTTGCCCATGTCGCTCATAACTTGAGCGTTCACGGCAGCGAATGCCTCATCAACTAATGTTGTAATCTCAGCTTCAGTGAGCGGCTCGGGTAAATAATGATTAATTAAGCCTAGTTCATATTCTTCTTGTTCGACAAGATCATGACGTTCAGCTGCTTTAAATTGGCTAATGGATTCATTCCGTTGTTTTGCAAGTTTGTCTAAAATAACAAGCATTCGTGCATCGTCTATTTCAATGCGTTCATCTACTTCTATTTGTTTCACAGCTGCCATAATCAAACGCAGCGCGTCCAGCTTATTTTTTTCGCGGGCGCGCATTGCATTTTTCAAATCTTCATTGACTTGATTTTTGATTGTCATGCTGATCGGCGTCTACGTCTGTCAGCGCGACCTGAAGTAATATCACGTGACGTTTTTTTAAGGTGGCGTTTTACAGCAGCAGCTTGTTTACGTTTACGCTCAGCAGTTGGTTTTTCATAAAACTCACGACGACGCAACTCTGTTAGTAATCCTGCTTTTTCACAAGAACGTTTAAAACGACGTAATGCATATTCTGGATTTTCGCCTTCTTTTACGCGAACGGTGGGCATTCAATAGTCCTCAATTAATGTAGATCTTTAAATATTAGGTTGGCAATTTTAGTGCCACTCATGCTAGCAGTCAAGTGTATAATCAAATTATTATCAAATTTCATAGCGTTATTTTAGATTCAGTCTTATTTTTTAGTCGAATGATATTCTCGCGATGTTGATATAATATAAGGCCTGCCATAAGCAGTAAGGGGAAAAAAGCCCCCCTACCTCCGGGGTAAAATAAAATTAAAATGGGTGTGCTTGAAACGGCTACAATGGAGGCCAAAGAGGAGTAACGGCTTATTTTAGCGACCAAAAACCAAATTAAACAGGCAATAAATCCAAGTAAAAAGTTAAGACCAAGAATCGAGCCCAATGCTGTTGCAACCCCTTTACCTCCTTTAAACTCAAAAAAGATAGGGTAGATATGACCCAGTACGGCAGCAAGGCACATAAAACCAAGGACAGCGGGGCCCACACCAAACATTTTTCCGAGTAGGAGTGGTAGAAATCCTTTGAGCATATCTGCTAACAATACAATAACAGCGTATTTTTTTCCTGCTAAACGTAGGACATTCGTAGCTCCGGGGTTTTGAGAACCTTCAGTTCGAGGATCCGGTAAACTGCATAGCTTGCACACAATAACTGCTGAGCAAATCGATCCGATTAAATAACTTAAACTGATAACAAACAGAAAAAACAATAGATTTAGCATGGTTATTGTTCCTAAGCGTAATGCGCATGTCGGTTGTAAACAAAAATACATTATGGCATGTCATAAAAAGGTTGTAAATTTGAGTTCGATATTTCTAATTGGCATTTCAAACCTTTATATCCAATTTGTGTAATGAACTTTTTAACCTAATGCCACAATGGACTTTATTTGACTTGATTGATATAATAATTTCCATTATGTGATAGGGGGCTGTTCAGTGCGTTATAATCCATTCAATCTTTTATTCGAAACACCCTATGCCCCATATTCTAGAATACTTCGAACATCAATAGCACAAAAGCTAAACGATACCTTCTTAATTTTTTTAGGACAATTTTCTATTCACTCAGATTATAAAAATAAAACTAAGCACATATTACTTGATATTGATCATATTGATAAAAATCTGGAATCATTTACGGTCGGATTATTTGACTATATAACGTTGGGCATACCTTTAACGTTGGCAGTTTGGTCTGGTCGATTGTTGTTTACAGTGCGGCAGTTAAAACAGAAACATCATGATACACCACTCTCTTTACCGAAAGAAAACACTTGGAACGCTTGGATTAATTATCGCGTTGAACGGTTGTTTCGTTTATTTATTTATCTTATAGAGCCAGTTTTAGCTGCATTATTTTTATTTTGTCATTTAATTCTACATTGTCTGCCACGAGTTGGCATGGGGTTGCTGGGTGTATTTTTTGTTGGCTTGTTAATCACGTTACCTATTGGTTATTTAATACACTTATATGCTAAGCATATTAAAAATGAGGCGTTTGAATTGCGAGGAGTGACGGCGGTAAAAGCTTTTTCTCCGAATCACCAGAACTTCATGGCTACAGACACAGATTTTAATTTAAATAATTTTTTTATACAGAATAAAGCTCGTTCCCAGGTTGCTGTAGTTGATACTGAGCATTACGAAACGACAATTGTTTCTGATAAAGATCAATCCGATCAATGCCATTATTATTTAAAAGTACAAATAAATCCGCGATACGTTTTTTATGCAGAGCTAAATCGAATTAATCTCAGCCAAATAGAATCCCTGTTACAATTAAATTTTGCTCATGCAGTGGATTCTTTGCTGTTTGAAATGAATAAAAATCCCGCATTTAAAACATATGCTAAGTCTGAATTTAGTGACAGTCGGTTTTTTAAAGCGTTAACCTTGGTAGGTCCCTCGTCAGAGGATGCTCAGGTTAATTTGGTAAGAAAAGAGCTTGTAAATCATTAGTAAACCGCCGACCGAAAGCGGTGATTTGCCATGTTGTTTCGGTGCACCGAATCAATTTTTGATCTTCAGCTACTTTTAACAAATCCGTTATTTCTGTCTCAGGTAGCCCGGTACGTTCAATAAATAATGATTTTTTAATCGGTTCTTCAAGTCGGGTGGTATTTAGCATAAATTCAAATAACAACTCTCTTTCATTAATATTGTTAACTTCTGCTAAAAACGGCTTAGTTGAATCTAAATAATCGATTGGTTGGCGATGTTTGCGTGTACGGTAAATCTTTTTACAATCAAGAGTCGTTAATTTACCATGCGCACCGGCACCAATACCGTAATAGTCACCAAACAACCAATAATTGAGATTATGCATAGATTGTTTATTTTGTTTCGAAAAGGCTGAAATCTCATAGCGATGATAATCATTTGTTTGAAGTAGGGAAAATCCTTCTTTTTCCATAAGATAAGCATCATCTTCTGTTGGTAAATTGGGTTGGGTTTTATAAAATACGGTGTTAGGTTCAATGGTTAATTGATACCAAGATAAATGTTCAGGTTCATGAGCTAAGCCCTCGCGTAAATCGGCTATACATTCAGCAATTGATTGTTGTGGTAAACCATGCATGATATCGATGTTGATATTATCAAAACCTGCCTGTCTCGCATTATCAATGGCATGATGCGCTTGTTTTTCATCATGAATACGACCTAGTCGTTGTAAATGTTTGGGATTAAAGCTTTGAATACCTAATGATAAACGATTAATGCCAATGGCTCGATAGTCTTTGAATCGTCCCTGTTCGACGGTGCCTGGATTTGCTTCTAATGTGATTTCGATATCTAGCGCAAAAGGTAAGATGCGACGAATTTCATCAAATAATAGGGTATATGCTTCCGCGGATAATAAGCTGGGAGTACCACCCCCGATGAATATAGAGTGAAGCGGCCGGATCCCAAAACGAGCAACGTCTTGTTTTAAATCCGCAACTAATGCACGAATATATTGCGTTTCTGGTAATACGTCCGGGCTCTTGTGAGAGTTAAAGTCACAATAAGGGCATTTACGAATACACCAAGGAATATGTATATACAATGAGGCAGGAATCATCTAGGAAAAGTATAGCGTCTTTGAGGAAGCGATAGTATCATGTTATATCGCATAAAGGATAGGAATAATCAAATGAGTAAAGTAAGAGTTGTTGTTACTGGTGCTGCAGGGCAAATTGGCTATGCATTATTATTTCGTATTGCTTCCGGACAAATGTTTGGTAAAGATGTTGATGTCGAATTGAACTTATTAGAGTTAGAACACGCGTTGCCGGCTTTACATGGTGTAGGAATGGAGCTAGATGATTGCGCATTTCCAAGATTAAAGCGTATTCTATGTACATCCGATATGAATGAAGCAATGGATGGTGTGAATTGGGCTTTATTAGTGGGTTCAGTACCGCGTAAAGAAGGTATGGAACGTTCTGACTTGTTACGGATTAATGGTGGTATTTTCACTACGCAAGGTTTGGCTATCAATAACCGTGCAAGTGACGACGTGCGTGTTTTTGTAGTCGGTAACCCATGCAATACTAACTGTTTGATTGCTAAGCATCATGCAAAAGATATTCCTAATGATCGTTTTTATGCAATGACTATGCTGGATGAACTCCGTGCTCGTACTCAGTTAGCACAAAAAGCAAAAGTAGATATTACCGCCGTAACTGAAATGACAATTTGGGGTAATCATTCGTCTACGCAATATCCCGATTTTTATCATGCTAAAATTAATGGCAAATCGGCTGCTGAAGTGATTGGTGATGAAACTTGGCTAAAAGATACATTTGTGCCCACAGTTCAACAACGAGGCGCTGCAATTATCAAAGCACGTGGTGCTTCCTCAGCGGCATCAGCTGCAAATGCAATCATTCAAGGTGTACATCATCTTGTGACGGATACGCGTGCTGGTGAGTCGTTTTCAGTAGCGCATAGTTCAAATGGTGAGTATGGTGTTGATAAAGACTTGATGTTTTCTTTCCCTACACGGCGTGAAAATGGCAAAATTCATATTGTTGAAAATGTGCCTTTAAATTCGTACAGCCAAGCTAAATTCGATGCAACATTGGCCGAATTGCGTAGTGAGCGTGATGCAGTTAAAGAATTAGGGTTGTTAGATTAGGGCCTATTAATATTCAGATCCTGACCTTCCGTGATTTTGTTCGCCGATCCATTTAGGTATGACCCTATATAATAGGCTTGTGTACAATGAATCCCGTGAACAAGTAACGGGGGGGCTCGGATGTTTGATATCAACTGACCCTCATGATGGATAGGGAGTCTTTAAATGGATTTTTTCCGCTCAAAAATCAAACGAGATCAAGAACGCGCTGCGTGTAAAAAGGCTACAATTGATAAAGAAAATAAGCGCCAGCAACTAGTCACAACCTTAATTGATATTGTGACTAGTAATAAGACGCGCTCGAATACTTCTTTTTTGGATATTCAGCAGCATGGGAGCATACAAACACGTTTTATTGGTGCTTATCTAACTGTTTATGATTGTTGGGAATCTGACAATATTACTTCAAAAGAAGGGATGGAGCGATTTGCTATAGAACTTTATGAAGAGCTTATCAATTTAAGCAATTCGGGTATGGCTGTAACTCAATTGAAAAACCATTGTTTGCAACACTTTGCACATGTTTCAGGTAACTCGCAATCATTCTATAGCCAACAAGAAATATCGCCGGAAGAGTTTAAATATTTGCCGTCTCGTATGATATTTGGAGAAGATGCGCAACCTAAAGGGAATCGGACGAGATCATTGAGTGTAGTTGATGAAAAAGATCTTGAAGATCGAGGTTATAAACTATCACCATCAAGTGGTGTTAGATCATCCTCATACTCATGATGAGTTTATTTCGTTCTTTTTGTTATTTCAAATGTTAAAACGGCCCAATCTGCTTCACGATTCGATGCAATCAAGGTGAAGTCAGGTTGGTAAGTGTCTATTAGTTCTTGCATTTGGTTAGCTAAAATTCCTGAAACGACCAGAAAACCTGTATCTTTTAGTAACTCACGAAAACGCGTTTTAAGTTTTAATAGTGGCAATAAAAGAATGTTGGCAATCAATACATCAACAGGTGTGTGTAAAATATCAGGGTAGCTGGTTGTCAATGTATTTAAGTCTAGGTGATTGGTAATGGCATTATTTTTTGTAGCAATAAGTGCCTGCTCATCAATATCAACAGCATGAACATGCGCGGCACCCAATTTTAATGCTGCAATACCTAAAATCCCAGAACCACAACCATAATCTATTACTGTTTTTTGCTCTAAATCTATGCTTTCAAGCCAATTTAAACAAAGCGCTGTAGTAGGGTGAGAACCGGTACCGAACGCTAGGCCTGGGTCTAAAATCAGATTAATGGCATCTGGTACGGGTGGCGTGAGCCATGAGGGACAAATCCATAGCCGTTTACCAAATCGTTGCGGTTTAAAATCAACTAAACAGGTACGCTCCCAGTCTTGTTCTACGACGGTATCGAGGAAATAAGATAGTTGTGGATATTGAGTGGAAAGAGCATGGGTTATGAGGTCCATATTACAGCTTGGCTCATAAAGAGCATGTAATACAACATGCGGCCATAATGGTACTGAGCCTGGTTCTGGTTCTAAAATCGGATCATCGAACTGATCGGTCATGGTGACCGATACAGCTCCTAGTTCTTCTAGAAAATCTGAAATTAGCTCAGCATCATCTTGATTGCAGTGTTCAATTTTAAGCTGCCACATGTGTTATTCTTCTTTTAACATTTTTTCTAAGTAGTGAATGTTTGTACCACCCTCTATGAAATCATGATTATGTAGAATACGTTGGTGTAGCTCGAGATTGGTTTTGATACCGTCGATGACTATTTCATCTAATGCATTACGCATTCTAGCGAATGCAGTGGCACGGTCTTCACCGTAAGTAATAAGCTTGCCAATCATTGAATCATAATTAGGTGGAACGGTATAACTACTATAAATGTGAGAATCAAAACGAACGCCCGGACCACCAGGTTGATGTAACAAACGAATAGTGCCAGGTGATGGCATAAATGTTTTAGCATCTTCGGCATTAATTCGGCACTCAATGGCGTGGCCACGTAATGTGATATCACTTTGTTTTAATGTAAAAGGGAGATCGCTAGCGATTTTGATTTGCTCTTTTACTAAATCGATACCAGTAATCAATTCAGTTACAGGATGTTCTACTTGAATTCGAGTATTCATTTCAATGAAATAAAAACAACCATCTTGATACAAAAATTCAAATGTTCCTGCGCCACGATATTTTAAATCCACACACGCGTTAACAACACATTCGCCAATTTCTTTACGTAATTTTTCGGAAATTCCTGGAGCAGGTGCTTCTTCCAATACTTTTTGATGACGACGTTGCATAGAGCAATCACGTTCACCTAAATGAATTGCTTTACCTTTACCATCACCCAACACTTGAAACTCGATGTGACGAGGATTTTCGAGGAATTTTTCCATATAAACCATATCATTATTAAATGCAGCTTTTGCTTCACTACGTGTGAGTGCTATGGCATTTAGTAAATGTGCTTCGCTATGTACAACGCGCATCCCTCGACCGCCGCCACCGCCTGCAGCTTTAATGATAACGGGATAGCCAATTTTTTTTCCTAAAGATAAATTGAGTTTATCATTTTCGGTTAACGGACCATCTGAGCCCGGTACACAAGGAACACCTGCTTTTTTCATAGCTGCGATGGCAGATACTTTGTCACCCATAAGGCGAATTGTTTCTGCACGAGGACCAATAAAGCGAAAGCCACTTTGTTCCACGATATCAGCAAAGTCAGCGTTTTCAGAAAGAAATCCATATCCAGGATGAATGGCAACTGCATCTGTGATTTCCGCTGCGGAAATAATGGCAGGGATATTTAAATAACTTTTCTGCGATGCGGCCGGTCCAATACAAACCGTTTCATCTGCTAGACGCACATGTAATAAATCTTTATCTACGTCAGAATGTACTGCTACGGTTTTGATACCGAGCTCTTTACAAGCTCGCAAAATACGTAGCGCTATTTCGCCGCGGTTGGCAATCACAATTTTACTTAGCATTAATACTCCGCTTATTCAATAATAAACAAGGGTTGGTCATATTCAACGGGTTCACCGTTTGTGACAAGAATAGCAGTTACTACACCAGAGCGGTCTGCTTCAATTTCGTTAAACATTTTCATGGCTTCGATAATACATAAAGTATCACCGACTTTAACGGTTTGGCCAACGGTTACAAATACGGGAGCTTCTGGCGAAGGTGATGTGTACATTGTTCCAACCATTGGCGAGCGTACTTTATGACCTGACATCACTGGCTCTTCTGCCTTTGATGTTGTTGGTGCATGCGTTGTTGCATGGTGCTGTGGAGCCATTGAAGCGGGTGCAGGGTTCGATTGTGGCATTTGAATATATGCCGGGGGAGTGCCTTGCCCTGACTGGCTGTGACGGCAAAGTCGTAATGACTCCTCGCCTTCTTTAATTTCAATTTCTGAAAAGCCGATATCTACTAGCCATTCAATGAGTGGTTTAATTTTTCGAATATTCATGGGTAGCTCTCTCTGTCCGATATGGTTCGAATTGCTTGTAATGCTAACAAATAACTATCAGTACCTAATCCAGTAATAACGCCTTTAGCGATATCAGAAAAATAAGATTGATGGCGAAATGATTCACGTGCATAAATGTTACTAATGTGTACTTCAATAAATGGGATGTTGACTGCAAGTAAAGCATCCCGCATAGCAATGCTGGTGTGTGTATAGCTTGCCGGATTGATTATAATGTAATCAATCGAATCGTTAATCATATTATGTATTTCGGTGATTAACTCGGCTTCATCATTGCTTTGTTTGCTTGTAAGCAAGAAGCCCGCAAGCTTTGCTTGCGTTTGCAGTTGATCATCAAGTTGAGCTAACGTGGTGTCACCATATTGCATTGGTTCACGTAAACCAAGCAAGTTTAGGTTAGGTCCATGTAAAACACGTATCTTTTTCATTCAACTCAAAAAACAGTACAATATTTTGGCGATTCTGCCTGAATTTTATGAAAATGTCCATACCTATTGCTTTTTAAACTCAACTTTGATTTACTCGTTCGGCGATTAAATCGCGTGATGCGTTTTTATGGAAATATCGCATATATACAAGCCAACTTAAATGACACAGTTTATGCCCAATGGCACTAAGTGAGAACCCTAACTTAGTCCTATTGTATCGCAACTTGTCATTGCTCACAGGAGATCCATCGGATGCAACGTTTTACAAGGTTAGTTCGGTGCTTAGGCACTACATTAGTTTTTACTTTTACTGCACATGCGGCAGAGCGCGTTAAATTACAGCATATTTCGTTCAATCAACTACAACAAATGACCCAAATTATCTTACCAGATAAACCGCAACCAGCGCGTACCATAGCCACGAATGCATTACGTTTTATGAGTCAACATACGGACAATCGTCAAATAACTCATTTGCGCATGCAACAGGAATATGCCGGGTTCCCTGTATTTGGTGGTAATGTCGTATTACACCGACGTGCACAACAGATATTGTCGTTGAATGGTTCTATCTATCAAGGCCTCCAAGATGAATTGGGACAGCCAGAACCGACGTTTGTATCGCAAGGGAAAATTGTTTTGGAACAATTCATTACACAATATAAACCTGATGAAGTAAAAATCAAACAAGTAATACCCATGGTATACATCGATGAGCAAGCGCATGCGTTTTGGGCCTACAAAGTGAATGCGTTTATTGAACCTACGGATGCGCCACCTAGTCGTCCAAGTGCGATTATTGCTGCTAATACTGGCCATTATTTAGAGTCGTGGAATGATCTTAAGACCATACGCACACTAGTTAAAGGCGCTGGTTTTGGAGGGAATCAACACATGGGTAAATATCAATTTGGTGTCGACAAACCATTGTTGGATATATCCCGCGACGACTTGTTAGGGCAATGTTATATGGAAAATAAAGAAGTCAAAGTAGTGGATATGTTGTCCAGTTATGGTATGAATTTAGCGCCCATGATGTTTGATTGCGGTGCTGTGCAAGATGAGCAATCGTATTGGACAGGATATCAAGAAAATGGTTATGACTTACGTAATGGCGGGTATTCTCCTAGCAACGACGCACTTTATATCGGTAAGTTGATTAAGGAAATGTACAGTCAACGATATGGTGTTGAAGCATTAATGAATAGCACTAAGCCAATGCAATTAGTTATGCGGGTGCATTATGGTAGGCAATTTTCTAATGCGTTTTGGGATGGTTTCGCTATGACTTTTGGTGATGGGGATGGCAGCATACATCCGTTAGTGTCGTTAGATATTGGCGCACATGAGGTGAGTCATGGGTTTACTGAGCAACATTCAAATCTTGCTTATTTCGGTGAGTCAGGCGGAATAAACGAGTCTTTTTCTGATATGGCAGCTCAAGCGGCCGAATACTATGTCAAAGGGTACTGTTCATGGCAGATTGGGGCAGACATTATTAAAAAAGAGACGCTTGGTAAAGCATTTCGTTTTATGGACAGGCCTAGCAGAGATGGATATTCTATTGATAGGGCTGATCAATATTTAAAAGGCATAGATGTCCATTATTCTAGTGGTGTCTATAATCGCTTGTTCTATCTTTTATCTAATCAAATGAACTGGGATCCGAGTAAAGCTTTCCAAGTTATGCTAAAGGCAAATATGGACTATTGGATACCTAAATCAACCTTTATTGATGGCGCGTGTGGCGTACTATATGCGGCAGAGGATTTAGGTTTTTCTCTCAGTGATGTGAAACGATCCTTGGATTTGGTTAGAATCGATTACGATGAGTGTTAAAAAGATCTCGCGGTATGGTTCGATAGAAGATAAGTTGATAAGCATAATTTTTTTGCGATCGATTGGGAAACTATATTCCGTCATTGGGTTCGCAATGACGGAATATAATGAATTTCTAATTACCCGAATTATTCCATGCTACTTGAATACTCTCCAAAGCATGCCAAGCTATTTAATCTAGCGCGATGTAACAACGCCGCTTGAGCTGCAGGCACATTATCTTGTTGACCTTTCCATACAGCTAAGCAATCTTCTTGTAAGGCACGACCATATGAAAAGCTGAGAGCCCACGGTTGGTAACCCGAGCTGTTCATTGCATTTAAATTGGCTGTGGCTTGTTGAGGGCTTTGGCCTCCAGACAAGAAGTTAATCGTTGGAACCGCTGGAAATACGCAATTACGAAATACACTAAGTGTATAATCGGCAATTTCTTCTGGTGAGCTGAATTGAGCTGCATTTTTTCCACAAGTAACCATGCTTGGCTTTAAAACAATATGTTCTAACTCTACCTGATGGATAAATAATGCATTGAATACTTCATGCAAAACCATTTCACTTGCTTCAGCGCATTGTTCAATTGTGTGATTACCGTCCATTAATATTTCAGGTTCAACGATAGGAACAAGCCCAACAGATTGGCAGGTAGCAGCATAGCGAGCTAACGTTTCAGCTCCAGCTTTCATTGCGGTTAGGCTGGGTGTAAATTCAGAAATGTTGTACACATTGCGCCATTTTGCAAATTTTGCACCTTGATTTTTAAACATGACTAGTCTTTCTGACAAATCATCTAACCCTAACGTTATTTTTTCATCATGTGTATTGGCTAAAGTCGACAACCCTTTATCTACTTTAATTCCAGGAAGAATTCCTTTGTCTAGCAGCAATTGTGGTACGCTGATGTTATGTATGTCTTTATTTTGGAATGTTTCTTCATATAATATTGCGCCACTAATATAGTTTTCTAATTCAGGCGTGGTGGCGAGTAATAAACGATAGTTACGTCGGTTATCGGCATTGTTTTCTACATCAATTGTATCAAATCGCTTGCCAATTGTGCCATTGCTTTCATCGGCTGCTAAAATACCTTTGCCATCTTGCAATAAATGATCGATGGTTGCTGATAGTTCATCATAATACATAATTAAATATCTCCTACTTGGATGAAATATATTTTTCACGGATAATGTGTTGAGAAGAAAAACCCAGATCTTTCAATAAATTGAATGAGTCGTCAATCATAGCAGGGTTTCCGCATAAATAAATGAGATCTTCTTCAGGATTAAGATTTAATTCGGCAAAGCCGGTTTGTACATGGCCTTGAAATTCATGAGGAAGCCAATCCTCACGATGCTCACGACTTAGATGAGCACGGAATGTAACTCGCGGACAGTTGGCAGCCCACTCTAGAAACTCACTACTATAAAGTGCGTCTTCGCGTTTTTGTACTCCAAGCATAATAACAATGTGTAGCTGAGGATTTGCTTCTAATCGCTGTTGCAATTCCTGCATCATGGCGCGATAGGGTGTGACCCCTGTGCTAGTTGCTATAAAAATATAACGTTTTGGAGTTTCTTCTCTGAGTATTAACCGACCGGCTGGGCCACTGATTTGAATGGAGTCGCCAATTTTTAAGTTAAAGAGTAGCTCTGTACCAGGGCCTCCTTTTACATAACTTGCTGCAAATTCAATATAGTTGTTATTTGTTGGTGTATTCGCGATACTGTAGCTTCGTCGTAATAGTTTACCTTGATGTTCAAAATGAACCGTAACAAATTGTCCTGGTATAAAATTGAACGCAGGATCGTGAGCACTGCGAAAGATAAAGTGTTTCACAGCTGGTGAAAGCATGAAGGTATTTTCTAATACAACAGAGAATGTGTTAATTGCCATAATAAATTCTTTACAATTCGGAGAGTCCCTAATATAGGGGAAAAATCACACAATGCAAGAGTTAATTCATGACAGGTGTTGATCTAATTCAAATGTTGGGTAATTTAAGTACTAGTTTACCATCGGTAGATTATTTGCTTGGCGGCCTATCGTACTTACTCGGTCTGGTATTTTATCTGCATTCGATTCACAAGTTCAAAGAAATTTTTACAGAAGGGGGTAACTCCCAAACCAAAATGATTGTACCTATTGCCTATTTTTTGGCGGGTTCCGGATTGTTTTTTTTACCTACGATGATAGACGTGTTTTCCTATACATTATTTGGCAGTGGTTACAATATTTTGGCTTACTCATCTGTAAGTACCTACGATATTTACAATTCAATGGCGGTGTTGATTCAAACAGCTGGATTTATTTGGTTTTTACGAGGGTGTGTTTTATTAGCACATGCAAGTCATCCCGAACAAGGGCAAGAGGGTTCAAAAGGACATGGTCCAAAAGGTTTTTTATTTATTGTGGCTAGTCTGTTTGCGATAAATATCCATTCCACAGTGAACATGTTGGACTATATGGTTACTCATTTGATGAATATATTTTCTAGTGGGCCCTCATGATGTACCGATCAGAATTAAGTTGCCTCGTCTTCCCCGCAAATTTTCAATTCATTAGCCTTGGCAAAATCTAATATGGCTTGGTAAACTTCCGGGCTTGATTCTTTGAGCTTTGGATCAAGAATTACGCATTTATAGCCTTCGTGGTTGACACTGGGTTGTAGTAAAGGGGAATAGTGGATGCGGCTATTTTTAAAGCTAGCCATTGTGCCACTCATGCGCTCCGCCCAATCGCTAGGTCGAAAAGCTTTCCCTTGAGGGGTAACGCCTTCGATAACTATTTTTTTGTTTTTGGGGTCGGTCATTCTGACTGCACAATGAATATGGGTTGCTAAGTATAGCATTATTTGCCGCATAAGAGGAATATAAGTACAGTGCATAATCCGAATGATTTAATTCAGATATTTAATCAATGTTTTGAAAAAACTTATCAAACACGTTTAGTACGAGGTCTTGATGAGCCCATTTATTTACCCAAAAATGAGCAGCAATCACATCATCAAATCCATTTTGCACATGGTTTTTTTAGCAGTGCGTTGCATGAGTGCGCGCATTGGCTCATAGCGGGGAAAAATCGTAGAGAGCAAGAAGATTATGGTTATTGGTATATACCTGATGGCCGAAGTGCCGAAGAACAACAGTTGTTTCAATCCGTCGAAATTAAACCGCAAGCATTAGAATGGCTTCTTTCCCGGGCCGCGAGCTATCGATTTCAGTTTAGTATTGATAATTTGAGTGGCGCGCCAGCTGATATTGAGCAATTTCAACAAAATGTATATCAACAGGCGTTGCGCTATCAACGTGAAGGGCTACCATTTCGTGCCCAGATATTTCATGCTGCATTACTACGTTATTATAAAGTGTTCGAAATCGCCCAGCCAACGCTTTGCGATAGTTCTGGCGGTGAGTGGGTCTTCCTGAATTAATGCCTTGGCGACTTGGGTGAGGTGAGGTAATAACGATTGATCACGTTGCAGATTAGCCACCTTAAATTGCCGATAGCCTGTTTGTTGGGTACCTAGAATTTCCCCTGAACCACGTAGCTGTAAATCTTTTTCTGCAATGATAAATCCATCACAGGTAGCACGCATTACGCGTAATCTTTCATTACTTTGTAAGGAAAGAGGTGGTTGATAGAGCAGGATACAATATGACAGTGCACTACCACGTCCAACTCGACCGCGCAATTGATGTAATTGGGATAATCCGAGTCGTTCTGCATTTTCGATAATCATTAAACTGGCATTAGCAACATCTACGCCCACTTCAATTACTGTGGTGGCAACGAGTAAATCAATTTCTCCTCGTTTAAACGCAGCCATTGTTTTTTCTTTTTCTGTACTGCTTAAACGACCATGCACCAAACCGATTCGTGCATTAGGTAATTGCTGTTGCAAATGTTGGGCACTTTCGGTGGCTGCCATGCATTGTAATTTATCTGAATCTTCAATCAATGTACAAACCCAATACGCTTGTTTACCAGAAGTGATTGCTGCATCTAGGCGTTCGATAATTAAATCACGTTTAGTTTGATTCAATACAGACGTCGTTATAGGCGTTCGTCCCGGAGGTAATTCATCAATTACTGATAGGTCAAGGTGCGCAAATTGCGTCATGGCCAATGTCCTTGGGATAGGTGTGGCAGTCATGAGTAACTGATGCGGGTTTTTATCCGCATGCTGACCTTTGCGTTGCAATAACGCTCGTTGATCAACGCCAAATCGATGTTGTTCGTCAATAATTACTAATCCTAATTGAGAAAAACATACTTCTTCTTGAAACAAAGCATGTGTGCCGACGATTAATTGGCATTGATGGGAAGCTAATGCTTGCAATGTACTTCGTCGCTCACTTGCCTTCATTTTACCGCTAAGTCGATAGACTTGAATATCTAATGGATTACACCATGATGCCAGCGTTTGAGCATGTTGTTCGCTTAAAATATCGGTGGGGGCCATTAAGGCAACTTGATAACCATTAGCAATAGCCTGCATTGCTGCAAGCGCTGCGATAACTGTTTTGCCTGATCCTACATCGCCTTGAACCAAACGTAGCATTGGCGCAGACAGTGCTAAATCGTGTTTGATTTCCTGAAAAACTCGTTCTTGCGCATTCGTCAATTTAAAGGGTAGTAACGAAAGAAAACGCGTCGTCAAATCACTTTGATTGTTCATTACAGGAGCTATCAATGTATTTCGTTGTTGTCTTGCAAATTGCATACTTAATCGCTGAGCCAATAACTCATCAAACGCTAATCGCTTTAATCCCGGGTGTTGGCCATTTTCAAGTGTTAGCAGCGAGACATCGGGAGGTGGATTGTGTAACTCGCCAATTGCTGAAGAGAGGGGATGAAAATAATGCTCAGCTAAAACGGGATCACTCATCCATTCTAAAGCATGTAATTCATCTTGGGCGTGAGCGATGGCTTGTTTAATCAGTTGACGGATTCGTGTTTGGCTTAAGCCTTGGGTCGTTGAATAAATGGGGGTTAAGGTTTCTTCAACCGGACAGATGATATCATCATTAAACAGTTGATACTCAGGATGAATCATATTCAGTGCATTAGCAAATTCTCGTACTTCACCAAAAGCCCGAATTTGCTGGCTTTCTTGGAGTTGCTTTACTTGTTGTTTATTAAAATGAAAAAAACGCAAACAGATAATGCCTGTTTTATCTTCGACATAGCAATAAAGCATCATCCGCTTACCATAAGTTACTTCTGTTTTGCAAACACGGCCCACAATGACAGACCAATCTTCTTTACGCAGATCGTGGATGGGTGTGATCCGAGTGCGATCTTGATAACGATAGGGTAGGTGAAACAGCAAATCTTGAATCGTGTGGATGCCACATTGCGCTAATTTTTTCGTTATGGTTGGTCCCACGCCGGGTAATATTTCACATGATTGAGATAGCACGATCGTTTCGCATTACTTTTTACATACTGTATTCTCGCATGTTAATACACAAGAGGATAGGGTTCTGGGCAGTGAGCCCACGGTTGTCGCATCAAAATTTGATCAATAAGATGTATGTTGGGCCAAGGCCCAACATAGTGAAGTTTCATACCTTGCTTTTCTTGTCATCGATTAGCTTTATGTATAATCTGTCCACAAAGGAATTGTTGAGGTCCAACCAAATGAATTACCGATTCGTTCAATGTGCCCTGGTTACCCTTGAGGGCAAGCACATAAAAACCACCAGCATCATGGATTTGCTTTGCTATAGCTTTCTGTGTACCCATTGCATCAATCGTAATGATATTTCCTTTCAAGCTTAACAAATTTAATAA
>JAUYSP010000030.1 GCA_030696305.1 Legionellaceae bacterium | reverse complement strand
AATATTAATTTTGATATTATACAGTCATAATTGTCTTTGCGAGCGTTAGCGAAGCAATCTAGATATCGGAGTTTTTAAGTCACATCGATCTGGATTGCTTCACTTCGTTCGCAAAGACGGCTATTTAATGGGACAACCCTGCTCACTGTCATTAAGTTAATGACTTGTTACTTCTGCTATGCATAGTGACAAAACGTTAACTTAATGGCAGTGTACTTTGGCTATAGAATTACGCATGGGTACACTCAAAATGTGCCGTTGCGAACCTCGCTGGATTCGCAACGCCGCTATTTGTCTAACAGGATCTATTATTCTTCGTCTTTATTTAAATTTGATTCAATATAATCAATTGCTTCTTGAATTGTTGTAATTTTTTCAGCTTTTTCATCAGGAATTTCTGTTTCGAATTCTTCTTCCAGAGCCATCACCAGTTCAACAGTGTCTAATGAATCAGCACCTAAATCATCAACAAATGATGCATCATTACTTAATTCGTCTTCTTTAATTCCTAATTGTTCTACAACAATTTTACGAACTCGCTCTTGTACTGTACTCATAACTTACATATCCTCTTTAGTTTATAAAAACGAAAACATACATTGAAGTATACCTTGCGCCTCACTTAGAGACAAATATACTTTAATCCATGTACATACCACCATTCACGTGAATGGTTTCCCCAGTAATATAACTTGCTGAATTTGAAGCAAGAAAAGCAACGACATCAGCAATATCATTCACACTGCCTAACCGCTTCATTGGAATACGTTTTAACATTTCTTCTTTTAACATATCAGGTAAAGCAGCAGTCATGTCGGTATCAATAAATCCCGGCGCAACCACATTCACTGTGATACCACGTGAGCCCATTTCTGCAGCTAATGATTTAGAAAAACCAACAATCCCTGCCTTAGCAGCAGTATAGTTCGATTGACCAGGATTTCCACTAGAACCAACCACAGAACCAATATTAATAATTCGGCCCCAGCGCGCACGAAACATCGATTTTAAACATGCCTTACTTAATCGATATACGGAACTTAAGTTAGCTTCAATGACACGCAACCACTCATCATCTTCCATACGCAGTAATAAATTATCACTCGTAATACCAGCATTATTAACTAAGATTGCTGGATTTTTATTTTGATCTGCTAACTGAGAAAATAGATGATCAATACTATCTTGTTTTGTTACATCTAAAACAACACCTTCTCCGGTTAGTTGTTCTTCTTGTAAATAATCACTGATATTTTGAGCACCATCAGTCGTTGTTGCAGTTCCAATTACATAAGCACCTTGTTTTGACAGTACTGAAGCAATGGCACGCCCTATACCCCGACTTGCTCCAGTTACTAACGCTATTTTACCTTCTAAATGACTCACGTTACTATCCTCTTAAAAGTAGTTCAGATGCTTGTTCAATTTGAAACGAGTTATCGATTCGCTTCACTAGTCCGCTTAATACTTTTCCTGGTCCACATTCTAAAATCAATTCAACATTTTTTTGTTTAATCAGTTGGATCGTTTCAACCCAGCGAACAGGAGCGTATAATTGTTGCTTTAATAATGATCTTATTTGTTCAGTTGATTGATAAACACTCAAATCAACGTTACTAATCACAGGGATTGAAGGGACGATAAATGGAGCAAGAGATAACGCTTCTGCGAATTGTTCTGCTGCTTGAGATAATAAAGAACAATGGCAAGGGACACTCACAGGAATAATCGTAGCTAAACGTGCATCCATTTCTTTAGCAATCATGCATGCTTTGTTGACTCCTTCAGTATGCCCTGCGATAACCACTTGCCCAATAGCATTATAGTTTGCGGGTTCAACTTTGCTTGTTGCTGAGCTTGCTTGTTCACAAATAGCTTTCACTTGAACATCAGACAGCCCCACAATAGCAGCCATCGCACCAACACCTAATGGGACGTTATCTTGCATCAATTGGCCACGTCGTCGAACTAACTCAGCTGCATCAGTTAATTGAAGTGCCCCTGCACAAACTAGCGCCGCATATTCTCCTAGGCTGTGACCCGCCATAATGCTTGGTTTAAAGTCAGATTGCTGTTCTAGCAGTTTATAAATAACCACATCTGCAGTTAGCATAGCCACTTGAGTATATGCAGTTTGATTTAATACTTCGGCCGGACCTTGCTGTACTAAATTCCAAAGATCATAGCCTAACCGTTCAGATACAGTTGCAAATAAAGTTTCAACTAGCGGATATCGTTTTGCTAGATCACTTAACATACCGACAGATTGTGAACCTTGACCAGGAAAAACAACTGCATGATTTAACATAGCTCAAAACTCTCTTTCATTGGATTTAAAGTAGTAAACCTTGATTGATAAAATCTGCGATTTGATCACGAACCAAATCAACTAGATTATTTTTGACTTGTAACATAGCTTCTTCAATAGCGAATTGAAACCCAATTACGCTAGTACCTCCATGGCTTTTAACTACAATGCCATTTAAACCCAGTAGACTTGCACCGTTATAGCGCGCAGGATCCATGCGTTTCTTTAAATGTGACAAAGATGGTCGAGCCATCAATCCAATCAACTTAGCCCACCAGCTACTAGTGAAGGATTCTTTCAGTACAGAAAGAAGTAATTTTGCCAAACCTTCACTGGCTTTGAGTGCGACATTACCTACAAATCCATCACAAACAATCAGATCGACATCACCGGTATAAAAATGATCCCCCTCAACATAACCTACATAATTCATGAGTTTGCACTCAGACAACATATGCGCGGTACGTTTAACTTGGTCATTACCTTTGATTTCTTCCACCCCAATATTCAGCATAGCAATTTTGGGATTTTTCTTGTCAATCGCTTGAATCAACGCAGAACCCATAACAGCAAATTGAAATAGGTGCTCAGCACATGAATCAACATTAGCTCCTAAATCAATAACTCGAGTTCGCCCTTTTGCAGTAGGTAATTCAGCAATAATAGCTGGCCTATCAATACCTGGAAGGGTTTTCAAAACAAAGCGTGCTGTGGCCATAAGTGCCCCAGTATTTCCAGCGCTAACACACGCATCCGCTTTTTCTTCTTTGACTAAGTTGATTGCGACGCGCATCGATGAATTTTTTTTATTACGCAGCGCATGTGAAGGCAACTCATCCATCGTAACCACTTCTGGTGCATGTTCAATGGACAGTTGTGGGTGTTGATGCACCGAAATGCCCTGTTTTTTCAGATGCATATTAATCTGATTTTGATCACCAACAAGGATGATTTTCAACTCAGGATTATTATGCACAGCTCTGACAGAAGCTGGGATCACAACCGTTAGGCCATGATCGCCACCCATCGCATCAACCGCAATCGTGATGTAGTTCAAGGGAGATTACTCTTGCTCTTCGTAATTAGTTCCGACATCTATCACTTTCCGTCCAGCGTGAGTGTAACCGTCTGGCGTCAAATGATGTCGCAGGTGCGCTTCACCAGTAGTTGCATTTACCGAAAGTGTCGGTTTAGTCAATGCATCATGCGAACGACGCATATCTCGACGTGATCGAGATTTCTTATTTTGTTGTACTGCCATTGAGCTACTCCTAAACAATTTGTTTTTACAGGGTCTGAATTTTACAGAGTTTTTATTAATAATCCAAGTGGTCGTATTGAAAAAGTATTAAAATCACCTCAAAATTAATAATTTGGTACCTGACATTGAGTCAAATCCTCATGTTTTTCCGGACAAAATAAATGCAATTCATCTGTTATTATTTCCGACAAATCAATTTCACCTGTCTCAGAAACAATGCAGTCATAAGATGACATTAACTGTTCAGCCACTGTCTCCGAACGGCATACAGCCAGTAGCGTTTGGTTATGGTATGCATATTGATAATCACCCAAGCAACGTTGACACACCAAAGATAATACACCTTTGACATCTAGTTTAATTAAATAATAATTTGGGTACTGTTCAACTTGGAATTGATACGTCAATTCGCAAGGAGATTGAACAAAACCAGGTAACCGTTCCTCTAGTTTAATAGATAGATAGTCAGTTTTTTGTTGTTTTACATATTTTTTTAAGCAAATTTTCATGATTTCAATAGGTTAAATTTGTAGCGACACGAAGTATATCGTAAAATATAAGTTTTGTATTGTGGGTTTAATGAAAACAAAAGTAATTGTTGGTATGTCAGGCGGTGTCGATTCATCTGTTGCAGCTTATTTATTGCAACAACAAGGATATGACGTCGAAGGCTTATTCATGAAAAACTGGGAGCAGGACGATAAAGACGACTATTGCGCTGCCGCTGCTGATTTAGCAGATGCTCAAACAGTTTGCGATCAACTCGGTATAAAATTACACAGTGTAAATTTCGCAGAAGCTTATTGGCAACGTGTGTTTACTCATTTTCTAGATGAATACGAACACGCACGGACCCCTAATCCAGATGTATTATGTAATAAAGAAATTAAATTTAAAGCATTTCTAGATCACGCTCTTACATTAGGAGCTGACTACATCGCAACAGGACATTATGCTCGAGTAACAAACAAAAATGGCTTAGGTGCTTTATACAAAGCAAAAGATCGTGAAAAAGATCAAACTTATTTTTTACATGCCGTGGAACCTGCAGCCCTTGCCAAGACATTATTTCCAATCGGTGACTATTTAAAAAGCGAAGTTCGCAGTATTGCTTTAGAGCTAGGATTGGCCACACATGCAAAAAAAGACTCTACCGGCATTTGCTTCATAGGGGAAAAACGATTTAAAACATTCTTAAATGAATTCATGCTTGCCAAACCTGGCGCGATTGAAAGTACCCAGGGTCAGCTGTTGGGACAACATGATGGATTAATGTTCTATACAATTGGACAACGTCAAGGATTAGGAATCGGTGGCATGGCTTCTGGTGGCGATGAACCGTGGTATGTTGTGGATAAAAATACGGTTACTAATACATTAGTTGTAGCTCAGGGAGCGCATCACCCCATGCTATATGCTCAAGGATTGTTGTGTGGCGCTATCCATTGGCTTATTGAAACAACCCCTGAAACATTACCCCTAACTTGTCATGCAAAAACACGTTATCGACAAATGGAACAAGCCTGTGTCATTTCACCTTCCGATACAAACCAACACTGCGTTTTGTTTTCTAACCCCCAACGTGCAATCACACCCGGACAATACATAGTGTTCTATGACAAAAATCAATGTCTAGGTGGTGCCACAATAGAGCAAATTATTAGATAAGTGTGTATAATTCTTAAAATAAAGTCTAAGATTAGAACCCTGGCTTGCTTCGTTTCACTCGCAATGACGGGGTATTCCGCAGTGATCCTTGGCAGATCTGGGGAAAGAGTTAACATTACATTCAAAGTGGAGTTTAATTATGGCTGCAATGCCTGACGCAAGCGATCTTCAAGTAAAGCCGTTATTTACCACGCCAGCAAATATTTATTTCTCAGTTGCTGCTGCGGACAAAGTAGCTTCTTTGATTGCTGAAGAAAATAACCCTAAATTAAATTTACGCGTTTATATTACAGGGGGCGGATGTTCTGGTTATCAATATGGCTTTACATTTGACGAATCAATTCAAGATGACGATACCATCATTACCCAAACCTGCTCTGATCAAAAAACCACTGTAAAATTATTAGTTGATTGCATGAGTGTGACGCTTTTGAAAGACTCTGAAATTGATTACACATCAGGAATACAAGAACAATTTGTTATTCGTAACCCCAACGCTAAAACTACCTGCGGCTGCGGTTCGTCGTTTAGTATAGATGAAGAATAATTAAATCAGTTACAAATTTGTATCTCCTCCTTCAAGCGGCGTGGCCGCTTAAAGGATCTCCTAATACTACTGATAAGCCTCTATTTTTCCATTCTTTTTAATACGGTTTAATAATCACTTTAGTACCTATTGCCATAAAATTGTTAGATAACCAGCGGGCATCGTTAGGCAGAACTCGAATACAGCCATGGCTGGCATTGTAATTTGGAACATCGTATGAACCATGTACTGCATAATATTTACTAAAAAACATGCAGTAAGGCATCGGAGCGCCACCTTTACCAACAGGATAACGACTCGATTTACAACCCGCCCCACCTTTACTTGAAATGTGAAAAGTCCCTGTCGGTGTCCGGCAAGAGCGACGAATATCAGGGCAATAAGAACGACCAGCAGAACCACGCCCCGAACGAATTACGTGACCATTCGAAGAAATAGCTTTCCATTGCAACGTTTTAGGATTATAAACAAACGTACCCATGGCCTCTGCTAAGGAGGGAACCAGCAAAATGGAACCGGATAAAAACAAAGCGCGGGCAAAATGACTAGCGGGTATATGCTTTTTCATGTTAAATCCTTTTACAAATTTGACGCATACTTATAATCTAGTATATTTTATATACAATACAAGTATTTTAAGATCAATTTGTACGTATTATTGAACAATCGTTTCGATAAACTCATCATGACGTTTAAGTTCTTCGGCTGTTGCAAACAACACGGGAGAAGTTGATGACAGTAATGCTTTGATATGTTTAGCATTACTTTTAGTTTTGGTTGCGCTCTCTTCTGGGTCTGCAAATAATTCTGTTTGCCCGCCCGTCATTGCCAAATAAACAAAGGCAAGAATTTCGGCATCTAATAATGCGCCATGTAACTGACGATTCGAATTATCTACATAATAACGCTTACATAAGGCATCTAATGAATTTCGTTGTCCTGGATGCTTTTTTTTAGCTAAAACAAGTGTGTCTAAGATACTACATTGCTCTTCTACAGGTTTAGAATAGTTTGCCAACTTGAATTCAGCATTGATAAAACCGACATCGAATGGCGCATTGTGGATAATTAATTCAGACTCACCTATAAAATGAGTAAAGTCGCTTAAAACATCTTTAAATAATGGTTTATCTTGTAAAAAATGGTTACTGATTCCATGGACTCGAAACGCTCCGGCATCCACCTCGCGCTCTGGATTTAAATATACATGAAAATGATTACCTGTAAACTTACGGTTGATTAACTCAATACACCCAATTTCAATAATGCGATGTCCTGCTTCATGACCAATACCGGTCGTTTCTGTATCCAGGGCTATCTGTCGCACTAATTACTCCGTCATTTCTATAATTGCTTCATTCGCTAAAGCATCAGCCCGTTCATTTTCAGGATGTCCCGAATGTCCTTTAATCCAATGCCAATCGATCTGATGTAATTGCGCTAAGGCATCTAATTTCTGCCACAAATCCGCATTTTTCACTGGTTCATTTTTAGAGTTACGCCAACCCTTCTTTTTCCACTGTGCCAGCCAGGTTTGCATGCCTTGACGAAGATAATTTGAATCTGTAAACAGATTGACTTGACAAGAGCGTGTTAGAGAAGCCAAAGATTCAATAGCTGCAGTGAGCTCCATCCGATTGTTGGTCGTCATCGAAACAGCGCCTTTAAGTTCTTTATCTTGTCCTTTATAACGCAATATAGCGCCCCATCCCCCTGGACCAGGATTACCTTTACATGCACCATCAGTATAAATTTCAACCATAATATTCACTATTTATAAAACTAATTAATTCACTAATAGACAAAAGGCGACCAAGCTGGTTCTTGTACATCACCGTTCCGAGATGGTAACTTCATTTTGATTCGCCCATCTATAGATACAATAGCCAACACACCTCTATTCTGATCTCTAGTAGCATACAATACCAAGCGTCCATTAGGAGCAACTGAAGGTGACTCATCCATTGGCGAATTAGTTAATGCCAGGACTTGCCCACTCCCTACATTTTGTACTCCAATATTAAATTGTCTATCTTCACGATGTAACATAACAATCGACTGTTGATTAGGAGTATAAGAAGCGCGTGCATTGTAATTACCATTAAAACTAACGCGATTAATACTGCCATCTGCCAATGAAAGCCGATAAATTTGTGGCGTGCCACCACGACCAGAAGTAAATAAAATGGATCGACCATCAGGAGCATATCGTGGCTCAGTATCTATAGCGCCACCAAACGTGAGCTGTTTCATATTACCGCTAGACAAATCCACTGAATAGATTTTAGGACTGCCTCCCTTAGATAAAACAACCGCGAGTTGCCGCCCATCAGGTGACCAAGCTGGAGCACCATTGATCCCAGGAAAATCGGTTAATAGTCGACGTTGACCAGTAGAAACAGCAACATTAAAAACTTGTGCTCGTTTGTTTTCAAAAGAAACGTAGGCAATTTGACGACCATCTGGAGACCAGGTTGGCGACATAATTGGCTCAGAAGAAACTAATAAACTTTGTGGATTATTGCCATCCATATCAGCTACTTCCAAAGAATATTGTGTTTTACCAGTACTTCGATTAACTAGAATATACGCAATCCGAGTTGAAAATACGCCGCGTTCGCCAGTCAGTTGTAAGTAAACTTCATCACTTATATGATGAGCCAATGATCGCAATTGGTTTTGATCGACTTGATATTTTTTACCTAGTAATAAACGTCCATTTGCTGCCGCATCCACTAATTCAAAGCTGATATCGTAACGATTGCCGCCCACTGGAATGACTCGACCTGATAACACACTGTCAGCTCCTGCACGCTGCCAAAAACTGATAGGTTGCTCACCTGATCCATTGGCTGGTAGGATTCGAAATTGACCTGACATACCTAGGTCATGATTAATCACATCACCGACCAATTGTGCCTGACTATCATAACCAAAGGAGTTAATTCCTATTGGAAGTGCTGCATTAATCCCTTGGGTTAACTCCAAATCCAAGGCAAATGCCGTGTTTACTAAATTCAAGAATATACAACTTGCTACAATAAACTGTTTAATCACGTTATTACCCCCTAGCATTCACTGGTCGTACAGTTAAACTAATATCACGGAACATATCAAATGTCGTTGGATCCGTCGGCACTGGTAATGGCGACGCTTTGAATATTGCTGCTTGAGCAGAACGATCCAAAATCGCATCGCCGCTACTACGCGTTAAGCTCACATCAAGTACAGCACCTGTTGGCGCTAACCGAATTCGAAATTGGCTAGACATGTTACTATTTGCATTTTCAGGTAAAATCCATTGTCGGCTAATTGCATTTATAATCAAAGCCTTATATTTATCAACTTCACCTGCAACGCGCGCATTATTCGCCGCATTCATTGCGGCCTGTTGTGCTGCAGCTTGTTGTTTTTTTGCTAGTTCAGCTTTAATTTGTTCTTGTCTAGCTTGTTCGGCTCGTGCAAATTCTTCCGTTTTTTTCTTTTGAATATCCGCTAATTTTTTAGTTTCCAATTCCTGTTGTTTTTTTAATTCAGCTTGTTGTTGTTTCATTTCTGCAAGGTGCTTTTCTTGTTCAGCTTTTTGAGCCGCTATTTTTTTCAGATTTGCTTGCTCTTCAACGAGTTTTTTTTGACGGGCAATAGCCAGTTTAGCTTCCTCATTTTTAATATTTTCTAAGCGTTTTTGCTCATCGATGCGTTGTTTACGCGCTAATTCGGCTTGTTGCTGTAATGCGCGCTGCCTATTAACCTCAGCTTGTTTTTGTTGCGCACGATCGTCTTTCAAGCGGTTCATTTCCGCCATGACTTCTCGACTGTCTACACTCACTGCTTTGATTGCCTGAGCTTGCTGCTCTTTGATTTCAAGAGGCGCTGCCGAAGCTTCATTTATAGCATCATTTGTTAATACAGGATGTTCATTGCTACGTTCAATTAACAGCATCAAAACAATGGACACATGCAATGCAATAGCTATCAAAAAAGCATTGCGATAACTTCGAGACATCGTCATCCTCTGTTCTCCCCTACATCAGCTGAATCAGTGAGTAATCCAACTTGCTCAGCGCCTGCTTGTTTTAACAAACTCATAGCGCCTACAACCTTCCCGTAAGCAACGCCCTGATCGCCTTTCACTAACACATTCACTGTTTGGTTTGCCTCACGAGCTAACGCTAACTCTGCTGCTACACGGACCATTAGCGCTTGAGGTGCTATCGGATTATCAGGATTTGCATCAACATTTAAAAAATAATCACCGGCTAAATTGACTGATACAATAATCGGCTCGCGATCGGTTGTTTTTAATGATTCACTTGCAGCCTTTGGCAAGTCCACTGTCACACCCTGGGTCAATATAGGTGCCGTTATCATAAAAATCACCAATAAAACCAACATGACGTCGATGTAGGGAACCACGTTAATTTCAGCAATAGGACTTTTACGAGGGGCTCTTTTCCTTATCATAGAGTTATCCTCTCACTGGAGCATTAGTTTGCTCAGCAATTAATGCAACCAACTCTTCTTGAAATAAATCATAACGATTGAGTAAGCCACTTGCGCGCGTAGTATAACGGTTATAGGCGATCACAGCAGGAATAGCGGTAAATAGTCCTAAAGCCGTAGCAACGAGGGCTTCTGATATACCCGGAGCTACCATAGCAATTGTTGCTTGTTGAGCTTGGCCTAGGGCTTGAAATGAAGTCATAATTCCCCAAACTGTACCAAACAACCCAACATAGGGAGCAAGCGATCCAACCGAAGCAAACATGGGCAAATGTTGCTCTAACAATTCAGCTTCTTTTGCATAACTGATCTGCATGACGCGCTGAATGGGCTCCAACACAACACCACCATAGTTTCTTACTCGCATAAACTCTTTAAATCCAGCATGAAATATTGCGGCTAAACCATGTCGCTCCTCAATATTAGCATCTATTTCAGCAAATAATTTACTGAGATCGCTGCTACCCCAAAACCGCCGATTGAATGATTCATACTGACGTTTTTTTTGCTTAAAAAACCATGCTCTTTGAACAATAAGCGTCCATGAAGCCAACGAAGCGACAACCAAAAGCAACATCACTAACTTAACAATAAAACCCGCTTGAGCAAAATAACCCAAGACACTAGCATGGCTACCCATTTAACATTCCTCCATAAGCATTTTATTTATATCTTTCGGCATTCGTTTAGGTTTTAACAATTTATTTACGGTTACCAACTGAATGGTCGCCTCCGCTAATAATGTTCCTAACTGATTACTCATCATTTGTTTCAATAATAAAGTACATCCTTTACTGTTCTCAACACGTGTTTTTATGGTTAATATATCATCTAATCGTCCTGAATAGTGATAACGAACATGTACATCACGAACGGCGAAATATGTATCATATGTTGCCATCATAGTCAAAGAAATTCCATTGTTTCTGAGTAAATCTGTACGAGCCCGTTCAAAAAAGTACAAATATTTCCCATGATAAACAATACCCATTAAATCAGTATCTTCAACATACACACGATAACTGGAAGTATCTTCATTAAACAACGCTCAAACTCCCTCAGATTCCGTATTATCTATAGCCAAACCAAAATGTTGATAGGCCAACGGGGTAGCAACGCGTCCTCGAGACGTTCGCATTAAAAAACCTTGCTGAATTAAAAATGGTTCTAATACATCTTCAATAGTACTTTTTTCTTCACCAATCGCAGCGGCAATACTGTCTACACCAACTGGACCACCACCAAATCGCTCGATTACAGCTAGCAATAATTTTCGATCCATAATATCGAAACCATGGTGATCGACACATAGCATATCTAATGCTAACTGGGCAGTTTTTGATGTAATAACACCGTTTGATTTCACTTCAGCATAATCACGAACTCGACGTAATAAACGATTCGCTATCCGTGGTGTGCCTCTTGCACGCAATGCAATTGCCCGAGCGCCTTCAGGCTCCGTAGGGACTTGTAATAAGTGTGCAGACCGATTGACAATCTGAGTCAATGAATCCACTGAATAAAATTCCAGGCGTTGTACAATTCCAAATCGATCGCGTAATGGTGAGGTTAATGAACCAGCTCGAGTGGTTGCGCCAATCAAAGTGAATGGAGGCAGTTCCAATTTAATTGAACGTGCGGAAGGCCCCTCTCCGATCATAATATCTAATTTGTAATCTTCCATTGCTGGATATAAAATTTCTTCGATTACCGGACTTAATCGATGAATTTCATCAATAAATAAAACATCATTTACCTGAAGATTCGTTAAAATTGCTGCAATATCTCCTGCTCGCTCTAATACGGGGCCAGAGGTTTGGCGAAGATTAACATTCATTTCATGCGCGATGATATTAGCAAGTGTCGTTTTACCTAGGCCCGGCGGTCCAAAAATTAATACATGATCCAGCGCTTCTTGCCGTTTAGTAGCCGCGTCAATGAAAATACGCATTTGCTCACAAATATCCTCCTGCCCGATGTATTCTTGTAAACTTAATGGGCGAATAGCCCGATCTAATGCTTCCTCAGACGGGGCGGGTTGCATACTGACTAAACGATCACTTTCTAGCATGAGAGGAGTTTTGACTTAGAAGAATGGTGATATAGTAACATAGCTTAAGAAAATAAAAACGAAAAGGCTGAGGAAAAGTATAGCGGTGGTGTAGATACGCTGAAATGGAAATGTCGTCCACGTGTATAGGGACGACATTTTTAGAATCGGTTCTTACCTAGTCATCTCTATCACAGCTCATGCCCAAGCAAGCACCTACGCAAGCAGAGATTGCACCGATGAAAAATAATGCAAAAAGAGCAAACGCACCATAAGCTAAGCTTTTAGTGGTAGCAGTCACATCAGCAGCAGTAACTTCACTCTGATCTGATGTCGTTTTAGCTTGACGTACATCATCTCTAGCATCTTGTTGCATTACAATAGTTGTATGCATCACTGCACGAGAATAGCTAGAAGCATAATGACTTAGCGAACTAGTAATCGTAGCACTGAATAATAAAGCTACAGTCCATGTTGCAAATCCATATAGAATCCCAAGATTACGTCTTGGAGCATATTTTCGTCCTAAGTAACCTGCCGCATACCCTGCTAGCAACATCGAGATGATCACAGCAATACCAATTCCTATTACCCCACCAACAGCTAAGGCAATTCCACCACTGTCACTAACAGTCACAGCACTTAACCCAATGGCAATACCAAACAGATTTAATAGAAAGCTTAAACCCACACCTACCAATGCGCCGACAAAAATCGCAGACCAACAAATACGTTTTAAAGGATATGTTGCACAATGCTGCTCATGAATTGCTACTGTTTCTTTTATCATTATTATAACTCCCTAAGATTTAACGTTAGATTAAAACGCGTGTGAAACTAGCCAAATTAACATCAAAACAACTAATGGAACACCAAACAGCCAGGCGACTATATATTTGAACACATTATTCTCCCTGTATACAAATAAACTGCGATTAAGTAAATTAAGAAAAATCTAAACTTAAGCTTTTCTAAGGCATACATCTGTTTTGAGAGCTAAAGAGAGAGACACTACACTGATGAAAGATGTCTCTCATCGTTTATTATTAATCTTTTTCTATAAAATCTTTTATTGCTTTTTCAGCTTGATCGCGTGAATAACCATAATGTTTTTGAAGTTTACCATAGATTTCTTGTTGGTTGCCTTCGATCTGCTTGAAGTCATCATCGGTAAATTTTCCCCATGATTTTTTCATTTTTCCTTTTACTTCTTCCCATTTTCCTTCAAAAATATCTTTATTCATTCTCTATCTCCTTGTTAAGAATTGAACATCGCTCCAGAAATTTGAAAAAATCCATATCAATTTCCGTACATAAAAAGTAGATGAACATTCATAAGTTTGCAAGAGTTTTCGAAAATTATACTTTTTGGAATTATTCACATTAATGAATGAACTCAAGATTCGGTATTATTCAATTTTAGTGGTTTTGCCGGTTTATCACTTATTTCATCAATCACGTGTAACATTCTCCATTCGTCAATGGAGAGTTGATCATGAAATATCACCAAACTTTTATGCAAATTTATTCCAGATAACGTAATTAACATAAAAAAGCCTGCATCAACTCGGATATGTAGCTGTGAGTATTTTATTGCTTCGTCTTGGTTGGTGAATTGTAAAAACCAATGCTGTTTATTATAAGTTAAGGTTTGAATCGTTGGGTGTGGCAAACGACTCCGTAAGATAATAACCATAGAGTATGACAAAACAATTAACAGAATAAAGATCAAAATGGAAGAATAGTGTGCATGGTAAAATCCAAATAAAACGAAAAGGTGCAAAATAATACTTAATTTCACATAATCGTTTGATCGTTCAAATGTTATTAATAGTGTGAATGAGGGTGACAAACTGTTTACTCTCTAGATCGGATGGGACGTCATACCCCATGAGCCAAGCATACAAATCAGGATCCGAGTGAGATAAAAACCGTTCAAATCCATCGTAATCTGCTTCCGTCATTGAATTGAGGCGCCTTTCCAAAAATCGACCAAAAATTAAATCTAATTCCAACATGCCTCGCCGACAATGCCATTTTAATTTTGATTTCTTTTGTTCTGACAACATGATTAATTACTAGTGATTTTAGCGAAGCAGTACCTTATCATATATACTCAGTCAAAACAAAAATATAACGACACTTATGCCTATAGAACATCTTATAAATAATAGACAACTGATGAGCAATGATACCCTCCCCAATGAACTCGTTTTTGATACAAATAAAAATTATATATTTGAACTAAACTATCTTGGTGGACTAGATCTGCAAGGAGATAAAGCGGCTGAGTTCTTACAAGGGCAATTAAGTTGTGATATCCGCGAAGTGAATGCGCAACAAATGCGTCCTGGTGCTATGTGTAACTTACAGGGCAGAATCATCGCGTTGATGGATGTCGTCGAGTGGAATGGACTGCATCTGATCCTTCCAAAAGATCAGCTCGAAACAACACAAACTAATCTCGCCAAAGCAGCTCTATTTTCTCGGGTTACTTTAAAACCTAATCAATCCCTACAGCTGTTCGGTTTTTATTTACAAAATAAAGAAGACACAATACCTTTTGATGCGGTACTTCCAATGAATAAAGAAGAAGTTATTTCAACTGAAACCTATTGCTGCTATCAAATAACTGAACAATTATACTTATTTTTAACACATGAAAATACGATAAAAAATGGGTTCGACAAAGCGCAATATCGCGGTTCCTTAGCCTGGCATGCATTACAATTACAAGCAGGTTATATTGAAATTTATCCCGCTTCTCGAGGGCTCTTTCTTCCTCACCGTCTTGGATTACAACGCACATCCTATTTAAGTTTTAATAAAGGATGCTACAAAGGCCAAGAAATTATTGCACGAACCCATTATCGAGCTAAACTGAAACACAGCATGAAATTATTCACAATTGAAACCACCGATATTTTATTTTCTGGGCAAAAAATGCTAGATATAATAACTAAAGCAGAACTCGGTGAAGTAATTGATTACTGCCCTATTGGATTGAACCAATATACTATAGCCATTAGTTCTATTTTTGAACATGAAAATACCATTCACCTGGAAAAGCAACAAGAAAATTGTATGTTAAAATAATCCTAGCTCCCCGGGTACATCATCCCGAAGCACCAAATTTCGGAGTTCCCTCACTATGTTCGGGATGACGTTGTTTCAGTTTGTACCTGCGGGAGTTACAAATAATAAAAAATATCATAATATCAAAAGCTGAGGGTTCTCAAGGATGTCATCAATGAAAGGCTATCTACCCCATTTTAATACCCGACTCCAACAAACATCGAATATCATTATGATAACTTTTTGGAGTCAGTTTTCATCTTACGCCTTAAATACTATTTTGATTTTATTTTTAACTAAACCGTTACTCTCTCACGGTTTAGGATACAATCAGGCCACTGCCTATGCCTTCATTGGTATTAGTCAAGCCACAGGCTACCTAATGCCTATTTTAGGCGGTTATATGGCCGATAGTGTGTTGGGAATTAGACGTAGTATTTTAATTGGCAGTATTTTGTTAGCAGCCGGTTATTTATTGGTCATGTTAAGTGGTTACACAATTACCACCCATGGAGACACACTTTTTATCGCCGCTTATGCACTAATGCCCGCCGCCAACTCGTTGTTAATGGGCACGGCATCCACGATGGTTTCACATATTTATGCTGACAATGCGGTCAAAGCCAAATCAGCGATGACTTACTATTATCTCGCTATTAATATTGGGGCTTTATTAGCAGCGATCATAGCCCCTGAATTATTTGAAAGTCGTTATGGGCCATTGTCGGTTCTTACGTTAACCTTCGCAGGAAAAGCGATTGCGGCCATTAATTTTGCCTATAGGTATAAGTTATATGACAATGTGATTTGGGGCAAAGATAAAAAATCATTACCTACCTCAGCCAAATATGCTTTGATTGCTTATTTCATCCTAATTTATGCATTCACGCTGTTTAGTTACTCACATATTATGCTAGCTAACATCATCGTTAGTATTGGATGTGGATGCGGAATTGCATGGTTTTTTATTAAAACCATGCAATTAATTGGCGAGCTACGTTGGAAACAACTTGTGGCGTTTATTTTAATTCTAGAATCTATTGTATTTTTTGTTATCTACAATCAAATGAATAGTACATTGGTTTTATTTGCTCAAAATAATTCGGATTTAAATTTATTCGGACTAAGCATTTCTGCAGCACAATATCAAATGCTTAATCCTATTTTAATTATCGCGCTTGGTTTACAGCTTCCTCGTTTTTATCGTAAATTTCCGCGTTTTTCTATTCCCTATCAATTTGCTTGTGGGACTCTTTTTGCCGGTGCAGCGTTACTTCTCATGTATTATGCATCGTTACAAGCCCAGAATGGCATTATCAATGGCAACTATATTGCATTAACCTATATTTTGATTACTTTAGGTGAGTTATGGGTTAGCACGGTTGGATTAAGTATGGTTGGCCTTTATTGTGACCAGGAGGGATTAGCCTTTGCAATGGGTGTCTGGCTGCTTGGTAGTTCTCTTGCGAGCACCATTTCAGGACATATTGCTGGTTGGGTGGCGATTCCGGATAACCTTGCGCCCGTAGATAGCTTGCCTATTTATCAGCACTATTATGTGAACGTCGGATTAATTACCTGTACCTTAGGCGCAATAATGGTTTGTATTGCTTGGTATATGCAAACCATTTTATCAAAACGAGGGGTCTGTTTAACTTAACATCAATGCTGATAAGCACGTTAACTTTAAATTCAAGTTTGTGCTAAAATATACACATTCAACGTGAGTGGAACAAACATGAGTATTAGCATATTCGATTTATTTTCAATTGGTATTGGCCCGTCAAGCTCTCATACGGTTGGCCCTATGCTAGCAGCTAATGCTTTTTTGAAGCAAATAGATGAACACAATTTATTGGCTCAGATCGACCGAATCAAAATCGAATTATATGGCTCATTAGCATTAACAGGTAAAGGCCATGCAACAGACAAAGCTATTCTCAATGGCTTAGAAGGAAAATCTCCTGAAACAGTGGTGCCTGAAAGTATGGTTCCTCGAATGCATGAAATTATTAGCACCAAAACGCTGAATTTAGCAGGTAAGCCTATTCCATTTAATGAAGCAACCGATTTATTATTTTTACAAAAAGATTGCTTGCCTAAACATACCAACGGCATGCGATTTAACGCCTATAACGCTCAAAATCAATTACTTATTAGCGAAATTTATTATTCAATCGGCGGTGGTTTTATTGTCACTGAAGATGAGTTTGATTCCCCTAAACAAGAAAATCAAACGGTTCCTTATTCATTCGAAACAGCAGCCGAACTGATGCGCTTATGTAAAGAGCATTCGTTGAGTATTGCTGAATTGATGTTAGCCAATGAGCGTACCTGGTATACTGATGATGAAATCTATCAAGGTATTAAACACATTGCCCATGTAATGAATGAATGCATTGAAAATGGCTGTAAACACGAGGGCATATTACCTGGCGGATTAAACGTCAAGCGGCGAGCTCCTGATCTCTTCAAACGATTAAACGAAGAAAAAGGCATTCAAAGCATTTACGAACGATCCGATGTTATGAATCGTCTTAACCTGTATGCTATGGCAGTAAATGAAGAAAATGCCGCTGGTGGTCGGATTGTAACCGCGCCAACCAATGGTGCTGCAGGCATTATTCCTGCGGTTTTTCGTTATTGCCAAGATGCTCATAAAAAAATTACCGATGAATACATGCATATTTATTTTTTAACAGCAGCTGCAATCGGTATTTTATATAAAAAAGGCGCTTCTATTTCAGGCGCTGAAGTCGGCTGCCAAGGTGAAGTGGGCGTTGCATCGTCAATGGCTGCGGCTGGCCTTACGGCAGTCTTGGGTGGAACAGTTGAACAAATTGAAAATGCCGCTGAAATTGCGATGGAGCATCATCTAGGAATGACTTGTGATCCAGTCATGGGATTAGTCCAGATTCCTTGTATTGAACGCAATGCAATGGGATCTGTTAAAGCGGTTAATGCTTCTCGCATCGCTTTAATTGGCGATGGTCAACACCAAATCTCTTTAGATAAGGTCATCAAAACAATGAAACAAACTGGACAAGATATGATGACAATTTATAAAGAAACCTCGCTTGGTGGCTTAGCTGTAAATTTGCCAGAATGTTGACATTCTTCGGACATAATCAATACAATCACACCCTTCTTGCCATTCACGATAAAAAAGGACCTCACATATGCAATCAATTGATCATATTGTTCATGCTAAATGGATAGTTACTGGCGAAAAAAACCAACGTGTATTAGAAAACCATTCGATGCTTATCAACAGCGGGATAATTATTGATATTTTGCCCACATCCGTTGTCAAAGAAAAGTATCAAGCCAATTGTGTTAGCGAATATCCGCAACATGCCATCATGGCTGGCTTTATCAACGCACACACTCACATTGGCATGAATTATTTTCGCGGATTAGGCAGCGATCTTGCCTTAATGGATTGGTTAACTCAATACATATGGCCCGCTGAAAAAAAATGGTTAGCTGATGAGTTTGTTCATGACGCCTCATTATTTGCAATGGCAGAAATGATTCGTAGTGGCACGACGTGTTTTAATGACATGTTTTATTTCCTACAAGCAACAGCACGCGCTGCTGAAACAGCCGGAATTCGTGCATTTATTGGCATGACTGTCATAGAATTTCCTACTGCCTGGGCCCAAACTACAGATGAATATTTTGATAAAGGTATCGATTTTTATGAGCAATATAAAAATAATACGTTAATCACTCCCACGTTTGCACCACACGCTCCTTATACAGTTTCAGATCAGTCGTTCATGCGAATTAAAGAATTGGCTGACTCATTTAATTTAAAAATTAATTTGCACTTACACGAAACTAATGTGGAAATAGAACAATCGCTTACAGAATTTAAAAAACGACCGATTAAACGATTACATGATCTCGGATTATTATCCCCACAATTGTTGGCAATTCATGCAACACAATTGAACGAAGAAGATTTAGACATTCTTGCTCAGACTAAAACCCATATCATTCACTGCCCAGAGTCGAATATGAAATTGGCAAGTGGTATTTGCCCGGTTGAAAAATTACAATCATTGGGGGTGAATGTAGCTCTTGGTACAGACAGTGTCGCAAGTAATAACGACTTGGATATGATTAGTGAAATGCGAACTGCAACATTTTTATCAAAAGTATCCACCATGAGTCCTGTTAGTTTGAATGCAGATGAAACGTTAGCATTAGCCACATTAAATGGCGCAAAAGCATTGGGTATTGATCATATGGTAGGTTCATTAAGTAAAGGTAAAACGGCTGATTTTATCGCTATTCACTTGGATGAAATTGAAACGCTACCTATTTATGATCCTGTCATTCAATTAGTTTATTCTTGCGGACGTCAGCAAGTAAGCGATGTATGGGTAGCTGGAAAACAATTAATGAAAAACCGTGAATTGTTAACCTTAAACGAACGCGAGATCGTGGAAAAAGCGCGTTTTTGGGGTCAAAAAATTAGAGGTTAAGGCTTGAATCTCAAACGGATTTGCAACTGGGAAAAGATAATCGAGTAGGGCTGTCCCATTATAAATTATTGAGCATAAAATATTAATTTTGATATTATACAGTCATAATTGTCTTTGCGAGCGTTAGCGAAGCAATCCAGATATCGGAGTTTTTAAGTCACATCGATCTGGATTGCTTCACTTCG
>JAUYSP010000029.1 GCA_030696305.1 Legionellaceae bacterium | reverse complement strand
AATATTAATTTTGATATTATACAGTCATAATTGTCTTTGCGAGCGTTAGCGAAGCAATCTAGATATCGGAGTTTTTAAGTCACATCGATCTGGATTGCTTCACTTCGTTCGCAAAGACGGCTATTTAATGGGACAACCCTGGGTACCCTGACCTAAAAGCTACTTTTCTTCTAATTATCAGTATATACTCTAGAATAATAATATATTTTGAGGCATGTGAATGGCTCAACAGCAACAACAGCAACAGTCGGGCGATCATTCAATGGCGCCAATGTGGATCATGGCGTTGTTGCTTCTAAGTTTATTTATCATTTGGAAAAGTGCTCATGACTCCATTGTTTCCATTGTCTTTTATTTCAATATTTTGCAAGCTAAATTTATTAACCTATTTGTGCATAGCGAGCAATTAGATAATGATATTTACATTATGCAAACAATTGATCCGCGAACGGTCGATTTAAAGCAATTACGAATTCTATTGGAAGATGTGGGTAAATTTGTTTGTTATCCAGTGGCAGTGATCATAGCAATTATGTGCCTATTTTTATATCGTTCCGATGTGACCACTAGGTATAGAAAAACGCACAGTATGAAATCGTTAAGTCAACAAGAGCAATCTAACTGGCCGGCAATTATGCCTGTTGTAAAACAAGATTTAGTGAGTATGGATATCAATACAGGGCCCTGGGCCATGGCAATGAGTCCCATGGAATTCGCTCGCAAACATAATCTCCTCAAAAAAAATGATTTGTTGTTAGATAATGCTTTACCAGGGCAAGAAATGACCGCAGGGTTACGACGAGGTGATGCAAAGCGTGTGTTTACACTACAACTTGGCCCGTCTTGGGATGGATTGGATCGCTGTCCTTTCCATGTCCAAGCATTGGCTGCTGTTTTTATGGCTCGCGCAAATAGAGATAAAGTAGCGGCTGCAACAATTTTGAAAGAATTAGATAAATCATTCGTAGCAGGTAAACTTCATTCGCCCATGGTAGCTAGTGTGTTACAAAAATATTTACCAACGGAGCTTGTTCAAGAAGCTATTCAACGACATGCTTATTTGTTAACTGTCATGGCTAGTTTACTGGAAGTTGGCCGCCAAGACGGGGTTGTACCTAGTTCTGAGTTTTTATGGTTAAAGCCTACAGATAGGCGATTGTGGTATATGTTGAATTGCGTAGGTAGACAAACACCTTATGTAGAAGTTGGTGGCCCATTTGCCCATTGGCGCGCAGAGAAAGTAATGGGTCGCAGTTCGAGAGCGCCTATGATTGATGAAGCAATTAAAGCCTTAGATATTGCCATCAAAGAGGTGAAATTAACCCCCAAAGAACTTCAGGGATTAGAGCCATGATGCGAGGTATTGATTCACGGAATGAAATCGATCCATCTCGACTGTTACGGGATACGCGCTCTGTTGGTCAACGAATTAGTGATTTTTTTAGCCAACCAAAAAACGTTATTATTTTCTTCGCAGCGTTTTGTGTCGTAGTTTTTTATATCCCTGAAATTTCTATTTTTGCTTTATTACTATGCTTAGGCTTGTTTTGGTTTGCAATGACCCGTAAACATTCATTACCCTTCCGATTGCCGCAAGTTGCAAAAACACAAGATTTTAATGATTTAAAACCGGGGATTAAACTACCATATATGGCGCGCGGTATTGCTTATTTTGGTAATGAAAAAAAGACAAATAAGGAATTGTGGTTTGCTAATGAGGATATGAGAACCCATGCGTTAATTTTTGGCTCCACAGGTAGTGGTAAGACGGAAGCGTTAGTTTCAATTGCATTTAATGCTTTAGTGCAAGGTAGTGGGTTTATATATGTCGATGGGAAAGGCGATAACTCTCTGTATGCCAAAGTATTTTCTATGGTTCGAAGTATGGGCCGGGAAGATGATTTACTTCTAATTAATTTCATGACCGGTGCGCGTGATATTGTTGGCCCTCAAGAAAAACGATTATCCAATACGTTAAACCCATTTTGCCAGGGGTCGTCAAGTATGTTGACCCAGTTAGTAGTTAGCTTAATGGGAGAGTCTGCAGGCGGTGGTGATGGTGACATGTGGAAAGGCCGTGCGATTGCGTTTGTTGAAGCATTAATGCGTTTACTGGTTTATATGCGTGATGAAGGTGCTATTTTACTTGATGCAAATACCATTCGAAATTACTTTGATTTAGGCCGGTTGGAATCCATTGTTATTGATAAAGTATTTCCGCGTGACGAGCAAGAAGCGGTAAATATTGATCAAATTCCTAAATTAGTAACGGATCCACTTCGTAACTACTTAAATACCTTACCTGGTTATAATAAGGAAAAAAAAGGCAAGCAAGTTTCTCAAGTATTGGAACAGCATGGTTTTATTACGATGCAGCTAGTCCGTAGTTTCTCATCTTTAGCTGATACATATGGTCACATTATCCGCGTTAACTTAGCAGAAGTAGATTTTAAAGATGTGGTGTTAAACAGGCGGATTTTAGTTGTACTATTGCCGGCTTTAGAAAAATCTCCCGATGAATTATCTAACTTAGGTAAAGTCATTGTATCCTCGTTGAAAGCTATGATGGCCGCTGGTTTGGGGGAAGAAGTAGAAGGTGATTATCGTGATGTGATTGAACGTAAACCAACTAACGCGCCAACACCCTACATCTGTATTCTTGATGAGTATGGTTATTATGCAGTAAAAGGATTTGCTGTGGTCCCTGCACAGGCGAGATCGTTGGGCTTTTCAGCTATTTTTGCCGGACAGGATTTACCCGCATTTCAAAAAGCCTCCAAAGAAGAAGCTGCTTCAATCGGTGCAAATACCAATATTAAAATTTGTATGAAACTTGAAGATCCTACTGATACCTGGGACTTTTTTACTAAAACAGCAGGTGAAGCTTATGTAACTAAAGTCGATTCGTTTCAAACGAAAGAAAATAGTATGACAAATAGTTATTTAGATACCAAAAGTTCTTCTTTTGAAAAGCGAGCGCGGGTCGATTTACTCGATTTAAAAGATCAAACAGAAGGTGAGGCACATATTTTTTTCCGCTCACAGATCGTTCGAGCCAGTATGTTTTATGCAGCACCTAAACCCGTAAAGCGCTTGAAAGTAAATCAATTTTTGAAGGTAGAGCCACCACCGGATGACTATTTAGAAAAATTGCAAAAGCAATTAAAGGGTTTTCAGGCTGTTTTAGCGGGCGATGCTCCTGGCATTATCCTTGATGTGGAAAGTGAAACTATTGCGTTAGTTAGGAAGTCTTTGCATGATTCGACCGTTGATGATCCCATTGAGCGCGGGGTTTCAGTTCTTCTGGCGTTCCATAACCAGAATGAACCTGAGCAAATCGAAGATTTAGTAGAAGAAGAAATACTTGGTTCAATAAATATTTTCACAAAGTTGCAGCAATCCTCAGGGTCACTACCCCTTTTAGTCAAAGATACTGCTCGCTTTTCGGAGGCGCTATTACCGATTAATGAAACACGTAATAGCATCATTACGATTGAAAGACTTACCGGTGAAAAGGCGAGCCTTGCGGGTAACATTGCTAATGAAATTATTAAAGATTTTCAAACCGCAACGAGTTACCCACCCGAAGATCGTGATATGGCAACCAGTGAATATTTGACCGAATTAGTGTGTTTACTTTCTGAAAAAATAAAACGTGAACGTAATCGTGCAAAAGAATCGTAAAAAAATACTTGTATCAAAGTCTGCAGTATGTTTTGATTTCATTTACATGGCTCGTTTGCTATATGGAGTTATCTGTTGAGAATTAACCTCATTTTTATGTTGTTGATAGGTCTTTTGGGGTGCCATTCCTCACCTAAAGTCCCTATTGATGATGTGCCGGTGCTTCCACAAGCAGTTGATGGCGCATCAGATCCAACTACGGTAAAACTTCAGGGAAAGTTGGCTAAACAAGGTGTGCAAGTTATATCAATGGGACAGATGTATTTAATTAGTATTCCATCAGCACTAATCTTCGCTGACCAGTCTCCTAAGGTGAACTGGGGTGCATATGCTGTGTTAAATGATGTTGTGTGTTATATGAGGCAATTTCGCAAGATTACTGTACACATCAATGTTTACGGGTGTTGTTATTTATCAGAACGACGTACACGCGCGTTAACATTAACAAGGTCACGTACGATTGCTAATTACCTCTGGTCACAAAATATTGAAACACGTATGGTATTTACACAAGGTATGGGTGATGATAAACCTATAGTACCTGCTGCAAAATGTACGGATTCGTCTCCAAACTCTAGAATTGAAATAATATTTAGAAGGGCTGTGGCATGAGTCGGAGAGCCTGGGATTTAATTAAACATTCCAAAAGATTTTATGTGCGATCGTATCGCAAATCAGGATCATTACTGTTAGTGTCTATAGTACTAAATGCGTTTTTAGGCCTAGCGATTTGGTATTTTTACAACAGATTGCCAGAGCCTGATTTTTATGCAACATATGGTGAGACGCCTCCCGTATTATTAACAGCAATGGAAATGCCTAACTACAGCTCGGTGCCGTTATTAGCAACAAGCCCTAATCAAGATAGTGATGCGCGGACAATACCGCAGTGAGAGGATAAGATAATATGGCAGAAGATGCTTTAGCAAATGTTGCAATGAGAAATAGTTTTTATCGAGATGGCCAACGAAAAATAATGTTTGTTCTGTTGGTTTCCATGCTCTGTAATTTTATTTTAGCAGGCATTTTGGTTTATATTATTACTCATCCGCCGACACCCAAGTATTTTGCAACCAGCATTAATGGTAGAATTACACCCTTGGTTGCCCTAAACGCGCCTAATCAATCTGATCCAGCCGTATTGCAGTGGGCAAATCAGGCAGCAATAGCAACGTTTTCATATAATTTTGTGAATTATCGTTCCGAATTAGTTGCTGCATCTGGATTTTTTACTTCTGAAGGGTGGGACCAATTTATTTCGGCATTAGGAAGCTCAAATAACCTCGATGCAGTAAAAGCAAAAAAATTAGTTGTGTCTGCGGTTGCAACTAGCGCTCCGGTTATATTACAAAAAGGTATACTCAATGGGCGTTATGCATGGCGGATCCAAATGCCAATTCTAGTTACCTATCAAAGTGCGAGTGAATTCTCACAACAAAATTTAAACGTGACAATGTTGGTTACTCGGGTGGATACTCTAAACTCACCTCGAGGGATTGGAATTGCGCAATTTGTTTCTGCTCCAGCGAGCGGTGGAACGAGTTAATGAAGATGATGACTATAAAAAATATTAAATGTCCGTTGAACTCGACTTTAGCCATTTTTATAAAATTGCTTGAAAAACCGTCTTTGCAATTGTTAACGAAGCAATTCCCGCTTGCAGCAGCGTCTCGTCTGACTTCTAGATTAGTATTAGGGGTCTTTCTGGTGTTTACCAACGCTGCTAGTGCCGCTGATCAAAATTCTGCAGGACAGGCATTAGATCAGTTACGTATGTTGCAAAAACGCTTGTTATCTGACTCAGCACGTGCGAATCCACTGTCTGCAGGAAATCAAAATCCGCAATCAACATCTAACCAGCAAAATTCACAAACGGTAGTTAAAGATCCTGCTAAAGAACGGCGCGATAAAGCGGCGGCAGGTTCTTCTAACGTAACAACAGTTCAGCCTGGTGGTCTTGATGTTGTGGCGCCTGATAATGCTAAAGTAATTGATGAACTGGCTTTTGAAAGTGTGGAGCAGCAATTATTTCCTTTAAATCCAGATAAAATTAAAAAATTAAGAAAGGCGTATAATAGTTCAGAGTACGCAAAGACATTGCCTGTGGACACGCCTCCGAAGCCCACGGCAACATCCCAATTTGTCAATTTATCTCCTGGGTCAACGCCTCCTGTTATTCGTCTTTCACAAGGTTTTGTTTCCTCTTTGGTTTTTTTAGATTCCACCGGGGCCCCTTGGCCTATTAGTGCTTACGATCTCGGTGATCCTTCAGCGTTTAATATACAATGGGATAAAACCAGCAATACTCTCATGATTCAATCGAGCAAATTGTATACATACGGAAATTTGGCTGTGCGTTTGCGAGGATTAAATACACCGGTCATGCTGACTCTTATTCCAGGCCAGAAGGCAGTTGATTATCGTGTAGATTTACGCGTTCAGGGTTATGGTCCCAATGCTAAAAGTATGCCGATGGAAGAAGGATTACCACCTTCTGCTAGCGATGTATTGCTACATGTGCTAGATGGCGTTCCTCCTCCAGGCAGCAGGCGTTTGACAGTAAGTGGGGGAGATGCTCGAGCCTGGTTACTTGAAAACACGATGTTTGTGAGAACAAATTTAACCATATTATCTCCAGGTTGGATTGGTAGTATGACAAGTGCAGACGGCATGCATGCTTACGAAATGCAAAAATCCCCAGTTTTGTTGGTTTCATGGCATGGCAAGGTAATGCAATTAAAGGTAGAAGGGTTATGACAAATGGCAGGTAAAAAAGAAAACATTAAAGCACTTTTTTCCAATACACGTACACGTATCATTATTGTGTTTACGCTTATTTTGCTGCTCACTACAATCATTATTGGATTTGTAAAATTTGGGAAGTCTTTGGATCCCTTTGGGGACTCTTCTGATGTGAGCCGAGCACCTGCTGGTATTGAGTCTATTCCCGGAGCACGGAATCCAACTGATGAATATGTTGCATTGCAACAAAAACAAAATATCCAACAAGCTGAGCAAGCCCAAGCAAAAGGGACAAGCGCAATTCCGACAATTATTCGTTCGCAAGCTTTTGGGGATGGGGTTGAGCCAGTCGGTGTGCTTGATGGACAGGGCGGTATTGGTTTTTCTACCTTGGCACGTGAAAATATTAGTGGCCCTCAGAGCACTATTTGGTTCCAAAATTTGAAAGATACTAATTGCAGTAAAGAGAGTATAAACCAAGCTGTTAATCAAAATAATGCTTCTCTAAGTGATTTAAAATTGGCTTGTACTTGTGAGCAAATAAAAACAGCCGGATATGGCTTGCCTGACTTAAAATCAATATGTAGTTGTGAAGAATTAAAAGCCATTGGATTTGGTATTGCTCAATTTAAAACGGCTGGTTATGGAGCAGATGCCTTACGAGCGTGTGGATTTGTTGCTTGTGAAGAGCATGCAGCTGGATTTAGTGCACTAGAAATGAAAAATGCTGGATATTCGGATGGTGAACTAAAAGGAGCTGGCTTTTCTGATAGAGATATTGCTCATGCTGGTGGTTTACCCGATAGTGTTACGGAAGCAGATGTGCGAAAAGCAGGTTGCTCCGTGGAAAATTTAAAGCAACTTCGTGCAGCAGGCGTAACTGCTGCGGCAATTCGACGTATTAGCGGGTGTAGTGCAGAGCAATTGAAAGCAGCTGGTTTTAGTGCGCTTGATCTTAAAAATGCCGGATTTAGTGCAGCAGAATTAAAAGACGCAGGCTTTACAGCCGAACAATTAAAAGCTGCTGGATTTGGGGCTAGAGACTTATTAGATGCGGGCTTTACACCAGATGAACTGGCAGCAGCGGGATATACTCAAGCAGATATTAAAGCCGCCGAAAATATGCTTCCCGCCGGTTTTTCAGCGAAGGACATACAGGACGCAGGATGTAGTCCTGAAGCAATAAAACGGGAAAAATTAGCTGGTGTCAGTGCATTGATGATTAAAAAAATGGCTCACTGTACTGCCAGTGAGTTATCAAAAGGGGGATTTAATTCGAATGATTTACAACGTGCTGGCTTTACTCCAAATGAATTAAGTCAGGCTGATAAATTATCAAATATGGAGTTAGCTGCTGCAGGTTGTGACCCGAACAAATTAAAAGCGCTTGTTGCTAAGGGTGTAACAGCAAAACAAATTCACGATGTAAATGGTTGTGGAGCGGATGTTCTCAAACAATTAGGATTTGATGGCAAGTCGCTGCTGGGTGCGGACTTTACTCCTGCTCAACTTATAGCAGCTGGTTTTGCTCCTGAATCATTTGATGATGCGGCGTTAAAAAAAGTAGGCTGCGATGTTAAAAAATTAAAAATATTAAAGGAACAGGGCGTGTCTGCCAAACGGATTCATGAAGTGAATGGATGCAGCGCCGAAGCATTAAAACAAGCTGGTTTTAGTGCGGCTGATTTAGCGGCGGCAGGTTTTACACCCGGTGAGTTGCTGGCCGCTGGATTTACACCTGCGGAACTAACCCAAGCAGGTGTTGCGTTAACGCCTGCAGGGGTGTTAGCAGCAGGCAGAGCAGGATGTAGTGTTGAAAATTTAAAAGCTGCTCGGGCTATGGGCGTTTCAGCTACGACTATACGTAAAACATTGGGGTGTAGTGCCGCCGCCTTAAAGGAAGCAGGTTACAGTGCGCAGGAACTAAAAGACGCAGGATTTTCTGCGGCGGAATTAAAAAATGCTGGGTTCAATGCTAATGAGCTTAAAGCAGCGGGTTTCAGTGCGAAAGATTTACGTGCCGCTGGTTTTAGTGCAGCAGATTTGAAAAATGCGGGTTTCGATGCCAAGGCTTTAAAAGAGGCTGGCTTTAGTGCTGCTGAATTAAAAAATGCCGGGTTTACTGCAGATCAATTACAAAAAGCAGGTTATTCAGCTAAAGATTTAAAAGACGCTGGTTTTGGTCTCGCACAATTAAAAAATGCTGGTTTTTCGGCAGATGAATTAAGCAACGCTGGTATAACTCAAAAGGATTCAGCTCTAGCCGGACTAGAAAAAATAGAGCCCGCGGCTCCTTCTACATCTAATCTGACTACAATTCCTTCCATCGGCGGCGGACCTTCATCTTCAACTAATCAACAGGCGGCTTTACAAGCTGAAAATGCAAAACGTTTAGAAGACATTATGAAACGTCAGCAAATGCAACAAACGGATCAGCTTTTTCAGCAAAAAGTTCAGCAAAGAGCGGCATCGATGCTCTCGGAGGCTAACCAAATTATGTTGCCTTGGAAGACAGTAGCAACACAACAATACCTTGCTGGCACTGTAAAAGACGATGACGCTGCTAATACAGGTCAGGCAACGGGCCCTAATGGTTTGATGAGAAGTGATAAAAATGCCAATCTTGCTGGTGATAATACAATTCCAGTTGTGCGTATGGGAGATGTATTATTTGCGGTGATTGATACCTCTATAAATACGGATGAACCTGGGCCAATTCTTGCTACTATTGTGACGGGCAAATTAAAAGGCGGTAAGCTAATCGGTACATTTAATTTACCTAGTAATGCCGATAAAATGGTTATCTCCTTTAACTCGTTATCTCTACCAGGTGCTCCAAAGACATTATCCATTAATGCCTTTGCAGTCGACCCTAATACTGCACGCACCGCACTTTCAAGTGAAACAGATCATCATTATTTAATGCGATATGGCTCATTATTTGCATCTACATTTTTGGAAGGATTTGGCAATGCATTTCAATCTGCAGATACAACCGTTACGATAGGTGGGACAGGTGGTATTCAGAATACAACAGTACAAAATGGTATTGGGCGATCTGCACTTGAAAATGCGGTTATCGGCTTGGCTACTGTCGGTAAGGCTTGGGGGCAGATTGCGCAACAAAACATGTCAAGGCCCACGACTGTGCAAGTGTATTCCGGAACGGCTATAGGGGTTCTATTTACACAGGATTTGAGTATTTCAGAATAATTGAAGAGAGTGCAACATGAGCGATAATAAAAACGATCACAATGAAACCGATCAATATATTGATGAGGAATATCATTTTGCAGAAGAGCCTGATATGACAGCCGACTCTACTACGGAAGATATTTCTAATAAATCAATACCTGGAGCTAGTCCTCAAAAAACGTCACGTTTTAACGTTAGTGTGATGAGAGAATTTTTTAACAGGCCTTCCCCTGCTCGTAATGCAATTGTGGTTTTAGGCGTTATTATTTTTCTTTTAATGTTATATAAATTAACCAGCGGGATTTTTTCTAGTAACAAAGAGCTTACTAAAGTATCCAAGGCACCTTATTCACAAATAACGCAGGTAAAGCCGGCTACTACTGTTCCTCGCCCAATGCCTATCCAAACCCAGCAGCAACCATTAAATATGTCAGCAACGGATATTGAAAATATTAAACAAAAAATAGCGTCCATGGAACAAAATCAAACTAAGATCGAAGCACAATTTGCTGCTACCACTGATCAAATGTCAAATTTAAATACGAACTTGAATATGCTGACGGAAAAAATAGCACAACTTAATCAACAAGTACTTCAAGTGTCTACAATAGTACAGGAGCAAGCTCAACGCATTGTAGTGCTAACAGAGCGTGCGAAAGCTAGGCCTAAAATAGTAAAACATGTCGTGCATCATCCAGCTTTTGTAAAATACTATTTACAAGCAGTAATACCTGGGCGTGCCTGGTTAATAGCTACAAATGGTTCCACACTCACTGTGAGAGTAGGTACAATTATACCTGGTTATGGTATGGTGAAATTTATTGATGCAATCCAAGGGCAAATATTAACTAGCACAGGCCAAATGATACGATTTAGTCAGAATGATAGTTAGGAGGCAGGCCGTTGAGTGATTCATGGTATTCAGGTGAAGTAGATGTACTGACAAATCTTGCGAATTCGTTGGTACCCGTAGAAGATTTATTAACGGGTGCTGCTTATTTAATGGGGATAGGATTTGCAATCAAAGCTATTTTCACATTAAAAACACACGGAGAGCAGCGCAGTAGCATGTCTGGAACGGGCAATATGAAAGAAGCCCTTATTTACATTCTGGTGGCTGGAATGTTACTCTATTTTCCAAGTGCATTTGATACGTTGATGAATAGCACATTTGGTTACTCGACCGTATTGGCATATAGTCAAAATCCTTATATGACTGGTATATTCGGTTCCAATAGTGCAGTAGGAACTTCCATAACGATAATAATCCAAGTCATAGGATTATTTGCTTTTATTAAAGGTTGGATTATGATTGCTAGAGGGGCTGCTCAAGGGCAATCTGCGGGCAATACAGGGAAAGGGTTTATGCATGTGTTTGGTGGTATACTAGCGATGAACGTAGTGGGTACAATGCAGGTAATCACAAACACATTGTATGGCTAGTTCTACAAATCTACACAGGGGATAATCCGGGCAAGAGCATGGGATATAAAGTTTGTCTTTGCGAACGCAGTGAAGCAATCCAGACTCATTTTCAATTGAAATCCGAACTGGATTGCTTTAATAAAGCTCGAAAAGATGTATTTTAACCAAATAAGTTGATCTTTCCCTGGAGATAATCCTTTGCGTGTATTTTGGCGTAAAAGGTTTCGGAAAACCTGGAGAGCGATTGCGGTTAAATTAAATAATAATGGAAACATTAATAATAAAGAGGAGATAAGGTGAAAAAACTCAATAGTCAAACGTGTTTAATGGTTTTAGCCTGTGTTACGGTAATCTGTTTTACGGGTGGAGCGTTTGCAGCCAGCAAAGAAACTATCGGTACCATGGCTTCTACTATTACACAATCATTTGATAGTGTTGGTAAGCTTATTACCGCTTCTTCCTATATTGCTGGTTTGGGATTTGCTATCAGCGCGATTTTAAAATTCAAGCAACATAAAGATAACCCTCAGCAAACGCCAATCGGGCAACCTATCGGTTTAGTATTTATCGCTGCAGCGTTATTATTCTTACCTTCAATTTTAAGTGTTGCTGGTAATACGATGTTTTCTGGAGGCGGTCAAACTGCAGGAGCTGGCGGTATGGAAATCGGTAGCTAATGGTTATGGCAGATAACAACGAAAAAGCATCTGGTTTACGGTTAATGGCCACGCCAGGTGCTTGGCGGTTGTACTCTGCTAGGCAATCTGATCCACGATTTCAGTTATATGCAAAGCGCGTTTTTCAACGAGATCGATATACCTGTCAGTTTTGTGGGTTTCAAGCCCGTTTGTATCAAGATGTGGTTAATCTTGATGGTAATTACAACAATAACCAGATGACTAATTTAGTCACAGCTTGCTGCTTCTGTTCACAGTGTTTTTTTATTGAATCTGTAGGGGTTGGTGGCTATGGTGGTGGTACTCTGATTTATTTACCAGAGCTTACCCAGGCTGAGTTAAATAGTTTATGCCATGTCTTATTTTGTGCAATTACTAATGATACAGGTTATAAATCTAGTGCTCAAACCATTTATTTAGGTTTTAAGGTTCGTTCGCAACAAGTGGAAGATAAATTTGGCGAAGGGACAAGCGATCCTGCTATTTTTGGTCATTTGTTAATTGATTCCACTCCTATTACGGATGAACAAATGACGGTGATTTGCAATGGTATTCGTCTACTGCCCTCAAGAGCGAAATTTAGAAAGCAGATAGAGGGATGGGCGGCAAATGCGTTAGAAGAAATTGCTGAAAAAAAAGAATAGGGCACAGCCGTTAGCAACAAACCTAGAAATGGAGAGATACAACGAATGGCGACATTAGCAGAGTCTTTTTTTGAGGGAGTTGATACTTTTTTTGCTTGGTTAAGCACATCGCTAAAACAAACAACCGAATCGTATTGTGAGCTTGAAACAGCTGATAGTCCCACAGTGCTTGTTAATCACGATGGATCATTGGTTTCAGTAATTAGTATTGAAGGGGTAACCTCCCTAGTAGGCGCGGATGAATTCAACCGATTAGTCGAAGGGTTAACAAATGCATTTCAGGGAGCGATGGGGCGGCCTGGTCATGCATTGCAAGTTTATTTCAGTCATGAAAAACAAAATATTCATAAAGCCATTCGTGATATATATGCGCCTGCAACTGCAACGGCCGAACGATTGCATCTAGATTTATCTGATTTATTCGAAGAACGTGTCAATTACTTGGCACGATATTGTTCCGAAGAACGACTTTATTTTGTGTTAACTACCCGACCATTTAATTTACCATCCGATCAGCTCAAGGTTGCAAATAAGGCGAAACTGAAATCTATTCGAGAAGAAAAAGTGCCACCGTTTCGGAATTCGCAAGCTATTTTTGCAGCGATAGCGGAATTACGAGATATTCATGGTGCATACGTACGATCTGTTTTAAATGATATTGAAACATTGAATATTTTTGCGAGGCAGTTAAATGTTCATGAAGCGGTACATGCAATACGCATGACTGCAGATCCCGATTTCACGGCCGATGATTGGCGAGCAAGCCTGCCAGGTGATCCTATAACAGTTCGTGAAGTGAATGATTTTGAAGGAGACTCTTCTGATTTACTCTGGCCTTCCTTAGCAAAGCAAGTTATTCCTCGTGATGCAGAAACAATCGATCGACGTACGTTGTTAGTTGGAAATAAAATTTACTCATCGTCCTATATTGATTTGTTTCCTAAAGACGTTAGGCCTTTCACCCAATTATTTTCTCGAATTTTACCCACCCATGTTCCTTGGCGGATTTCATTTTTTATAGAAAGCGAGGCCTTAAATACAGTCAGGCTGAAGGGATTGTTGGCCTCCGTTTTAAGTTTTTCATCACCACAGAATCGTTTGATTAGTGATGCAGTCAATTTATTAAAGTATGTTCAGCTAAATACAGATGAATCGATTGTTCGCTTGCGTGTGATTGCTACGACTTGGGCAGCCGAAGGTGAGCTTGCTCTGCTTCGTCGACGCAGTTCAGAGTTAGTGAAGGCGATTCAAGGCTGGGGAAGTACGGATGTTTCGGAAATTTGTGGCGATCCATTCGCTGGTTTTGCAGCTAGCATGTTAGCTACGACCACAAATAGCCCCGCTGTTGCAACAATCGCTCCGTTGTCACAAGTTATTTCAATGTTACCTATTACAAGACCTGCATCACCATGGCAATCTGGTGCATTATTATTTCGTTCACCGGATGGAAAACTATGGCCATTTCAACCAGGGTCCTCCCAACAAACAACTTGGATTGATTTAGTTTATGCACGTCCAGGTTCGGGTAAATCTGTTTTATCTAGTGCGCAGAATTTAGCGTTATGTTTATCTGCAGGATTATCCCGATTACCTCGTATTGCGATCATTGATATAGGCCCTTCGAGTAGTGGGTTAATTTCTTTATTAAAAGAAGCATTACCAATAGAAAATCGTCACTTGGTTGCTTATTATCGTTTGAGGATGACACCTGAATACTCAATTAATCCATTTGATACGCAATTAGGGTGCCGTACAGCTACTGCAAGTGAACGATCATTTTTGGTTAATTTTTTAACGCTGTTAACCACGCCTCTTGGCGCGGCAAAACCTTATGATGGTATGCCTGATTTAGTCGGTATGGTGGTGGATGAGTTATATAAAAGCACATCGGATGAGGGTAAACCAACGCCATACTCGCCTGGGGTAGAAGAATTTATTGATAGTATTCTAGAAGAAATAGGTTTTGTTCGAGATTCGAAGTCAACGTGGTGGGAAGTAACAGATGCGTTATATTCTGCGGGTTTTACTCACGAAGCAATGCTTGCTCAACGATATGCAATGCCACTGCTTGCTGACGCTGCTTCAATTTGTAGGACACCTTCAATTGAAGACTTGTATGAGAAGGTAACGGCACCTACTGGTGAGTCATTAATTAATTCTTTTTCACGTATGATTTCTGGCGCTGTCCGAGAGTATCCTATTTTATCTCGAGTAACAGCATTTGATATTGGTGATGCTCGGGTGGTTTCTCTAGATTTGGATGAGGTTGCAAAAAGCGGGGGTGACGCTGCGGATCGACAAACATCGGTTATGTACATGTTGGCTCGTTATATTTTAGCGCGCCATTATTATTTGACTGAAGAAAGTATGAATAATGTACCCGATCAATATCGCACCTATCATAAACAACGCGTCACGGAAATTCGTGAGGATCCTAAACGTATTATTTATGACGAATTTCATCGGACCGCTAAATCAGCGGCTGTACGTGAGCAAGTGATTGTCGATATGCGAGAAGGCAGAAAATGGAATGTACAAATTTCATTATTATCGCAATCGATAGAAGATTTTGACTCGGTTATGGTGGATTTTGCAACGTCAATTTATATTATGGATGCAGGCCCAGCTCAGACAATTGAGAAGACCTGTCAAATTTTTGGATTAACTGAAACGGCAAAAATTGCATTAAGAACCCGTGTACATGGGCCCCGACATGGCGGAGCCACCTTTTTAGCGCAATATGCGACTAAGAATGGTATTAACATTCAATTGTTAACCTTAACGCTTGGCCCAATCGAATTATGGGCATTTAGTACTACGGCTGAAGATGCTGCAGTACGAAATCAGCTTTATCGCCAAATTGGACCTGCCGAAGCACGACGATTTTTGGCAAATTTGTATCCTAATGGGTCAGTTTCTAAAGAAATTTCAGAGCGGTTGAATGCGATGAAAGCGGAGGGACGCTTTATTGAAGAGGAAGCTAAACTCAGCGTACTTGATGAGCTAGTGGACGATATATTGAAAGCATATTCTCGTGATCCCAATAGCAAGAGTTTGCTATTGACGTCTGATAGAGGCATAAATTAAGCAAAAGGCGAGCTTTCGACATACCGCGGCGGCTTGTCCGCGGTATCCAGCTGCTTCGACGCACATCACTGGAGCGGACATAGGCTCCGCTGTCTATTAGAGAGGTGTGGTGGCGTTAATGCCATCATTTTTGTGACTGGAGATTTTTGCTCTTTCGTAATTGTTTTAAACCTAACATAGGAAATAACAACACCGATAACATGCCGGCACCAACAAGTGCTGCGGCATTTTGGGTCTGAAGTTGGCCATTTTCGGTGCCAAGCGTGGTAATTGCTACAATTAGCGGAAGACCTGTTGAAGAAAAAAGCGCTAACGCGTTTGTTTGGGGCCAATCCAAGTGTTTGCGATAAAAAATAAAAATGGGTAGCCCGCGAGCAAGCAGCATACAGCTAAGAAATATAGGAATGGTAAAAATAGTTTCTAGAGAATTAAATGTTCCAACATCAAAGTTGATACCACTTACAATAAAAAATGCAGGAATAAAACACCCAAATCCGATCGCGTTCAGTTTACTGTCTATTGCATCCGCATCTTTTTCTGGAGTAAACAGCCGAATTACAATACCAGCGGCAAATGCTCCTAGTAAAGCGTCAAGACCGAGCTCGAGCGTCAAATAAACGAGAAAAAAGATGATAAGCACTGAAATTCTAATTGGTAGTTGACTGGTCGAATGCAGATGGCGACGTACAAAGCCAATCAATTTGGGTTGCTTGGCTTTTATAGCAAGAAAGGCTGCTGCTACAGAAATGGTTGTAAAAATAATAAGATAAGCGCCTGTTACTAGAGGCGTTGAATGACTAAATAAGAGCGTTATAGCAATAATTGGTCCAAATTCGCCTATTGTGGCAGTTCCTAAAATATACTTACCGAAAGTTGACTCAAAAATCTGTTCATCTTGCAAAATAGGCAACAGCGTACCAAACGCTGTGGTGGTGAACGCAATAGCAAGAACAAAGACATGAAGTGCTTTGTTATTTGAAATATGAAATGAGTCATTAATTAAAATTAAAACTACAGCCATAGCTAATGCTAGGAACAGAGACGATATCCATCCCACGCATCCAAGTAAAAGTGGTTTACCAGCGATGCGTTTTAGATCAATTTCATTGCCGGCAAGAAACATAAGAAATGAAAGACCTATGTTAGCGATGACGTTGAGCTGAGCATTCGGCTCGATAAGAGCCAGGAGATGAGGACCGATGAGTATTCCGAGCAAAATTTCGAATATGATAGTAGGTAGTCGCGGTTTTTTTATACTGTTTGAAATAATTGGTGCAATGACAGCGATTAAGGTGATGATGAGAAGAGGTTGAGCTAAAACTGTGGCACTAGGAGGCATACGTTATAACCCAAAATTTCTTAGATAATTTATTGTAGGGATATCAGGGTATCAAATCAACACGTTTGTCTCTGTACGGTACGATTTTTAAAGCCGTCGTTGCGAGGAGCGTAGCGACGAAGCAATCTAGTGACCTTACGGATGCCAATGATTACATCAGTTTTTCATACAAGTCATCCCAATAAGGATTTACTTTCTCAATCAAAGCC
>JAUYSP010000028.1 GCA_030696305.1 Legionellaceae bacterium | reverse complement strand
AGATGCAAGCTGTTGAGTTAACGTTGTCACAAACGAGTGGTTCTTTAATAGAACAACTGAAAAAACCTTATTTAAATCAGAATAATTTGAGGGTCATCATTCAACATCCGGAAGCGAATGAGGAAGTTTTACTTCATATTTTAAATCATTGCAAGCCTGATGCTGCGGCGTTATCAGATATTATTGCAACAAAAGAATTAACATCTAACGTAGTGGCATTGTTGCGTACTCATCCAGCAATGAATAAAGAGCTCTTGGTTCAGCTGCGACTTAGTGAATTAGTATTTCCACAAACAAGTGTCCCTCTTATAGAACAACTGAAAAAACCTTATTTAAATCAGAATAATTTGAGAATCATCATTCAACATCTGGAAGTGAATGAGGCGGTTTTACTTTATATTCTATCCAATTGCGAACTGGATGTTGCGATGTTATCGGATATTATTTCAACAAAAGAATTAACGCCCAACGTAGTGGCGAAGTTGATCCGTCATCCAGCAATGAACCGTGATCTCTTCATTCAGATGATTCAAGCGTTAGCGCAGTTGTTATCCATATTTGAAATCCCTCATTTAAAAGGCATTTTTATGCAGCTTCAAACAGAGGCATTAGAGCAATTTAAAGAATATAGATTTCTTCTTTCTGAACAAAAAAATGAAATTAAAGCAAATACTATTGTTGAAACATTAATTGATAGGATTGAGCAAACTTATCTACATCTGGATTTAGACAATAAAGTGGTCTTAAACAAGTTGAATCAATACCCAAATTTAAATGAAGCTCAACTTATCAGATTGATTAAAATAATTAATAATAGTAAGTTATTATTTGAGATAGATAAGCAAGAGTTAATGGGTAGATGTCTTTTACAAAAAAATAGCACACCCAGCGTGTTAGAGGAAATGATTCATGATTCGTCTTTAACAAAACCAATTGTCAGCAAGATGATACGTCATTCTCAAATGAATGTGATTCTTTTTAAAAAAATCATGAATAAAAACATTGCTTATCCCATGGCCGATTCACCACAAAAACTGACGCAGGGTCATTTTATTAGTTCAAATTCAATCCTAACAGTCATGTTATCATACTTACTCCTTATCCAACGTACAGTAGGTGAACCGGAGAAGATTAATGAGATAAAAGACACATTATTAACTTTATTCAATCAATACAGAGACATGCTTGTTGTTGAAAAAGACAAGGTGGTTTATATCACTGAATGTAGATAGTTACGTGGAAATGACGATAGGGTTTACGCACGAATATTATTTTGCTCAATTCGTGACGTAAACTAGATAGGTCAAGATTTTTTTTATGGTGGGGGGCTTAAGAATGCCTCTCTTAGTTTACAAAGAACATTATCTGTGCCTGAGCCATCAGATTTAACCTCTGAATTATTAAAGAAATTGAGTCGATGTTCTATTCTCTCTCCTAATCCTAGTTTCTGCCGCACATCATCCATTGTTACAACACTATTTTTTTGTAGTTCTCGTAATTGTTGTATGGTTTTAGACACCCACCACTCTCCCAATAACCATCCTAGGAATGAGTTTGATTGATAGTTTTTTAATATGTCAGTAAATGCATTTGTAGAGATTGTTTTTTTAGTCTCTTTTTTTGTTGCTTCAAGGGCGTGTTGTAATTTCCAGGAAGTGGTATAACGCTCTAATAATGTATCAAGTGTTGGAATCCCTAATGATATGTCTATCAAGTAGTTGCTCTGTATTACGGCCTCCGCTATAGCCATAGCCCCTGTAATAGTAATTCCACAATTATTGAGAATAAGTTTTTTAGTACATCGGCTAGATCCTAATTCCTTTGCTAGTTTTATTGCACCCTCATCGCCAATGTTATTAGACGAAAGATCTAGATATCTTAAATCTAAAGATGCTAGCATCTTGCTTAGACTGTCTACGCTTTCAGATGTTATACAGTTATTTGCAATATTAATTTCAGTTAATTTACCCGTAACACAGTAATCAGCTACAAGAGTTATATCTCTGTCATTAAGTTGGTTATTATTCAGATGAAGCTTTTTTAGTTTTGTCTGGTTTTGCAATGCTTGCATAAGGTCTTCAACGCCAAGTCCGGCATTGGGGTTATCCGAACCACCACCGATTTCATTGTCACCTGCTTCAAGTTTTATAAGCGAGTTTTTGTGCTGATTTAGTGCTGCTGCAAATGTAGACGCAAACTCCCCGTTCATATGTATACGGTTGTGTGCGATATCAAGTGCCGTTAATTCAGTATTGGCGCTTACTCCTTGCACAATGCCTTCTACGTCTTGGGGAGTAACGTGACGGCACAATGCAAAGTGACTGTTTTGAACGGCATTTAGGTTTAGTAAATGGGTATTTGGATTTGTATTCCTGCTGTTTTTTTGTTCAATATTATCAGGTTTATTATATATTACAGGTTTATTATATATTAATTCAAAAGAACGTTCTGATACCCTCGTTTCGAGATCACTAAAAGCCGATCCTATGGGATTGTCGAGCATATTTAATGTCTGTAGGTTGGTATTTTTAATTAGAGCCGTTGCTAGGCGTTTAGCACCTTTTGGGGTAATGTCGTTGGCCGCAAGAACAAGTGTTTTTATTTTGCAATTTGGATCTTCTAATAGGTTTGCTAAAAATTCAACCCCTTCGTCCCCGAGCATATTTCCTTCCAAATCAAGGTGGATTAATGATGAGTTGTCTTTGATAAGTGCGGCTACTAGAGGTTCTATTCCTTTCGATGTTATGCCGTTATTCGTAAGATTTAACGTTTCTAATGAGCTGTTTTCTGTAACGCATTCCTCGGCTAAACATTCTATATCTTTGTCATTAAGCTGGTTATCACGCAGGTAAAGAGCTTTGGTTTGTGTTTTTTTCACTGCCTGTGCTAATTTTCTAACGCCATGGCCTTCTTGTTGGTTCTGAAAACCGCCGCCGATATTATTGCCATCAGTTGTTAGGTCTTGAATTGTCAGATTGTCTTTGCTTAAAAGAGCCTCTCCGAGAGTTAGCGCAAAATTATGTTCTTGCTTAATGCCGCTGTAACTAAGATTAAAACACAGGGGTAGACTGGTATTAGATTCCTCTACCAAATGTTTTACAGTGCTTGGTACATCACCTTGTTTTGGTGGTAAAATGATGAGATTTTTAGGCATGTTGTGGTTCCTAAATAGGGGGCGAATGGATGTTGTTTCTGGCCCGTTATTTGTTATCGACACCATTATACTAGACATTGTATTTTTAGTCAAAAAAAAAACACGTTGTTATTTAAATGCACTGTAAATCAGCGGAAAAATGATTGCATATAACAACGGTAGATTTATCAGTAAGTAAAGTTTATGGACTAAATGGTGAGTCGATGCATTTTGGCGTTTCCAATAAAATTCTAGCTATACGAAAGGCGATCCATTCAGCTGCAGAATTGACTATCCATTGGTTATAAAAGGGTAGGGTGTGTGTTTCGCATTTTTCTAACTTATCATGTCGATAAGACAAGCGAATGTCTGTTGTGTTGGTTTCAGTAAGCTCTCGCCAATAACCGTCCAAACCTTGTATGTGAAAATACCAGGTTGCGTCGCGATTTTCTTTAAAGCTTAACCAACTGAAATTACTAGGTTTTTGTATCAAACTTTGTAATACGCCCCCAGTGGCCTCATCCCTAATAACAATTGGCTGCTTGAGACACTCGATTATTTCTTGCAAGCATTCGGAAGCACGCTGCTCAGGTGTTGCAATAAGATAAGGGGCTAAAATAGGTTCTACGAGTTGTCGTACCATTTTCATTTCTTCTGTAGAACAAATAACCTTGAATTCTAAATAGGGTCTTTCTAACCGATAGCCAGTTTCACAACCTATTTGCTTAAGGGCATTATCCAATTTTTCTGCAATCATGCCTTCCGATGCACCAAATAATCGCCATTTTACTAATTTTTTATTACTACGAGGTTGGCGTTGTTCCAGCATTGGTAAAACATAAGTTGTGAACATAGTTAAACATTCAATAGGTGGTCCTGGTAGCAGAATGAATAGTTTACCATTGTGGATGTAGCTGCAGCCTAGTGCTGTGCCGTGAGGATTAGCTAACAACGTTGCATTCGAAGGGAAGTACGCTTGTTGACGATTGCCATTATTTAACACTTGTCCCGCTCGTTTTAAACGTGTTTGAATATGGGTAATTGCTGGCTCATGCTCAATCAAAGGTATATTTAGACAATTTGCTAAAGCAAAGCGAGTGCGATCATCGGAGGTTGGTCCTAACCCGCCGATGATAATGACAGTGTCGTGATGTTCACTTAAAAAGTCGATACTTTCAACAATACTTTTTTCTTTGTCGCTACACGCTAATTGCATGCCAACTTGCATACCTGACGAACTTAATGAACCTGCAATATTATAACCATTGGTATTTAACGTATCACCATGAATGATTTCATCGCCTGTTGCTAAAATTCCAATGGTCATGATTATTCCTATTTCTCGTCGTCCCAACTGAGTGTGCCACCCGCTTGATACTCAATTACACGAGTTTCAAAAAAGTTTTTTTCTTTTTTCAGATCCATCATTTCACTCATCCATGGAAATGGATTTTCTGCACCCGGATATTGCTCTGGCAATCCAATTTGCAGTAAGCGACGATTGGCTATGAAATGGATGTATTCTTCAAACATTTCTGCATTCATGCCTAAAATACCATGAGGCATCGTATCTTTAGCATATTGATATTCTAACTTAACGCCTTCTTTAACGAGTTCGATAATTTCTTGTTTGAACTCAGTTGTCCATAAATGTGGATTTTCAATTTTGATTTGGTTAATGACGTCGATACCGAAATTCATGTGCATCGATTCATCGCGCAAAATATATTGAAATTGTTCTGAAGTTCCAACCATTTTATTGCGTCGACCCATAGACAAAATTTGAGTGAAGCCTACGTAAAAGAAAATACCTTCAAATACGACATAAAATGCAATTAAATCACGTAATAATCGTTGATCGTTTTCCGGTGTACCAGTATGGAAATTGGGATCACCAAGGCTTTGAGTGAATGGTAATGCCCATGCTGCTTTAGTTGCCACGGATGGAATTTCACGGTACATATTAAAAACAGCTGCTTCATCTAACCCCAAACTTTCAATCACGTATTGATAAGCATGCGTATGTAAAGCTTCTTCGAAGGCTTGACGCAGTAAGTATTGGCGACATTCAGGATTAGTGATGTGACGATATACGGCCAAAACTAAGTTGTTTGCGACTAGTGAATCTGCCGTTGAGAAAAAGCCCAAATTCCTTAGTACAATTTGTCGTTCATCAGCAGTCAAACCTTCCGGGTCACACCATAAAGCTAAATCAGCACTCATGCTAATTTCATTGGGCATCCAATGGTTGGCACATGCTGTTAAGTACTTATCCCACGCCCATCTGTACTTAAACGGTACTAATTGGTTTAGATCGGCGCGGCAGTTAATGATTTTTTTATCGTCTACTTGAATACGCCCAGCGCCCATTTCAAGTAACTCAAGACCTGTTACGCCAGCTGTAGGTACTGCTTGTTGTATTGAGTCTAATTCTGTATGGGGCATAATAAATTCCTATTCCTAATAGTTAAAATAATTGCCATGTACGCCATCCTGAAGCGCTATGCTCAGCATGATGTACTGGGTTACTGATTTTTAAGATCGATGAGCTACTGACAAGCCTCGCAATCTGGATCAAGAATCGAGCATACTTTAGGCTCTTCTAATTTTACTGCATTGAGTGCGCCATCGGTAACGGTAGATTTTTCAGCGTTACTGGCTCCGACACTGCGTAAGTAATAGGTTGTTTTTAAACCACGTAACCAAGCTTGACGATATAAATCATCGAGTTTTTTACCGGATGGTTGTGCCATATAAATATTAAGCGATTGCGCTTGATCTAGCCATTTTTGTCGTCTAGAACCTGCTTCCACTAGCCAAATAGGATCCATTTCAAACGCAGTTGCATAGCGTGTTTTTAATTTTGCTGGGATGCGGTTGATTGGTTGAACACTACCATTGTAATATTTCAAATCATTTACCATGACTTCATCCCAAAGCTTCAATTTTTTCAAATCAGCGACTAAATATGGGTTGACCACCGTAAATTCGCCTGAAAGATTAGATTTGACATAGAGATTTTGATAAGTAGGCTCAATCGACTGCGAAACGCCACAAATATTGGAAATGGTTGCGGTTGGGGCAATAGCCATAAGATTGGAGTTACGGATGCCTTGAGTTCGTACTTTAACTCGTAAGGCTTCCCAATCTAATCGTTGACTGCGATCTTGTTCCAAATACTTACCACGGGCCTGTTGTAAGAGATTAATTGAATCAATTGGTAAAATACCTTTGCTCCATAATGATCCTTCATAACTTGGGTATTGGCCACGTTCTGTTGCTAATGCACAAGACGCTTCTATTGCATAATAACTAATTGATTCCATTGATGTATCTGCAAATTCTAATGCTTCATTAGACATGTAATCAATGTCTAATGCGTACAGTGCATCTTGAAACCCCATCAATCCAAGACCAATAGGACGATGTTTCAAATTGGAATTGCGAGCCTGCGGTACAGAATAGTAATTAATATCAATAACATTATCTAACATGCGAATAGCGGTATTGATGGTACGCTGTAGTTTCGCTTGATCTAATTGACCATTGATAATATGAGCTGGTAAGTTGATACTGCCGAGATTACATACAGCAATTTCATCTTCAGATGTATTTAATGTGATTTCTGTACACAGATTAGAGCTGTGAATTACACCAGCATGTTGCTGAGGTGAACGTAAATTACAAGCATCTTTAAATGTTAGCCAAGGGTGGCCTGTTTCAAATAACATGGATAACATTTTTCGCCATAATTTAATAGCAGGTACTGTCTTAACATTTTTGATTTTACCGTGACGGGCATCTTCTTCGTATTGTAAATAAGAGGCTTCGAATGTTTTTCCATATTGCTCATGCAATAAGGGAACTTCGTTTGGAGAAAACAGAGTCCAATCACCCTCAGCATAGACGCGCTTCATAAATAAATCGGGGATCCATAGCGCGGTATTCATGTCATGTGTACGGCGACGATCATCACCTGTATTTTTTCTTAATTCTAAAAATTCTTCAACATCGCGGTGCCAGCACTCAAGGTAAGCGCAAACTGCTCCTTTGCGTTTTCCACCTTGGTTAACTGCAACAGCTGTTGCATCAGCAACATTTAAAAAAGGTACTACGCCTTGTGATTTACCATTTGTTCCTTTGATATGAGAGCCCATCGCACGAACTGGAGTCCAGTCATTGCCTAAACCACCAGCAAATTTTGACAATAAGGCATTATCTTTTAATGCGCTGTAAATACCATCTAGATGATCCGGTATGGTGGTTAAGTAACAGCTTGATAGTTGAGGTCTTACGGTTCCTGAGTTAAATAATGTAGGAGTTGAGGACATATAATCAAATGAGGAAAGCAACGTGTAAAATTCGATGGTTTTCGCTTCTTTATCCTGTTCACGAATGGCAAGTCCCATAGCGACTCGCATAAAAAATGCTTGTGGTAATTCATAACGAACACCGTTTTCATGGATGAAATAACGATCGTAAAGTGTTTGTAAACTTAAGTAAGTAAATTGCATATCACGTTCAGGTAATAAGGCCTTACCTAAAGTATCCAAGTTAAAATCGGCTAGTTTAGAATCAAGTATGCCTTGTTCAATCCCTTGTGCAATATATGCTTTAAAGTAAGCTGGGTATAGTGTTGTCATTTCATCAAATGTAGCATCGTGCTGCTGCATTCCGGTTTTCGTTAGGGCTTCTGAACGGAAACTATCTAGTAATAATCGAGCGCTGACGTACGTATAATTGGGTTCAGTTTCGACTAATGCACGAGCTGCCATAATTAATGCTTTGTGAACATCGTCTAATTTGGCTTGATTGTATAAATTACGCAAAGCGTCTTTGATAACAGGTTCAGATTGGACATGTTCTAATGATCGACAGGCTTCATCGACAATCGTTTTGACTCGTTCCATATCCAGTGGTTGTACGCTACCATCCGGCATAGTAATTAAGCGTGCTTTATTATCTTTAGCTGTTTGGAGTGTGGTATCACGTGCTTTGCGACGCTCATCGCGATAAAGAACATAGGCCCGGGCAACTTTATTTTGGTCGCTACGCATCAATGCTAATTCAACTTGATCTTGAATGTCTTCTATGTGGATCGTTCCGCCAGCAGGAAGGCGACGATAAAATGCTTGAGTGACTTGTTGGGTCAGGGTATCAATTTGATCGCGGATACGATTTGAAGCAACAGCGTTTGGACCTTCGACAGCAATAAATGCTTTTGTGATAGCAACTTGTATTTTCGTGGCATCAAATGGGACTGTTTTTCGATTACGTTTAACGATTTTTAATGTTCCTGGTGTGCTTGCGTTTAATTCCAGCTGATTAAAGTAGGGTGTTTGAATAGGGTCTAAAATAGCTGACATGCTTCCTCCAGTGATATGCTTTAGATAATAACGTTGCTTCAGTAGACTTCCGTAAATTTGAACTCAATCTGAGTGTCATAGAATCAATTTAAACGAAAGCTGAACGTGGTTAAAACACAATATATAGTTATTTTTTATGTTACTTACACAATATAGTGTGTTTCAAATTAAATATCAAGAGAATAAGTATGAGGATATCCTGTGGATAAGTTGTGTGATTTTATCTTGCTTTAACTATGATAGCATCACTCACATTGGCAAAACTGGGTGCATTAATTTGGAAGTGACCAATACGGGCGTAGAGCTGGCTTGAACTGCCGCCGTCTAGGTTCAGGGCATCACTGCAATTTAATGGAGAGGATTTCATAATTTCAGCAAGCCATGAGGTGCTGATAGGCGCGTTTTCTGTGACTACAATAATGACGTCATTGCTTGCGGTAATACCTAAAGCGGAGCGTTCTGCAAAGCCTGGTTTTAATGAGGGTATTTGTCCATTTATAATTAATCTTGGCCCAGTTTGTACGGCAAAATCAATGTCTTTTTCGTATTTAAAGCTACGTACATCGGATATATGCGGTGTTTTATTTTTAATATAAAAAATACCCCACCAACTAATATATTTCAGTGGATTATGTTGCTGCTGTTTACTAATGCGTAATCCTAAAGGATGGAAATTTTCATCAAAAAAACCACCATTGATTGCGATCAATGCATTGCTGTGATGAGCAAATTCATGAGCAGAGGCATGGGCATGGTCTAGGGCACCTGCCATCACTGAGTTTAATTCGTTATACTTTAAATTAATACGAAAGACATGAATATGTGACCAGTGCGTTAATAAGTTAGTGTTCAAATCCTGATATTCTACCCCTGGTGCTAATTTAATCCATGAGCTTGCGATAGCAGGCATTAGCACAACGCATTGCAATAAGACAAATAAGCTGATTTTTTCTAGTGCCCTTCGCATAGTAATCTTGTATCCTTATGCTATTAAAGTTAGCTAGTGGAGTAATCATGAAAACATTACCGCAAAATATCAATAGAGTACCATTGAAGTCAACTGACGAATTAAAACAAATTATGGAAAACGTTTTAAAACTCGCTAAGAAAAAAGGAGCTACGGATGCATCAGTGGCCGTAAATCTTGATAGTGGTTTCTCAGTAGATGCTCGAATGGGCAATGTTGAAACAGTGGCTTTTAGCGAAGATAAAGGTGTGGGTTTAAATGTCTATATAGGGAAATCAAAAGGAAGTGCCAGCAGCAGTGACACATCCCCTGAAGCATTAGATGCGATGGTGTCTGCCGCATATGAAATTGCTAAAGTAAGTGCGCCAGATCCTTGTTTTGGATTACCCGATAAAGAATTAACAGGAACGCAATTTCAAGATTTGGATTTGTATCATCCTTGGCAATTAACACCTGAAGAAGCCATAGAAAAAGCATTATATTGTGAAAATCAGGCGCTTAATTTAGATAAACGAATTACTAATTCTGATGGTGTACAAGTAGCAACCTACAGTTTTTGTTTGGGTCATGCGAATAGCGATGGTTTTGCTGGGTTTGTACAAAGCACGCGACATAGTATTAGTTGCTCTCTGATAGCTCAAGAGGGTAGTGGTATGCAACGGGATTATGATTATACTACAGCGCGTTGTCACGATGATTTGGTCGATATGGATACCTTAGCACGTAATGCTGTTAAACGGGCTACAAGCCGCTTGGGAGCGAAGAAAATTAAAACCCAAAAAGTCCCCGTGCTTTTTTCATCACGTTTATCTAGTGGTTTGTTTTCTACATTTATTGGGGCAATTAGTGGTAATAATTTATATCGCAAAAGTACCTTTTTACTCGATGCAATTGGACAACAAATTTTTCCTACAGGCATACGAGTTTATGAACGTCCTCATTTACTTCGAGGTTTGGGTAGTGCTTCTTTCGATGGCGAGGGTGTTTTCACTCGTAACAATTTGATTGTAGAGGACGGTAAACTATGTCAATACGTTTTGAGTACGTATTCTGCTCGTAAATTAGGTATGAAAACTACAGCGAATAGTGGAGGCGTATTTAATTTAACGATAGATTCTAATGCCGGTGACTTAGCTGATTTATTAAAGCAAATGGGAACGGGATTGCTAGTGACCGAATTAATGGGGCAGGGAATTAATATTTTGACAGGTGATTATTCTAGGGGTGCCACAGGATTTTGGGTCGAGAACGGTCAAATCCAATATCCAGTTGAAGAAATAACCATTGCTGGTAATTTAAAAGATATGTTCCGAAGTATTGTTGGTGTGGGAACAGATATTAATCCGAACATTGCGACACATTGCGGCTCGGTATTGATTGAAGAAATGACTTTGGCAGGCAGTTAGAATTGTGGAATATGTAGATGGAGTAAGGGATTTAAGGTTATCTCATTATTGATCGATGAATATTTTTTTGATAACATGATTATTAATCAAGCCAATTTTAATGGCTTGATAGACGTTAGTTTTTGTCACGAAAAATAATACGGCCTTTGGTGAGATCATACGGCGTTAGTTCTATTTTTACTTTGTCACCAGTTAATATGCGGATGTAGTTTTTACGCATACGTCCTGAAATATGTGCGGTAATGACGTGTCCATTTTCTAGCTCAACTCTAAACATAGTATTAGGTAGTGTATCGATTACAGTACCAAGCATTTCAATATGATCTTCTTTTGCCATAAGTCTCTCTTTGGGGCATCATAACTAAAGTGCAAATAGTGCACTGAAATGTAAAAAATAGCAATAGATGGTATTGTAAATAATTCGGAGGATAAAGAATATATGAAAAAGCCCTTATTAATTTTTGTTGATCACGGTAATGGCCCTGCGTCCGTTAAAATGTTAAATAAGCAATTAAATACCAAGATAGGAATATGTAATGAGTTGGCGGTCTATGCAAAATGTAATACTAATGGAGATAATTCGACATTTCAAATGATGATGTTGAAAACAGAAAAATTTCCGACTGATAGCCTTGAACAAATTAGCCTGAGAGGTTTGTTGCCTAATTTCACAGAACAGCTTAATTTGGAACAATTTTTGTCGTACATTTGTTCCATGAAAAATCAGCAATATATCGGCCAGAATGCCATATATTTGTTCTTAGATATTAATTTAGGTAACCCAGGATTTAGACATATGACGGAACTTGCTCATACAATTATTCAAGAAGTGGGTGCATCTGATTCCTGCTCTACTTTGAATTTGTATCCTTATAGTCAAGAGCGCGAAGCTTGGGCGGAAGGAAATCAATATGTATCTGGTCAAAAAACGCCTGCTTATAATGATAAAGGTATTCAGAGTGAGGGTTTTCAGCTAACTATTTCTGCAGTAGGACTATGTGCGCCCAAAGTAGAAATGATTGGTAAAATCGAAGCGGCGTTGATTGCTGCTCAAGAGGAGGAAGATGCCGCACATGAATCTGTATTAGAAATGGGTAATTTCTGAGTTTTCAGTTAATTATATATTATAACCGAACCGGCTATGTTCCGGTTCGGCGAGCTTTCTGACTTAGAGCGACGGAAACGCTGGATTAAGCAACCAAAGATTTCACTCGAGCACTTAGGCGGCTTTTAATTCTGGATGCTTTGTTTTTATGTAATAAGCCCTTGCTAGCTGCTTTATCAATAACAGGTTGAGCCAATACATAAGCAGCTCGAGCTGCTTCTAAATTACCGGTTTCAACGGCTTTTAAAACATTTTTTACATAAGTACGGTACATTGAACGCGCACTAGCATTATGTTGGCGTAATTTGACGTTTTGTCGAGCACGCTTTATAGCTGACTTAATATTTGCCACTTAAAATCTCCACTTTTTTCGATACAAAAATAATGCCACGGATCATGCACAAATTTGTTGGAATTGTCAACAGGACTGACGCAAAACTCTCTAATTAAAACCCTTATAATGAATTTCACACCGATGCAATGTTTTTTTAAGATCCTAAGCTACATTGAAATTATTTGCTATCAATTGTGGCCAACGATATACTTTCGCGATCATAAAATAAGGATTGTTCAATTGAAACGACAAAGCCTATTGCGTTCTACGACACTTGTGTCGGTGATGACTTTTATATCGCGTATCATGGGGTTTGTACGGGATATGATATTAGCTCAAATGTTCGGTGCAGAGGCGGGAATGGATGCGTTTTATATTGCGTTTCGAATTCCCAATTTTATGCGTCGTTTATTTGCTGAAGGTGCTTTTTCTCAAGCATTTGTACCTGTTTTAGCCGAATACCAAAAAACACGAACGTTAGATGAAGTTCGTGCGTTTATAGCCCGCATTGTGGGAAGTTTAAGTGCTATTTTGACCTTGGTTACAGTGATTGGCGTGATTGGCGCGCCAGTGATCATTTATATATTTGCTCCAGGGTTTGGTGAGGATTCAGTTCGTTCGGCTTTAGCTACTCAAATGTTACAATTGACCTTTCCTTACCTCATGTTGATTTCCCTGACCGCCATGGCCGGAGCTGTTTTAAATACATATGGGTATTTTGGTGTGCCGGCGTTTACCCCTGTTTTTCTCAATATCAGTATGATTCTTTGTGCCTTATATTTAAGTCCTAGGTTTTCCGTGCCCGTCGTTGCATTAGCTTGGGGAGTGCTTATCGCAGGGATTGTTCAATTATTATTTCAAATTCCCTTTTTATTTCATCGTGATTTATTAGTCAAACCCAGTTTTATGATGCGGGATCCGGGCGTAAAGCGCGTTTTAAAGCTCATGGTTCCTGCACTTTTTGGCGTTTCAGTCGCTCAAATTAATTTAATGATTGATACGATCTTTGCTTCATTTTTACAAGTGAGCAGTGTGACCTGGCTATATTATACGGATCGATTGACCGATTTTCCTTTAGGGGTTTTTGGTGTAGCCATCGCCACAGTTATTTTACCTCATTTATCTAGACGACATGCAGAACAAAACCCCGAGCATTTTTCAAAAGCGCTAGATTGGGGATTACGTTTATTATTGTTAATTGGTCTGCCAGCAGGTTTTGGTTTAGCTATTTTTTCTATGCCGATGATTGCAAGCTGTTTTGCTTATGGCAAGTTCACAATGTTTGATGTGCTACAAACGCAAAAAAGTTTGATTACGTTAGCGCTTGGTGTACCAGGATTTATGATGGTCAAAGTCTTGGCGTCAGGCTTTTATGCGAGGCAAAATATTAAAACACCAGTAAAAGTGGGTGCGATTTCCATGCTAATTAATTCAGTGTGTTGTGCGCTGTTTATTATTCCTTTTGCTCATGCTGGGTTAACACTGGCTTCATCTATCGCCAGCTATGTGAATTGTGGGGTGTTACTATTTTTGCTTATTCGGCGTGATATTTATCATCTACAACCAGGTTGGACGCGTTTTTTATTACAATTAGGTTTTGCAAATGTGGCCGTTAGTATTTATTTATTTTTAATGCGTGGCGATATTGAGACATGGATGATGATGTCTCGTTCCGTCAGATTAGGTTCATTATTACTGCATGTCATCGTGGCATGTGCTATTTATGTACTGGCTTTAGGACTATGTGGTGTTCGACCAGCCCAATTCCGAGGTCAGATCAAATAATAAGGAAAAACGATGCAAGCGTCTATTTTTTATCAAACACAATCAGATACATCGACATTATTAGTATTACTTAATCCAAGAGACTGTCAAGATACCACGTCGTTTTCGAGACGTGTCCAATACATTTTTGCTCAACAGGATTTTCAAGGAAGGCTAGGGGATATTGCTCTAATTACCGATGAATCAGGATCACTAGAGTGCGTATACATTGGGATGGGCGATGCCTCTGATGTCTTAGCATTGGCCAGCGCTGTGCTTCGTATTCCCGCAGTGTGTTACCGTATAGATGCAGTGTCCAACGAAGCTTTTTTAGCTTGGTCTTTAGCCCAATACCAATTTGATAAATATAAAAAAACAGCTCGCTTACCGCGCATATTAGTTTTAAATGCAACCCAATTAACGCCTGTGTTAGCCAAAGCTACGGCAGTATTTTTGACTCGGGATTTGATTAATACTCCGACTAATGATTTAGGTCCGAAGCAATTAGCGAATGTAATCGATAACTTAGCAAAAAAACATGATGCAGTATTTCAGCAATGGGTTGGTGATGAATTATTGCGCGATAATTTTCCGGCAATTCATGCCGTAGGGCGGGCTTCCGCTTCAGAGCCAAGGCTATTATCGCTAACATGGGGAAATGAAGATCATCCACGTGTCACCTTGGTTGGAAAAGGCGTTTGCTTTGACTCGGGTGGCTTAGATTTGAAACCATCTGCTGGCATGCGCTTAATGAAGAAAGATATGGGAGGAGCTGCTCAAGTCGTAGGACTTGCCGATTGGATAATGACGACGCGTTTACCAATAAGATTACATGTACTTATTCCAGCTGTGGAAAATGCCGTAAGCTCAGACTCCTATCGACCAGGTGATGTCTTGACTATGCGTAATGGAATGAAGGTTGAAATTGATAACACAGATGCCGAAGGGCGCTTAGTATTAGCGGATGCAATCGTTAAAGGGTGCGAAGAAAACCCTGAATTATTAATTGATTTTGCCACATTAACGGGGGCTGCAAGAGTAGCAGTTGGCACAGATATATCTGCGATGTTTTGTAATGATGATGTATTGGCTGCAGCAATTGCGATGCATGGAGAAAAAGTTAATGATCCAATATGGCGAATGCCGCTATTTTCCGGTTATAAAAGCTTGTTTGAATCAACAATAGCGGATATGGCTAACTCAAGTGCGTCTCCATACGCAGGTGCTATTACCGCCGCATTATTTTTACAATATTTTGTACCTCCAGGATTGCCTTGGGTACATTTTGATATCATGGCCTGGAATCTTGGTAACCGCCCCGGCAAACCTGAAGGTGGTGAAGCGATGGCTATTCTAGCTGTGGGAGAGTATTTGTTACAACGTTATGGTTAGGATCTGACTCGCCTACGGTCACGGCCTCGTATTAGATCGAGGCTTGTTCAAAGTTCAGCTCTCATAAGCGTTTTATGGTTTTAATGATAATGCTGAGAGACGCGCGTTGCTCGCAATGAATGCACTTTTTTATTTTTTAATTATCCGGTTACTTATTTTCTTATCCGAAACGCATGTTAACAGTGCCATTAAGTCTGAAGGGATTGATTTGACTCTATTACACTGTTTTTGGTTTTAATTTGAATTATTATGCTATATAATGCGCATTTTTTTCGTAAAAACAAATCAATTTGACTTAGGTGAGTTCATGAGTGAACAGGGTGTATATTCTCCATTTTATTCAAATGCATTTTCATATTGCTATGATAATAGATTTTATTTATTACTAGGAGTTTCAATTATGTTCGGTAGTATGTGGGGAACGGGTATATTGGGATTTAGTTCTTATTTGCGGCCTACAAAAAAAAATCCTAGGATAAAAGATGATTCAACTGCCTTAAATAATCAAGAATTTCATAGCTTGGCTAAGTTATGTGACGAACAGGAGGCGGCACAATTGGAAGATTGCAGCACTATCAATCAGGCATTAACATCGTGCCGTCAAGAAATTGCTGCTTTCAATAATGAAATAGCTGGCTTTGATCTAGAAAAAAAATCTCGCTTTAAAACATTTTTTAATAAGTCCTCAGATGGTAAAGAAGATTGGCACACATGTCAGAAAATTGAAAAATTCAAGGAGCTGATAAGATTAATGGAGACATATCCTGCTTTTCCAGACGATGTTACTCTCGATACACTTCAAACCTATCAAAATGAAAGCTTGGTTCATCACCAACATGTGATTGCTATTGTTGAGACATATTTACCTGATACTCATGCTACGTTAGCTGCAGCCAAAGAACAGCATTCTGCTCGGTTACAAAATAGATAGAGGAATGATCTCATGTGGAATTGGTTTAAAAAAGTATCGGGTATTACCTCGATTGTATCCGCTGTACTCGTTGTTGGAGCCGCGGTCGCTTGTCTTTTCATCCCACCATCTTGGCCAGTGTTTGTTGGAATGGCTATAGGAACTGGCATTTCTCTTTTTAGTGGCGGTGTTTATTTAGGCAACAATAACGAAAAAATTGATCAGGCCAGTCAACGTCATCAAAGAACCGAACAAGAAACAGCCTCTAATATTGAGTCTATTAAAGCAAAGCATAAGCAAAAAAAAGAAAACATGGCAGAGGCCGCTAATGAGGCTAAAGCAACTATACCTGAATTGGAAATTTTGAGTGCTACAGTGGCACGTCAGAAAGCGGAGCTTGAGACAGTTAAATTAGAACTAAAAACCTCTCAAGATAATCGCGATGCGGATAGGTTGGCTAATGCTAGGCAATTTAATAGTTTACAACAACAAATTAATAGCTTAACTGAGCAACGTGGCATATTGCACTCAACAACTCCAAGCAACACACCTAGTTCTAATCCTGATACTCATCCTTCACCAATGCCAGGTCTTCGTAGAAGGCCAACCCGCAATCAAGGAACTCCCAGCAATAATGGTCTATTCAGTGGTACTAATGCTACTAATAATGCCAATGCCGCCAATGATTCCGAAGAGATGACTAACAACGGCCGTCAAGTAAATGTTCAAAATTTAATATCAAAATTCAATAAAAAATAATTTAGGATTGCGACATGACCATCATTGTTCCCACCCTGGCATTCAATGTCAAAGACATTGGCTTAACTCCACGACACAAAACAGTAATATCACCATTAGAAACGACTGTACTTGATAAAGCTACCTTTCGTTATTTTGTTCAGCCAGATGAACATGGAGAGTATACGTTTTCTTTAGAAAATCTCTGGTATGAAAAAACACAGCATCATGAATTTTATGATGGAAACACTAAAATTTTTGATACTTATTATGATCAAAAAACGCAACAGATTGTCATTCATATTGTTGCAAAAACTCAAACCAATTTATTTTTCAATTTTAATGCGAATGAATGTCTTATTAAATCAGAAGCACCGTTGTGCATCGACGGTGAATTTGCCATTAAGTCATTCTTAAGCATTACAGCACCTTCTCTTTGTTTGTTAAATAAAATATCGTGTGAGGGGCAAATTAAACTCCATGTCGAACAAGGCATAGGGATGTTTGATGAAATTCAGGGTAAAAACCTGGATGTCCATGCCTCTTATTTATATCAGTCTGGGCACGTTCATTGCCGAGATCAATATGATATTTCTGTACAAACCTATCAACAAATCAAAGATGGTCATACCCGAACTGGTTCATTACGTCTTGTTTCTGAACAATGCGAAATTACTGGAAAAGTTCAAGTAGAACAAATGTGTTTTTTGGTTACCAACACACTAGTCATCGGTACAAATGATGTGAACACTCAAATGGAAATATTGGGTCAACATCACTTACATTGTATCAACGGTATTATTCTCGGTAACTCACAATTTATCCTCCGAGATGTGTTTGATGAATCAAATAATGAAAATGAGATCCAATCTCATTTTATTTGTGATCAGCAATTTTACATAGAGTCGTCGTCAGTTGTTGAAACTAGATCGAATCAAGTGGATTTCAATTGGTTAAAGAACGAAGGATCATTGACCGTTCAGGAAAGTCTTTTTAATGCCAATATTGTAATACAACAAGGTAAGCTAACCCTCCTTGATACAGATGCTTTAATCAACACTCATTTTTCCCAAGATCAAAATGGACATTGCACCCTAATCGGCTCTAATTTTTCCAGTCTATCAACAGCGATTAACGATGGCGAAATAAGTTTATGCCAATCGACTTGGCAAGGACAGCATGCTTATCTAGCATCAGGGCTCTTACAAGTCGCAGAGGACAGTGGTATTGAGCTAAATACTTCGCTGATTACTGAGTCGGAAAGTCAATTTGTAGTAACAAATAGTCGTATTAAAATAACAGACACCACGTTAAGTGGTTCTGTTAAATTTGAGAATATAAACCTGAAAGCAAACACGTTTAGTGTTAATCAAAATAAAGTCAGCATTAATAACTCAACCATTCATACCCAAAAACGCGCCTATGTATCCGGAGATGTGGAGATAAAAGCAACAACTATGATAGGTGAAATGGTTTGTTTAACCGGTATATTGAATACAGACGAGTTATTAATTAATGCGGAAAAATTAGAGCTCAAAAGTCATCAAGCATCGATGCATCAATTTATTAGTAATTCGAATCAAATAATACTAGAAGGTGGGGACGAGCAATCCCAATTGATGTTTACCAACAGCCAATTATCGGCAAAGATGTTTACAGTCCATAATCATGTAAATCTGAACGACTCCTATTTGACGGGAATTGATCATAAAGATATGGCACATGATATTGCTGGGAAACTAACTTTAACACGCTCTCGTTTTATCACGGAAAGTCAAATACATCATTTGATAAAAAACAAACATCTTCTTCTACTAGAAAACAGCGCTATTACAGCACATATCATCTATTCAGAGGCGGATATAAGCGGTAAAAAGTCGGATATCTCTTGTGAACGATTTATACAGCAAGATGCTAGTATAAATATAAAATCTAGCCAATTGAAAGTGACTCAAGATTTCTCGTTGTCGCATTCAGACGTTGTTATCCAAGACAGTGACATTTCTGCAAACGATGTTTTATTACAAGATGAAACACAATTGCGATTAAACGGTAATAGCGTCCTGATTGCCTCTCAGGACGTGGTGACTGATCTTAATACACGACTAATGAGCGAACAAGCTCAGTTACACGCTCAAAGATTTGTTGTTTTGGGGCGTGTTGAATTATGTTCTACTTTGTTATCTGCTCAAGAGCTTGTTATTTATGATCAATTTAGTAGTGAAAAGCAAACTATTATTCAAGTAGAAGAGCGTATTTTATTGGCTAAAACGGCCAAAGCCGAATTCCTCGAGAGTCATCTAGAGAGTAAAGAGTTTTATACGTTTGGAAATATAACCGTAAGTGATAGTACGCTTAAAGTTGATGAGCAAATTGGTCTTTGGTCCAGCTCTACAACGACTCTTACTGGCAATACGGCGGTTGAAGCGGGCAATTTGGCTCTTCTCGGGACTTTGGCGTTAAAACAAACGGATTCATCTAAAGACAAAACCACACCTACCGGTATGCAATTACAAGTAAAAAATCAGTTGGATATATTACCGGGTGCTCGGATTACCGGTGATGTTGATTTAATAATAGAAGCTGAGATGATAAACCAATCCGGTACAATTGATTTATCATCTAAATTTTTTGCTCGCGGCCGACAATTTAATAATTTTGGTTCTGTGAGAGCGAAATCAATTTTTTTAGGCTTTGATGACGTTGTGATTAATCACGGTATATTATCGTCTAAAGATATGACCGTACACAGTAACTTCATGAACATATTAGGACAGGTATACGCTGAAGAATCCTTAGCTTGTTCTGGTTTCGTGAGTGTGAATTTAGGATTTATTGCCGCTAATAATTACATAAATGATAGCTTTCTTTCTTTAAATATGGGTTTGATTACACCCAACTTATTGGCCGATCCTCGATATGTTTTTACACTAACTAATGTTATATCGACAGCGAAGACAGCTGCCTTAATGTGGATGCCCACATATACTATGGGTATTCAGTTGGTCAGCATGATTCCTGGGGTATTTAGCACGGCGAATAATCTTTATAACTTATCGACTCGACTCACATTTGAATCATTAGGTAACATGAGAAGACACGAGTATATGCCAATACTTTGCCAAGCGAAAAATATATTCATGTTTGGGCAAGGATTATATAACACCTCTAGCTCTTTTGGAGAAGAGCTGCCTATATGGAGTACTGGTTTCAGTAAGTTTTTCAATCAAAACGATGTTTGGCGAAAAGAATGGTGGTCAACTTGGAGTGCCACCGACTGGAAAAACATGGGAATACGCAGTGCAGGTGCGTTTGCTGGCAGTTATTCAGACAATAGTTTATTACATGTGAATGCGGGTGGTAGTTTTGTTTATAACACCTCAAAATCAAGTTTCATGCATATCAATCTAGGTGCGGAAAAATCCGCTTTTTCGCATAACATCAATACACATACTTTGTACAATGAAGGTTATTCCAGCGGACGAGAAGCTGCTTTCCTGGCAACATCGATCAAAAATAATGGTGTTCTTGAAGGACAAGAACAATTCACATTGCGCGCGGACAATATGAGCAATGCCGAATCAGGCCATGTTCGGGGGAGGAATGCCAATGTCGATGTTCATGCCTTTAAGCAAAAAGGCAATTTAACCATTCAACAAGGCCATTTAAAGATCAATGAATTTAAAGATGATGTGGGGGCTACGACACATCTGTCCGACGCGGTGCTTACTGGTGAAAAACTTGATCAGATTGGTCAATTACAATTGGATAATGTGTATATTAAAGAAGATGAGTATTATCATGCCAGCGCTACAGCAAAATCCGTAACGAATAATGTGATGGTTGAAGCCAAAGACTTTACTTACTCGGGTAAACTTGATTATCAACAAGGTTATACGGTAAAAGCAGAAACAGCCGTATTTACCAGTGGTTCTGTTGTTCAAGGTGCAAAAACAGCTGAAGAAGCATTGTTTGTGCCTAAGCCAGTTCCTGCTGACGCTGAACCGCCATCGCCTGAGGATAAAGATGCTAAACCTAAAGAACCGGAAAAAGATTTTAAACCTCAACACGTGTTAAGCATTTTAGCTGATAAAGTAACACTCAGTGGTCACGCATCAGGTGGTGATTATACGCAAATTCATGGCAAGACAGAAATCACTCAAGAGGATGGAACCAAAGTCATGGCGGCATGTGATGAATTTGTCGTCTCAGAATCAGCTGATATTGATTTAAAATATGGTTCAATTGCTGCAAAAAAAGGGCATTTTTTAGGTGGTAAAGAATCATTCGATGGCTTTAGCGTACATTTGGATGCGAATGTCATTGAAAAGGGAACAGACCTAAGCTTACATAATACGAGTTATCAAGGTGGTACTTTAGAGTCGCATGGTGATTTGCATTTTGATCACACGAATATGGATCTGAGTCAATGGCAGCAACTTGGTGAATTAGACGCAAATGATAGCCAATTCAAAGTAGATGCGTTTCAAGATGGTGTTGATTCCCATTCTTCCTTATCCAATGTAGCTGTAGCTGGTAAAACATTTGATCAGGTAGGTTCATTAAAATTAGATAATGTGTATATCAAAGAAGAAGAATATTATCATGCCAGTAGTAGTGCGCAATCATCTACAACGAATGTCATGATTGAAGCAAAAGATTACAAGTATGCCGGTAAATTAGATTATGAGCAAAGTTATACGGTGAAAGCAAACACAGCAGCATTTACTCAGGGTTCCGTGGTTCAAGGCGCAAAAACAGCCGAAGACGCTTTATTTGTACCTAAGCCGGCTGCGGCATCAGATGCCCCTCCACCTGCTGACAATGCAGACGCTCCTCCTAAGGAACCGGAAAAAGAATTCAAACCGCAACATGTCTTAAGTATTTTAGCAGACAGAGTAACCTTAGGCGGTAAAATGTCAGGCGGTGATTATACTCAAATTCATGGCCAGACGGAAACAACCAAAGAAGATGGAACCAAAGAAACGTCAGCATGCGATTCCTTGATTGTCGAAGATTCAGCAGATATTCATTTAAAATACGGTTCTATTTCTGCAAAAGAGGGGCATGTTTTAGGGGGTAGCGAATCTTTTGATAGTTTTAATATTCATATTGGTAAACAGGTTATTGATCAAGGCGCAGCATTTGAACTTATCAATACTAATTATACTGGCGACGCATTGGAGTCAAGCGGTTCTACTCGATTTGATCACAGCAACATTAATATTACTCATACGAATTTAACTAAAACTGCCGACGAATTTCTCATTAATAGTAATTTGTCTTCTAAGGTAATGATTGATGAAAGTACCATGCGCTATCAAGGTCAATCCGGAGTCGTTACAGAAGATTATCAACATACCGGACATGTCCAAAAAGTTGCACAATCAGAAGGATCTAAGGAGAAGAATTTATTTTATGTTCAAACTAAAACAGCTGTTTTAGATGGCTCGACTGATTTAGATAATGGTTACTACGATATTGAACATCTTGGGGATGGTACACAGTTTGCAGCAGGCCGGGGCAAATATAGCTTATATATGGCGAGCGAAAGTTTGTCTTATGTGACTAAAGATTCTTTTCATTTATCTGATTCAGTCGCTAGAGACTGTGATTTACTGGTACAAGCCTCAGATATTTCATTTTCTGCAAATTATAATAATACTCAACGAGATTTAACGTTTATTTCCACCGTAGGCGATGTCACCTTAACTAGCCACATCCAGTCAAAAAATTTATATGCTAAATCAGCTAGAGATATTTTGATGAATAATTCAATTAATACTTCGGCGGCGGCATGTTTTGAAGCGGCAGGTGGTTTTTATAATTATGGTGGCTTGTTAAATGGAGATATGGTTTCGGTCAAAGCGGCTGAGATTAAAAATATTACGCAAGGCTCCAATGCTGCTCAAGGAAGTCGATTGGCGATGGGTGGATCTGGAATGATTAATGCACGCCATAATCTATTTTTAGAGTCAACAAAAGGAAATATTGAAAATCATGGCGGTATTCTACGTGGCGGCGATTACGCACAATTAATTGCAGAGGGAGATGTGCGTAATTTATGTAACGAGCGTGTTTATCAAGGTAAATACGATGTTCAAAAAGAATTTAGTGGCGCTTTGATTTCAGGTGGGAGTGGTACTGCTGAAACGGAAGGTATTGGATTGTATGTGAAAGCAAAAGGACAAGTTATTTCAGATGCTTCTGATTTTATCAGCAATGGCTCCAATTATATTGAGGGAGTTAAAGGTGTTCATTTTACTGCAAGACAACATACCTATATTGCAGGAGAAGATACCGATGACAGATGGTACGGAAAAAAGACCCATGTGGTTGATACTGCTACCAATGTAAGAGGTAGTGTAGTTCACTCGAATAATGGCCGAAATATCATTCAATCAGGGGAGGGGCAAATTACATCAGTGGCTGCACGATTTTCTTCTCCGGGTGGAACGGATATTTATGCCAAAGGCGATGTGAAATTGTATGGTTTATTGGCTGAAAATCATCGTTATACCTTTAAAAGTTATCTGTGGGGATTAACGAAAAAAGAACGTGATTATGTTTATCAAAGTTCTACTCCAACCCTTTTTGTTGATAATGGAGCGACTCGTATTCAATCTGCAGAAGGTAATGTCGATGCACGAGGAGCCTATTTTATTGGCGGGGGTGATTTATCCATCAAAGCCAAAGGCCGTATTCAACTAGGCGTTGCTATTCTTAATCATGAGGTGAATGAAAAAACACGTTCTTTTGATTGGTCAGCTCCTGGTAAAAATGCTTGGGGTGCTTATAGTCATGGTGGTAACGCCTGGGATATTGCGACAGCTGAAGATGCAACTTTAGCGAAAATAAATTCATTTGGAAACAGTCATAATATAGCCGAATTTTTAACAAATGCAGCCAACTTAGGAATTGATTTAACGAATACCTCCAACAGTGTGATGCGTGGATTAGGACAGGATAGTTTAAGTAATGAGTTGATGGCACGCTATGGTTTAGGTGGATCAAGTGGATTTTCACCTGCTTTTACTCTCACACTAAATGAATCGAAAACCAAAACCAAATTTCAAACTCAAGCGCAGGGAGGTATAGATCGTGGTGGTAACGTGAGGTTGGAAGCTGGTGAGGGTGTTGATTTAGAAAATGGGGTGCGGGTACATGCTGGCGGAAATTTAGAAATTGATGCACCAGAGTTAATTGCACGAGCAGCAGCGTTGAATACCAGTGTGCAACAAACAAAAGGTAGTCAAAGTATTGGCTTCACAGCTACAGGTCAATTTCAATCTGTTGGCGCCTCTTATTCTCATACATCGACCACGGCAACTCAGTATGTCAATGTAGAACTGTCCGCAGATGGCAGCATGTCTATGCATTATCAGGATACAGCCATGAATAAAGTTGAGTTAGATGGAGCTAACATTGACGCTCAAACACTGGATGCTTCTATTGACAGGTTAATTATTTACGATAAACAGGATACCTCTTCTACTAAAACGGAGGCTTATAGCGTCAGCAGTACAGGTCAGTTTTCTATTTATAAGGGTAAAGGATCTGAGAAAGTGACCAATAACTCAAGTGGAATTCATGTAACGGAAGGGATCAATACTGGAGGTCATCACGTTCAAGTGAATGAAACATATATGGAAGGCGGTAAGATTGTCACAGAAGGTGAAAATCATTTTCAAACCAATAAATTAGTCAGTATCACGCTGGCGGATGAACGTCATTTTGAAGGAGTAGGTATCAGTGGTAATATCAATGATTTGGGTCGATTGAAGGATGGAAAACCCGCTAACACAGCGGGAGAACAAACAATTGCCACGATTGCTATATTGGCTGATAAAGTAGATTATTTTGCGCTGCAAAAACCCGTGATTTATGGTGAAAAGGCAACAGCTTTTGATATTAATGAGTTACAGGGTGAGATTCACACAAGTAGCGCTGATGGTAAAGTTGTGAAAAAAAATGAAGCACATCATATTCAATTGGATGTACCCATTACTAATACGGCCTATTTAAAGCAAAGCGCCGAAAATATTGAAGCGGGGAAAGTTAAATTAGATGAATTATTCCATCTTGAGCCTTCGAAAAAAGAGGAGCCGGTCGATTTTGGTCGTCCTGAGCCTCTTAAACCGGTAAATAGTGCTCCTGAAGAAGAAAAAGATATTGATGAGCCTAAAAAAAGGCCAACGAAAAAAGATTCAACTGAAGATGAACCTAAAAAGAAAAAACCACATCCTAAACCTGAATTATCGGCTAAAGAAGTAGAAGAAATTGTAAATGAGGGTTTAAAGCATTTGAAATTTGAATCGCCCAAAAAACAACATGAATTTGAAAAAAGCTTAGCGCAAGCTCAAAAAGAAAAAAGCACAACGGGGAAAGTTTCACACAAAACCGAAGAAAAAATAAAGCATCAAGTAACAGATGCCTTGATTAAAACGTTAAAGGCAGGGGCTGAAGAAGGGCTAGGAAAACTGGCAGAAAAATTAGGGCCTGAATACAGTAAGAAGATCCTCTCCTTACTGTCTAATCCTGAAACCATGTCTCATGTAGGCGTTAAAACCTATTTGGGTACGAAAGGTGCTCTATTTACGTTTGCATTTAATCTAGTATTATCTTCTCTGGATAAGGATGTGAAAAAGAGTGATAAATTTAAGCATGGTGCCGCTGTTACAACAGTAGATATATCCTTAGGTTTGGTAATGAAGTTCACTTTAGCAGAGGCGGCTGGCCCCATTGGTTGGGGATTAGTCATCTTAGATATTGCGGACTCTTTTTATTCACAGGAAAAAGTGGACCATCTTGTGGGGGCCGGGTTAACTCATATTTATGAAGCAAAAACAAAATTTGACCAGGGTCATTATTGGGATGCTTTTATTGCTGCAGAAAAAGCAACGCTACAAATGGAAGGTACAGCAGCGTTGCATTTCATACATGACATTGCAAATGTTACCAAGCCATTAGTGGATCGGGTTGAATCTTTGTTTGACGGTAAGCAAGCCATTAAATCCCCATTAATGCCCAATAGCCAACCATCTCAAATGGGATTTTTCAAACCAGATGAAAAGTGGCCTCGAGAATCAGCTACAAAAGAACATGAAAATAAACCTCGATCGGCGTCATTTGGGTAGAACCTCCGTCCTGCGGCTTTGTTCCAGACAGCGCCTACGTACCGCGCTTTATGCGCGGTATCCATGTTAGAAGTCAAATTCTTAATTTATTACCACACTCTGGTAATCCCATTTTTATTCATTTGATTAGTGTCGTTGCCTAATTAGGGAGATATCTATTCTCCTTGCGTTGAGGTCTCAATCGTATGAGTTGTTAACTCATAACCGTGTTTTCTATACTCACGAAAGTGATTGCGACTGATTTCTTTTGCATCTTCGTTGGCTTGAACGATTTCTATAATTCGACGGAATCTCGTATGAAATGCTGGGATGGCGGACGACATATTTAGCAATATATCATTATATCCACGTGGTTCTTGGTCATAGCCAATTTGTACAGCAGGTGGGGGCTCAGGGCCTTCACCTTGTAGGTTGTGGGGGATAAAGCTGTTGTCTTTATAGGTCCACAATAATTCATCAATTAAACTAGCGTCGCTGGCGTGTTCGCAAAATACAAAGACACGATGGCCGCGTTGATAGGCTTTTTCAAGAAGTCGACACGCCACAAGCCAATTGGCTTGTGGTTCTTCATTGGTTAATAAATAAAAATCAACGCGCATGAGATAATTGTTGTAATAGCTGGATAAGGAGTGGTACCGGACGTCCGGTAGCGGCTCTGTTTTTACCAGAAACCCAAGCTGTTCCGGCTATGTCTAGATGAGCCCAACGGTATTTTTCTGTATAGCGAGCTAAAAAACTCGCGCCCACTATGGAGCCTGCGACACGTTCGGCGGATGAGTTAACCATATCAGCGATTGGGCTATCTAATAAATCCTGATAAGCAGGATCTAGGGGTAATCGCCACGTTTTGTCTAGACTTTGTTCTGCGGCAGAAAGAATAAGCTCAGCAACTTCTTCATTTTTAGTCATCAAGCCCGTGTAGACATTGCCTAAAGCAATGATGACAGCGCCAGTGAGTGTTGCGATATCAACGACAAGGCTGGGTTTAAATTGTTCTGCATAAGTTAGAGCGTCAGCTAAAACAAGTCGTCCTTCTGCGTCTGTATTAGTAATTTCAATGGTCTGACCCGACATGCTTGTTACTACGTCGCCGGGTTTGATTGCAGTACCACTCGGCATGTTTTCAGCACAGGGGAGTAATCCAATGACGTTGATAGGAAGCTTCAATAGAGCACATGCTTTTATCGTACCTAATACGCTAGCAGCGCCAGCCATATCAAATTTCATTTCTTCCATGCCACAGGCCATTTTGATTGAAATACCACCGGAATCAAAGGTGACGCCCTTACCGACTAAAACAACCGGCGGCGCGTCACTGTTTCCGTGATATTGAATTTCAATCAATTGTGGTGGTTCATTGCTACCTTGTGCTACGGCTAGCAATGCGCCCATACCCAATTTTTTCATGGCCGCATAGTCAAGAATTTTTGTCTTTAATGTATCGAATTGATTGGCTAATAATTTTGCTTGTTCAGCTAAATACGTTGGGGTGCATACGTTGGCCGGTAAATTAGCTAAATTTCGTGTTAAATACATGCCGCTAGCAATAGCTTTAGCTGTTTTAACCGCCTCTAAGTCAGCACCGGCTAAATCAAACGCAACGGATTTTAACGCATACACATTTTTATTTTTACTTTTATAATCAAGAAGTTGGTATCGACTTAATTCAATTTGCAATGTCATGTATTGAACTTGCCAGTTCGCTGTGCGGTTGGGGATTTGAGGCATGGCAATTACCGCTGTTTCAATTCGTTGCTTAAAAATAAAAGGGGTAATTGTTCCGACGAATTGGGTCAGTTTAGATTCATCGTATTCTGCAACATCACCACAATGAATTAATACTAAACTATGCCCTTCATGACTAGTATGCCAAGCGATATCACCCGGTTCAGATAGTTTTACTTGTAGCTGCGTGATAAGTTTCTGCTCTGATGCAGCAAGCTTTAATGTGACTTCAGGTAATTTCTTATCACTAAATATACCTAAAAAAAGACAAGAATCTTTATTGAGGGCGGTTGATGTGGTTAATCCATAGTTCATATATTGTTTCCTAGATGATCGGTCAATGCACCTGATTTTCTTATAATTATTTAGCTAGAATTGATGTTTGACATTGAGTAATGAATATTAGTCTAAAGTTTATGTGATTGTCTATCTTTAAGCATTAGCTATGCTATTTCCGAATACAATCTTCAAGTGAAGGGTTAGTAAAACGTTCGTTCAGGTGAGCCAATATTCGGCTCTACTAGTGCTTCTACAGTGTCCTTTGGTTCATTAAACAAGGGAAAGTTCAACAGTTGGGTGGCTGTGGGGCGATTGTGTGGATTTGGATGATTAGCCGCCGTTATTACTTCAATTAATTTTTCTGATATCTGAATGCCGGTCTCTCTGTGATGATTTAATTTGTAAGCTAAATACGCTTGATTGTTTTTCAAAAACAACAAATCTATCTTTGATAAGGTATCAAAAAGAGGGACTTTTGTCGCTAATGCATAGCCAATCATAGCTGCTGCTGCATAGATATCACTTTTTTCTGAATAGAGACCGTTTTTGAGAACTTCCGGTGCTAAATAGATTGTAGCCCCTAAAGTATCATCTTGAATTGAATTGTCATCATCTGACAGTTGTATTGCATAACCAAAATCGCAAATTTTAGCTGTGCATTGGTGATTCTGCCATTGAATAAGAACATTATCTGGCTTGAGATCCCGATGTAAAATTCGCTTTGTATGTAGGTAGTGTACAGCCTCCATAACTCCTTTTAGAATTGTGTTTTTATTGTTCCAAGTTAGCGGGTGGAATTTTAATGTATCTAATAGATCTCCACCATCAATGAACTCTAATGTCAGTGTTTGTATATTTAAATCGTAAGTTATAAATCGAACAATATTAGGATGGGAAAGCTGAGCGTGTAATTTTACTTCTCCCTCCCAGCGATGAATGGATGTTGGATTATGTGGTTTTTTTATAGCAACATCTGTGTTATTGACACTTTCTTTAAAAACCGCGCCATGACCTCCTTCTTGTAGAAGGATGGAGGGAGATTTAACAATTGGTTTTGAATGAGTGGCTTTTGAATTACGGGTGGGGTGAGTTTTTGGGGTGTGATTTAATGGATTACCACGAGGTGAGCTAAACATGCCAAAACCAAACATAAATTACAATCTTCTAAAAGTGAACAGTATGACTAAATATTATATGACAATTTGATTAAATAAACTAGTGAGCAGTTGGGTTTTGTTGTATCAAGTTGTGAAATGGCGTTATGAGGAGGGAATCTCCCTAATTACAAAAGAAAACGAATCCTACTAGAAGATCACTTCCTCATATCGTGTTATCATATGGTCAATAAACAACCTGCATTAATAGATTATTAAGGTGATCCGTCATCGTGTTGATTTTTCGATATTTAGCTAAAGAGGTCTTTGTTACCTTGGTTGCGTTGACAAGCATTTTACTATTGATTTTTATGAGTAATCAGGTGGTCATTTATTTAAATCGAGCTGCGAGCGGTATTATACCCGGTATGCTGGTGATGAAATTGATGATGCTGGAATTACCAAATCTCTTAAGTTTGTTATTGCCTCTTGGGTTTTATTTTGCTTTGTTACTTGCTTATGGCCGCTTGTATGCCGAAAGCGAAATGACGGTATTGCAGGCATGTGGTTTTGGATATGGCCGATTATTACAATATAGTTTAATTATGGCGCTAGTGGTTGCTTTGATCACTACAGCTATGATTTGTACTAGCCCTTATATTGCGTTTCAACGTGCGCGATTATTGCAAACTACTGGAATACAGACATTAATTCAAACGATTGTTCCGGGGCGCTTTCGTGCTGTTAATCCTCAAAATGTTTTTTACGTCGAGTCGATGAATACGAAGCATACACAAGCTGGGCATATTTTTTTAGCAAGAAACACGGAAAAAGATGGTAAATCTGAATGGGGTATCTTGTGGGCTGATAAAGCGTCTATCAAAACGGATAAGTCGGGTGAGGATTATTTGATTTTAGATCAAGGTAAGCAATATCAAGGAACACCAGGTCACGCAGATTATCAAATTGCAACGTTTAAACATTATCAAATAAGGCTACCACATCCTGATATAACCGTAAAAAATGATGTGCGAACGGTAAGTTTTATGAGCCTATGGCCTTTCAATAACCCAGACCTTAAAAAAGCAGCTGAATTACAGTGGCGGATATCTATTCCGTTAATGGTTTTGCCTTTAACATTAGTTGGGGTGCCTTTGAGTCGGGTGAATCCTCGTGCTGGGAAATATGCTAAATTATTACCAGCAATTGTTTTGTGTGTTGTTTACGCTAACTTTATGTTTATTTCACGAAACTGGATTACCGCTGGTAAAATTCCCGTATGGTTAGGGATGTGGTGGTTGCATTTGGTGGTTGCCTTATTAGGTATGGCATTAATTTGGCGAAATAAGAGGGTGTTAAGTTAAATGCAATTACTTGATCGTTACATTGCAAAAACAGTTTCTGGTTCAATTGCCTTAGTTATATTAATGCTTACGGGATTGCAAATTTTTATTTTATTTGTCAATCAATTGGGTGATTTAGGGAAAGCAGATTATGGTATCACTCAGGCAATGATGTTTATTCTGCTTGGCATGCCATACCAAGTTTATTTGTTTTTTCCAATGGCCAGTTTGTTGGGGTGTTTGATTGGGTTAGGAATTATGGCCAATCATCGCGAATTGGTGGTCGTGCGTGCGGCGGGGATGTCGATTGGCCAAGTGACTTTAGTCGTGTTACGTGTTGCCGTAGTTATGATTTTATTGGTAACGCTGGTTGGTGAACTCCTGTTACCTAAACTTGTTTTATTGGCTAATGATCATAAAATGCAAGCACTAAGTGGGGGGCAAACCTTGCGAACAGCTAAAGGTGTTTGGTTGCGCCATCAAAATGATTTTATAGCGATTGCCTCTGTTTTGCCGAAAAACCAGCTGGAAGATGTTTATCAATTTCATCTAAACACCATGCATCAATTGCAATTTATTCGCCATATTGACCATGTGAGTTATATTAATGGCGAATGGAAGGCGCAGGGTATTGACGAAACTGAGATTGGCGATGAACAAACACATGCTTCTCATAAAGAAGATATGCTATGGGATGTGCCTTTAAAGCCTAATTTATTAACTGTTGGCTCAATAGAACCTGATGAAATGACGTTTTATGAATTGCATCAATTTTTAAAAGCTCAAAAAATAAGTCACCAAACAGCTCAAAATTATCAACTGGGTTATTGGCAACGATTAGTCCAACCTTTTACTACGGTTGTGATGATGATGTTGGCTATCCCTTTTATTTTTGGACCTTTGCGGTCGTCAACAATGGGATCAAAATTACTGCTAGGAGCGACTGTAGGTTTTGGCTTTTATATTATGAATCGATTTTTTGGTTCGTTAAGTCAAATATATCAATTTTCGTCGCTTGTTGCAGCGATAAGCCCCACTATTTTATTTGCAATCTTGGGGCTTTATTTGATGCGGCGGATGAGATAACCCTGCTGAGGTTAGTAAAAAGTTCGTTCTGGGGAGCTACGATTAGACGTTGGTTCCAAACTATCTTCTGGTGCTACAAACAAAGGAAATTTCAACAGCTGGGTGGCTGAGGGACGTTTGGTAGGATTCGGATGATTAGCAGCCCTTATCAAATCAACAAAATATTTTGGTGTTTGTATACCATTTTTTTCGCACTCTGCTAATTGAGTATTTAGATAATTCTCATCTTTTTTTAACATTAATAGTGTGTTCCAATTATTATTCTCGTTCAAAATATCGGGGAAAAGGTAATTTTTTGTCGCCAAAATATAACCAATTATTGCTGCAGCTGCATATATATCGCTATTTTTTGAATAATGACCGTGCTCAATAATTTCGGGTGCGACATGGATGGGAGTTCCCATGAAGCTATCTTCAATAAAGTTTTGTTCTTTTCTAAAGGGTATTGCAAAGCCAAAATCGCAAAGTTTGGCTTCACATCTATTATTCTTCCATTGAATTAAAACATTCTCTGATTTGATGTCGCGATGCAAAATTTGCTCATGATGTAGGTATTCCAATCCTGATAGAATGCCTTGGAGAATGATTATAATCTCGTTAAGTGATAGATTTCTTGTATTTAATGTTTCCAGCAAATCGCCACCATTGATAAACTCTAATTTAAGAAAGGGGGCCACTGGATTTAAGTCGTATTCTATAAATTGAACGATATTAGGGTGTGATAGTGCGGCATGCAGTACCACTTCGAACATCCAGTCATTAATAGTGTCTGGATTGCATGGTCTTTTTATAGCAACGGAATTGTTATTCTCGTTTTCTTTAAAAACCTCGCCATGTCCGCCTTTTTGTAGAAAAAGGGAAGAAGAACTTTCAATCGATTCAGAACTTTTTGTTTCATGGATACTCGTGGTACGACTGAGTGAGTTACGACGAGGTGAGTTAAACATGCCAAAAGCAAACATAAATTACCATCTCTTTAAAAGCGAACAGTGTGGCTAAATATTATATGCTAATTTAATAAAATAAACTAGATGATGCATTATCATGATACATTATCATCCTTAGAATAGAGGGGGGGACTGCCATTAACTTCATGGCAGTATATTAAAGCACTTTTTATTCAGTAATCGGTTGATTTACCCATTTAGTCAAAACATCAATGATTTTTTGTGCTTGCTCGGTGTTTGATATGTTAAATTTTGATTTTTGCCAGAATTGGCCATTACGTTTTTGATAACGGCGGACTGAATATTTAATTGGACCGAAGGTTTGTTTTGCATTATCCCAATCTTGGTATCGGTACATGATGGTCGTCCAAGCGCCTTTTGTTAATACATGTTTATCTAATTCACGAGTTTTTTCAATGTTATCTTCTGTGAATGCGATGGTTAAATCATCAATTGTTTCATTCATTTTATGACCTTGCTGAATTTTAGTTGATGGATTGTAATATCCCGTTGACAAATGTCAAGGTGACACTGGGTTGGTATTGATCAATAGTATAAATCCATACTTGGGGTTTTTCCTGAGCGGCCACTGGCTTGTTGATATAGGTCTGATTAACCATGGATGGCGCGCCACATGCATTATAGAGTTTACTTACACTATCGCCAATTTGCATACTTCCCCCTTCACATATGCTCGCTGCGTTCGAATCTGAGCCATTAATTCGAATCGAGTTAATTTGATCATTGATTATATCGACCTCAAGAGAAGTTCCACTAGAGCCGCTTGGTAAAGACCACATGTCATATACAGGATTAAGACCTGGATAAAAATCAACGGCTCCTTGGTTCAATTTAGTATAAATCAATTGGGTGACAGGGATTTGTTGTAGAACCGGATTATTCGAAGTGCGTACAGTAGTCGGTTGCCCACAAGCAGCAATTACTTGGGCTTGGTTCATGCCGACGTTAATGTATGCATGTTTTTGTGGACAATAATATGAATCACTCGCGTAAACGATTGCGGGCAACATCAGCAACAACATAGTGATGGTACTTTTGACGTTCATAATGATTCAATACATTAATGAAATTATTCATAGTATAGTCTTGATTGAATGCTTTTGTATCCAAAATGGTAAAAAAACTGTAGCGGCAAAATAGAAATAGGGTATGGGCCCTGCCACTTAACGAAGGTACGAACATTCGTTGCTAAAGCTCATATATTATAGTAATAATATAATTTGAGTGTTACTTGATTTTAATCATTTTTATCTTTGTTTTTTGACGTTAAGTTGACTTTATCAACCTGTTTTACTCACGGTTAACAGGTGAGGATGATCCTACATTGGAAATGCAGGCATACCATAGATTGTTATTTTTTCACAGACAATATTGTTTAAGGACGTGAGAGCAAGATGAGAGTATCTCCATATGGTTATGGTTTCTGGTACGAATATTGTTTAGATCCCGAGCGATGGGACTACAACGTTATTTTTGATCAAACCGTTCCTGGATTAAAAGTTGAGCGGTTAAGGCGTGCTGTTGATTTATTTGTTAAGGATCATATTTTACTGAACTCTCATCTAGTGGAAATAAATGCGGTTTTGTATTGGGAAAAAAACACTAGTATTGAACCTTTGGAAGTCCTTTCGAATGCTTGTCATGAGACTGTTCACGGGTTTATTCAACGGCCATTTAAATTAGATGTTGGTCCCTTGTACCGATTTGGCATTATTAAATTATCTCCAACGAAATGCCGATTAATTATTGTATTACACCATGTGTTAACTGATGGAAGAAGAAGCAGTCGATGTGAACTCATCTCTACCCTGTCAAAATATTATCAGAAACAATATTCGCAGTGCTCAATCTAGCAACAACAGGATCTAATTAATCGCGTAAATAACCAACTAGAGCACTTAGTATTAAAATTAAGATCCATTAAATCTCAACAATTTTGGTTAGACCACATTGGTGAAATAGAATCCTCACATTCATTTATTCCCAATAAACCGAAACAAAACACCTACGACGTTAAGTGTATAAAGTTTAATATAAACCGAGCTGTACTATTTCAAAATGAAGCCATGAAACCCTATTCATGCCACCAGTTACTCCTCATGTCGTGGGGTATCCTCATGGCAAAATATAATTTCTCTAATACTGCGCACATTCAATATCCAATAGGTATCAAAGAGGCTTCTAGTTTCATCTATGGGGGCCAAGTAAATAACTTAATCACCAGAATGCAATTTGCTCAAAAAGACACTTTTATTAATCTGCTAGATAATTTTTATTTTTTTGTAGATTCTATGCGGGTTGGAGACAATTTAAAGCATAGTTATTTACCAGCTCCTGAAGTCATGGTGCATTTCAAAGATAAACGATTTTTAATGCGGTTTTCGCAGGCTATTGGCCACGACATACACTCTTTATTTGATCCGCACGCCATTATTCATTCGGATACGCAAAATAACACCTATGGCTCTACTCTAGGTCTTGAGTATGAGGAAAAGCAAGATCAAGTTTTGTTTAGATTGATTTATCGCAGTGATTATTGTGATGATGAATTAATGCATACCATAGCCACACAATACCAGCAATTACTTCGGTATTGTGCACAATATCCAGAGCAGGAGATTGCAACTCATTGTATTTTAAGCTCAGAGGACTATCAAAAAATAATTTACGATTGGAATAAAACGAAACAAGATTATCCTAATAAAACGTTACATGAATTATTTGAAGAGCAAGTCAAAAAGACCCCAAATAACATAGCGGTTGTGTTTGAAGGGCAACAATTGACTTATAAGCAGCTGAACGAAGAAGCAAATCAGCTAGCGAGATACATCTGCAAGCAAAATCCAGGTGAGCTGGTTGCTATTTGCATGGACCGTTCCTTGGAAATGATGGTAGCTATTCTAGGTATTCTTAAAGCAGGGTGTGCTTATGTACCGATTGACCCGAGTTACCCACAAGAGCGGATTGATTATATTTTAGAAGATACTAAAGCGAGTTTGGTGTTAGATAATAGCTTAAAAGACGGGCTTTACCGTCAGGGATCTAAAAAGAATCTATCGTTAATAACGAATCCTCATGATTTGGCTTATGTAATCTATACCTCGGGTACGACAGGGAAACCTAAGGGCGTGATGATTGCGCATTCAGGCATAGTTAATCGCCTTCACTGGATGCAGCAGCAATATCCATTAAATGAATGTGATGTGGTTTTACATAAAACGCCCTATCACTTCGATGTCTCGGTTTGGGAGTTGCTCTGGGCGCATCAATACGGCGCAAAACTGGTGATTGCAAAACCCCAAGGGCACAAAGATAGTGAATATTTGTATCAACTTATGCTTAATCATCGTATAACCATCACACATTTTGTGCCCAGTATGCTATCTGCATTTACCCAGGCAATGCCGACTCTCCCATCAGCTTTGAGATATATATTTTGCAGTGGTGAGGCGCTTTCTGTGGCACAAGTCAACGCTGCATACGCCATTGGTGGTTCTTTGCTGGAAATTCATAATCTTTATGGGCCCACGGAAGCATCTATTGATGTGACAGCATTTGCTTGCGAACGCGGCATAGATAAAGTTTATATAGGTAAGCCTATTCAAAATATTCAAGTCTATGTTCTAGACCAAGCCCTTCAGCTCATTCCCATCGGTGTCATAGGCGAACTCTACATAGGCGGCGCAGGCCTTGCGAGAGGTTATCTAAACCAACCCAAACTAACCAAAGAGCGTTTCATCAATAATCCATTTGGCGAAGGGCGACTATATAAGACAGGGGATTTAGTCAGGTGGCTCGCCGATGGCAACATTGAATACATAGGTCGTAACGACTTCCAGGTAAAAATCCGTGGTTATCGTATTGAGTTAGGTGAAATTGAGAGTGCGCTCTCAATGCATCCTGACATCAAACAATGTGCAGTCCTCTCCCATGATGCCAAGCTGATTGCCTATTATGTCGGGCAAACCAAGAGGTCATTGGAATATTATTTAAGAAACAAGCTTCCAGACTATATGATTCCGAGTGTTTTTATTAAAATGGAATCATTCCCCTTAACCATTAATGGCAAATTAGACAGAAAAGCTTTACCAGCACCTGATTTCACTCAAAACCAAGCACAATACATAGCACCACGTAATGCCAATGAATTATTGATAGCCCAGGTATTTCAGTCGGTATTAAAGCTTGAGCGAATTGGGATACAGGATGATTTTTTCAGACTGGGTGGTGATTCAATACAAAGTATTCAAGTGTCATCTCGCTTACAGCGAGAGGGGATGGACATTCGGGTCAGAGACATTTTCACGCAACGCACGATACAGGCGTTAGCGACAAGCCTAAGCCAAAGTAAAGCTTTTTATGGTGAGCAAGGGCTATTAACAGGCAGTTTTGGCCTACTGCCGATACAGCAATGGTTTTTTGCAAAGCAGCTTAAGCAGCCAGGCCATTGGAACCAGTCATTCATTGTCCGCACGCCCGAGTTATCCGTAGCACGCCTTAATGAAATATTAGGCCCACTCATGGAGCGACACGATGTGTTACGGTTGCGATTTAAGGATGGTCAGCAAACCTATACAGATAGCACAAGTATTCCTGCGATTAAAACAGCACAGGATTTTGAATCCTGTACGGCATGGCAAAGTCACTTTAATTTGGAAGCAGGGCCTTTATGGCAAATGGGTTATATTGCAGGAGGCTACTTATTTTTTGCAGCTCACCACTTAATTATTGATGGTGTTTCCTGGCGGATATTAATAGATGATATTCAGCGGCTGTATGCAGGTGACTCACTGGGTGTCAAAAGCAGTAGTTATCGTCAATGGGTAGCGGCAGTAGAGCGCTACCCGACTGAGCATCCAACTGAGCGTGATTATTGGTTAGATCAAGTAACACCTAACCAAGAGATTGCTCTGACAAGTCATCCATCGTTTGCTCGCTGTGAATTAGACCAAGACTTAAGCCTGCAATTATTAACAGATGCCAGCAAGACCTATCATACAGAAATCAACGATTTACTTCTGACAGCTCTAGCTTACACGTTATCTGATTATTTGGGGTCTGAGACAAATAGCATTACGCTAGAAGGGCATGGACGAGAATCGATTGATGAAGCGATTGATGTCTCGCGAACGATGGGTTGGTTTACCACGCAGTACCCAGTAAAGCTGTGCATCAAAGAAAGTATTGCAGAAAGTATCCAACACATTAAAGAGAGCTTGCGTAAAATTCCCAATAAAGGCATTGGTTTTGGTGCGTTCTTCAGTCAGGCTAAGCTTCCTGATGTGACCTTTAACTATTTAGGGCAATTTGATAGTCAAGAAGACGTGTGGCAATTAGCGGATAAGTCATCAGGAGAGAGTGTTCACCCGGATAATATAGAGCCTTGTCTCTTAAGCATGAATGGTTTGGTTGTTAACCACAGGTTGCGTTTTAATATCAGAACGCATACTGGCGATGCTACTTTGATTGCTGAGCGGTTTAAAGCACGTTTAACGGAGATTATTCAACATTGTATTCGAGCCGAGCGAAGTTATTATACGCCGAGCGATTTTAATACGATTACAATCAGTCGAAGTTTATTGGATGAGCTACAATCGCGTGACCCAAAGATTGAGGCAATCTATAAAGCCAGCAGTTTGCAACAAGGTTTTATCTATCATGCGCTGTCGCAACCAGATGATGATGCTTATCGGGTGCAGTTTTTACTGGATTATCATAATCCCATCAACGTAGATGCTTATAAGAAAGCATGGTCATTAGCGATTCAAACCTATCCCATTTTAAGGACTTATTTTAATTGGGATGAGGATGTCATTCAGATTATCACAGCCGAAGGTTATTTTGATTTCATCTATCATGAGACGGTGTCTTCAGTGGATGCGATACAGCAAGCTGAGCGGGCAATCGCTTTTGATTTGCAGCGACCGACGCAATTACGTATTCATCTGATGAAGCACGATGAGTCACATTATACGTTACTGAAATCTGAGCATCATGTTATTGCGGACGGTTGGAGTGGTCCGATATTGCTAAGCCAGGTGCATCGATACTATCAAGCACTCATTCAACATATAACGCCAGAGGTTCTTCCGGATAATGCGTATTTGCAAGCACAAGCTTATATTGCGGCGAATAAAAGCCAAGCCGCGGCGTACTGGCAAACCAAGTTGCAGGCAGTTGAGTATGCGAATGATTTAAATGCACTCTTAAGCCACACGACAAATCTTGAGCAAGCACGGGTTGTGACTACACCTAAGCAAGTAACTATAGTGCTTATGATTCCAAAAAGCTTTCTTCAGCAACAAGGCTTGACCTTGCACGTGCTGGCCCAATTTACCTGGCATAAATTGATTCATAGCTATACTCGAGATGAGCAAACCATTGTTGGCACGACGGTATCTGGTCGAGCACTACCTGTTCCAGGCATCGAATCAAGTGTAGGGCTTTATATTAACACACTCCCTTTGGTGATTGACTGGAGGGGCAGCGAAACTATTCTTGAGCAATTAAAGCAAATTGAAGCAGATGTATTGGCGATGAATGAGCACAGTTTTGCAGAGCTTGCTTCGTTACAGAAAGACGGTGCTCGTTTATTCCATAGTTTATTTGTGTTTGAGAATTATCCGCTGGATGAGGCGGTTGAAGATGCTTCATTGCGATTGCGCTTTAGGGGTGCTATTGAGAAATTAGATTATCCCTTAAGTATCATAGCTTATGAAAATAAAGAGGGGCTCAATGTAGGATTAAAATACGATGGCGATTGTTTAGATGATACCAAGGCTCAGCAAATTCTGGGGCAGTATAAGCTTATTTTTGAGCAAATTGCAGCGCAACATACAAAGCCCCATCACGCATTAAATTTACTGACAAAAGAAGAATACCAGCAAATCGTAATTGATTGGAACAAAACAGAAAGGGATTATCTAAAAGACAAGACCATTCATCAATTATTTGAAGAGCAAGTCAAAAGGACCCCAAATAACATAGCGGCTGTGTTTGAAGAGCAACAATTGACTTATAAGCAGCTGAACGAAGAAGCAAATCAACTAGCGAGATACATCCGCAAACAAAACCCAGGTGAGCTGGTTGCTATTTGCATGGACCGCTCTCTAGAAATGATAGTGGCGATTCTTGGAATTCTCAAAGCAGGGTGTGCTTATGTACCGATTGACCCGAGTTACCCACAAGAGCGGATTGATTATATTTTAGAAGATACTAAAGCGAGTTTGGTGTTAGATAATAGCTTAAAAGACAGGCTTTACCGTCAGGGATCTAAAAAGAATCTAGTCATAACAATCAACCCAAATGATTTGGCTTATGTGATTTATACGTCGGGAACTACAGGGAAACCGAAAGGGGTTACGGTTGAGCATCGGAGTTTGAGTGCGTTTATACGCTCCTTCTCGCAGAGCGAATTATATAATCTTGGCAAACCATTATGTACACTAGCATTAACGCATTATATTTTTGATATTTTTGGGCTTGAATATGGCCTGACGCTCACGCAAGGTGGCGTGCTTGTTTTATCTGATTTGTCTCGTGCAAGCGCTGATTTCAATCAGCATCCAATAAACTTTATTCAACAAACGCCTTCTATTTGGGCGCAGTTACTAGATATCTTACCTGTAACCAAATTAAAAGATGTCATTTGTCTTATAGGTGGAGAAGCGCTGGTTGAGTCAGTATCTTTAAGACTGAGGGAGCTATGCTCTGCTGTCTACGGTGTTTATGGTCCAACAGAAACAACCATCTGGAGCACGATATTTGCTCTTCATGGTTCTTTGCCTTGTAACGTTATTGGCCGGCCAATGAGTAACGAGCAGACCTACATCCTTGATTCTAGCTTCAATCCGCTTCCCATCGGTGTCATAGGCGAGCTCTACATAGGCGGCGCAGGTCTTGCGAGAGGTTATCTCAATCAACCTGAACTAACCAAAGAGCGCTTTATCAACAATCCATTTGGCGAAGGACGACTATACAAGACTGGCGATTTAGTCAGATGGCTAACTGATGGCAACATTGAATATATAGGTCGTAACGACTTCCAGGTCAAAATCCGTGGTTATCGTATTGAGTTAGGTGAAATTGAGACTGCACTTTCAATCCATCCTGACATCAAGCAATGCGTAGTCCTTTCCCATGATGCGAAGCTGATTGCCTATTACGTGGGGCAAACAAAAGAGTCGTTGGATGATTATTTAAGAAACAAGCTTCCGGACTATATGATTCCGAGTATTTTTATTGCAATGGAGTCGTTCCCCTTAACCATCAACGGCAAATTAGATAGAAAAGCCTTGCCCTTACCTGAATCCACTCAAAATCAAAGTCAATATGTTGCGCCTCGTAATACTTTTGAACGTATGATGGTCAACATCTGGCAATTGGCTTTGGGGATGGAAAAAATAGGGATTTATGATGACTTTTTTAAATTAGGTGGTCATTCAATATTGGCCATACACCTTGTGACGCAAATGAACAAAAAATTACAGAGCTATGGGCATCGACTATCAATTGCTGATATTTTCACTCATAAGAGCATTGCAAATTTATCAGAGAAATTGATGAGTGAAAGTCGAGGCCCTTCCGTTATTAAATTCATGAATGAAGGCGCTTCTAATAAAAAAATTTATTTTTTTCATGCGGCCTATGTTGGATGTGAGGCCTATCAGAGCATTGCCGATGAGTTAATGGGGTATTATCATGCTGTTGGTATTGATAATGCATACTTGTATTATGATATAAAAATAAATAATCTAACTGAATTAACTCGATATTACTTGGAGCAAATCGAGTCGACTCACGCTTTTGATGCCGAAATTATTTTATGTGGCTGGTCGTTAGGTGGGAATATCGCGCTTGAAATGGCTTATCAGCTGGAGCAACAAGGCAAGACTAATATTAAAGTATTTTTACTGGATACTGTGCTGCACTGCGATTCATCTATAAAAAAAGTGTCTCCAAAAAACAGGCTATTGACAAAAAAACAATTTAAAACAATAGGGCTCCCTGGTGATTATATTAAACGACTGTTGAAGAATATGGATATTGTCGCTCAATTGCGGAACGATTTAACAAACAGGCTGTTCCACTCTGAAATAGTATTATTTAAGGCTACTAAAAAAAACTTAGCTTTAGTAACAGAGGATGAAGTAGATGCCTCGTGTCTTGAAGATAATAATATAGGATGCATAACTGATAAACCTGTTAAAATCATTAAAATCGATACGACACATGAAGATATAATTACGAGAACAAAAGAAATTGTTGAACAATTGATAAGGATTCTTTAACTCGTAGTGGTAATTAATTTTGATTTTTTCATCAAGATCTTGCCTTGAGGCCGCGTACTAAGATTGGCGCTTTGTTGTAATAGATAGTACAATCTGGCGCTTTAATCGTTAAAATTAATTTATGAAAAATACCAACCAAAAATTCCATGGTAAAGCATGGCCTCTCTATCGGCGTTTACTCGGCTATGTTAAACCATTTTGGCCTGTTTTATTGTTTGGTATTTTAGCTAATGTGATCTACAGCATGATTGATGCTGGATTAACTTATATGCTACGGCCTTTTCTTGATAAGGGGCTGATTAATGTTGATATGACATTTGTTCGCCATATTCCTTTAATTATTTTATTTGGTATTTCTATTCGAGGCTTGGTTAGTTCGGCGGGAAGTTATTGCATGACTTGGGTGGCGCGCTCAGTAGTTAATGTTTTACGACAGCGCGTCTTTGATCACATTACTAAATTACCTGCTGATTATTATGACGAAGCCACATCTGGTGAGCTACTGTCTAAAATTTTATACGACGTAGAACAAGTCGCGCAAGTCAGCGCAGATGCACTGACTGATTTTGTACAAAATACTTGTTTGTTGATTGGTCTGCTCAGTGTGATGATGATTGTGTGCTGGCAATTATCGGTGATGTTTTTGTTAACTATCCCATTCATTGGCATGGTGGTTAATTATACGAATAAGCGCATTCGTCGAATTAGCCATCGTGTACAAAAATCAATGGGGCAAGTCACTGAGATTGCAGCTGAAGTAATTGATGGTTACCGTGTTGTGCGAGTTTTTGGTGGTGAACAGTATGAAGTCGATAAGTTTAATCAAGCGACGGAAGCTTCTCGTCGTAACGATATGAAAGTAGCCCTCTCTAAAGCTATTAATGTATCTTCAGTACAATTAATCATTGCAATTGGCATTGCGGCAATTATTTTTGCTGCTATTCAGTTGAAAGCGGTAATCATTGTAACGGCCGGTGCATTTTTGGCTATTATTGCAGCGATGTTACAGCTGATTAAGCCATTAAAAACCTTAACTACCTTGAATGCAACTATTCAACGAGGCTTAGCTGGTGCTGAAAGTGTATTTTCTTTGTTAGACAAACCAATTGAATCGTTCGAAGGGCAAACGTTCATGCCTACTTTACCGTGTAATATTAAGTTTGAAAACGTATCGTTTGCTTATCGACAAGGACCGTCAGTATTACATCAGGTTAATTTTGCCATCAAGGCAGGTGAAACTGTCGCGTTAGTAGGGCATTCAGGAAGTGGTAAGACGACTATTGCGAGCTTATTACCTCGATTTTATGAGGTAACACAAGGCAAAATTAGTATTAATGGCATGTCTATTGATACAATGTCACTAGCTAGTCTGCGGCAATGCTTGGCGGTGGTGAGTCAACATGTGACCCTATTTAATGATACGATTGCAAATAATATCGCTTATGGCCGCGCTCATGTTACCCGCGAAGAAATTGTTGAAGCCGCACGTTTAGCTTATGCCCATGAGTTTATTGCCGTATTAGAACAAGGTTATGATACCCGAGTAGGTGAAAATGGGGTGTTACTTTCTGGTGGTCAACGTCAACGACTAGCTATCGCCCGCGCTATTCTGAAAGATGCGCCCATTCTTATTTTGGATGAAGCAACCTCTGCATTAGATAATGAATCAGAACGATATATCCAAGCGGCTTTAGAGCACATCGTTAAAAACAGAACTACCTTAGTCATAGCGCATCGTTTATCTACTATTAAACGGGCAGATAAAATCATTGTTTTAGATCAAGGGCGGGTTGTTGAAATCGGAACGCATCAGCAATTATTAGAATATAATGGCTATTATTCAAAATTATATCAAATGCAATATACGCACTTAGAACATGAAGAACAGATTGCTTAATTGGATTTGGTATGAACGCCATTGGGTGCGTTGGTTACTATGGCCATTTGCCTTGGTATATCAATCAATCACCTGGGTAAGACATACTTATTATCGGCTGATTGCCCAACATAGATTTGATGTTCCGATTATCGTAGTGGGAAATTTAACGGTGGGGGGGGTTGGTAAAACACCACTGGTTATTGTTTTGGCCGAGAGATTCAGTGCACTCGGCTTACGTGTGGGAATTGTTAGCCGAGGTTATGGGGCATCTATTAGACAGTTTCCTCATGAAGTTGATCTAAGCGATGCTGCATTAGATGTTGGTGATGAGCCGTTACTTTTAGCAAAAAAAACAAAATGCCCCGTTGTTATTGCGCCAAAACGTAACGAGGCAGTACAGTACTTGTTGGATAAGTATCAAAGCCAAATCATTATTAGTGACGATGGTTTGCAACATTACGCGATGGGACGTGCAATTGAAATCGTGGTAGTCGATGGCATGCGTGGTTTTGGTAATGGGTTGTGTTTACCCGCGGGCCCTTTACGTGAAGGCCCAAGTCGTCTAAATAAAGTTGATTTTATTGTAGTAAATGGTGATGGATTAGAACAAAATCCATTGCTATGCAATGCGTATCGTATGAAATTAGCACCTGGTTTATTAGTGCAAGTAGGAAGTGGAAAAACGATATCCTGGTCAGATCTTTGCCTTCCAGTAACTGCGGTGGCTGGAATTGGGAATCCAGAGCGATTTTTTCTAACATTAAAATTGTTGGGTATTTCTTTTGAGCCATATGCTTTTCCTGATCATTATAGATTTCAATATAGTGATTTTGCAGCGTTTAAAAACACAGTGGTGATGACGGAAAAAGATGCGGTAAAATGTATGCCATTTGCCACTGACAATATGTATTTTTTACCGGTAAATGCTGAATTAAGTGGCGATTTTTGGCGGGCATTGTATGGCAAATGCGGAATAGATACTTAAAATATGGAGAACTCAGTATGAGTATTGCATGGCATTTTATATTTAGATGTTTAGTCTGTATTTTTATTGTTACAAGTGGATATTCCTATGCTGCAGAATCAGAAGATATACCACATGGTTTTTTGCCTGCTGAGGTGACCCATGCTAATTGGGTATTTTCAGGGATGGTGACTAATGAAAATGGCGAAGATTATGATTATTTTTTCCAAATGCAACGTGATGGGACTTTATTTCATGCGACTGTAGCCTTATTTGATGCGCAAACTAAACAGATGATTTTGCAAGAAGACAGCCAGGCTCAAATTAATGACTCAGATAATTACAACTGGTCGGTTGGTCGGGCGTTCCTTCGTTTTAATACAATTAATGATAGTTGGATTTTCGGATTAAAAGACCCAAATAAGCATGGGTTTAATTTCAAAGTTGATATGTTGAATCAACCCGAACACGAACCGGTAACACGCTATTTTAGGCATGGAATTTCTTTCATTGTTGTACAAACAGGTCAATTAAATGGTCTTGTGCAAACTGATGATAAAGAGCAATTTGTAACCGCTAAAAATGCTTGGTTTCGTCAAATCTGGTTAACAAGTACTAAAGATAAAGTGCATCAGTTAGACGGCTTGTTGTGTCGATTTCAAGATGGGAGTGGTTTATATTCGATGAAAGTTCTTGAGTCTGATGCATTACGAGGCGCTGTAGCGGGCTTATTTAATACGGAGGGTATTTCTTCGGCTATCTCTCAATTTATTCGTGTGGACCAACAAGAGGATAGTTCTTGGTTAATTCGTATTGCTTCACCAAAAATGCATTTAATTTTAAAAGATATTGCTCAGCAAAATGCAGTGATCACGGGATTTGTGAGCGATAAAGATAAACGAGGTTTTTGTATGCTAAGTAGCGATATGTTGGGCTAATGATTGAGGATTGTTAGCGTGATCAGCAACGCGCGGGCTAAGGCCCAGCCTATTGCTCCTTGTATTTATGATTAATTTACGCGTACCCGTGCTTTAAAATCGATTAAATTGATGTTAAAATACCCATTATTATCATATATGGGAATATATTATTATGAGAAACAGATCCGAGTCAGAATTAGATCGAATACTTAATGACGCACTTAATGAGTCATTCTTACCTACCGCTACCGCTATCGCAACTGCCGTGCCACAGTCAGTCGCAATATCTGCCGAAGAATACTCATGTGAAGTTGAGAGCAGCATCGATATGCTCAGGAGAACATATCGACAAATTCTAGAGGTATTTGATTCGCCATTATTACCTTTAAATGATGGAACCTCGCTGCAGACATTCTTAAATGTTAAAAAAATGGCTGAGATAGTTACTTTATTTAATGACGATGCTAAGGACTTCATAGAGCACTTCAATGGACAAAATATGGATGAAATTTATGAAATAATTAATTACATGACTTATTTACAGACAAGGTTGCAAGAGACGCATACAATATTCATCGAACAAATTCGGCGGTTAGATATGGAAGCTCAGCAAAGTTCTGAAAGACTTGCAGAATTACGAGATCCATTTAATCATTCATTTGAGTCTTCACAGCAACCACAAATTAGCACATTACTGCCTAGGATTATTTTATTTCAATCTGGCGACACAGAATTTGATAGAAGACATCAACATCAGAGAAATATACCTATTATTGCAGTGTCTTCCGGTGATCAAACATTTGATGAAGAAAATCAAGATTCTTTAGAAGCGGTTGCTTTTATCAATCGATAAGCAACGTTAAGCGTGCTGCTGTCTTAAATTTGTATTACCTGGCCCTGCAGAGCATAGATCTTAATGCGAGGCCTTGGGTAAAAAACAGACTAAGATAGATGCTAGAACTAAACAAAAAGGCAAGATCAAAAGTGATGTCTGATAATTGTTTATAGTATATAGACTGTTTGTACTAAATGCCTCTAATAAATAGCCAATTAACGGCTGTAATAGTGGAGTGGTTATTAGTGCTAAGGTGTTAGTAAAGCCAGCAGATGTTGATATGGAATCGGGAGAGGACAGCTCGTTGCTTATAGGATAAGCAAGAATGTAAGCTCCGCAACCGAGACCTAATAAAAACATCAATAATCCAATTGTAGTTATTTTTTGAGTTGGTATATACAGAATCGTAAGTAGGAATAATGCGGTTACTAGATATGAACCAATAATGAGTAGCTTGCGTTGTTTGACAAAGGTAGAAACGTAGCCAAATAATGGGCAACTGAAGCCTGTGCCGAGAAAAAATAAAGCATTAATTAAACATGCATTTTGCATGGAGCAATTGAGCTTCATTTGTAAAAAGGGCACGGCCCATAAAGCTCCAAATACAGTCACGATTGTAAAACTTAATCCAATAATTAATCCGTTAATCCAAAGCAGTTTATTTGCGATAACATTTAGCAGGTGTTTGCTATATTTTTGTATCGCTTCTTGCGGTTTCATTTCATCGGGAATGTATTTCCAACATAAATAAGCAATAATCACGGCCACAATGGCAGCTGTATCAATAAAATCTCGCCAACCCCAAATTGCAATCATGTGTCCTAACCCAATGAGTCCAAACACCGTCACAATAAAACTAAGCGTTTCAGAAATACCAATTAAAAAAGCAAATTGTTTGAGAGGATAATGTTGTCGTACTAGATGGGTTAACCCGACAAAGGCAAACGAGGATCCGATACCAATACATGTACGCCCGATGCATAAACCAAGTAAGCTATAACTAGCCGCAAAGATAATGCATCCCAGGCAGCACAGTAAGGCACTTACTGTGAGTATCGGTCTAGGGTTTTTACGGTCACATAGAATGCCAACGGGTATTTGTAATAGGGTATAAATAATATAAAACGAACTGCTGAGTATGCCTGCCATAAATGTTGTAAGATGCATTTCATGCATAATAGACCCAATTACTACACCAGATGATAATTGTAAAAAAAATTGTAGTAATACAAATGAAGTAGCTACCAACCAAATACGAGGGCGAATGGAAGCAGAGGGAAGCGTTATACTCAAAAATGTCATGATGTTTGGATTATCCGTTCAGTTGGGCTCATAAAAAGGTGAGTTGCGCGGCTTATTAAGTATATCAGTAAGCCGCTAACGAATTACATGTTACTTAGATTTATTGACTCTAGAAATTGGTGAAGATCTGCTATTTTAACTAGAGTAGGGGCTTCTGCTGTACGAGCTTTGTATTCAATAGAATCGTTGGCTAAATGGCGCTCACTGATGACCAAACGATGGGGTATTCCAATAAGCTCGCTATCTGCAAATAATACGCCAGGACGCTCATTTCTATCATCAAGCAATACATCAACACCAAGCTTTTGACACATATTATAAAGTTCTTCAGCATTATTTCTTATTTCTTCAGAACGATGACCGTTAATTGGAATAATTACCAATTGAAAAGGGGAAATGCTTGTAGGCCATTGAATTCCTTTGTCATCATGGTGTTGTTCAATAGCTGCTGCAACAACCCGCGAAATACCTAACCCATAACAGCCCATAATCATGGTTTGTAATTTTCCAGACTCATTGATTACTTCGGCATGCATTGATTTCGCGTATTTATCTCCAAGTTGGAAAATATGGCCGACTTCGATACCTCGACAGCTACGCAGTACACCAATGCCATCTGGACTGATGTCGCCCTCTTTAACAAGACGTAAATCACATGTTGTATGATATGCTGCATCACGTATCCAAGCTGCATGTGTATAATGTTTATCTTGTTGATTTGCACCACAAACAAATTCACTGAGTGCGCGAGCATGATGATCAACAATGACGGGAATGGATAAATCAACTGGTCCAATAAATCCAACTGGTACACCAAGTAATTTTTCAACAATTGACTCATCAACCAAGCGAAGAGGGGAGTGCACTAGCTGATGTTTTGCTGCTTTGATCGGATTGAGTTCATCATCACCACGCAATACTAAAGCAACTAACGGATGCTCTGTGCCTTCAACAATTAATGTTTTAACTGTTTGAGCTGGCGAAATGTGTAAAAATTCAGCTACTGCGCTGATCGTTTTTGTTCCTGGCGTGTGGACCAATTGTATCGTTTCATCAGGAAGAACGGATGATACATCAGGTAGCATACTAGTCGCTTGTTCACTATTAGCAGCATACTTGCCTTGGTCGCTATAAAAAATAAGATCTTCACCAGAGTCCGCTAATACTTGAAATTCATGAGATACAGCGCCGCCAATTGCACCTGTATCTGCTTCTACTGCTCGGTATTTTAGTCCCAATCTGTCGAATATGTTACAGTATCCTTGATACATAGCATCATACGTAGATTGTAAGCTTTGTTGGTCAAGATGGAATGAGTAAGCATCCTTCATAATAAATTCACGAGCACGCATCACGCCAAACCTTGGCCTAATTTCGTCGCGAAACTTAGTTTGAATTTGATAAAAATTAAGCGGTAATTGTTTATAAGATTGTAATTCTTGTCGCATGAGATCAGTAATAACTTCTTCATGAGTTGGGCCAAAACAATACTTACGATCATTATTATCATGCATTGTTAATAATTGATCACCAAAGGTATCCCAGCGGCCTGTCTCTTGCCACAACTCGGCTGGTTGCACCGCTGGCATGAGCAACTCCATAGCACCAGTTTTATTCATTTCTTCACGCACAATTTGTTCTACTTTGCGTAATACTTTTAATCCTAAAGGTAACCACGAGTACAAACCTGAACCTAGTTTACGTATCAAACCGGCACGAAGCATCAGTTGGTGAGAAGCAATTTCCGCGTCGTTTGGTGTTTCTTTGATTGTTGCTATATACCATTGTGATGCGCGCATATTTATTCCAATAAGTTAATCCGTTTATGCAGCACTGATTTATATCAAACTTGCTGGATAATTGGGAGTAGTTAGTGCTGCCGCGAAATTGAAATTTTCCTAATTTCGACATCCTTTAGCCCGCGGTTTTACCGCGGGAAATTGGTGCTGAGTGAGCAAGCATTGTTTATTTATTATTTGGTTCCGATTCTTGATTATCCACATTTAAAATCCGGTTTGCGGCGGTTAATGTTTTTCGCAATTTTTCAGCTAATACATTTGCATCAGAAGCATCTAGTTGGCTTAAAAAAGTTGAGAAATCATTAAACTGAACTTCACCGCTATTGACTTCATATAAAGCCCCAACCATGCCTACTTGTTCAGATTCTATAAGCGTACGTAAGATCTCACTTTCATGATAAATATGCTCTAATGTATTCGCAATATTTAATTGCGTTACCTTATGCACAAAATGATGATTTTTACCTGTTCTATCATGGGTAGTATAAGTTTCTGCTTTAATAGCTGGTTTGATTTTAGCAAGTAACTGGGTAATGTGACCTGTTTCTACCCCATCACATGCTGCTTGAATCGCTCCACAACGGGTGTGACCGAGCACCACAATTAATTTCGCTCCAATAACATGACAGGCATATTCTATACTAGCCAAAATATCATCATTAACAACATTACCTGCAATTCGAACACAAAATAAATCACCAAAGCTCATGTCAAAAATAGTTTCTACAGGAACGCGAGAATCAATACAGCCTAGTACTACTGCAATAGGGTGTTGTGTAGTTGCTGTTTGAGCTACGTCTGTTTTAAAACTACGATGGATACAGGTATCTTGACGAAAACGTTGGTTACCCTCTCTTAAAATATTTAAAATTTGTTGCGGCGCTAATGTCGATTGTACGTCGTAAGTAGTTACATTAATAAAATCAATATAATTATGAACTTTATAACGATCTTTAAACCCAATTAAATTCAACGAAATATTTTTTTGAGGTGCTAATTCAGTTTTAAATTCTTTGATAAATTCAATGATTTCTTTATCAATATAATCTGAATAACGTGCGTCGATAATTAATTGTGATTTTCTGGGTATTGAATCCAGTTCGGCAATTAATGATGCTTTATTTAAAAAGGTTGTTTGTTGGGGAAGAACAAGGCGATTGGTAATACCTTTAGGATAAATTTCTTTAATGATATCTATTCGCATTTGACTGTTTGATTTTAAAATATAAAACAAACTAACAACCAAGCCCAACAATATGCCTAGCAGTAAATTGAAGGCAATGATTCCAATAACAGTGGCAATAAATGGAATAAAGCGATCCATACCTTGGCGATAAATTTTAATATAAATAATGGGACGTGTTAATTTATAACCCGTATAAATTAAAACGGCTGCTAGTGAAGACAATGGTATTTTATTTAGCGCATCAGGAATAAGCATGACGGCGAACAGCAGGAAAAAGCCATGCAAAATAGCCGCGAACTTAGTTTTAGCTCCCGTTTGGATATTAATCGAAGTCCGTGCAATTACCGAAGTAATTGGTATACCACCAATTAACCCTGCGAAGATATTACCAATACCTTGAGCAATTAACTCTCTATCTTTAGAGGAACTCCGGTGTTTTTTGTCTAGTTTTTCGCCAGCTTTTACATTGAGTAAATTTTCTAAGGCAGCAACTGCACTGAGCAGAAATGCAACAAAGTAGACTTTAATATCTGTTAGTTTTGACCAATTCGGTTGCTCCATTTGTGCAAAAAAATCACTAAATCCATTATGTTTCGGTATGTTTACTAAATGGGGTCCAACTTGAGCGAGTGTAGAGTCAGTAAAAAGAAATAATTCATTAAGAAGAATGCCCATACATACAACAACAAATGGCCCAGGTAGTGAGCTAACCCATTTTAAACGACTTTTTTCAATAAAAATTAAGCTTATCAGACCACTAAGTGATAACACCATTGCACCGGTATTGATGTGACGTGCAAGATCATGTAACGGTTGATATGTTATTCCTGTAGAGAGATCGATTAACTCAGTTTCTAGGCCTGCAATAGAGTGAGAAAGTGTAAATGCTAATGGTAATTGCTTGACTATTAATAAAATCCCAACTGCAGATAATAGTCCTTGAATCACACTTGAGGGAATATAATCAGCTATAAAACCTGCTTTAAGTACTCCAGCAATGAGTTGCAGTAAGCCTGCGATAATTAGGGCAAGTAAAAAGGTATTGAAATCACCTAGTTGAATGATCGCACTTAAAACAACCACAGCCATACCGGCAGCAGGTCCACTGATACTGATATGCGAGCCACTTAAGCTGCCAACTACAATACCACCAATAATGCCACTTAATATACCGGAAAATATAGGCGCTCCAGATGCCAGAGCGATTCCTAGACATAACGGAATAGCAACTAAAAATACTACAACGGCAGCTACAAAATCAAACTTTAAATTTCGTTTTCTATAGATATGGAATTTGCGTAAATTATTAGTCAATGTTGGTGTCATTGTATTCTATATCCTCTATCATAAGTGAAATAGATTGGTCGTGCTCAATATTATTTTGACCGATTAATTCATGTTCCAATTCCCGAAAATTCCACAGCTTTTTATCCATAAGCTGACTGGGTTTAATACTTTGTAAAGCATGAAGAATGTTACTAGGAATTTTAGGATTTTCCTCTGCCAATTTATCTATCAAGTTTCCGATTTTTTTCCGAGCCAAATTATCTTGTGATCCGCACAATGTACAAGGAATAATTGGAAATTTTTGCTCGTTTGTGTAAGTAATAATATCACGTTCCTGAACATAACACATGGGTCGAATTACGATATGTTTTTTATTGTCACTCAGCAGTTTTGGTGGCATAGATCGGATGTCACCGTTATAGAAAATTGACATCATTAAAGTGCGTACTAAATCATCTCGGTGATGGCCTAAGGCTATTTTAGTAAAACCGTTTTCTTCTGCATATCGATAAATAATACCTCGTCTTAACCTAGAACATAATGAGCAATAGGTTTGTCCTTCCGGAATTTTTTCTTTGACGATGCTATACGTATCACGTGTTAAAATTTCATAAGGGATATTGCGCTCACTCAACCAGCGGTGTAATTCGCTGTCATCCCAACCGGGCTGGGCTTGATCTAATGTAAACGCAAATAATTCAAACTTGTTGTTAGTCCGTTGACGTAATAAATTGAGTATGGTCAATAAAGTAAACGAGTCCTTACCGCCTGACAAACAGACCATGACACGATCACCGGCTTGAATCATATTAAAGTCGGCGATTCCTTTGCCTATATAGTGTAAAAGTTTTTTTTCAGTCGATGTAGTCATTGTTTAAAAAATCACCAGCATTGTTGGGTTGTAGTATACTACGGTTTAATTGGTGGAGCTAGTGTATTGTGATATCGCCTCTACGAAGAAATTAAGTTCGTGAGGCAAATATCGGAGGGGCTATAAGGTCGAGAATTTTGAAGGGCTTCGCCGATAAGCCACTGTGATTTTCAAGTTGGCGTCAAGGATTCTGACGTAGGTCAATATACGGTAATAAGCCGGTCAAGAGGCCTTGTCATCATGGTGCAATTGGTGCTGATATAGGCACATTTCTCAACAAGCGGTTACTCTTTAGAGAGCATACACCATTGTTTTTACCAGGAGCAGATTCGGCAATCCGTTTTGTATTCAGCCAAGCATTAATTTCTTCCAAATCGGAAACGTTCAATGTACCAGCTAAATATTTTAAATTTAAAATAGCGTTGATCAAGCTGTATTGATCCGCTGCAAGCTGCTCTTGCGCTTGAAATAGATGTTGCTGAGCCATAACCACGTCGGTCATTGTTCGCGTACCTACTTCATATTGCGCAGATACACTGTTTAGCGAGTTTTGTTGTGCTTGAACGGTTCTTCGGTCTGCCTTAACTTTGCTTATTCCATCTGTAATTGTGTTAAAGGCAATGTTACTGTGCACAATGACGTCACGGTATATTTTTTCTAATTGCTGACTGCTTGTTTGGAAGTTATATTCTGCTTGCCTGGTTTGAGAAGCAACTAACCCCCCTTGGAAAATAGGCATGTTCATTGCAATTGCAATATTTGACACGCGTTGTTCTCTGGGTACGAAAATGTTATTTATCACACCGCTTGAAATAATGTTGGCAGGTGTCGGTCTTTCACCAGCAGGTAGGGATCCCGATTGAGCTGGGCTTTGATGAGTATCTTGCGTGTTCCCTTGGATTGCGAAAACAGGCCAATTTCCAGCGGCTGAAGCTTTGATTGCTTCTCGTGCAGATTGTAGACGATATTTTGCAGCATACAAATTATAATTTTGTTTTAAACCGACAGTTACCCATTCATCGACATTGTTGGGTTCTGGGTTGATCAATGGAATTGTGTTGTTACGCAAGGAAGCCACATCTTCATAAAGGTGGTTCGTCAGCTTGCTTAGTTCTTGATTCGCATTGGTTAAATTATTTTGAGCGCCAATTACCTCCGCAACTGATTGATCGTAAGCTGCTTGGGCTTCATAAACCGAGGTGATGGCATCGAGACCAACATTATAACGCTGCTGGGCTTGATCATATTGTCGCTTATTAGCACGTTTCTTGGCTTCGGCAAAATTTACCGTGTCTTTGGCTAACAGTAATTTAGTGTAGGATTGGGCAGTACGGGCAATTAAATTTTGTGCGGCATCGTTAAATATTGCTAATGCAGCTTTCACCGATGCGGATGCCTCTTTAACTTTTTCCCACGCTTGGTAGTTAAATACAGTTTGAGAGGCATTAATCCGCCATAAGTTCATATTATAGTTTTGATTCACTTCTATTAGACTTGAACTAACATACTGTGAGTTGCGTCCAGCTAATGCAGAGATGCCAATATGAGGTAACAATGCTGCCCATGCTTGTGGTAGTTGCTCACTTTGAGCCAAAAAATTACTGTAAGCTGCTTTGAATGTAGGATCATTATCCAGCGACTGATGATAAACATCCATTAAATCAGCTGAAAAAGCAGACGATGTAAGTGTATGCATCATCAAAACGAGGCAAGATTTACGAACAATTTTCAACCGATTAATCTTCATGAGTAATCCTAAAAAACAAAGTGTTGGTGATTCAACCTATCAATCAAAGGAGGTAAGTTTGTTTCAAAAAGTATCTGCTTTTTCCATTGATTATCATGTCCTAGCAAATGCAGTTGAGCTTGCAAGTTAGGTTCCTTTCCAACAAGGGCTATTAATTTTCCGCCCGGTAAAGTTTGTAAGCGTTGAATTTCAGATAATGTTTCAAGGCCACCACTAAATATAACTGCTTCATATGGTGCCTTATCAACCCAACCTTGGCAAGCATCTGCCGTAATTAATTCGATATTTTCACAATGATGCTTTTTTAATAGTACACTCGCATCTTGTGTGAAATCTTCGTAGTAATCAATGCTTATGACTTTTTTACATAATCGACTGAGAAGAGCTGTTAAAAACCCACTACCAGTTCCAACTTCCAAAACAGTTTCATGCCCTTTTAAGTCGAGGGCTTGCAAAATAAGAGACTCTTCCAAGGGCGTCATCATACGTTGCTGATGGGGGAGTGCAATTTGCATGTCGGAATATGCAAATTGTTTGAAATGCGATGGAACAAAGTCATCGCGTGGTATTTCTTTATATAGTTGTAGAATAGATTCTTTAAGTACATTGCCTGTACGTAACTGCTGAGAGATCATATTATTTAGAGCAATTTGAATGTTCATTTAAAGCCTATCAATAAATCGTTGGATCTATTCTAACAAGAATTTACAATTTTAATAGCGTTTACATTGGGAAATAAAATAATTTCCTTGAGTTTGCCCATTTTTGCTGAATTATCAGAGATAGTTTGTTATTATTCTTCGCAGTTTGAGAGGAGAGTGGTATGTCGCAATATATTTTCACCATGAATCGCGTGAGCAAAATTGTAGAAAACCAACGTGTTATTCTAAAAGATATTTCTTTAAGTTTTCTACCCGGAGCAAAGATTGGTGTATTAGGTTTAAATGGTTCCGGTAAATCCACGTTGCTTAGAATAATGGCTGGAGTGGATAAACAATTTGATGGTGAAGCGCGGGCGCAACCGGGTGTTCGAGTAGGTTATTTAGCTCAGGAACCGGAAATTGATTTATCTAAAACAGTGCGTGAAGTGGTTGAAGAAGCTGTTGCGGATATGAAGAATAAATTAGCGCAGTTTGATGAAATTAGTATGCGGTTTGCTGAACCCATGAGCGATGATGAAATGAATAAGCTCCTCATGGAACAAGGTGAATTACAGCATGAAATCGAGACAGGCGGTGGTTGGAACTTAGACCGACAATTAGAGGTTGCAGCAGACGCCCTAAGATTACCTGATTGGGATGCTAATGTAAGCATGCTTTCCGGTGGTGAAAGACGACGTGTGGCGTTGTGTCGCTTACTGCTCTCTAACCCTGATATGCTATTACTTGACGAACCAACCAACCATTTAGATGCAGAAAGTGTTGCTTGGCTTGAACAATATCTAGAAGAATTTCCTGGTACTGTGGTGGCTATCACTCATGATAGATATTTTCTAGATAATGCCGCGGAATGGATTCTTGAGCTTGATAGAGGTGAAGGTATTCCTTACAAAGGAAATTACACCGCATGGCTTGAGCAAAAATCTGAGCGACTAGAACGTGAGCAAAAACAAGAAGCGTCACATCAGCGAGCAGTTAAAGCTGAATTAGAATGGGTTAGAACCTCACCAAAAGGTCGACATGCTAAAAATAAAGCGAGGCTTGCTCGTTTTGAAGAAATGAACTCAAAAGAATTCCAAAAACGTAATGAGACGAATGAATTATATATCCCACCTGGTGAGCGTCTTGGTGATCTGGTATTAGAAGGGCATAATTTAAGTAAATCGTTTGGCGAACGCTTACTATTTGAGAACTTAGATTTTAGTTTACCCAAAGGTGGTGTGTTAGGCATTATTGGTCCTAATGGTGCTGGGAAATCAACTTTTCTAAAAATGCTTATGCAGCAGGAATCACCAGATCAAGGTGAAATTAGAGTTGGTGACACTGTGAACTTAGCATACGTCGATCAGATGCGCGATCATTTGGATGATAATAAGACGGTTTGGGAAGAAATTGCTGATAAACACGATTTAATTCAAGTCGGATCGTTTCAAATGCCATCTCGAGCTTATGTTGGGCGTTTTAATTTTAAAGGTCCTGATCAACAAAAGAAAATGTCGCAATTGTCTGGAGGCGAACGTAACCGTGTGCATTTGGCTAAACTGCTAAAGCGCGGTGGTAATGTATTGTTACTCGATGAGCCTAGTAATGACTTGGACGTGGAAACATTGCGTGCGTTAGAAGATGCTATTTTAAATTTTCCTGGGTGTGCTGTGGTTATTTCGCATGATCGCTGGTTTTTAGATCGCGTTTGTACTCATTTAATGGCTTTTGAAGGTAACTCGCAAGTCACCTTCATTGAAGGCAATTATACTGACTATGAAGAGGACAGGAAGCGGCGATTAGGTGACCAAGCGAATAATCCTTCTAGAATAAAATATCGACGATTGAAAAATTAAGGTGTTGCTTATGAAATATAAAATATTACTGCTTGTTCTTTTAGTTAGCATTGGTTGCGTTGGTTGTATTCAAAATGATGAGTCGACATACATTACTGATGATCAAGGTCGTGTCCATCATACAACACACTATTTGTTAGATAAGCGAGGGCGAGCTTATTTTCCATTAAAAATTCCAGCCACTGGTCAAAAATTATTTGTTTTTGATCCTAAAGCATGGGCATGGGCAGCTTATGATGCGGATGGCAATCGTGTGATGACCGGCAGTGCGTCTGGTGGTCAAGATATGTGTGCTGATGTTGGGCAGCCATGCCGTACGGTAACTGGAACATTTAAAGTCTACAACAAACGTGGTGTCGATTGTAAATCAGGCGAGTATCCAGTAGAAACTGAAGGTGGCGCAAAAATGCCGTATTGTATGTATTTCTTCCAAGGATTTACAATTCATGCTGCTTATGATGTTCCTATGCATAACTCCAGCCATGGTTGTGTACGTGTATTACCAAGCGCTGCGAAATGGCTCAATGAGCAATTTATAACAATTGGTACACGAGTTATTGTATTATCGTATGAAGATGAAAACGGTGATGGAGATTGGTTGAAAACACAGGCCGAGGCGAGGTGACACTGCGTCTAATGGCTTGAGATATATCCACCCGTTGTTTTTTTGATATTACATCGATTTTTAAAGCGCCCGTCATGTGTTTTTGTGCACTACCATTGAGTTAAATGACGTTAACTTAATAGCAGTGCACTTGAGGCGGAATAATGTTTTATCCACCTGTTTTTATTTGTGCTTTATCTCGTGGTGTTGCGATGATTTGCTCAATACCTAAATCACCAGACATTTTTCTAGTAACAAACAAATCGATACTAAGAAGCTGAGTTAACTTTTCTTTATCATTTTGATAAACGACTTGTAGTGGAATGCTGAGTTTCCATTGATTATCTTTAACAACACTCAGGCTGGATTTACCATCCACTTGGCTACTTACAGTTAAATTTTGCTTTTTAATGGCAGTTAAGTTTCCAGATTGAGTTAAAGCGTCATTATATCCTTTCCATCCTTGATCGGTGAAACATGCTTTAAGCTCTTGTAGTTTCAGGTCGATATTTTCACTATTGTAATCAAATGATTGCGTTGTCGCCTTTTCAGCCCAAGTTGTAACCACATCCTGGGGAACAGTTGTGTTGGCAGGTATACGATAATGACAGTCAATAACTATAGGTTGAACCACCTTTGTTGTTTCAGATGTGGTTGTTGATGTTACCGGTTGATTTGGTAGGGCTGTAGTAGTTGTTACAGTAGTCGTTGATGTAGCGCTTTCTGCGTATACAGAAGTAGAAATAATAAATGCAGCACTCGCAATTAGTGTTTTTTTCATGGATATGATCCTTCTATATAAAATTGATTAACATAAGCCTACCATGTCTGGTATTATGCGCACAACACGGTTATCGATGTCGAGATGCGTCATGTTTATTGTAACTGGTGGTGGTAGTGGTTTAGGGCGCGCCTTAGCACAGGCTTTGGCTATGCGAGACCAATCAGTATTGATTGTTGGCCGACATGAAAAAACATTGGCTGAAACAGCGCGTTTTTCATCTGCTATTCAATATAGCTGCGCTGATATTACGTTAACAGAAGATCGAAAGCGTTTAGTTGCAGACTTAAATGATATGCCAGTTATTAAAGGGCTTATTCATAATGCGGGAATTATTAACCCGATTGCACCACTGACCGAACTAACCGAATCTGCCTGGCGTGCATGCATGCTTACTAATTTGGATGCACCTTTATTTTTGAGCCAGCTATTAATTAATAAATTAACCAATGGTCGTGTGTTACATATTGGTTCTGGGGCTGCTCATTTTCCAGTTGTTGGCTGGGCGGGATATTGTGTGTCGAAGGCAGCACTGGCAATGTTGACGCAGTGTTGGCAACTAGAATCACAGTTTGTTTCGTTTGCTAGTGTGATGCCAGGTATTGTCGATACGCCCATGCAAGGCGAAATACGACAAGCGCATCACATGGCTAATGACAAACAAGATTTTTTTAAAAAGTTAAAACGACAAAATAAATTATTGTCTCCAGCGACAGTGGCACTTTTTTTATGCTGGCTATTACTTGATGTAGATAAAAATAGCTATGCATCGCAAGAATGGGATATTTACGATAAAACGCACCACGGGAACTGGTTAACTTCACCCCATATGGTGCCTGAGTTTGAGTGAGGAATTTTGAAATGGCTAAACCTTTCATTTCAACAGAAGCAAATGTTTCGGAATTAACGTTTCGTTGTATTTTATTAAGTATTTTTCTTACGGCGATATTAGCTGCATCTAATGCCTATCTTGCTTTGAAATTAGGAATTTTAACATCAGCGTCAATTCCTGCGGCTATTATTTCGATGGGAATTTTACGTTTATTTAAGAACGCAACTATTCTTGAAAACAATGCTGTTCAAACGGCCGCTTCTGCTGGCGAAGCGATAGCGGGAGGGATTGTATATACTATTCCTGCCTTAATTATTATTGAGTATTGGCATCATTTTGATTATTTAACTAATTTTTTGATTGCGGCTTGTGGGGGTATTTTGGGTGTATTATTTTCCATTCCACTACGGCAAATATTAGTTCACGATGACGCATTAAAATTTCCAGAAGGCCGAGCTATTGCTGAAGTACTCAAATCATCGAGTGAAAAAATTGGTTTGAGTGATATTGTATATGGCAGTTTAATTGGTGGTACTATCGAACTTTGCCAAGTAGGCTTTAAAGTAATTGCGAGTGGTTGGAACTATTGGTTTAGTGTCAAGCGCTCTATCTTTTGCTTAGGGGCCGGATTTTCTGCGACTATGATTGGCGCTGGATATCTGATTGGATTTGATATGGCGTGTAGTATTATTGTTGGGGCAGTGATAGCTTGGTTCATTGCACTCCCTGTGACAAGTCAATTTTTTCCTCAATTTTTATTGCATAATACCCCTTCAGAGGCGGGAACATTGCTATGGAATAGTGAGTTGCGCTATTTAGGCATCGGAGCCATGTTGTTTGCAGGTGTCTGGACTTTTATTCAATTAATTAAGCCGCTTAGTCATAAGATGGCTCTTTCATGGCGTAGATTCTTTGTAAAAAAACAAGATAAATTACTGATACCAAGGGTTGATCGAGATATTCCCATGTTATTTATTGTTGTGGGCGTCCTCTTGATGGCAGGGATCTTATATGCTTTTTTTCATGCCATTTTTCCGATTGAACAAGTTGGCTTTGGTAACGAACTGACGTTTAGTATTGTAATGGTTGCCGTTTTATATGTGCTTGTGATTGGGTTTTTATTTTCAGTTATTACTGCTTATTTTTCTGGCATGGTCGGTGTAACTGCCAGTCCAGGCAGCTCGGTTGTGATAGCGGGAATTTTATTTGCTGCTTGGTTATTATTGTGTGCAATTACGTCGTTTATTCCACTACCACTGAGTCAACAACAAATTGCTGCAGCTGAGGCAATCGTTATCATTATTGCCTCAATTGTTACTGGAATTGCAGCCATTGCAAATGACAATACGCAAGATTTAAAAGTTGGGCAACTTGTGGGCGCTACACCATGGAAACAGCAAGTCATGCTACTGTTGGGTGTTATTGTGTCTGCAATCGTTATTCCACCTGTAATGCAAATGTTATTTGATGTATACGGCATTGCTGGTGTTATGCCGCATGATGGCATGGATCTGACGCAATCGTTACCCGCACCAACTGCGGCTCTGTTAGCTGCAATTACTGGAGCAATGTTTCGAAATAATTTGCCATGGCTTATGATGTGTGTCGGAGCGTTTATTATTTTTATTATTATTGTTTGCAATAAAGTGTTTAACTGGCAGCGTTTTGTAAAATTATCTACGCTAGGGGTTGCGATTGGTATGTATTTGCCAATCACAACATCATTTGCACTATTTTTAGGTGGAATGGTGGCGTGGCTTGTTCAAAAATATTTGGATACTCGCTTGGAAAACAAGGCACTTGAGAATCAGCGAAAACAAGTTGGGACACGAATTGCGTGTGGTTTAGTAGCTGGTTCGGCTTTGATGGATGTTTTGCTTGCGATACCGTTTTCTATATCACACAGCCCAAATGCATGGCGTTTAGTTGGTACTGTATGGGAAAATTCTTATGGTGTTTATTTGAGTTGCTTGGTGACATTGCTGTTAGCGTTTTGGATTGTACGAAGGGTGACTCGTTAAATGATAGAGACTGATGAAAATAAAATGGATTCTCAGACAAGTAGCATCCATTATAGTCGGAGTAATGGAGAACTTGAAATTTTAGGTGCAGGTGCTTTTGGTAAAGTTTATCGAGGTATTTGGAACGATAGAGAAATTGTTATAAAAAAACCACTTCTTGAAAACAGTCCAGTAGTAAATAAACATCTTATGTTATTGTGGAAAAATGAAATTAAAATGCAAGCATCTCTATCTCATCCGAACATTGTAAGCATGCTGGGTTATCACACAAATGAAATCGATCCTGCACAAAGTTATATTCTCTTTGAGTTGGTAAAGTTGGGTGATTTAATCGATTTATTAAATACAACTGTTCATAATTTCTCTTGGCTTGATTTTACTTTTATATTGCTTGGAATTGCTAATGCATTGCATTTTTTACATGAAAAACACATTTTGCACCGAGATGTTAAAGCAGAAAACATCTTGATCGAGTTACACAACAATCGATATGAATCAAAATTAGGTGATTTTGGTTTCGCTGTCCAATTAAAAGCATCTGAAGATTGCTTCATATCAGCAGAGCAGGCAGGTACCCGTAGTTCAAGTGCTCCTGAGGTTTTAGCGCAGGGCATTTATTCGGATAAAAGCGACGTCTATGGCATAGCAATTATTTGTTATATTTTAACAGCCAGACGGTTTCCTTTTCCGAGTCCTCGCAGTCCGGAGGACAGTCCTTCATCAATAGCATCTGCTTCTATTCCCAAACAATTTATCGAATTAATGGATTGCTGTTTCGTTCCAGAGCGGACTCAACGCCCCTCAGCCGCTGAGATTTTACAATTTTCTATATTTAAAGGATTACCCCAACCCCAAGCAATATCTAAACAAAGTAAATATGAAGAAAAGCCCCATATTGCAGTAGCGCTTGATCAACAAGGTTTTCCTATAGAATCACCCGAAATATCGCCTCATTCATCTATCTGTTGTGCGATAAGTTAGGTCTTGTGGCAATGAACTGTCAACTAACCCCAACGTGTCGAACGATTTAAATTTAAACAGATAATATTTGGTCGTATAAAAACCTAAGGACTATAGTCTTTACGAAAAGCTAAAGCATTACCAATGCCCAATATTTTTTTCAGAAACCCATGGTTCTTTTGGTGGTAAAGCTTTGCCCTTTTGTAATAATTCAATCGAAATATTATCAGGAGAGCGTATAAAAGCCATATAACCATCGCGTGGTGGCCGGTTAATTATAATTCCGGCATCTTTTAGTCGTTGGCAAGTGTCGTAAAGATTTTCAACGCAATAGGCTAGATGTCCGAAATTTCGTCCCTCTGGATAGGGTAGTAGATCCCAATTATAAGTTAGCTCAAGCATAGGGCCCTGTTTCGATTCCACTTGCTGGAGATCGTCTGGGGCTGATAAAAATATTAATGTAAATCTACCTTGTTTGTTTTCCGTTCGTTTGACTTCAACGAGTCCAAGTTTATTGCAATAAAAGTCTAGAGACTCATCAATGTTGGATATTCTGACCATTGTGTGTAGATAGTTCATTTATCACATCCTATCAGCTAAGTGATTTTATTTATTTGTTCACTGATGTTAGGATAAAAACATCAAGTTTACGAGGTTATTTGTAAAATAATTGAGTGGTAATAAATCATGTGGCCAACAACCTCCTTATCACAAAAAATAGGAATTCAATTTCCAATTATTCAAGCGCCTATGGCGGGTGGTATCACTACGCCTCAGTTAGTGGCTGCAGTTTCTAATGCGGGTGGTTTAGGATCGTTGGCTGCAGGTTATTTGTCGCCACAGGATATTCGCGAATCAATTCTACAAGTTAGAGCACTAACCTCAAAACCATTTGCGGTTAACCTTTTTATCCCAACAACGCATCATGTGACGTTGGACGAAATAATAAACACTCGTGATTTGATTGAGCTAATTAGTATGGAATTAAAGACCAAAATAGAGCTGGTAAACAAACCATATGTACCCAATTTTGAAGAGCAAATGGAGGTTCTTGTACAAGAGAACGTCCCAGTTTTTAGTTTTACATTTGGAATGCTTAATGAAAGTTGGATAAAAAAATTTAAACGCAATCATATAGTACTCATGGGCACTGCAACGACATTATCTGAAGCGCAAGCACTTGAAAAGCAAGGCATCGATCTAGTGGTGGCACAAGGAAGTGAGGCAGGGGGACATCGAGGAAGTTTTTTGGATACAAATGAAAACTCATTGATTAAACTCTTCGATTTAGTTCCACAATTAATCGACAAGAGCACAATACCGATTATTGCAGCCGGGGGCATTATGGATGGTCGAGGTATTGCTACGGCTTTAAAAATAGGCGCGTCTGGTGTTCAAATGGGTACTGCTTTTTTAAGCTGTGATGAATCGGGTGCTGACCCGAATTACAAACAAGCGATATCAAATATGCAACAAGATAATACTGTACTAACCCGATCATTTTCCGGAAAGCTGGCACGAGGAATTCGTAATAAATTTATTACACAGATGGAATCGCATCAAGATTCTATTCTTAATTATCCCATTCAGAATGCGTTGACATCAACCATGCGAAAAAAAGCACGAGAAGCCGGTTGTATTGATTTCATGTCTATGTGGGCAGGACAGTTTGCTTACTTAAGTCGGCGCGTCAATGCGAGGACATTAATGGCACTGTTGATTGAGGAAGTTGAAAGAGCCTTATTAATCAACAATTAAGTGGATAGATAATAAGGCTCTTTATTACACTGAAATTCAGCTAGCATATATTGCAGTACCGATTAGGCGGTTGCATATCTATCGTGTTATTTACCAATAGATTCAATTTTAGTCTGATTTTCTACCAATTTTTCTTTAGCTAATTGTGCTTGCAACAATTTCTCTTTCATTGAAGCAATAATATCAGCAGGAGCTTTATTGGTGAAGGTAGGATTGTTTAATTTACTTTCAGCAAATTGAATATCTTTCTCCAATTTAGCTAGCTCTTTTCCAAGTCGGTTTAATTCAGCTTCCTTATCGATGAGATCTGCCATCGGGATAAGTAACTCCAAATCACCAATAACTGCCGAAGCAGATACAGGCACTTCATCTTGCGGCTCTAAATAATCAATGTGGCTTAATTTACTTAATGTCATTAAGGTTTGTTGATATTTTTCGATTTGGATTTGTAATGGTTTGGATGCATTACGAATTGATAATGGAATCAGTTTAGAAGGGCTGATTGCCATTTCACTGCGAATCGTACGAATTGATTGTACTACTTTTTTCAACCAATCAAACTCATTTTCAATAGTGGGATTAATAAATTGCTCTTCCACTTGAGGATAATGGCTTAGCATAATGCTTTCGGTGTTTTCACTCGTTAATTTGGTCATTCGCTGCCAAATTGCTTCTGTGATAAACGGCATAATCGGGTGCAGTAATTTAAGAATACGGCTTAATACATGAATTAATGTTCTTCTTGTACCGCGTTTCATGGGTGCTAAAGCTTGATCGTCGTATAAGACTGCCTTAGATAATTCAAGATACCAATCACAATATTCATGCCATACAAATTCGTATAAAGTGCTTGCTAGCAAATCAAATCGATAGGTTTCGAAGTAATGATGACATCGTTCAATAGTTTGTTGTAAATGAGATAAAATCCATTGATCTGCGGGAGTATATTGAAATGCGCCATCATCGAATTCAACACCCTCCTCAGCTGTACTCAATAATACAAATCGAGCTGCATTCCACAATTTATTGCAAAAATTACGGTAGCCTTCAACTCGATGGATATCAAATCGCACTTGTCTTGTGTTGGAAGCAATCGCGCAATACGTGAAACGCAGAGCATCTGTTCCATATGCTGGAATACCCTCTGGAAATTGTTTGCGCGTGGTTTTAGCAATTTGATCACGGACCGAATTTAACATCAAATTATTGGTACGTTTTTCTAATAGGTCGTTTAATTTAATACCATCAATAATGTCAATTGGATCAAGTACATTACCTTTAGACTTAGACATTTTTTTACCGTCATTATCGCAAATTAATCCGGTGATGATTACGTCTTTAAACGGTACTTTGCCTGTAAATTTTAATCCCATCATAATCATGCGGGCTACCCAGAAAAATATAATGTCAAATCCGGTAAATAAGACACTGGTCGGGTAGAATGCTTCTAGTTCGGGTGTACGTTCCGGCCAACCTAATGTTGAAAATGGCCATAAAGCGGAAGAGAACCAGGTATCAAGCACATCCTCATCTTGTTTGAGCGGCAAATTTGAATCAAGCTTATATTTAAAGCGAACATCATTTTCACTATATCCAACATAGACATGACCTTGGTTATCGTACCATGCTGGAATTCGATGTCCCCACCAAAGTTGACGACTGATGCACCAATCTTCAATATTTTCCATCCATTGAAAATATGTTTTAGTCCAGTTTTCGGGTGTAAAACGGATATCACCATTTTTTACCGCGTCAATAGCTGGCTTGGCTAACGGTTTGGTTTTGACATACCATTGATCAGTTAGTAACGGCTCAATGACGACATTTGATTTTTCACCGCGTGGTATTTTAATTTTATAAGGTTCAATTTTGACTAATAAGTCAGCTTCTTTTAAATCCTGAATAATTTGTTCACGAGCGATAAAACGATCAATTGCTTGGTATTTTATGGGTGCATTTTTATTAATGGTGCCTTTTTTGGTAAGTATATTAATTAATGGTAAATTATGCCGTTTACCAATTTCATGATCATTGAAATCATGAGCGGGGGTTATTTTAACACAGCCACTACCAAAATCTTGTTCTACGTAATCGTCCGCAATAATTGGAATAGTACGATCACATAAGGGTAGGTGAACTTCCTTACCAATTAAATGTTGATATCGTGTGTCATTGGGGTTTACTGCAACTGCTGCATCACCCAATAATGTTTCGGGGCGCGTGGTAGCAATAGTAATGTATTCTTTTGAGTCAACAATTGGATAGCGGATATGCCAAAGAAAACCATCTTCTTCTTCAGAAATAACTTCCAAATCAGAAATTGCTGTGCCGAGCTTAGGATCCCAATTAACGAGACGTGTGCCGCGATAAATAAGTCCTTCATCGTGTAGTTGCACAAATACTTTTTGTACCGCTAACGACAAACCCTCATCCATTGTAAATCGCTCACGCGACCAGTCTGCGGATAAACCAATCCGTCGCATTTGGCTAGTAATCTGTCCACCGGATTCTTCCTTCCAAGCCCAAATACGATCTAAAAATTCGGTACGCGTCATGTTTTTTCGTGATAAGCCTTGTCTATCAAGCTGGCCTTCGACAATTAACTGCGTAGAGATACCGGCATGATCAGTACCTGGTTGCCATAAAGTACGATCACCCATCATGCGTTTATAGCGAATTAACGTGTCAATCAACGTATGTTGAAAACCATGTCCCATATGCAAACTACCGGTTACATTAGGTGGGGGGAGCATGATACAGAATGGTTTACCGTCACCATGTGGCTCAAAATAACGATGATTTTCCCATTGTTTATAACAAGCTTGTTCGATGGCTTGTGGAGAATACGTTTTTTCCATGTATAACCTACGCAGATGAAAGCTGTGCAGTATAGCACAGGACTCAAGAAAAACATCGAAGTGGGATTAAAATTTACATGTATCTGGCAATGGGACCTTTAGTAAGTCGTTCATTTTACGATACGGACTTCAGATTTTTTTATAGTTAATCTGGTTCAATTCGTAGGCGTATTACCAGGTTCAGAAATGAGATTATCTTCTTCGGATATTTTTTGGGAGTCTATAAGGCTAGCAATCCTTTTTTCAATCACTTGATGTTGCTCGGATTTTCTTTTAACGGCATACGGATCTCTTCCTGTGGAAATTGTGGATTCCTTGGGTTTGCTAAAGAAACTGTATTGTTCCTTTTTAATAAGTTGCCCTGCGATTTCCATATCTCTTTTAATTTCGGGTTGAAATCCAATTTTAGCATTTAATTCAGCTCGTATATCACTCCACAGTGCTGTCGTAGCGATACTCTCTTTGGCAGCAATCAGTTCCTGCTCGTTTAAATGCAGTCTTATAATTTGTTTAATGTCATTATGGCTTTGGCTGTTTTCTAATTTTTCTAAAAGCATATTAAGACTTTGAGGTTCATAGAGACCATTGATAGTTTTTTCTTGACGATATAAATTTTCTTGTTTGATTATATATTTAATATGTTCAAACAAGGTCTTAAATACGGTTGATTTGGTGGCCGTAGCTTCTCTATGGTAGATGTTCTCTGCTTCTTCGCGGGTTAATTGAGCTTTGTTTTCTGCTTTGGTATAGAGAATATCTTTTTCAGCAGGGTGTGACGGAGTCGAGGCCCTTGTTTCAATATCGCTATCTACGTCTTTTAATTGAGTATATGTTGGTTTAGATTTAGTCATGATGCACCCCATACCAAATGTGAAAACCCAGTAATTTAATTAGGGTTTTCTATAAGTATAGGTATGGGTTTATTTTATATCAAACAGTCCAATAAATATCCGATTTATTCTTTCTATGATCCGTTGCCAGATAAGTATACATAGTAGGTACAACAAATAGGGTAAAGACTGTACCAATTAACAAACCAGATGCGATGACTAATCCAATATCAAAGCGACTGACAGCACCTGCACCTGAAGCGACAAGTAGAGGCAACACCCCAAAAACCATGGCCGCCGTAGTCATAAGAATTGGACGTAAACGTATGGCGGCAGCTTCTTCTACTGCTGCACGACGATCCAGATTTTTATCGCGTTGCAATTGGTTAGCAAAATCCACAATAAGGATGCCATGTTTACTAATAAGCCCTATCAAGGTAATTAAGCCTACTTGGGTGTATATATTAATAGAAGCAGCCCCCAAATTTAAAGGGATTAAAGCACCGCAGATCGACATCGGAACGCTAATAAGAATAATTAACGGGTCACGGAAACTTTCGTATTGAGCAGCAAGAACTAAAAAGATCACGATAATTGCTAAAAAGAAAGCTAAAATCAAGGTGTCGCCTTCTTGAATAAATTGTCTAGATTGTCCTGCGTAATCATAAGCAAATCCTTTGGGGAGGAGTTCTTTGGCTTGATGTTGCAAATATTCAAGACCTTGGCCCAAGGTATATCCAGGGAGCATAATCCCTTGAATTGTTGTCGAGTTTAATTGTTGAAAATGAGTGTAAGCATTAGGTTGCACGGTTTCTTTGAGTTGCATGATCGTAGATAAAGGTATCATGCTGCCACTCGTTGTTTGTAAATACGTTTTGCCGAGCTGTTCAGGTGTAGTGCGAAAACGGCGATCAAGTTGCGGAATAACCTTGTAACTTCTACCTTGCATATCGTAAAAATTAACATAGCCTCCCGACAAAGAGCTGGCCAGACTGTTACCAATCATTTTCATATCCAAACCCAGGTCAGCGGCTTTAGAGCGATTGATATTTAATTCAATTTCAGGATGATTATATTTTAGCTCGTTGTTCAAATACATGAATAGGCCACTATGTTGAGCACGATGCAGAATTTTGTTAGAAACGTCCAGCAGGCTTTGATAATCACTGGTTGATTTAATTACAAATTGGATAGGTGTGCCGCCTCCACCTCCGGGTAAAGCAGGAGGAATAATAGCATAGGATTTGAGGCCAGTTATTTTGTCTAATTTATTTTGTAGTGGTTTTTTCAGAGCAAATTGGCTTTTAGAGCGCTGATCCCAGGACTTAAGCACGACCCCTGATTGGGGAGATGAGCTCGTGTTGACCGTAAAAAAATGATCTGTTTCAGGAAAGCTTTTATAAATCGAATCAAACGATTTCGTAAATGCTTCCACATAATTTAAACTTGCAGATTCGGGAGCTGTGCTGGCGACAAAAAAGAAGCCAGCATCTTCTTCGGGGGCTGTTTCTTTTGATGTATGCTTATATAAGTAGGGGAGAATAAGCAAGACTACAGCGGAAAATACCAACATGATACTGCGTGTATCAAGCAATGTGTGTAACGCATGTTGATACTTTTCTCTCAAGTTATCAAAGAATTCATCTAACCATTGAACAAATTTTCCTTCGCTGACTTTAGAAGATAAAATTTTAGAGCACATCATTGGTGATAAGGTAAGCGCGATTACCCCAGAAATAATTACTGAGCTGGCTAATGTAAAAGCGAACTCTTTAAACAAAGCACCGGTTAGTCCTCCCATAAATCCAATGGGTGCATATACGGCGGCTAGCGTGATCGTCATAGCAATAATTGGCATGCCAATTTCTCTTGCTCCGAGTACAGCAGCATCTAGAGGGCTTAACCCTTCTTCAATATGACGATGAATATTTTCTACCACAACAATGGCATCATCTACAACTAAGCCAATAGCCAGCACGAAAGCAAGCAAGGTTAACAAATTAATTGAGTAACCTAAAAACAAGATAAAAGTGCACACGCCAATCAATGACAATGGTATCGTGACAATTGGAATAAGCACTGATCTGAGTGAGCCCAGGAATAGGTAAATCACAATAATAACAATCAGAGCAGCTTCAATAATCGTTTCGAGCACTTCTTTGATAGATGCGCGAATGTAATTCGTTGCATCATATACAATAGTCCCTTTTAACGAGGGAGGAAATTGTTGTTGAATTGTTGGAAAAATCTTGCGGACTTGTTTAATAACCGTAAGGGGGTTCGCCGTAGGTGTTGCAGAAATTGCAATAAAAATGGCCTTTTTACCATCAAAGCGAACAGAAGAATCATATGTTTCAGAACCTAATTCTACTTTAGCAATATCTTTTAGTCGAATAACAGCATGATTGTTGGTGCGAACGATTAAATTACTAAATTCTTCTTTGGTGTTAATATTGGTTTTAGCATGGACATTAATCGCAACATATTCACCTTTAGTACTTCCTGCAGCAGTCAGATAATTGTTGCTGGCTAATACTTTAGAAACATCTGCTGATGTCACGTTAGTAGCGGCCATTTTACCTGGGTCAAGAAATACACGCATGGAATACGTTTGACCGCCTAATATATTTGCTTGTGCAATACCATCTAGCGTTTGTAGTTGGGGTTGAACTACTCGAATTGCATAGTCAGTAATTTGCTGAGGTGTCATCTCTTTACTATCTAAACTGATATACATCAAGGCCGTGGACGAATCTGATTTTTTAATAATAATAGGCTGCTGCGCTTCAGGAGGAAGCAGATTTTTTGTTTGTTGAACTTTACTCATTACATCAGTAAAAGCTGCTTGTGGATCCTGATTTAATTTAATAGACAAAGTAATAGTGCTTAATCCAGATACACTGGATGAAGTCATATAATCAATCCCCTCTGCGCTGGAAACAGCAGCTTCTATAGGTGTTGTAATAAACCCAGCCATTAAATTAGCATCAGCTCCCGGGTAACTGGTTGTGACCGTAATGACCGTATTATCCATGCGTGGAAATTGACGAATAGGTAATTTAGTTAGTGCATTCAATCCAAAAAATAAGATTAATAAACTAATAACAGAAGCTAAAACTGGACGCCTAATAAACAAATCAGTAAATTTCATAGTTTTTATTGCCCTAGCTCATCGATATTTTTAACGTCTGGTAAGGTCACGGCATTATTGATAGTAACCCGCGTCCCATCTTCTAATTTCAATTCGCCTGTTGCAACAACTTGTTGACCGGCTTTAATACCCTGTTTAATAACGGTATAGTTTCCGTGCTGCTCGCCTGTAGTTACGAAAACACGCTTTACGGAGAGTACGTCTTGACCGTTATCGTCGGGGTGACCATCCTTGTTTTTTTCAATGACAAATACTGAGTTACCGTACATTGTGTAAGAGATGGCCGTGCTGGGTAAAACAACGGTATTGGGAATTGTCGGTTGCTCTAACTCGATAGAGGCGAATATACCTGGTATAAAGTTATATTGAGCAATTTTATTGAGTGTATTTAATTCGGTGTCACAGATTACCAATGTTTTTCCATCAGCTGTCTTTCGTTTCATTTTGATTAAATTATCATAACTTGGATCTGCAGTTTTGGTGTTAGGGCAGTTGGCTACGGTGGCTTGAATTTCAATGGTATGTGTATTGGAATCTACTTTAGAATTAATAGCGGAAATTTTACCTTCAAATAGCAGATCGGAATCTTGTTCGATAGAGAATGTTATTCGTTGGTTAAGATGAATGTGTTCCAGTAATTGTTCTGGTAAATAAAACTGTAGATAAATGGGATCCATCGATTGTAGGGTAACGATGCCAGTTTCTCCTGGACGGATGTATTGGCCAATATTAATTTGACGAATTCCTAGAACACCAGAAAAGGGGGCTATGATGTGTTTTTGATCCACAATGGCCTGACTTTTTTCTACATTAGATTCAGCTTTCAGTAAACGAGCTTTGGCTTCATCTAAGCTAGATGCAGCTGTGGCATGGCGTTGGAATAGATCAACTTGACGTTGATAGTTTGTTTTTTGTAATACTAAATCGGCTTGATTAAATTTCAGCGTTGCCTGATCGACCGAATCATCAATATCGATTAGCGGGCTGCCTTTTTCAACAAGTTGCCCGGAGTTAAAATGAATAGCTGTGACTTTTCCATCCAATTGCGCATTAACTTCAACGCCATTGATAGCGACAAAATTGCCAACAGCAGAGATAGATGGCTTCCAATTTTTACTTTTAGCGACAACAGAAGAAACGCTGACAGCGGGGGGAACGTAGTGCGCGAAAAAATAGCTCACTAATACGCTTTTAATAATATTGAAAGCGATGATGCCACCAAATACTATCGCTAAAGAAATTAGCATAACTTTCATGCGTTTGTTTGAGAGTTCGTTCATTGATAACTTCATTCGTTGAAAAAAGGGTGTGTTGGTATTGTAGGGATACTATTATAAAGGTCAATCATTATTTTGTGCTTAAAAAATGTTCTTTATGTTATAACCCTTGGCCTCTATGCCAGGCAGGAAAATTTGATCAATTACCAGGCTAATGGTGAGCCACTATAAAAAACAGATTGAATAAATTAAGAACTATGGTAGACTCTTCACTTCCTAATATTTTATTTTTTTAAAGGTCCCCCATGAGATTGAAGTCACTTTTACTCGCTTGTTGTGTTTTTTGTTCGGTAACTACTTTTGCAGCAGAAAATCATCATGTTTACCCTAACGATGACGGAACTAACTCGCAACCGAAAGCCAATGGTTTAAAATGGCCAGGGTACTGCGAAATTGAAGTTATTAATGATAGTTATACTAATGTTCGTGTTTACGGTATTTTCGATGATGGGGTGATGTTAAGACCATTCAATATATATACATACGAATACCCACATTATATCTCTCTGTTTTATTATGGTTATTGCCATTCAGGAATGGATTTATACGTTGATACTTTGAGTGGCTACCATCTTTATGCGGGGTATACTTCAACAAATAGCACTATTCATATCATACCTTATATGATGGCTAACAAACCTAAAGTGGAAATTAAATCAAAGTAATTTGACGTGTTACTTACTTTGTATAATACTGCCCAACTGTGAGAACTGTTGCGTAATTTTAGATAAAAAAATTGTTAAATCTGTATTTAGTAGAGGGATATCATGCTTAGAAAAATAAAATTAAGTGCATTGGCTATTGTTGTTTTAGGTATTACCGCTTGCGGATCCACATCTGTACGCGAAAGTACAGGGGAGTATCTTGATAGCACTGCAGTGACGACAAAGGTAAAAGCTCGATTATTGGATGCCTTGGGGTCAAAAGCTTTAGCAATTAAGGTAAAAACGTATAAAGACGAAGTACAACTAAGTGGCTTTGTAAATACTGATCGAATCAAAACTCAAGCAGGAGTTATTGCTGATAACACGGTTGGTGTAAATCGAGTTCAAAATGATTTGATCGTTAAATCAAGGATGTAATGCATGTTTGATCAAAAAGCTACACTTGCCGCGTTTGATAATGCACTATGGCAAGCAATTGAAAAAGAAGGGCGTCGTCAAGAGGATCACATTGAATTAATTGCTTCAGAAAATTATGTGAGCCCATGTGTACTGCAGGCTCAAGGATCTTTGTTGACCAATAAATACGCTGAAGGTTATCCAGGTAAGCGTTATTATGGTGGATGTGAATTCGTTGATATTGCGGAAGAATTAGCGATTGCACGTGCGAAGGAATTATTTGGAGCGGATTATGCTAATGTGCAACCTCATTCGGGGTCACAGGCGAATGCTGCTGTCTTAATGGCGTTGCTCAATCCAGGGGATCTTATATTGGGATTAGCACTTCCTCATGGCGGTCATTTAACGCATGGTTCTTCGGTTAATTTTTCTGGGAAATTATATCGTTCGATTCACTATGGATTAAATGAAACGACAGGTTTTATAGATTATGATGCGATGGAAGCGTTGGCTCTCGAACATCGACCAAAATTAATTATTGCTGGATTTTCTGCTTATTCGCAACATGTGGATTGGGCTCGTTTTCGTGTGGTTGCTGACAAAATTGGTGCGTATTTAATGGCAGATATTGCCCATGTTGCTGGCTTAGTTGCAGTAGGGTTATCGCCATCGCCAATTCCTTATGCTGACGTCGTCACTACCACAACGCATAAAACGTTACGGGGACCGCGTGGTGGCATGATTCTTGCGAAAGCAAATGAATTAATTGAAAAAAAATTGAATTCTGCAGTGTTTCCCGGAACCCAAGGTGGTCCTTTGATGCATGTTATAGCAGCTAAAGCGGTGGCATTTTTAGAAGCATTACAACCTGAGTTTGCGGCATATCAAAAACAAATTTTATTAAATGCAAAAACCATGGCAAAAGGTTTAATCGAAAGGGGTTATAGAATTGTTTCGGGTGGCACAGAAAATCACTTAATGTTAGTAGATTTGACTGATAAACAACTTACTGGCAAAGAAGCCGATGCAGCTTTAGGACTTGCTCACATAACCGTGAATAAGAATGCCGTGCCAAACGATCCGCGCTCACCTTTTGTAACCAGTGGCCTACGATTAGGTACGCCGGCTATAACGACTCGTGGTTTTAAAGAGTCAGAGGTTACACAAGTCACGCATTGGATTGCTGATATATTAGATAATCATCAAGATGAAAAAACAATAGAGCGTGTTAAGGGGCATGTGTTACAATTGTGCCGTAAGTTTCCTGTTTATCATCAGATGGATTAATCATGTACTGTCCATTTTGTCAAGCAAACGATACTAAAGTTATTGATTCTCGTTTAGTCGCTGAGGGTGCTCAAGTACGTAGACGGCGTCAATGTATAGAGTGTCATGAGCGTTTTACAACGTTTGAATCGGCTGAGTTAGTCACTCCCATGATCATTAAACGCGATGGTCGTCGAGAACTATTTCAAGTTGAAAATATGCGTGCGGGTATGTTGCGAGCTTTAGAAAAACGTCCTGTTGGTGCTGATGCTTTAGAGGAAGCGATTGTAGCAATAGTGCAAAAAATAAGACAAACGGGTGAAAGGGAAATTGATTCACGTCAAGTTGGTGAATGGGTTATGGAGCAATTATATCGTTTAGATCATATTGCTTATGTCCGTTTTGCCTCTGTATATAAACGATTTCAAGACGTCAGCGAATTTCGCCAGGCGATTGAACAAATGAATGAATAATCCATAGGGTAAATGTGACAAATCAAACAATTAGTGGCAAACGACGTGCAAGAAAACTTGCTTTACAATCATTGTACCAATGGCTAATGTCTGGGACCGAGCTGTCAGAAATTGAAGCTCAATTTCGTGTAGCGAATAACATGGACAAGGTGGATACGACCTATTATTGCCGTCTGTTGCATGGTGTTCCAGCAAGATTAAATGAATTAGAAAGTGCCTTTACACCTTTATTGGATCGACCGATTGAATCCCTTAATCCAATTGAATTGACTATTTTACGTATTTGCACATTTGAATTGTTTGCTTGTTTAGAAATCCCATATCGCGTTATCCTTGATGAATCGGTTTCATTGGCTAAAGAGTTTGGATCTCAAGATGGGCACAAATACGTAAATGGTGTTTTGCATAATTTAGCTCAAACAGTGAGAAAAATTGAAGTAGATATGCAATAGACTCGACTTTAGCCATTTTGGATAAGAGTACGTCGTTTCGAGCATGTAGCGAAGCAATCTAGGTATTCTAAGGGGCTATTTAACAAACATAAGACGCCGACTTCGAACCGATAGATTGCTTCGTTATCACTTGCAAAGACGAAATTAAAATAGTACGCGGCGTAAGGTCTGTTGAGAATTCATATTTCGACGTCCCGCGGCTTGTCCGCGGGATCCAGTTCGACCTACAGCTGTGCAATAGAATTGTGTATTGAACAACATCTATAGATCCCCCGGACAAGCCGCGGGACGTAGGCTTTGTGAAAATGAATTGTCAACAGATCCTAATATCTCGAAGATGGAGTTACATATAATGGATGCAATGATTTCTGTGAAGCAACATATCAAAACTTGGCTTCAATGGATGACTTTTACCGAGCGCGCTAACCTTAATCATACCGATTCTGCATCTGCTCATACCGAGCATTCCGCACCTGGTCATGCCAAACGCTCCCCACGTCATCCCGAACGTAGCGAGGGATCTCCCGACGCTGGAGAGGAGCCTCTCAATACACCAAACTTACCCCACATAAAACAATGCCTAAATAAAGTATGGCAAGATCCAACGTATTTTCTGGCCTTTGGATTTGGTAGTGGACTGATCCCGTTTGCTCCTGGAACGTGGGGAACAGTTGCTGCAATTCCTGTCTATTTGTTACTGACCCATCTTAATCCTAATTTATATATACTCGCGACTATGATAGCCTTTATTTTGGGAGTGGCTATTTGCAATCGTGTTTCGAGCGAATTAGGGGTGAATGATTACAAAGGGATTGTTTGGGATGAGATAGTTGGATATTTATTAACTATGACATTTGTTCCCGTCAATGGTTATTGGATGTGTACTGGATTTATATTGTTTCGTTTGTTTGATATATGGAAGCCACAACCCATTCGCTGGATTGATCAACGAATAAAAGGTGGATTGGGGATTATGTTAGATGATGTAATCGCTGCAATTCCCGCGTGGCTGTTATTAAGACTATTGATTTGGATGTTTGAATGAATACTGGTCATAAAGAGCTTATTAGTATCGCAGTAACGTTAGCCATTCTGTCTATGGCATTGTTTATTATTCATCGGTTTATTCCGTCCTTAATCTGGGCGTCTATTATTGCAATTTCAACGTATCCAATGTACCGCCGGTGGCGTCGCTTATTTGGTAGGTTGCATAATCTTTCTGCATTTTTGTTTACCTTGATTTTGCTTTTAATCTTTTTATTACCATTGAGTTGGCTGGTTTCAGTGTTGGTGAAAGAGTTTCAATTATTTATTTCTTATGTTCAGCATATAAATAAAGTAGGAGGGGAAGCTCCTACGTTTATTCAAGAATTGCCTCTGGTGGGTAATGATTTAGTTACTTACTGGGATACACATATTGGACAACCTGGAAACGTAAGATCCTTTTTATCTAGTTTTCACTTGTCACTAACACCTACAAGTCATTACATCAAATCTGTTGGTGGTGATTTAATGCATCGAGGGGTTCAAGTTGGTTTTACTCTATTAAGCTTGTTTTTTTTATATCGCGATGGCGATGCTTTATTTTTACAAATAAATCATATTGGTCGTTACTGTATGGGCGATCGTTGGTCTCGTTACGCGGATAAATTGCCTGCGGCCCTTCGTGCAACCGTCAACGGTACGATTGCAGTAGGAGCTGGTGTAGGCCTATTAATGGGAATTTGTTACGGGTTGATTGGTTTCCCCGCTCCAACGCTTGTGGGATTTTTTACTGCATTTGCCGCAATGATTCCTTTTGTCGTACCCATTGTTTTTGGAACAGTTGCCCTCATATTAATGTTTAGTGGGGCAATGATTGCAGCGATAATTGTCATAGTTTGGGGAACGATAGTTATGTTTGCCGCGGATCACTTTATTAAGCCCGTGCTGATTGGCGGTGCAATTGAATTACCCTTTTTAGCTGTATTGTTTGGTATTTTAGGTGGCGTTGAAACATTAGGTTTACTTGGTTTGTTTGTTGGACCCATTATTATGGTTTTGTTTGTCACATTGTGGCAAGAATCGCAAGGGGTTGAACATGGTAAATATTTTTAGTTGATATTTTAAAGAGGTTATTGTGGAGCAATTTCGTGGTACCACTATCTTGTCTGTGCGACGAGGTAAACATGTAGTTATCGGTGGCGACGGTCAAGCAACACTTGGCAATTCAGGCACTGTAATGAAAAGTAATGTTCGTAAAGTAAGGCGTTTGTATAAAGATAGCGTTATTGCGGGATTTGCTGGCGGAACAGCTGACGCGTTTACTTTATTTGAACGATTTGAAAGCAAATTAGAAATGCATCAAGGTCATTTGGTGCGTGCCGCTGTAGAGCTGGCTAAAGATTGGCGTACCGATCGCATGCTTCGTCGACTAGAGGCATTGCTAGCAGTTGCGGATAGTAAAGCATCTTTAGTAATCACTGGTAATGGTGATGTTATTGAGCCTGAATATGGCATCATGGCTATTGGTTCTGGCGGATCTTATGCTCAAGCTGCTGCTCGTGCATTATTGGATAATACCAAATTGAGTGCTGAGGAAATTGTGCGTAAAAGTTTGAATATAGCAGGTGACATCTGCATTTATACAAATCATAATTTAACCATTGAAAAGTTGGATAGTGAATGAATACTTTACAAAACCTAATGACCCCTCGGGAAATCGTGGAAGAGTTAGATAAACATATTATTGGGCAAGATGATGCAAAACGTGCAGTTGCAATCGCACTTCGTAATCGATGGCGCCGCATGCAAATTAAAGACCCGGCTTTGCGTGATGAAATTATGCCAAAAAATATTTTAATGATTGGTCCTACTGGGGTTGGTAAAACTGAAATTTCAAGACGTTTAGCTAAGTTGGTAGAGGCGCCATTTTTGAAGGTTGAGGCAACCAAATTTACTGAAATAGGCTATGTAGGACGCGATGTTGATTCAATTGTTCGCGATTTAACTGATATTGCGATCAAACAAGAGCGTGAATTAGCGATGAAGCGGGTGCAACATCCAGCGGAAGAAGCGGCCGAAGAGCGTATTCTGGATATATTATTGCCTCCTGTACGTGGTACGGATGCGATTGAAAAAGACACATCGACTCGCCAACTGTTTCGTAAACAATTACGAGAAGGGTTGCTAGATGAGCAAGAAGTAGAAATTGATGTTCCGGTTACCTCTATGGGTGTTGAAATTATGGCACCACCGGGTATGGAGGAAATGACCAGCCAATTACAGTCGATGTTTCAACAGGTGGGTCCATCTCGAACCAAGACTAGGAAATTATCTATTCAAAAAGCAATGAAAATTTTGTGTGAAGAAGAGGCTTCTAAATTAGTTAATGAAGAAGATATTAAAATTCACGCGATTGAAAGCATTGAACAAAATGGTATCGTATTTATCGATGAAATTGATAAAGTAGCTAAACGAGCTGATCATGGTGCTGATGTGTCCCGTGAAGGGGTTCAACGTGATTTATTGCCTCTATTAGAAGGTTCAACGATCTCAACTAAATATGGCATGATTAAAACAGATCATATTTTATTTATCGCTTCAGGAGCATTTCAAGTAGCAAAACCATCCGATTTAATCGCCGAATTGCAAGGGCGTTTGCCAATCCGTGTGGAGTTGTCGGCTTTAAGTGTGGATGATTTCATTCGAATTTTGACCGAGCCTTTTGCATCGTTGACTGAACAGTACACAGCATTAATGGCTACTGAAGGGTTAGAATTATCATTTGATGAAACAGGCGTTCGTCGTATAGCAGAAGTTGCGTGGCAAGTGAATGAACGTACTGAAAATATTGGTGCGCGTCGTTTATACACTGTAATGGAGCGTTTATTGGAAGTGATTTCCTTTGAAGCTACGGATAGATCAGGTGAGCAAGTGCTTGTTAATAAAGAGTATGTGAATAAACACTTGGGTAAATTAATTATGGATGAAGATTTAACGCGGTATATATTATAAGAATCAGTATCACAGTAGTCTTGATGTGCTTGTGCTCATCAAGGCTAGACTCATTAACAACGAGGGATTTTTGGATTAATTTATTATTTCTTTAATGGACCGTTCATCCCTGCTTCAATAGGCTTACTTCTTTACAGATAATCTCAATAGACCGTTTAACGTCTTCCTCTGTAGTAAATCGTCCTAGCGATAAACGAATGGAATTACCCGCTAAATCTTTACTTAAACCAATGGCTTGTAATACATAAGATGGCTGTAAACTAGCTGAAGAGCAGGCGGAGGCAGTGGAAACGGCTAATTGATGTAAAGCAGGTAATAGGGCTGAGTTATCAATGTTATTGACGCTAAAATTGAGATTTCCAGCGATTCGTTGTTCTAAACTGCCGTTGAGTTGAATGCCAGGTAAATGGGAAATACCTTGCCATAGTTTATCTCGTAACGATAATAAATAAGTTTGTTCTTCTAATCGTATCGATTCACTCAGAGCAAACGCTTCTCCCATGCCTACAATTTGATGGGCAGCCAAGGTGCCCGACCGTAAACCACCTTCGTGGCTACCACCAAAACTTTGGGCTTGTAAACGGATACGGGGCTTATGTTGTACATATAATGCGCCTACACCTTTTGGACCATAATTTTTATGCGCAGAAAATGACATTAAATTGACAGATAGTGTTGTTAAATTAATTGGAAGACGTCCAGCACTTTGTGCTGCGTCCACATGAAATATAATGCCTTTATTTTTCAATAGGTTACCTATTGATACGATATCTTGGATAACACCAATTTCATTATTAACATGCATGATAGATACTAAAATAGTATCAGAGCGGAGTGCATCACTTAATTGAGTTAAATCCAATAATCCATTTGATTCGGGGGATAAATAAGTCACGTCGAATCCTTCACGTTCTAGCTGGTGAAAGGTATCTAATACTGCTTTATGTTCCGTATTCATGGTAATTAGATGCCGACCTTTACGTTGATAAAATCGGGCAGCCCCTAAAATAGCTAAATTATTGGCCTCTGTAGCGCCTGAGGTAAAAACAATCTCTTGTGATGCGGCACCAATCGATACTGCGATTTGCTCACGTGCGCGTTCGACGGCAAGAGCTGCTGTTTGCCCATAGCTGTGTTGAATAGATGCAGGATTACCAAAGTTCTCACTTGGTCCCATGTAATTTAACATGTGTGGGATAACACGCGGATCAATAGGTGTGGTTGCCATATAATCGAGATAGATAGGACGTTTGCTCATGATTTTAATGAGGACTGTATTTGAGTCAATATACCACGTAATATACTAATTTCGACACGTTCCAACCGTGTGCGGTTAAAGAGCCGCCGAAGACGTTGCAATAATTTTTTGGGGTTTGACGGTTTGAGAAAATCAATATCAATTAATACGTTTTCTAGATGTGTATAAAATCTTTCAATATCGTCTGCAGTTGCTAATAAGTTTTTTTGACGATTAGTTTTTGTGGTTACTGTTGCAGGAGGAGATAATAGACGCATCCGTATTTCATACGCGATGACTTGCACAGCCTGAGCTAAATTGAGTGAGCTAAAATTAGGGTCACTTGGAATTTGAATATGATAGTGCGCTTGTAACAATTCCTCGTTGGTCAAACCCGCATGCTCTCTGCCAAATACAATCGCAATTTCAGTATCATCTGAATGATTGGCAATGAGCTCGGCGGATCCATAAGGAGATAAACCTGGTAACGCAATATCTCTTGGCCTGGCACTGGTAGCTAAAACTAACTGACAACCCTCTAAGGCCTCCGGTAACGATTTAACGACCACAGCTTCCTGCAATATATCAAACGCTCCAGCTGCTAATTCATGTGCTTTTCGGTAGGGTGATAAGTTAGGATTGACTAAATAAAGTCGTTTTAATCCCATGGTTTTCATTGCACGCGCAGTAGATCCGATGTTTCCTGGATGAGACGTTGCAACTAAAACAATTCGAATAGAGTCTAAATTCATAGTAGATAGTGTATCATTTTATACGGCGTATCATCAATTATAAGCATTTTTAAATCTTTATGGCACATAATTAATTTATCCAACAACACTCATTTTTTTATTTATTGCCAAATGTCATATACTTGTCAATTAGATTTTAATCATTTAAAGCACAAAAAAAACAATCTTGCTGTTCTTTTTGTGGACAATAATGTACAATGTCGTTCTGCTCAAATTAACGAGAGTGACACGCCATGATAATCCGCCTAAATCCGCTAGAGATGAATTGTTCCGAATACAGAGCGGTCCTACAATCCTTATTTGCTAGTAACTTGGCTTGTGTCAAATGGACAAAAAACACTACTTATACGCTAACCGATGAAAATGACACAACATTATATGTTCAATTAACACATGATGTTTTGCCTATTAATCGTGAAGGTCAACTTTTATATCGCGTTATTGCAAACGATTTGCTGGCTGAAGGTGGCTTTGGTAGGGTTTATCCTATTGAATGTACCCTCCAATTCCCCTATCCCAACACTATCGAATATAGCGAACAAAAAATGCTGGTAGTTAAAATTATCCCGTTTAAATTATGTATCCAAGATTTAAACCACGAAAATTTAATTATGCGCAGCAAAATTAGGCGCGAATATTTTTTTTCTGGATCATTACATAGTGAATATCCCGTTGTGCATAATCTCGTTCCGACTCATGAGGATATCCAAAACGGCCGGGACAACACCAAAAAACATTATGTCAAAAAACATGTACATATTGTTATGAAAAAAATCCCTGGCATGGAATTACTTTTGATTGTTTATCCTTTGGAGGGGAACTGGTTACTATCAAGTAAAATACGTTATATGATTACTATGGCTTTATTAACTGCCTTTAAAAAACAATTAGTTGAGCCCATGATCATGCATGGTGATCTCAAACTAGAAAATATCATGGTAGATATGGGACTTGATTTATCCGAGTTCCCTTGTCATTTGGATAAGGACTTTGAGCCATCTCGTATGGATGTCACTATTATTGACTTTGCTTCCGCTCAACATTACAACAAACCGTATGCTTCGAACATAGGTACGCCTGATTATACAGCCCCAGAAGTTAACTATGACATGAACGCAAACGAAAAGGCTGATTTATTTTCCCTCGGCATTGTTTTAAATCGTCTGTGGGGCTTGCGTACTTCTCAACGTGTTGACGTTAATAATTCTCGATATGACAAGAAAGTTAAGCGTCGATATGATTATTTTTTTTCATACGATGCGCCATTTTTCACTGTTGAAAAATTAGATCTTATTAATCAAGTGACATTACAAATGACGCATGCTGATCCGGGCGTACGAGGCACAATTGATGAGATTATTAATGTATTTCATGATATTTATAATGGACAATACACATTTCTCCCGGCACCAGAAAGTAATGCTAATTCATCCCTAAACGAATACAGTGTTTTTCCTAGTACATCTAGTTTAAATGAGTTTGGTGAAATCAGTAACGGTCAAGATCTGCCCTCACCGTCTCGGTCGCTTTCTGCAAACATTGGTCTTTTTTCTTCCAAATTACCGCAGACCAACTCACCGGTAGGTCCTGATGAACGACTGACTCCATTAGTATATACTGGTTAGGTCTAACTAACGCATGGTCGTGTCTTAATTCAATGCTGATCATGCCACACTCCGATATAGAGGCGGGTATTGTTGAGTAAATAGGGTGTTCTTTGTATTTCTGGATAAAATTAGAATAATTACTAGTGGGTTGCAAGTGTATCAGTCATTTCTTGCCTGATAGAGTCAATGATGCTCAACAAACAAAGCAATACTTATCGTAATAAATTTAAAAAAGCGATCAATTATAAGCATTTTTAAATTTCACAAGATATGTAAAATTATCATTTTGTGTTAGAATTGCTGCCTATTTTCATTACAGGCATCTTCATGCAACCACTTTTAAATATTGCGATACAAGCTGCGCGACAAGCCAGTGATATTATTTTACGCTCTGCAGAACAAGTTGATCGGCTTAAACTGATTTCTAAAGGCGAGAATGATTTTTGTACTGAAGTGGATTTAAAAGCGGAACAGGCTATTATTCATACCATTCGTAAAGCGTATCCAGATCATGGAATTATTGCTGAAGAAAGCGGTGGTTTTCAGGATGAGGCGGATTTTGTTTGGATTATTGATCCCTTAGATGGAACAAAAAATTACCTTCATGGCTTTCCATTTTATTCTATTTCAATCGCTTTACGTGTTAAAAATCGCATGGAATGTGCTGTGGTATATGATCCGTTACGTCACGAATGTTTTTCAGCATGTCGGGGTAGGGGAGCTCGTTTAAATGATCACCGTTTGCGTGTATCTAAGGCAACTCAGTTAAATCTTGCTACGTTAGGCTCAGGCTTTTCTTTACGACATCCAGGCTTGGGTGAGCGTTATTTAAATTCTTATAAACAATTTATTGGTCAATGTGCAGGGATTAGAAACACAGGTTCGGCAGCACTTGATTTAGCTTATGTAGCTGCCGGTCGACTTGATGGGTTCTGGGGCTTTTCTATGAAACCATGGGATATAGCGGCTGGAGCGCTATTAGTTCAAGAAGCGGGTGGTTTGATAAGTGATTTACAGGGCGGTGAAGATTTTATGCATGATGGTCATGTGATTGCGGGAACGCCTAAAATTTTTAAATCTGTTTTACAGACTTTAAGACATATCTAACAATGAAAAAGGTTAGACCTTTTTTAAAATGGGCCGGTAATAAATATCACTGTCTTAATTACATACTACCTTCTTTTCCAAATACAAAACGCCTCATTGAGCCATTCACTGGCTCAGGTGCTGTGTTTATGAACACAAATTTTTCTCAATATATCTTAGCTGAAGAAAATCATGATTTGATTACTTTGTTTCGTTTTTTGCAAGATGAAGGCACTACCTTTATAAATTATTGCGAATTATTGTTTATTGAAGGTAATAATCAGAAAGCAAAGTACTATCATATGCGAGATGTGTTTAATCAGAGTACGGAACCTAGATATCGAGCGGCATTGTTTTTGTATTTAAATAGGCATGGTTACAATGGATTATGCAGATATAATAGTAAAGGTATATATAATGTGCCATTTGGCCTATATAAAAAACCATATTTTCCCCGTCGTGAAATGGAGCTATTCCACGCAAAATGCAACGTGGTAACATTTATACAGAATGATTTTCGCAACACATTTGATCTAGCTCAAAAGGGTGATTTAATTTATTGCGATCCACCCTATGCACCGCTCGGGCAAGTGTCTAATTTTTCAAGTTATACTAGTAGTAAATTTGGTGAGGCAGAGCAGATAGCACTTGCAACAGCTGCAAAAGAGGCGGCTGCAAGAGGGATTTCTGTCATCATCTCAAATCATGATACAGCAACGACCCGCCAATATTATGATGGATCAAAAATAATTTCATTTCCGGTGAGCCGATTCATAAATTCCGATATAACGCAGCGTTCGCCAGTTCGAGAGTTGATTGCTATTTTTTAAGAACATCAGGAGATTTTATTGTGGCTATAATCGCACAATGATCACTTAAATTATCTACGATTTGAATATCAATCACTTCATAGCTTGGCGTTGTGAATACACTATCAACCACAATATTTAAATCTCCGCGGCGGTGTAGTTTTTTATCAATTGTAGTCGTAATATCTGAGGGTATATTATCTTTATAATTCAAAGCAATCGTATCGTAAATCGCGCCACCTCTCGGTGCATTAAAATCGCCACATAATATAAACTCAGGTATGGCCTGAAGACCGGATAATAAACGTTCGACGTCTTGATACTGATCTGCATTGGGTTTTGCGTCGGGTGTCCAGGTAAAATGGGTATTTCCCAGGCAATAAAATTGTTCCCCTTTTTTTATTTCAATGATAGAGAGTGCTCGAGCCATTTTTTCTGGTTCATTTACCGTCATGGGGATAGGGTTTACTCCATCTCCGCGATAATAAACAGAGTGGTGATTAATTATGGGTAGATTCGTGAGAGTTAATAAGCCGATAGGAGATGTTGAGTTTTCTGAGGTGAAAATATTTTGTGTAGTATATGGGCCTGTCATACCTGTGGATCGTTTGAGATAGGTCAGATCTTTTTCGAGGACTTCTTGAAGCAAAATGATATCAGGTTGTTGCTTTTTAAAAAAAGGAATGATGCGATCAAAATGACGATCCATTTCAATATTTAATGAGATAATTTTTAAAGGATTGTTTTGCATGTTGCAGCCTCGATGTTTATATTATACGTATATTGTTTTTATAATGAATAACTTATCGTGATTTTTTACACTAAATGCGTTAACATTGCGTATTGAATCTACATAGGCAATATTTCTGATGCTTTCTTCTTCTAATAATATGGAGTTAGATGTTGACCACAAAGGGCTTAATTCGTTGCTTTATAGCATGCTGGTCAATTATATAAAAAATCCTCAAGAAATTCACGATGATCAGTTGAATAAGATGATTATGGTTGTTAATACGATGTCGCCATTCAATAAGGATGAGTTATTTTTACCATGGCTGTTTAATAAAATGCTGACAGAAGCCACGCTTGATGAGCTTCTTGTGTACTGTGATCAGTTGTATACGCGTGGTTTAGATTTCAATGTAAAAGTTATTTTTATGGGGCATTATGTTTCAATATTAACGTTTGCTAGTCAATTTAAATACATCGACTTAGTGGACTATTTGATTGGAAAAATGAAAGTTCCGGATGATGGTCCCATTCACCCGATTGCTGTTGCAGTTATGAAGAAGCAGTCAGACGTGGAAAATTTTTTAATTGAAAACATAAGTCGTTATTCAAAATATACACCGTTAACTATGGCTACAAAATATGGATATGTAAAACTATTCCATTCAATGTTGGGCAGATATAAAAATGAGATAAATCAGATTGATGCTAATGGTTTAACAGCCTTAGCTCACGCTGTGATATCCGATAACTTAAATTTTATTAAAAAATTAATTGAAGCTGGGGCTGATCCACTTGTACGGCTATCATCCAGAGGTGAAACAATTTTTCATCTTATATTTCAATCTAAATCAGTGGATTGGGTAAAGCAATTTGAATTAAATTACCCTCAATACCAAGAATACCTTTATACGCCAAACTCTTCCATGAGAGACAACTATGGCTTTGCTCCCATTCATTATGCTCTCCATCAGCATCAAAATGACTTAGTCCAATACGCCTGTGCAATAAATCCAGCGTTAGTTCATGTAGTTGATAAGAAAGAGTTTAGCTTAATTCTTCATGCAATACAGTTAGGAAATTTATCTATATTGGTTTATTTACATAATATTCATGCCTTGTCATTAGATATTAAAATTCATGGCGAGCTTACTTTATTAGAGCATTGCATGCGAACCGATCAGGTGGAAATAGCAATGTGGTTAAAAGAAAAGAATGCAATGGATTTTTCATCAAATAGGGAGCAGTTAACGGCAAAATTATTTTCTGCTATTTATTATGAAAAACCACGTATGATGAAATGGTTATTAGCTCAGGAAGAGATCGAGTTTAATCAGGTTGGAGAAGTAGGAGGGAAATATTATAATTTGCTTTCAATGCTTGTAGAAAAAAAACAATATGAAAGTATTGTGGAACATGATCTTTGTCAAAAAAATGCAGGATTGCTTTTCTTAAAAAATAAGCAGGGTAAATTATGGTTTGATGATGTACTTCATTTTATGAATGCTGAGATGTCACTGCCAGTTGATAATCAAAATCAAGTACTTCATTTTATCAGGTATTTAGTGAGTTATTTACAAGAAAATAAAAATCGACCTTCAGTAGTTCAGTTATATTATTTAAAATCCTTAGTTGATTATTGTTTTAAACATAACTTGATTTCAGCAGAATTAGGTTTTAAGGAATGCATACCCCTTTTTCATGTATGGGAGTTTCATTGCAATCATATAAAAAAATTCAGTTTGGTAAATTACAACAATTCTGAAGAGCATGTAACAAAAATCCAAGAGGATTACTACCGAGATGTCCAACGATTCGTGATTGACTATAAACCTAATTTAAATCAGAAAAATGATAGGGGCCAGCATTTATTTGCTTGGATATTACCTATGATTAATGGAGGTAGCCGAATTCAATGGCTAGCAGAGCATATTCCTGGATTTATGTTAACTGATCTTGATACTAATGGGTCATCGCTGTTGCATTTGGCTTGTGAAAGCCAGGATTTAGATATGATCCGTTGGTGTCTGGAAAAACAATTATCAATTACCAAGCGGCGTAAAGATGGATTGAGTGCGTTTGATTTGGCTTTTCAGTCCCAAAACGTAGTTATTTGTACGTATCTGATCGGGCGTTTAAACAACACCCAATGGAAAAAAATATTAAACGTTTTAAAAGGAACAGAACAGTGGCTTTTATTAGAAAGCAATGAATTTTATGGTCGACCACCTAAAGCAAAGCAATCGTCGGGGACTTTTAAAAACGAAACATCGACCTTGCTTGATGAAGATCAAAATATAATCGAAGATAACCTTGAGATTTGTCTGAATTATCAATGGATTATTGATGTGATCGGCCAAGGTCAATTGTCGATAATCAAATCATTAAAACAAGAGAAATATCAATTATCCTTACAGCAACTTATTGGCGATCAATTTTTAGATGTGATTGCTGCTTCTAACTATAAATATCCTGTGATTTATCAACTGTTACGTTTTAATGGACTTAAACCATTATTTAATAAATATTGGTTTGATCTATTTAAAACGGTAATTGAAAGAAACGATGTCAGAACGTTGCTATTGTTTTTAAATCAGTCAATTGATCCAAGCAATTGGGATAATTTTGGTTTATATCTCATGTATTACGCTTTTCAATTGAAACATTACGACATGCTGCTTCTTTTATTACAGTATGATGCGATTGGGAAGCTCGCTCATTTAAATGATAATAAATTGCTTCTGGATGTAACCAAAGAGGGCTTGACTCGCATTGTATTGCAATTGTTAACCTTGGAAAATGTAGCGCAGCGGGCAAATGTTTTTGAAAATGATGCATTAAGAGGAGCTGCCAATGCAGATGATTTAGAATCATGTGAAGCTTTACTAAGCATTCCATGTGTTGTTGAATCACTTAAAATAAATGATTATGAATTAGTAAAAGAAGCAAAAGAAAATGAATTTGATGATTTAATACAGTTGATGCGCCGCAATCCAGATATTAGTAATTTTTGGGGAAAAAATTATCCTGTTATGTGTTCCGAAGCTGCAGTCCATCCTGAGGATGGAGATGATCGAGATGATATTTCTATAAATCTAGATATAAACATGAATCAAGAACCTGAGACAGATGCTTTAGATCAAATGGCACATTACCAAATGAATCGCTCAATTCCGAATGCATATGATTTCTATGATGCTACTCTTTGTGGCAATCCAAACACATTAGAAGAATTATTTATTCATGTTGGTCGTTTAGAGCCTGATTTTATATATAAACTGGCAATGTTTACTGTAGTGCATGGTCAATTAAATGTTTTACAGCGTTTATTGCACTTAACTATTCCTGTATTTAGATCTAATGTAGCATTTTGTAATCGTTTGCTTTGCGAGGCGGTGATTACCAAAAAAATCCCCATGGTAAATTTGTTACTCCAATATATGCCTTTTCGGCAAGGAGTGGCTTATTATAATAATCGTTTATTGCGGCATATGATACGTTGCGGATTAATTGAAAATGCAATTGATTTATTAAGAAACTTTTCTTCTGTTCGACGTTATTCAAATGGTAGAGATAATTATGCATTACGCTACGCCGTTGCGGGAGGGCACATAGAGCTGGTAAAAGAATTATTGAAATATGATAGAGTATGTGCTGAAGTGGGCGTATTTAATCACCAACCTTTGCGCAAAGCCTATAAAAATCGGAATCAAGAACTTGGTTTCCTATTGCTTACGGTTCCTCATGTGATGGAGTTTGCTATGCGGCAAAACGGACTTTATGACACCTACATTGTGGATTTTGTGAAGCAGCGTTTGAATGAATGGAAACATAGAGTTGCATTAACATCTTCTCAAAAGATGTGGTTGCATGTTCTAGGCAAATACCCAGCGGTTGAAATACAAGTGAGGCAGTTTGTTGATGCCCAAGATACTATCATCAGAAAACTTGTTCAACACTCTCTTTTTAAGATAATTAATGAAGTTGAGCAAAGAGCGGATCAACAACCCGAAGCCACCGTAAATCTCTCTAGTTGAGAGACTTACGAGAGTTATCTCGTAGAAAACACGTTGTGATTATCATGAGCACCATTGAGATGGGTATAACTGTCAGGGCTATTTGGTAATCTCGCGTGGTATAAATGTGCACGCCTCCGATAAGATGATTGTCACTTACCATATCAAGCAGTGTGCCCACTAGTGGTTGCAAGATTACTCCGCCGAGTGTCACAATCATATTGACCACTGCAAATACCGTGCTTGACAATAACGCGCCACTATTTTCCTTAGCCATGACAAACACAATAATTTCCACAGAGCTAAATATGCCATATAAAAACATGAGTGTGTTAAGTGAAAAATAAGATAATTGTGGGACATATAAAATAATTGAAATACATAATAAAGATAGCAGACCACCAATAACCAGCGGCAATATACGACGCCCTGTGTGATCTGATATATAGCCAGAAAGTGGCGCACCGATCCCCCAGCCTAAAAACATCATTGAAATGGTTGTGGCAGCGTGTTCTTTTGTTAAATGGTGTGCATATTCTAAATATGATTTACCCCAAAGCTCACCGAATACTGATAGTGAGGTATACAAACATGCGCCAACAAAGCCAATTAGCCAAACTTGTTTGGACATTAATACCTGTAGAACACTTTTAAAAAAATGAGGGAATGATTCATGTTTTGTTTCTAAGCCGTTTGGTCTATCTCGAACGATTAGGTAAATAAATACAGTCAAAATTAAACCGGCAAATACTAACAACATTAATACGGATGATAAACTCATGGTATTAGCTAGCTGAGTAATTTTTACCTCACCATAGATGACACCCAACATGCCAAGCGTAGTCATTAATCCAGCAACTAATGAAAAAAAGCGAGGAGGTAACCAATTTACTGCCGCGGTTAGTACCCCTACAAAAGCAAAGGCAGACCCAAATCCTACAAGAAATCGCCCTGAACCAGCAATTACAATGGATGTTGAATAGCTAAACATCAGGGAACCTAGCGTGCAGCATAGGCATGCTAGAGATAATAATCGACGAGGTCCAAATCGATCCATTAACATCCCGACTGGTACTTGCATTGGGGAGTACGCAAAATAATAAAGTGCTGCTAATTTTCCAAACGTGGATGCAGAAATATTACCAAATGCTGCAATAAGTTCATTTTGAAGCACTCCAGGAACAATGCGTAATATGAACTCATAACAGTAAAATAATGCACCAACAATACAAATGGTACTACCTAGTATAAGCTGTTTGCGTGAGTATGTTTTCATCGCGAGTTAACCTTTTTAAGGTGAGTTAACTGGGGTTTCCGTTGACAATTCATCATCAGAATCCCCACTTCCCGCGACTTGTTCGCGGGACTCAGAGGTATTGGTTTATACATAAGCCTATTGACAGCTATAAAATGGACCGCGAACAAGTCGCGGGAAGTCGAGATCTAAATGATCAACAAACTTTATTCATTTGCTTCGGCATACGTTTCTTTGATAAAGAAAGTTAATATCGCAGCAATAACTATCCCGATTGGAATAATAGATATAGCAAATTGATAGTCAGCTGCTGTATACAATCGGTTTATATCTAACGCCAGCGTTTTAACACCCTCTTTGGAACTACGTAGAACCACGCTCCAATCTAATAGTCGACCTACCAATGGTTGTAAAAACATCGCTCCAATCATAACTAACATATTTGTTACTGCAATGGCCGTTCCTGCAGCTTCATTAGGGCTTAATTCACGTCCTACTGCAAAAACAATAGCCTGAACACTATAAAACAGGCCTAAAGTGAACATAAGCGTGTTGAGTGTATTGAGCTTTAAATCTGGAAAATAAAGTATAACCATCATGATGATGGCGGCACCAGTTGCACCAAGTAACATAGGTGGTTTACGACGTTTTAATTTATCAGAAACAAAACCCATCAATGGCGCACCAATCATAAAACCAAAAAATAGCAATGAGTTAGCAAAACCTGCGTCCGATTCAGATAAACCATGAGCATGCTGTAAATAGGGAATGCCCCATAGTTCAGCAAAAACAGTTGTAGGGAGGTACACTAGACAACCAAACATGCCGTTAATCCAGATTTGTTTGTTGCGTAAAATAATGCCTAAATCTACTAAGTTAAGTTTGAAACTGCTAATCGTACCGCCACTTTCTGCATCGCGTTTATGATCATGAATACCAAACCATATAATGAACACTAAAAAGATACCAAAAACACCTGTCCACATAATAGTTTGTTGCCATCCGCCATTCATTACTGCAGCGGAAATCAGATTGTCGCCGAGCATTGCACCTACAGTACCTAATGCAGCAGTAATACCAGCTACCATTGCAAGCTTATCTTCAGCTAACCAGATTGTAGCGAGTTTTAAAACACCAACATAGGCGAAGGCAGAACCAATACCAATTAATAATCGTCCCATAAGTGCAACACTAAAAACGTTTGTGCCTGAAAACATGAATGTTCCAATAACACAAATGCAACAAGCAACAGTTAATAGGCGACGAGGACCAAATCGATCCATGAGGACACCCACTGGTAGTTGCATAGGTACGTATGCATAGTAGTAAATAGATGATAATAATCCAAAACCAGTAGCTGTTAGACCAAAGTGATGACGTAATGGTATTTCCATTGCGCTTGGTGCTATGCGAAGTAAATATTCATAAGCGTAATACAGTGCTCCGATACCACAAACCAACCATGAAGATAGTGCTATTTTTTTATTATTTTTAGACAAAATAACCTCCTTAATAATAGGATTTATATTAAGAGCTAATGCTCTATACGTTGTCCTTAACGGATTCTTCTATTCTGGTGAGGCGATTAACACCACTGGCGATTGCTGCGTTAGCTACTGCCGTGGGCACTCGTTCTAATAAACGGGGGTCGATGGGCTTAGGTAAAATATAATTTGGACCATATTCCCAGTCAGTCACACCAGGATAATTATCTTTTACTTCTTGGGGTACAGGTTCGTGAACTAGATGACGGATTGCCTCCACAGCTGCAATTTGCATAGCTTGATTGATACAGGTTGCTCTTACATCTAAGGCACCTCTGAAAATGTAAGGGAAACATAACACGTTGTTTACTTGATTTGGATAATCACTGCGTCCTGTGGCCATAATTAAATCCTGCCGGACTGCATGTGCTAATTCGGGTTTTATTTCGGGTTTAGGATTAGATAAAGCAAAAATAATAGGATTTTTTGCCATCAGATTGAGTAGTTCAGCATTAAGTAAATCAGGTTTTGCAACGCCGATAAATACATCCGCATCAACTAGTGCGTCTTCCAGGGTTCTTTTTTCAGTATTAACTGCAAATGCAAATTTGTAAGCATTTAAATCTTCACGACCAGTATGAATGACGCCTAAGCTATCTAATAGCAACATATTGTCTTTATTAGCTCCTAATGCAACAAGTAGGCGCATTGATGCGATACCTGCAGCACCTGCACCAATACAGACGATACGTGCTTCGGATAGTTTTTTGTTTTGTAATTCTAAAGCATTTAATAAGCCAGCAGCAACTACGATTGCTGTGCCATGTTGGTCATCATGAAAAACGGGAATATCGAGTTGCTCAATAAGAGCTTGTTCTATCTCAAAGCATTCAGGTGCTTTGATATCTTCCAAATTAATACCACCGAAAGTAGGTGCCAAACTTTTTGCTGTTGCAATGAATTGTTGCGGATCTTTCGCATCAACTTCAATATCAAACACGTCAATTCCAGCAAAACGTTTAAATAAAACAGCTTTACCCTCCATTACGGGTTTGCTTGCTAGAGGTCCAACATCACCTAATCCTAAAACTGCAGTGCCATTCGTCATGACAGCTATCAAGTTACCTTTTGCTGTGTATCGATATGCATCACTTGGTTTTTCCGCGATGGCAAGGACGGGTTCAGCAACACCTGGAGTGTAAGCTAAAGATAAATCATCTTGAGAATTTGTGGATTTTGTAACGTAGACACCAAGTTTTCCTGGGGTTGGATATTCATGGTATTGTAAAGCACGTTGTTTTAATAAATCATCGCTCACAGGGGCACCTTCCTCTTTCAAAATCTAGTTGCAGGAAATCATATAGAAAAATGTTCGAGCTGAATAGTTGTTTTTAAAAGAAACTTTGTGATCAGCTGAATAATCATATGTTAGTACAGTAACAGCAAGGTCTTACTTAATGGCACTATGTTAAGGCATTTGACCGATCCTGTTGCGAACGGTTTTGCCTTAAACGTATGCTGGCTGCTACTGTAACTAGAATGGCTAACTGTAAAGTAACAGTTATTTTTCGTCGTTTTCGGCTTTTTTAGATTTACCATAACGATCGTGGAATCGTTGCACGCGCCCACCAGTATCAACAATTTTTTGTTTACCAGTATAAAACGGGTGGCAGTTAGCACATACTTCAATCGCTAATGGAGCGCATAGTGTAGAGCGTGTTTCAAATACATGACCACAACTGCAGGTCACTTTAATTGTATCGTATTCTGGATGTATTGCAGCTTTCATAATCCTACTCTCTTTTTAAAAAGGTTGCTAAAAATAACGCGAGACGATAACAGAAATACATTATTGGGTCAAGATTCCATTTGAAGAGAGACCAAAACCGGCGCGTGATCAGATGGTTGTGCATGTTGTCTTGGTCCTGAGTCAATGCTACTTTCTACGCATTTAGTCATTAAGTTTTGATTTAAAAGGATTAAATCTATCCGTAATCCTCGATTGCGTCGATAGCTAGCTGCTCGATAATCCCACCAACTGTATTGTGGGTCGGTTGGATTTAGTTGCCGGAAACTATCATGAAAACCTAAATCTAAGATATTTTTTAGGGCCGCTCGTTCAGCGGGACTCACCAGCACGCTACCAATCCATTCCTCCGGGTCATGAACATCACAATCATTTGGCGCGATATTGAAATCACCTACCACGACGACGTGAGCATATTTTTTCATTTCGTCTTGGATGTACTGCGTAACCTGTTCTAACCAATTGAGTTTATAAATATATTTTTCTGAATTAACCGTGCTTCCATTAGGTACATATAAATTGATGACACGCATATTATTGACAGTGACTGCTAAAATACGGCGTTGAGGATCGAGGAACTCAGGAATATCGGTGACAATATCGTGTAAGGGGGTGCGGCTAATAATAGCCATTCCGTTATAGCTGGGTTGTCCTGAATAGGCAACATGAAACCCGAGTGTTTGAAACACTTGTAGTGGAAAATTAGGATCAATTGTTTTAGTTTCTTGGAGGGCCAGAACATCGACCTCGGTTGTTTCTATCCAAGAAAGGACTTGATCAAGGCGCATTTTTAACGAATTAACGTTCCAACTAGCTATTTTTAATATTTTATTCATAAGTAATTACCAGTGGTGCGTGGTCTGAAAATTTTGTTTCACGATAAATACTAACGGTTCGTAATCTATCGGCTAGGCCAGGTGTGATGACTTGATAATCAATTCGCCACCCCACATTGTTGGTCCATGCTTGAGCACGATTGGACCACCATGTGTATTGATCTGGCTCTTGATTAATTACACGAAATGCATCAACAAAGCCCATTGGTCCGAAAAGCGAGTCTAGCCAAGCCCGTTCTTCTGGTAGAAAGCCCGAATTTTTTTGGTTTCCTCGCCAATTTTTAAGATCGATTTGTTTATGTGCGATATTGTAGTCTCCGCAAATAATTAGCTCTTTTCCTGCATCACGTAACTGAGTCAAATGATTGCTAAATTGATCTAAAAAATCATATTTAACACGTTGCCGCTCATCACCGCTTGTACCTGAAGGTAAATACAATGAAATAACGCTGAATTGGGGGTAATCAAACTGAATATAACGGCCCTCTGTATCACAATAATTAAATCCCATTCCTTTAATAATATGATCGGGTTTTTGGCGAGCGTAAATTGCCACCCCACTATAACCCTTTTTTTCTGCATCAAAATAATCACAAAAGTAATTTTCTGGAAAATAAATTGAGGTGGGGATTAATTGAGGGACTTGTGCTTTTGTTTCTTGGATGCATACAAAATCAGCATCCTGTGTACTTAACCAATCGTAAAATCCTTTTTTTGCAGCGGAGCGTATACCATTGGCATTAAATGTAATGATTTTCATGAGACTGCATCCTAATATAACTTTAGCGCGACGCTTGCTAAACGTTCACCTAATTTTTTAGCAAGCAATAATTCATCTTGACTCAAATCATTGTCGTTATTTGTGCCTGCAACATGAGTAATACCATACGGCGTGCCACCGGTAAGTGTTGTATTTAATGCAGGTTCTGTATAAGGCAACCCTAAAAGCAACATACCATGATGAAATAATGGAAGCATCATACTTGTAAGTGTGGTTTCTTGACCGCCATGCATACTGGCTGACGAGGAAAATACAGATGCTGGTTTACCGACTAAATCGCCTGCTAACCATAATGAAGTTGTATTATCTAGAAAATATTTTAACGCCGATGCCATGTTGCCAAATCGTGTAGGGCTGCCCAAGGCGAGTCCCGTACAATAACGTAAATCATCTAGTGTGGCATAAGGTGCACCCGCATCAGGGATGGGATTATCGACAGCTTCGCATGTCGCTGAAACAGCAGGAACAGTTCTTATTCGAGCTTCAATACCTGGAACACGCTCGATGCCTCGGGCAATATGTTGGGCGAGTTTAGCTACTGAACCTGTGCGGGAGTAATACAATACCAATATATAAGGATTTGTCATGTGATTAACCAGGATAGATTTGTTCGAAAGTATACTCGTTGGTAGTGATAGCGACAAGGTCACCTGAAGTAACGTCGTCTATTTAACAATACGATAGAAATTTAATATCAATTTTGTTGCAGTTAATAAATGCTATTTTGTATAATTCATGTATAATATGTTGCATATTTAAATGAGGGATTGGATCATGAGCGTTGTTGTTCAGCATGTTGGGGATGTATCAATAATAGAGAAACCTGTGCAATTAACTTCTGCTGCCAAACAACGTATTGTATCGTATTTGGCTGAACATCAGCATAAAGGATTGCGAATATCGGTTAAAAAAACAGGGTGTTCTGGTTTATCCTATGTATTAGACTATGTTGATGAATGTATGCCGACTGATATAGTGATTACTTTAGAAGAGGCTTATTTTGTAAGTGTGGAAAAAAGTAGTTATCCCTACATCAAAGGGGTAGAAATTGATTATGTAAAACAAGGGATAAATCAGAAATTTATTTTTAATAATCCGAACCAAACTGGTCAATGTGGTTGTGGAGAGAGTTTTACAGTTTCATCAGATGATTCAGAAAATATGTGAATATGATTAAATCAATGTTTACATACTTTGTCGCATTTGTTATCATATGACCCATGATGTCTTGCCGGCGGCTCGAATGTTTATATTTAATTTAATTTGGAGAATATGAGAATGACTCTATCAACAGAAACAATTCAACGTACGAATGAAGCGTTGTCACAACAAGTAGTAACTGCTGTTAAATCTTATTTGAGCGTAGTAAATAACAAAAGCTCAAACTTGAATTTGTATGAGCTAATTATTGAAGAAATTGAAGCACCGTTATTTCGTACAGTGATGGAATTGACTCGTTATAATCAATCAAAAGCAGCACGTGTATTAGGTGTAAGCCGTGGTACTTTGCGTACAAAGCTTAAGCGTTATTTTGATGACGAATTTATCGGAACACGCGGGTAATAAATCTGTTAACACTTCATTCTTAAGTTCCGCTCGGTCTGAGGGGTACTGCCATAAGTTAAGAGGAATATCCTCCTTACAATTGAAACGAAGCAATTCAGTGGTCTAACATCGCACCCTGGATTGCTTTGCTGCGTGTAAAAATATCGAGGTATATGATTTGCGCTGTTCCTATGGATTTTTGCTAAACATCCTGGTAGGATTGTCAGCAAAGTCGGTTAGACAATCGCTCCTAAAGTAATTTAGGGGAGGAAAGTCCGGGCTCCATAGGGCAAAGTGCCAGGTAACGCCTGGGAGGCGAGAGCCTACGGAAAGTGCCACAGAAAATATACCGCTCACGCAAGTGAGTAAGGGTGAAATGGTGCGGTAAGAGCGCACCGCACGTCTGGTAACAGACGTGGCAGGGAAAACCCCACTCGGAGCAAGACCAAATAGGAATCCACTTGATCGCAAGATCATAACGCATGGCCCATGCGGGATTCGGGTAGGTTGCTTGAGGCAAACGGTGACGTTTGTCCCAGATGAATGATTGTCCGCGACAGAACCCGGCTTATCGACCGACTTTTTTCTAATCAAAGGTGCTTCATCATGATGTTATGTTTGGACGTTGGTAATTCTCATGTTTATGGTGGATTGTTCTCAGGCCAAGATATTATTCTGCGATTTAGACACACTTCAAAAACCAGCACATCTGATGAATTAGGCATTTTCTTAAAAAGTGTTTTACGTGAAAATCAGTGTAATCCAGATGACATCGATGCCATCGCTATTTGTTCTGTTGTGCCTCAATTAGACTATTCATTACGTGCGGCTTGTATTAAATACTTTTCAAAAGAACCATTTTTTTTACAGTCTGGTGTTAAAACGGGATTAAATATTCGTTATAACAACCCAAGTGACGTTGGCGCTGATCGCATTGCGAACGCAATTGCAGCTTCACATCGCTATCCTAATACTCACTTAATTATCATTGATTTTGGAACAGCAACCACATTCTGTGTGGTTAACGCTCAAAAAACATATCTTGGTGGGGCGATTTTACCCGGCATGCGTTTATCTGTGGAAGCTTTATCTAATAATACAGCTAAATTACCGACTGTTGAAATAGTAAAAATGGAGCAGGCACTTGGTCGCTCTACGGTTGAAAGCATTCAATCGGGTATTTTTTATGGTGCAGTAGGAGCGTGTCGAGAATTAACCAATCGCATGAAACAAGAAATATTTAATGAACAACCCGTTTTGGTTTTAGCAACAGGTGGTTTTGCTTCGCTGTTTGAACATCAACGCCTTTATGATCAGCATTTGCCTGATTTGGTACTACAAGGCATACGCATCGCTGCTGAAATGAACGTTTAAATTGGAGTCATAGTGAAAGCTAAAGAGTATTATCAAAAAGATATGAGCGCTATAACGGCCAAATATTATTTGAATAAAGAGCAACAAAAAGCTGGTAATTTGGATCGTGAAAAATTAACCAGTGATAAACAGTCGAAAATTAATGCGTTGAAAGATATTGATCATAATTTAGAAACTTTTAAAAATACCTACCAAAGTAACGGCGCAATCAATAAACTATCAAAAATTTTAAAGAAATTTGATGATGCTCAGTCATCAAAAAAACAAAAATATTTGGATTTGTTAGAGAACTCTGTTGAGAACGAGGAGCCTGCTAAAACGTATCGTGACCTTGTGATTAAACATATGAATCTGTCGCTCGAACTAGATCAAATTAATCTTCTTTTGAAAAATTGCAATTACGCAATGATACAAACTACGCGCTATCAAACTATAATCACTCAACTCCGAATGAGCGTAGGTGAGTTAGATCGCCTTGCCGATACAATGAAACTTAAAGCGGATCGCCATGATAATTACTTAACAAAGAAATGGAATCAGTGGATTGATGCGCACGGATTCAATAAGACTTATAAATTTTATAATGACCAGCGAGTTGCTCTTTATCGCTTAATTGCGGCTCTAGAGCAAAAAGGAAATGCTGTTACAGATAATAAAACGCTACAAGAATTAGAAAATGAATTATTTATCATGCAAACCCTGGCCAAAGCATGTGACAACATCACTGTTTTAGCAACGGATTATAGATGTTGTATAGTACTTGCAACCAAAGTGCCTTCTGAAGATATCTCTCTCATTTCTTTAGGCGAGTTTAATTCTGGATATGTTCGTGTATTAAATGTTGAGAAAAATCTAAATAGTTTATTTTATATTAACAAACGAGAGCAGGTGTGTGTTGAGATATCAAAGGATTATTTGACTCAGTTTGATTCTAAACTAAAACCCACTTCAACACCGCATTGTTTATCTGAAAAGGATTTGCAGCAGGTAAAAGCCGCTACAGGCCATGATCCTGTAGATAAATGCCATATAGATTTGCAAATTAGCATGGCGCATGATCTTCGTGAAGTACATAGACGCTGCAATCAATTAAAGCACTCAGGGAATCCGTACTTACGTTATGCAGGCGACATTTTTATGTTACTTGCCGCGATCATCGTGGTGGTTGCTGCCGTTAGTTTTGGCATGTATTTGGGTGGAGGTGTGGCTGCGGGTATTATTGTTGCTGCATTAACTGCATTACATGCTTCTCCAGTTTTAGCGATGCTCGCCACAACAGTTGGTTGTGGATTGGCAGGTGGCGCCTGTGTTGCTGCTTCTGGAATAACAGGTCTTTTAGGATTTGGTTTATGGCGAGCAGGAGGAGATAAAAATGTTATTTCACGGGATGCTCGCGAAGTAGCGGATAATTTGGTGACAACGCTAGTTCAAAATCCCCACGGTTGATTCGTAATCAATAGGTCGTGTGTTCGATTCACATCAACGGCACCAGTTGTGGTAAGGGTTGTGAAGGATTGAGTTAAAGTTAAAAATTTTCATGTAGAAGCAATGTAGAAGAATGGGTTGTAAAAAGGGAAGATTTTGGGATTTGTATGAGTAAACGCAGTCATTTATTTTCTTTATTTAATTCTTTGGAAATAGAACACGAGACAGTTGAGCACCCACCGCTTTTTACAGTAGCTGATACCCTTTTGCTTACAGATGAGATTCCTGGTGCTCATACAAAGAATTTATTTTTAAAGGATGACAATAGACAGTTTTGGCTTGTTTCTGCATTACAAGAAACGCAAATCAACCTACGTTCTTTGTCTAAATTTCTTTCTGCTAAAAATTTACGTTTTGCTCAGCCGGAGTTGTTAAGGCAGTATTTGAATGTTGAGCCTGGCTCAGTTACATGGTTTGCCTTGATAAATGATGAAGCCAATCAAGTCAATGCTCTTTTAGATAAGGCCATTTTTGATTGTGACTTAGTTGGCTTTCACCCTCTAGAAAATACAGCAACAACTATAGTAAAGCCTGCGTCATTAGTGAAATTTGCAGAAGCTATTTGTCATCGCTATGAAATTTTAGACTTCACCATTACTTAGATTTCTGACAAGTTGTATACGCAATCGATGTTTTATCTAAATAAGTCCAAGCACTTACTAATTGGCCATGAGCCTTAATAGTTGATACTGAAACCCCCGTTTCTTCTGATTTTTTCGGGTTAATGAATCCGGTAGAAAGACGGTGCGAATTTTTATCATAAATTCCTGTACCACGATACGAATTCCCATCAGAACACGTCGCGGTAGATGCGTATGTCTCACCCGTCTTCTTAATGATCATTTGGCAGCTAAACGCTGCTTCTGTTCCGACTTCATGTCCTTTGCATGCATATGTTCCCTCCAGAGGGACATTGCCTGCTGCAAAGGCATTTAGTGATAATATTAATGCAGCACTAAACAAATATTTTTTCATACATAATCTCCAAAATGAAAGCTTGATTGTGTCAATCAAGCTGTTATTGTTAAATTAGCACTTTCAATGCATGTTGTGCACATTCCTCATCTTGTGCACCTGTACCACCACCAATACCAATGCCACCGATTAATGCTCCTTGATAAAGGATAGGAAGTCCACCAGCAATGATCACCAGCTTCTCTTCTTGCAAGCTACTTATGTTGACTTCATTTTCATTCAAATAAGCTAAAAAATCACGAGTATTCAGTCCACTTCTGGCTGCCGTGTAAGCTTTGCCTTGGGCTGTTCCTATGCCAATTAAACAGCAATCATCCATTTTAGCAAATGCAATTAAATGTCCAGTCGGATCAACAATTGCTACACAGATAGAGATATCGAGTGTTTTTGCATGTTCGATAGCTGCTTGGATGAGTCGTGATGCTAGTTCATAAGTCGCACACTTTTTTTCTATAGTTATTTGCATGAGATTATCCTTATTACATTCCAAGAGAGAATTTAAAAATTTGTTTTGAATGCGATCCATTTTTATTTTTACATCTTCAAACATTTGAGGATAAAAATGATCTACAAAAAACAAAGTAAATGTTATCGCGCAAGTTATAAACCTTGTTGAGGCTATAAGTGCCATTCTTTCATATTCTGACGCGTTAAAAACCAAATGGTTATTTGCATCTAATCCAATAAGTTGGTTGATGATTTGAGGATTCCAATGGGCTATTCTTGATAAATAGTCAAAGGTTGTAATTTTAATAGATTCTCCAGTATTTAACATGGTTTCTATTACTTCTTCATCAAAACCTATGTTTTTCCCTATCTTTCTTGCGGTGTACTTTGGATGAACTGTGTCTTGCCATGCATAGGTTTTTCCTCCATTTTTGTTAGTACCAACACCGTCAAAATTTAAAAAACTATTTATAGCCTCTACTTGTTCTTCTTCCCTTAAACTCAAAATCCACCCTAGCTGAATCATTATATCTAATGCCGAACGGCATAGTATTGATGCGCTATAGAATTTCTTATGATCTATTTCACGTTGCATACTGGGGAGAAGCTCGATCATAAAAATTTGAAGAGCTTTCATTAGTACATTAGAAAAGTCAGTGAGCAATTTTACTTCTTTTGGAATTGAGTTAAATACAACCCAAATCTCATCTGTTGCAGCAATAAATTTCTGTGATATACCGTTTAATTTTGTGATGTTATCATTAATCAAGATTACTCTCTGCGCATATTAACTGATGACTGGGATGAACAAGAGTTTGGTTTTCTTCATCCCAGCTTTTGAGTATGTCACACTAGCATTCAGCTTTGTTGTGAAGGCAGCCTCATCTAAAACGGGATATCCGTAGAATCAGATGGATCTCTCAAGGCAAGTTGATATTGCGCTGTTAACTCATTAAGAAACCGCGTTAGGTGCTCGTTTTCATATACTTCCTTTCGAATATCGAAAGCAGTCTCAATTAATGGTTTGCATAAAATAGTTTTACGAGTTTCTATTTTTATAACTACCGGAGATTTACTTTCAAAATCAACCTCCGCTTCATACTGATTCAATTGATACATTAATCGCTTTTTATTTTTATCCCATGTTAACATTTCTTCACTAGTTATAGCCCAACCACTTAGGCTATATTCACCAATATCACCATCAGCAAAACTTGTTGTGTTATATGGGCTTTTAATAAAGTATGTAAAGTCGTCACTTATCGCAAACGCTTGTAGGGATTTTTCCAAAAACGTAATCTCTTTTGAAATTTGATCCTTGGTTTCAGTAATTTTTTCTAAAACAGGCTTGGCTTTGTCAAAGGCATCTTGTAGATCTTTTGATATGAAATTCATGCGGTGTTCTCCTAACTAATTGATAATAAAAGTACTAGTTCCCAATCAAGGGTTAAGAGACCAATCAAGGCAATAAAACAGTAGTGATTCCAGTCAAGGAATGGGCGGGATGATACCAATGCTACGATTAATCGTCAAGCTTCAATAAAGTTAAAGTATTTTTTTCTGGCAAGTTAGAAAAAGTGTATGTAAATATTACAAATCATGGGTGGCCAGCTTATTTAACACCATGAGCTTATCTTCGTGTTTGAGGCCGTTAAATACTTTGATAAGCTCGGCCAACTCATCAGATTCTGCGTAAAAATAAGCTACGGGTAAATTAAGCACAACTGCTATACGCTGTAGCGTTGCAAAATCGGGAGTATGCCTGCCCATCTCATAATGGTTCATGCGTGCACTGGCTGAAAATTGATCCATTCCTGCAGCTATCCCCAGTTTTTTCTGTGAGAAATTAGCTGATAAACGAGCTTCTTTAAGCCGTTTACAGAAAGGAGAGTCAACCATTCCAAGCCTATAAAATTTAATTGATAACTTAGAGAATCTAAGTTTTTTTATATCTTGGATACTTAGGAATCCTATACATTAATGATTAAATGATTTATTATTGAACATCAGATCATAAAAAAACCTGACAAAATGAAGGATCAAGATAATTTATAAGGAGGTGTAAATTGTTGGATTAGTATAAGGTTACTCAAGATGATTATTCGGTTTTTAATAAATCGTAGAATACGATCGCATTTACAGCTTATGAAAAATGAATTTACTTCACTTTCTCGAGATGAAAGAGCATGTTCGATATTAATGGCTGCAGAGTATTTATTAGACATGGAAAAATCCTGCCCTGATTATCTGGGAGTGCTATTATCGCCGGAAGCGTACACGTCAGTAGAGTGTTACCGTGCTTATGAACAGGTTGCGATGGTTAAAAGAGATGCCGAAAAAGCTTACCGAACGTTAAAGTGTAAACAACCTAACCTTGATTGGGCGCATAAGCATGCAAAATTACATTATGCTGCCATATTATTTTTATTGGCTAGATTAGCTCCTCATATATTCCCTAAACATAGCCTGGACGCACGTGCCGTAGGTAAAATTTTAGTAGATGGAATCAGCAAAATAGATTATGAGGATGATGCATTTGCGATAAAATATTACAGAGATTGGCTTGTGGAGGCTATGAGTAAAGGAGATGTTGATTATGTTTTATTTTTATCACGTCATAATCGACAAGATCTAAAAGAGTTAGCTCTTGAGCTTATATCCTGTTAACGGAAAACATAATTAGGCGTGGTTAAACTACAATATATGATTTTGAAAGGTCGATTATTGCATGCTAGAAAGATGTCCACATAGACACTATTCTATTTTACCTCCGTTCTCCATCTGTTTCTATTACTCGCTATTACACTATTTCGGATAGCTTGCCGTCCTTCTTCTGTTTTTGGTCCTGTTGACAGACCACCATGCATTTTGCAACGTCCGTTTCGGGCTTTATCTATTACTTTATTCCATACTGGCGGTGCATTGCATGGGGTGCCTGTTCGTGTCTTTGCACCACATATACCACGCTTACTTTTTGGGATTTTTGGTTCATCAGGTCGTCTTACAGTTTGAACAATAAAATCTTTATTTGGGTATGTGTAGTCCATTATGATAAATCCTTTTATTTGCTAAATTATTTCAATAATCTCAATACCCCATAATGCGCATACGCGCGCGCGATCCATCGAGAATTGTAATAATAACGATCATTAACTCAGATACTGATCCGAGAATGATCGCGCGTATTTGTGATAAATCCGCCATGTTTAACACCTTTATTCTGGTCAATTAACGATTGCGCAAGCAATTTATAGTCATTAAGAAGCTGTCTATAGAGTTCGTTATCACGTCCAAAATCTTCTGGACAACATTTTTCAAGCAACCAAGCAAAAGCCCGCCAATTGTCTTGTCCTGAGGCTATTATATTAATAAATTCTGCAACTTTTTCTGCCCGAGCTTTTCCGACATCAAGTGCGAATTCTACAAAGTCATTATATAAGCCATTCTCTGCATCAGTTATACCACGCTTAATCCATGTGCGGACGGTAGAGGATGGTTGACCCGCTAAACGTGCAGCATTGGAAATAGATAATTGATGTCGAACGTTTTCAACTACTTCAGCAGCAATGACTTTATTAAGTTTTGTCGGCTGACCAGGGCGATTAATTAACAATTGTTGTTGTTTTTTCATTGATCACTCTCCATCTAAATCAATACTCTGTCGTATTGAATTTCGTTCAATACGACACATTGAGTTTTAATGCCCACGATGTCCACGATGTCCACCGACTCATTATAAACCCAGGCTAGTATTGGATTTTATAAGTTTATTGAGGGTGGACTTCGTATGAAGTTTGTGGTGCCTATCCCCACTATGCCCGCTAGTAGTCCACTTTCTTAGGCAATCCAAAAGGCTTATAGCTATTAATATTTTGATTACCAAGTGGACTTAGTGGATATGGTGGACATGTTTTTCCAATGTCAGGTATTTTGCTTATCTGATAGAAATTACCCTTCTTATTTTTTTTGTTTGCTATTTTTGCTTCATTAATTACGTTGATCCCAATACCCTGCAACGGCGCTATGTAACGTTTTAAATCTCCAGCCATTGCATGAGGTGATTTAGGCCAAGTCGTATGTAGCGATGGGGTTTTGAAGCTTGTTAGTTTTTCCAATAAATCAGATGGACGACCTCGCCAAAAATTATTATCTTGTGTTTCAATAAACTCAATCAATGCTAGTATCACTGGTGATGACTCAAGAACGCTGTCTTTAGCATCAGAACGGTTTGCCCTATAACGAGTAATAAAGGTGTGCTGTGGCAGTCCTTGAGCTTGTTCAATGGCTATTCCTAGCAAAGCAAAGTCAGCCATACGAGGTTGTCTATCCAATGTGACTGTTGGTAGCAGTGCTAATACTTTTACAAGTAAATCAAGAAGTCCACGAAATATTATAGGGCGATTATGTAGAGCCGCTTTATCTAATTGACTATCAGTTTTTCGATTCGAATCATCGATTGAGTCCAACTCAAGAATAATTGCTCTGTCTAATAAGTCGGGTCTGCGTATAAAGTTATAGATTCCATTCATGACAACAGGTCGAGCAATGTTTACAACAACTTGTTGGGTGTTTGTCCAGTATTTCCTTGTTGCAAAACCGGAGCCTGTTGAGATACAGCAAAAATCATCGTGCATGTCATCCGTGATATTTGACATGTTATTGTAACTTACCAACCAGTTTGATCCTGCTTCCGTAACAAGGTCATCAGATTTTCTTGGTGCTGTTCGTAGATTGCTTGAGCTAGGATCGATAAGACTACGAATAGTATTTTGTGTGGCAGACTTTCCTGAGTCTTGTAGTCCCAGAAGTACTAGAATTGGAAAGGCTGTGGTGCAACGAAAACACTCAAGAATAAATGCTAAAACTAAAATTTGGTCTTCCTTAGGAATATTAACGATCTCCCACAGCTTAGATATGTCCCCAGTATTAGCACTCGTGGGATCTGGCAATGGTAATGAATGTTGTGGTCGCACAAACCGGATGGGTACATCTTTAGATTCTAGAATTTTCCATCCGAGAGGTGAAATCTCTATCACTTGCCATTTGTCATTACAAAGATCGATGTATATTTTTTCGTTCAAGGTTCCTACACGAAGAAAAATTTTTTGTTGTTTACTGCCAATATCATGAAGGGCTCGTCCTTCCATTTCAGCCAGAGCTTCTTTTAATGCTTGTTCTCCGATTGTTTTTCCTTCAGATTTTCGAAAAATAAAAGAGAGATAGCTTTTGAACTTTGAGTCATTTAGTCGTCTTGTCTCATATACGTTTGATCTCTGTGAAGGATATTTACAAAATGTATCTTCATGTTCATCATGAAAAAACTCATAGTCTTCCTGATCAATAAGTTCTAGTAATAATTCTGCCATTTTTGGCTTTTCTTCTTGAGTCTTAGAGCCCTTTGTCTTTTGTGTATTTTCTGCCATAATTCTCTCGTCAAAGTGAATTGATAATTGCTGTCGCACTATGTCGAGTGCGGCAGTTCTGTTTAATCCATTCGTTATAAGTAGCACAAGCAAGTCGTTATAATCGCTTCGTTTAATTTCTGGTCGAAAATCATGAGGAATATTTGAGAAATCAGGTAAACAGATATGTCCGCCAACTAAGGCTATGGTTTCATGGGCATTGTTCTCAGAAGTGATTGCTTCGCCATCGGAGGGTAGATCACAACAATAAATAAGCTGACTGTTTGGATGTGCTTTAGCAATAATGGGGGCAATGCTATTGAAACGTTTCCCATAAACACAAATAACAGGATCTTTTGTACTTTCGCTTATGGTTTTGGCTGTGGCTATACCTTCTGCAAAATAGATGTCTTGGTCAGGCTCTATTGTGCCAAAAACATGAAACCCATTTTTCGAAGGGATTCCAGTATAAAATCTTTTTTTTCCTCTAGCGGGGATTGTTTGGGTGGTAATCACTTCACCAGTAATCAATCTGGCAGGGCATAGAATATTTCCAAATGAGTCTAATCGCAGGCCATCTGCCGCAGTGAGGGTTATTAGCTTGCGATCAAAATATGCGTGACTAACGCATGGTTTTGCGCTATCCCACTGTGCTCGCATTATCTTTAATGCAACTTGGCTCCGCCTCTCCTGTTCAAGTTTTCGTTTAGCGGCTTCTAATTGAATTTCTGCATATTCAGAGGGCGTTATTTTTGACGAATCGCATTCCGTATAAGCAAAATTTTCTTTAATGCCACATTTGTGGCATTCAAATTTTAATACTGGCACAGGATTTAGATCGCTATGCGCACGATACGATGCATTTTTATTATGCTTTGCTGATCTGGGACAATCGAAGCGTTGCCATTTTTCCGTGTCAAAAACAATGTTCTCATCTAAAGGGTGATGGATATATGCAAGACAATCTTTGAAATGGCACTCGACATCAAATATCTGAGGTGCGGTCATAGTCACACCTCGTATTCACTGGTTGATCTAACTAACTGATGGCTTTCAATCCAAGAAATGACATCGGATTTTTGATATAAAACCCGCCCTAAGCATTTTCTATACGGAATCCCTTTACCGCGCCATCTATCACACTCCATAGTTTTTGTACTTCTATGAGTGACTGCTGCGATCGTTTCTTGTCCAAATAAAGCAGAAGGTGGAGAATCCCAAAACAGCGTAATAAGTTCTGTTTCTGCCTTTTTCATTTTTTTTATACGGGTGCGTTTAGATAAGGGAACATTCTTTACGGCTGATTTGGTTTTTGTGTCCACTTCTGGTTGCACATTGGGATTTGACGATATTGACTTCATATTTTCACTCCAAATAATTCTTTACCAATGGCAGTACTAACTATCTGCCAAGAAGATGTAATGTAAAGTTATGTTTTGTTATGTTTTGTTATCTGAAGTTATGTTTTGTTATGGGATGTTATGTTAGGTGATGTTATGAGATGTAATGTATTGAGTATGTTATTTACCGCAATGTGAGTAGTATATTTTAGAATGATGAACGATTACATAGTAGAAACTAAAAAACTTTATAGCTCTATTGTCATTGAAAACAAAATATTCAAAGTATCAAAATAATAAGTTCTCTTGTACGAAAAAATCGTACTCCTTGCTTACGGCTGAATATCTTTTAAAACTAAGTTGTCGACAGATTGTCGATAACTGCTGATTAATTTGGCACACACTGTCTGCCAAATTAAATTTATCTTTGAATTTGGTACGCACTGTGTACCAAATCTTTAATAGCAGTGTTTGACCTTTCTATCCCTAGCATAGGGCTATGATAAGGAGCAAAATGCATAATTAAATATCCTCTGTAACAATCGAGGTGTAATGCTTCATTGCCTCAAAAAACTTAATTGTATTATCAATCAATACAGTGGCATTGTTTGTTGTTTTTCTATGTGATGCAAAAGAGTCTTTTATTCTCTGAGAATTAATATCTTTTTGGTCGCTTTCTAGGAAGGTATATACCCAATTGACAGCTAGCATTAGCTCAGGAGTTTTGTCTTTTAATGGTATCTCATAGGGTACCAGCATTGTGTAATCAAGACCCCTTAACTTGTATCCAATGTGCAGCGCAACATTTTCATGAATGACACAACCAGACCAGTGCTGTATTTTTTCTAATTCGGCGGCTTCTACAATAGGTAAACCAAACATTTGATGATGTATAATTTTTGATTGACCGAAGCTTTCCTGACTATCTAATGTCAGCATTCCATGTGTAATTGCGCCACGTAATGGAAATCCAAAATAAAGAGTTCTGGCCATTATATTCCTTACGGTAGCAATTAATTTTATTAGATTTTTGAATTCATCATCCGTAGTAGAAAGTATTATTGAATCAGAGATACTTAAAACATTAATGCTCACATTGTCTAATTTTGGAGATAAATCATGGTTATTAGGATTAGTTATATCTTTGAGCCATTGAGATTCGGGTAAAAGTTGTTCTGCCGTTTCTGTAAGCGTCATGTCTATGATGCTACGAAATACGGCTTGATAGATTTTGACTACTTCAGCGTGAGAGTTGTTTTTGACAAAATCTGAAAAACCTAAGATATCAAGAAAGGCGACAAAAACAGGAGCCGCAGGTTTTATTTGAGTTATTTGTTTGGCGTAAGCTTCGTAAGACATATTTTTCTCTTAGAGTTGTGATTTGAAGGAAGGGGGCGATTTGCCCCCACCCCTTAACAATCTTTATCAGGTAATTGATTTAAAGCTGCACGTTCCCGTTCCAACTCAGCGCGCAATTCATCTTCAGTGGGTAAATAGTGTAGGTACTTCGATGCAAAGAGCTGTTTACTTTCAGTTAGGACTGAATATTTAGCTACCGCCTCACTTTTTTGACTGCATAAAATCAAGCCTATAGTGGGGTTATCATCAGCACTTTTACGATGTTGATCATAAATTCGTACATAGCTGTCCATTTGGCCTACGTCTTGGTGTGTTAGTTTGCCTAATTTCAAATCGATCAGCAAAAAGCATTTGAGCTTAAAATTATAAAAGACCAGATCAATATAAAAATCCTGATCATCGGTGCTAATGCGTTGTTGACGTGCTACAAACGCGAAACCTTTGCCGAGTTCAAGCAAAAACTGTTGTAAATTATCCATTAGCCCTTGTTCGAGGTCGCTTTCAAACAATGTTTGATGGGGGAGGTTAAGAAAGTCTAGGATATAAGGATCGCGTAGATAATTTTTAACATCGTTTTGTAGCTTTTGGGTGTGGGTGTGGGCTTCTTGTATTACTGGTGCCTTATCTTTACTAGCCAGTAGACGCTCATAGTACAATTTATCGATTTGGCGCTCCAATGCCCTCACAGTCCAGTTATGCTCTACACATTCATTCATATACCAATCACGAGCAGCTTGATTTTCGATGCGGAATAAATGTCGATAATGTGACCAACTCAATTTGGTACACACTGTGTTCCAAATTGGATATGTATTGTAAAATGCTCGCATATTTCTCAGGTTGCGCTCATCGAACCCCTTTCCAAATTCAGTCTTTAGCTGTTCTGCAAGTAATTTTAGTTGTTGCTTCCCATAGGCTGCTCGTTGTTCCCCTTGCTGCTCATGTTCAACAATTAATCGGCCAACATTCCAATAGGTCTGCACCATCGTATGGTTTACTGTATATTGAAGCTGTGTTCGAGCTTGGCTAAGTATCTCACGGATCGCTTTCAGCAATTCTGGGTTGGTGTTTGTTAAATCTGTCATATTGTTTTCATCCCTTTGTTTATAGGTTGGATTGCTATAATTTCCGCGGATTTACGCAGCTCCATGCACTTTAAAATATAATCTGTGATGAGTTGCATCGGTTTTCTAAGGCGCTCAACATCAGCCACAATATAACCCGCAGTAACATCATTGCTCATTTTGTGATTCATTAATCGTTTGAGTGCGTAGGCGGGTATATCTAAGCTTTCAGCAATCGTAATAAATGTGCGTCTTAGGTCATGAACAGTAAAGTTAATACCTGTGGCTTTAATGACATGTGCCATTTGTTTTCGGGGCTCAATAATATGACCAGCAGCACCAGTTCCATTAAACACATATTCATTGGTTTGATTTTGTTTGCGTTGTTGCAATAGTTCATACAGAAAGTCAGATAAAGGTAGCGTATGCGGTTCATGATTTTTAGTATCGAGCACTTTCATGGTTTTTGCAGCCAAATCGATCTGCTCCCATTTTAAAGTCGCGGCTTCTTGGCGGCGTAATCCGCTTAATAGGATCAGTAATAGGTAGTCTCTGAGTGTTCGGTTTTGTAATTGATCGAGGGCTTCGTACCACACGGCTAATTCATGTGATTTAATGAACGTTTGACGGCGTTCAATACGATACCAAGCGCGTGTTTGCGATAATCGTTTAACGGGATTTTCTTGTATCAGTGATCGACCTTCAGCGTCTTCGTACTGTCCAGCAGCAAAGTTAAAGAGAGCTCTTAGCACACGCATTGCCAAGTTAGCATAGGCTTCACCATGTTCTTTGCCTAGATTTTCGTGATGTTTTGCAATTTTATCTTTGGTGATTGAGAGCAGTGGCTTATTACCCCAGTTATCAAATGCTTTGTTGATGATCTGCTGATAATTTGTGAGCGTGGTTTGTTTGAGTGTTTTACGTACTTGGATATAGTCATTGAATACTTCATTTAAAGTGACACCGCGCATCTTGTCAGCGCGTTTATCCGCAATTGGATCGCCACCTGATGCTATTTGACCAATCATCTTTTGCGCTTCTTTACGAGCTTGCTCGGCAGTAAGTGCACCAAACTTGCCTAACGTGATACGACGTACTTTATTCCCAATATTTTTTTCTACTACGAAACTTTTAGTTCCAGTGGCGGTTACACGTAGAGCAAAGCCTTTGAGTTGATCATCACGATAGAAGACTTGATCTTTGCCAACGGGTAATTCAGCACCTTCGACATTTGATTTGTTTATTTTCATTAGTTCCTCATCTACATGTAGAAGCAATGTAGAAAGATTATGTAGAATGACATAGAATAATTAAGAGGTAATTATAATATTAAACCCATGTTTTGTATAGGTTATTTAGTGTTTTGTAGAAATATATAGTGACAAGTAGAAACCGTTATTTTATAATTCGTAATCAAAAGGTCGGGTGTTCGATTCACCCCAGCGGCACCAAAAAATACTTAATAATCATCTAGATACGTACAAATAAAAAACGAGGAATTAAAAAAATATTTTTCGTGCTACGCTGGTGCTACCTTTCGCAATAGCTTTCTCTGAATAAAAACAAAGATCTATCCCTGTGAAACCAATCTGAGAAGCATTTTGACAGCACATATTATTTATCAACAAAAATATCGACATATTCTTTATATATGTATGACTGCCCATATTTTTTATCTTTATCTTTTGGCAAAAGAATTCCTATCTCGATAAAACGATTGATAACGGTTTGCGCTCCTGCTCTCGTAAATCCCGTCCATTTCTGCATAAGTGCATTATTTACAACAGGTTGCTTATATAGTTCTTGTAACGCAGGGACAGCACTTTCAGCCGCACGCTTACCCAACATTTGTATTTTCTGCATGTCAGTTTCGCGTCTCTTAGTAATTTTATCAACAATCTCAATTGCTTCTTGAGCTATTTCAATAACACCATCCAAGAAAAAATCTAACCAACTATTTACGTCGCCATGATGGTAATCTGAAAGTTTTTCATAATAAATTTCTTGATACTTTCTAAAATAAGAAGAAAGAAACAAAACCGGATATTCTAAAAAACTCTCTTTCCACAAATAAAAAGTGATTAACATCCGTCCAGTCCGACCATTACCATCTAAAAAAGGGTGTATTGTTTCAAATTGAGCATGAATTAGTCCCGCTTTTATGATAGTTGGAATAAGAATTTCTGCATGTAGAAACGCTTCAAGATCACCTAAGGCTCTATGCATTTCCTCTACAGGAGGTGGTACAAATCTAGCATTATCAGGACGCGTGCCTCCAATCCAGTTTTGACTGGCTCTGAATTCTCCAGGATCACTAAAATGTGTTGCGCGGGCTTGATGCATTAACTTTTCGTGCAATTCTCTTATGAAGCGCAGAGAAATGGGAAACTTATCTACTAATACTCGATTCATTCCATAATTTACTGCTTGAATGTAATGTAAAATATCATCAACATCTGCGGGAATATTAGAACTTGTTGTTCCTATCTCTGCCTCAATTGCGTCAACCATTGTGGCAACAGTGCCTTCAATTTGGCTAGATGAAGCAGCATCTTTACGTAAGTACATTAATAGAAAAAAGTCTACATCTGGCAATTGCTTGGTAACACCATCAAGCTTTCCTATAAGTCGAGTAGCTTTTTCATTCTTAACCAAAGTTTTCGGGGAAAAATCTAAACCCGATTTTGGAGGAAAGGGATGGGGTATAAAAGCTTTAAAACCCTGCGGTTGATTTCTTGCTACACCTATTTCAATTCGTTTCATAAGTTTGTATCTATCTCTTGACTGAATAGATACAAACATACATACTTTGTATCCATCATGTCAAGCAATAGATACAAAGTATATTGGAAAAAACCTATACAGAAACGGTGCTTGTAGAGGTTCTTTGTAGATATTATAAGGGTGAGATCTTATAGAATCACGAGTTTCGTACTTTCATAAAAATGCATTAAAATACGCGGCATAAATAACTGAGATAAAACTGGTCAAAGATGTCGCGTCATCGATGTACAAAGGAATTGTATAAAGCGTTTTTACAAGCAAGCAGCATGCGTTATTCAGGTTTAGCCTTATCAGAAGTAAGCCCTATTCCTTTATCCCACGATAGTATTAGCCGTTGGTTAGCCGACAAAAATTTCAGACCAAGAGATATATGGTCCATAGCAAGTCAATATATACGTCCATCAGAACCCTGCTTATTAATCGCAGATGATACCGTCTTATCTAAAACGCGCAGTCAAAAAATAGAACTTGTTAATTATCAATACTCAGGCAATGCGCATGATGTTATTGCAGGGATTGGCCTTATCAATATGCTTTGGCATGGTTTGGATAGTGAAGAGTCGATTCCAATTGATTATCGTATTTATGATAAAGATACAGATGGAAAAACAAAAAATACTCATTTTTGCGATATGTTAAAATTAGCTAAATCACGACGCATTACCCCATCTGCGGTCGTTATGGATGCGTGGTATTCTAGCTTAGATAATTTGAAAGCTATTCGTTCACATGGGTGGATTTGGGTCACGACATTAAGAAAGAATCGCATTGTAAATCGTAATGTTCGATTAGACATATTAGAGATCCCCGAAGAAGGACTTTCGGTTCATTTACGTGGTTATGGTTGGGTTTTTGTATTCAAGTTTGTAGCAAAAAATGGCCGCATTGATTACGTGACAACAAATATGGAAAACCCAACACGTGAGCAGGTGAAACATATCACGGACGCACGTTGGTCAGTCGAGGTCTATCATCGAGAGGTCAAACAAACATGTGGAATAGAGCGCTGTCAGGCACGCACAGGTCGAGCGCAGAGAAATCATATCTTTCTTGTTATTGCGGCTTGGTTTGAGCAACACAAACTGCGCAGTACACAAAAAATTACGCTGTATCAACAAAACTGGAGTGTCATTAAAAACGCTATTCAGGAGCAGATCAAAATCTTAATGCTTCAAGCCGCATGAGCTAAGTGCGAAACTCGTGTCATGTAAGAAAAAAACTATAAGAACGCGTGGAATCCGACACATTTCTATTGCTTGTCTAAATCAGAATTTTCATCTGGTTGGGGTTGGGTTGTAGAGGGAAATCCACAAGCAGACCTACCATTATGTGAATGCCATCCTGCAAGTAGACCAGACGGATATTCTGTATCCTGCTCATAATGGTTAAAAACAACTCTTTTTTTCCAGTGCGAGGTGTACTTTGTTGAGCAATTTCGGTGTAACCTTATCTTGGCTTTCAATTTTACTCACATAAGCTTGTGTAACCCCCATTAGCTTGGCTAGGTCTTCTTGTGTGATACTTGCTTGAATTCGAGCTAAGGCAATTGGATTATCAATATAATCAGCAGGATCAAATACCTCATACTCTTCATTTTCCTGCACATGTTTTAATTGCTCAGTAATTTGACGGCGCAAGGCATGGTAGGCGGCAACGGGTAAAAGGACATATTCGACCTTGCCATCCATTGATTTAATTGTTTGTAGGTTCATTTGTAAGCACCTCCACGGGGTTTAATTTTCTCAATTGAAATAATTTTCACTTCATTATCTCTATCGAAAATAATGCGCCATTGTCCAACACGTAGACGAAAATAAAGTTCGCCTTGTAGCTTTTTTATATCCAAGTTTGTGTTGTCGGGGTTTTCTCCTAACAACACAAGCTTCTCAGTAATTCTGGTTCTATCAGGTTGTGGTACACTTTGCAGTGCTTTCTTAGCCTGTTTTTTGATCAGCAGCGTGTAAGACACCATAAAACCTTGTTATTATCCTTTATGGTTATTATAGGTTATATTTAGTTATAATTCCAGTGATAATATGGGGATGGGATTTAGCGGCACTCAAGTGGCACGAGATGACAAGACCCTAATTCATCCGCACGTCCAATTTGTTGAAAGAAATGAGCAATAACGGGGTTTTTAGGAAACGCGGTAAAATGCTCTGGATCAATCAAACCAAAGCCATGGGTGATCTTTACGTAAAATGCGAGCAAGTAACCTGGTTTTTTCAAAAAGATCAGACCGTAAATCGGTTAACTCTGCATAAGGATAGATCTTGTTTTCTGAAAACAGGGTATATTTTCGGTGATAAAGATTTCCTACCATGAACGTATGGTCAGTAATATCCAAACCACCATCTTCATTGCGATCGTAAATGCGTCCAGTACAACGATGGACCTGTGAGCTTTCAGGGACAAAAACATGGATGATTAATTTTCCTTCTATCTCATGATCATCCATCGAAAGGTAGCAGGGCGGATTAATTTTTTGTGCGTTATTGATGGTCGTCGAAAAGTCTTTACGAATCTGGTTAATAGCCTCACGTTGAATGCCAGTGATGAGACCTTTATCATTAACGCCCAATAATAATGTACCACCATTTCGATTAATAAAAGCGCAAATGGTTTCGTAAACGTTGCGTGCAAGTCCTGAGTTGCATTCTTTAAATTCAACGTTAATACGTTCGCCATTTTCAATGAGCTGTAATACTTGTTGTTCGCTAATGTTCATGGTTAATCCGTTTATTTTTGTTATTCTTCAATTTGGTACGCGCTGCGTACCAAATTCAACTCAGCAATTTGGCACACACTGTGTGCCAAATCTGGCGTTACTACCTTCTTAATGCATTCAGCCCATCGATCCAAGGCATCTTTACGTTGTGGCAACATTTCATTCCTATTATAAGTAGCCATAATTCGCGGCATTTTATGGCCTAAACACTTCTCAATCACAACAGGATTGACATTTAAAGCCTTACCCAATTGCGTTGCAAATGTACGCCTGAAATCATGAGCTGTCCACTCAGGAAGTCCCACCCGCTCTTGTATACGGCGGATGGCTCTAGGTAAGGCGTTTTCATCTAATGGCTTACTTTGATCTAATCCTGGTAGAACATAAATGGCGTTATTTATTGCTTTTAATTCATTCAGTACGGAAATGCTCATAGGGGTTAAATGAATTTTAACAGTGATCCCACCTTTGGTATTTTCGGGTGGAATGGTCCATAGTGCTTGCTCAAAATTAAAGTGTTTCCATTCGGCCAATCGTATTTCAGCGGGTCTAACCACAGTAAGTATGATTATTTTTATCGCACTTTTGGTCTGTAACGACATATGACAAAGATCGCTGTCTAAAAATGTCCAAATGGCTTTGATTTCTTCAAGCGATAAAAATCGTTCCCGTGGTTTTTCTAATCCACCTATATTACGGGCACGAATATTATCTGCAGGATTATGCTGCATACTGCCGCGACTAACTGCGTAGTTAAATAATTGTTTCAAAGAGCTTAAAACACGATTGGCATGAATGGGTGCGCCCTCGATGCACAATTTGATCCAATGCTTTTGCGATATCAATCGGTTTAATGGCATCAAGTTCAAACTCTCCAAGCAATGGAATAATATCCGCAACAATTTGTTGCTTCACTTGAAGCGGCTTTTTACGATGCTTTACCACGTAATGGGTGTACCAAGTATTCACCAGTTTAGCGACGGTGTTATTTTTCTTTTCTTGCTGTTGTTGAACGATTGCTTTAGGTGTTTGTCCAGAACGTTTTAATTCGCTGTACTCGATATATTTCTTTCTGGCATCAGCAAGATTCATGCTAGGATAATGACCAAACGTGATTTTGTCAGTTTTACCATCAATTTTATAGCGGTAAATTCAACTCTTGAGGTGATTCGGCGTAATCCGAATACCAAATCCGCCGACTTCGTATTCCTCATATCGTTTCTCTTTACCACGAAGATTTTTGATATAAGTGTCAGTAAAGTTTGCCATTTTAAAATTTTTGTGTCTAATATGTGTCGAAGTTTGAATTGCCATCATTTGGATATTTCTCCGTTGTAACATATAATCTGCGCGAAATATTGTCATAAATTATATCGTCCAATGTTCATGATGCTGTTCAATTTTGGAGTATTATAAGATGTTAAGAACACAGCTAATGTCTAGTCAGTTTATGGCTAGAAGAAATATGTTTACATGGTTTAAATCCCAAAAGATAGCATCAGGTCCTTTTGAAGAAATGCTGATGAAGCAAAATCGAAAGGAACCAGAAGGCGCTAATTTTAAATCTAACGCATTCGCAGTTGGTAAACCTGGTTATTCATGGGTTGATACAGCAGACACGAAAGATCTTTCGCATAACTTTGTAGCTATGAGTTTATTTGTAACTGCATATGAAAAAAATAAAGAAACAATGGCTCTCATGCGAACCTTAGTAGGTATGGAACATTTACGAGATATCAATGGTGAACATGTTTTTGGAAACAAGATATCATTTAAGGACATGGTTAATTCAATTGTACATAAATTGTTTAATGAAGAGGCTTTCACTTTAGCAGAGCGTTTTTTTTATAATGAGGTGCTTCCTGGCTACAGAACAGTAGATCCACAAGCAACCCAGCGACTTTTGCTATTGCAAAAATCAGGGAAGTCCGAGGATAAGCATCAACGAAAATTCCTTGTCGATCAACTATGTATATATAGTAATCGTGAGCAATTCATTGCAGATGAGTTCAATACATCGCACCAAGCTAGCGCAGCAACTTGCATTGAAGATCTTCTTAAGAAAAAAGAATTATTTGAAGCTCACTTTGGTGGATACGGATTTCATCTTACACCACAACAATGCAAGATGACGCCAGATCAATATTGCAAAGATTTAGAAACATTTAAGCCAGCTGGCGGATTTATGATGTTAGGTTAAGTTTGAACTACCACAAATGAGCAACTCTTTTAAGTCTCTTTTCCATTGAGATAGCTGATATTGCATATCCCTAATTTCTGGCTTTCAAGTGAAGATCAATCGGAACTCTTCGGCTCCTCATTTAAAGCTCATCCACTTTCATAAGAAATGATCTTATTAACTTACATTAGTTCTATCAAAGACACGCCCACATCTGACAGCAAACAAGCGATACGTTCTTCCATTTGGCGATTAACACAGGGAAAATGGCGTATGATTTTCCACCAATGAACGCCACTGAAATAAGGAATTAAACCAGTCGCTGTGGCTTAATGATTTATTCGAGTGAATGACTTGAAAATTTTGATGAATTTAAAAAAAAAAACAATAATATACTAAAATAAATAAAATCCAAATTTATGTTCAAATTGATTTAAAGTATTTGTGCTATACTTATGGCGTAGTTGATGAAAAAATAATCAACAGGGGTCGGCTGACATGTCTATTTTAACTACACAACGAGTTGCTCGAATAGAAGCGCTCATAAACGATTTTGCGCAAGGCGTCGAATTTGTTACAGATGCTCAACAACCACTAGAGGACATGCGAAAGAATGAGCTCGTACAGTTAACAAAAACATTCGCCCGGCAGTTAGCAGATACACCTGGTAATGATGTATTGCGTGCAAAAAGTTGGGCGGTATTGAATGAATTAATATTGAGGTCAACAGGTTGGTATCCAACGCCCGCTGATCAACGACCAATTATTGCATTTGAGCTGAATATGACCGCTGAACATCAGATCCTTCATTTAAATAAACGAGATGTCTCTACCGGCGAAAATAAAAGCAACTATTGGAGTGTTTTTCTTGCAATGCTAAGATGCATGATGTACCCAACAAGAAAAATTGATGTTATTGACAAAGGTGTGGATTCAAATACGCTTCGAACTTCTTTCTATCAGCGCATTCTGAGTGATGCAGAGCCTTGTCTCAATGCGCTTGACATATCCTCACAAGAGGTGTCAGACAGATTTCACTGGATTACTCCGAATGAAGCAAGATTCGTAACTCAGGCTCATCGATGGGTCGAAGGTATGGGTGATGATACGGATGAAGAAAATGACCAAGAAGATGGACTAGCACCATAAAAATGATGCAACAACCTCAAGCGGCATATTGCGTTGAACCTGATTAAAATAACACATCAAGAAAGGTTAGCATGAAACGCAAACGATTTATGGCCAGATTAGAAGACGATCTCAGAAAAACCATCATTAGGCAAGTAATTTAAGGTGCGTTTTACATGGGTATATTTGGTTAATCAGCGCACTGATGGAACCATTGTGTAATAATGAATTTTTCACCTTTCTGAACGGGTTGCGCTGAATGTAGTGATAGCGGATGCGCGAGACCATTTTTATTTAAATTATACCAAATTAAAGCTTGACCAATTTTCGGTTTAAAACTTTTCTGCAGCGTAGGAAAACACGTTTCCCCACCTTCCTCAACCTCATTTAAAGTAACCATACACGTCCATGTTCTGTTACCGTGATGGCTATTAAATTGCTCATACGTATCGCAAGCATCGTAATGGTCGTTGTAAAAACCATTTTTCATATACCATTGTCCTTGCAGTGGTTCCGAGTATTGAGCAGGGATCCCTGTGATGGATAGAATTTTATTTTTCACTTGTTCTATAAGTTTATTTATATTGGTTGGAGATATTTCAAAAAACGTTGAAAAACTTGTTCTTTTTTCGTCTATCTTGCTTTTGTTGCTCATGCCAGTAGTTGAACGTTGATTTTCACTTTTTTGTAATTTAATAATTGCATTACATTCACGTTCAGTAAGGAAGTTTTCAAACTTAAAAAATGGAATAGCAACATCAACTTGTGTTGCACCTGATTTTTGCAGCTGTTCAATGACTTTATTGGGATTAATTTCATCTTTTTTAAGAAAAATGTCAGGAATAAATCTGAGCTCATTGATAATGGTAAATAGATCGTAATCATTATCAATTAAATCATCATAAATGCGTTGTTTGTTGACGCCATTGTTGATATTTGACCAAATCCACTGTTTCCAATCATCTGTAAAAAAATATTTTTTAATTTAATGCACCATATTAAATAATGATCATATATTAGATTCTAGAACAAGACGTTAATTTAGACAAATACTATATTCGTTGCTAATTTTGAAAAGGTTGAATTGGTGATATAACATGAAAAAAATAGTGATTGGTTTAATTTTTGGAGGATTTATGTTCTCTGCTTTTGCCGCAACGCCTACTATAACGTTGATTTCTGACCCTAAAGTATTGGTCATTCCTATTCATGATAATCAAGATACCTGGGTCGATTTAACTAAACAAAATATTATTGTTTATGGGCCATCTTCTGAGGTTCCCAATAATAAGGATTATACTTATTTGCGAAAAACTGTTTACGAAAAATTAGTGGAGGCACAGAGCAAGTTACCCAAAGGATTGCATTTTTGTTTATATGAAGGTTATCGTAGCCTTGCTCTGCAAAAAATGATTTTTGAGAAACAGTTTTTCAATGTTAAAAAAAGACATCCCGATTGGTCGCCGCATCAACTTTTTACCGAAACAACCAAGCTGGTTTCACCCGTGGTCAATCCAGATCATTCACATAACATTCCTCCTCATTCTACGGGAGGTGCAATTGATTTGTATTTAATCAATGATGATGGAAAACCTATAGATATGGGCATTCATCCCAAAGATTGGATGCAAGATGCGGATGGTGCATTATCACTGAGTGCTTCAGAGCAGATTTCATCGGTTGCTAAGAAAAACAGACAAATTATGAAAGATGTTCTCAGTGCCATAGGCTTTGTGAACTATCCCACAGAATACTGGCACTGGTCTTATGGTGATCGTTATTGGGCTTATGTCAAGCAACAGCCTCATGCTATTTATGGAAGTTATATGCCCCAAAATACACATACGAAAGAACCAATAGCATCCTGATGTCATCCTGTAAAGCTAGCTACCTAATCACTATTTTTTATATTGCTCATAGTGCTTAAAATAAAACTAATTTTCCAGAGTATTTGCTGAAACGACCAAAGCGGTTACAACAGTTATTGAATGACACATGTAGCTACTTCATCTTCATCACTATCATTCGTATGATGTTGAGTTGAGTCAGCCAAAAAACTTAAGCGACTCAATCCCGATCGAATGAGACCAACACCAGCCTGCCGCATTATTTCTTCTTCTTCTGTTGAAGCAATTACAATATCAGGTTCAGGTTGTTGGTGAGTCATTACCGCTGCAACAGTGACTGAATCATCATGCTCATGTTCTTCAGCTACAGCGTTTGCAACACTTACAATGACACTCGCACCTGTAAATTCATTTTGATTTTGATGGATATATTGGACGCGGCGCACTGCATCTACGAAAGCATGGGAATTGAGTTTTTCATGATCTCTAAGAACTTTAAATAACACTTTATTTACTTCGTTGAATGCAACCATTCGATTATTCCAGAAATCAATTTTATTAATGGCCTCTGGATTAGTGGCTAAATGACTCATCATACTTACCATATTATGCAGTACATCTACAGTATTTTTTGAAGCTTTATAATAGGCTTCAGCACAATACTGCATAAACTTAAGATTGCGCTCAGCCGAGCAGAAAGAATTATCGTGCCACCCATCAATATGCGATCGTAACTCAGGCTTCTTAATGTCATTAAAAGTTAATATTGTTTTCAACCAAGTATTAGCCATCACTTCAAATTGTGCTTGGTTTTCAGTGAAGAGGATAGGATTTGAATGATACGCTAACATTAAGACAATCATAGATTGCAAACATATTTCACTTTCATCGGTATAAAGGTAGTCAGTTCGATGCTTTTCCATCATACGATGTAGCATCTCGGAATTAAAAAGTGGAAGATAAGGTGCTAGCCATGCATATTCAACTAGAGCAAAATCGATATCAATCATGCTATTTTTCAACTGTTCATAAGCTTCTGTAGATTGTTGAAGCAATAAATTTAAAGGTTGACCTGCGTAACGAATTCTTGAATAAGCCTCATTTTTTTCCGTAGCTTGACGATTGAAATCAGCCGAAGCGCCTTGACGTTTAAAATTACTTAGGTGAAAAGAGGGGTGTAAAATGGCTTGATCTTTCATAAGAGCATCGCTTAACTCAGTTATCATTGCTGGTGTAACAGGCATCTGGTTTCTCGTATTTAATGTAAAATTTGCTTATTTTATCACGAGATGATTAAAAAATAAACGATAAAGAAAGAAATCATAATTCCTCACGTATCCTAATCTATTTTAGATAACACTCGAAAAATTATATAGCTATGTCAAATAGCTAGTTGCTTGATAAAAAAAGATCAGATACCTACAAAGTAAGGTGAATTAATTCAAGTTAGGTATTTTTGCAATTTGCAACGCTTATAGTGTCAGTTGCCCACGATTGTTTGGGACTGATATTGGGCACAAATATTGCCCAAAATTAGATCAGCAGTTATAATGGCCTTCTTTGTTCAATAAGAGATGTTTTTATTATGAAGGTAGCGTTTTTTGTAAGCAGTGTTGGTGATACTGATTTAGCGTTACGCACGATTAAATCGATGGAGAATAAAGGTGAAAATCAAGCGCTTCTTATTTCACTAACTAAAGCAGCTCAACGACATGTAGAAAGCTACAGCTCGACATTACTGGTTGATAAAAAAACACTTCCTGAAATACTTCATCTTAGTCCTGAGTCATTTTTAGATGGTCATTGCGACACAGAGCAACTTGAACATATCGTCGAGTACATTAAGTTACAAGGAATTCATAATGCCTATTTTGGTATACCCTCTGTAAACAATGAAATTCCATTTCAAATAGTCGGTGCATTGGATGACCTTCCTGTGTTGATGGCTTATGAATTTATGTTTAAGCCGGAATCACATTGCTTATGGGAATACTTACCTAAATTAAAAAGTAAGGCTAATGTGCATTGGGCATTGCCACTGATTGAGGCAATAGAGGATTTTGGTAGTGATGACAGAATGCATATTGTCGGGCACATAAGCATTGATAATGCTTATTTTGCAACGAGATCGCAAACTCCAGAAGTGATCAGAGAGCAGTTGCAAGTTGCTCCAACTCAATCACTTTCTTTCGTCAGTAGCACAACTCAACCAGTTGAAATTGACGCAACTTTTTTAGACTGCTTATTAACAGAACTGTCTAACCACCCTCATGTTCAAGTTCGGCTAGGTCTTCATCCAGGAATTCAAAATTTAGATGCTTATTTGGCAACAATACTATCTGTTTATACAAAATATCCTGATGTAGACAAACAATTTAAAATTATTTTACCAGAGAAGTTGTTAAGTCTATTTAAAACGCCCGAGTTGTCTATTAATAATTCACTCTTTCGACAGGTTTTTCTAAGGGTTGATATCACTGGTTCAGAAGCGTCGTCAGTAGCAGATAGTGTTGCGCAAGCTGTGCCTGGCGCGTTATTAAATCAAGCTGTTTTAGAAGGTAAGCCCGCTTTTTCATCTTTAGGCAAACCCTATTTGCCTAGTCGTTATTTTGCAGAAAGTGTTACTACGTTTTTTTCAGGAGAACGTCAGCCACATCGCATGAAACAGGAATTAGGATTAGACGAAAGAACTGCGGGTGAGCGATGTGCGGATCTTCTTGTTAGATTAAAATAACATCCGCATATAATGATCTAAGTATGCAGCCATTGCACTAGGGTCTATAGTGATAGGTAGAAACCACTATTTTCTAATTCATAATTAGGAGCGTTGCATCTTGATTAAATAAATTAGTTCGCGCGCACTCGAGGTGATCGCTTATAAAAAAAACATAGAAGTATAAAAAAGAAAATATTTATGACGCCAATGACAAGTTGACCTGACACAAACGAATCAGAAAATTTAAGATATACTCGTCCGTAAAGTAAAGCACCTAGGCTATAAATGATTGTTGATATGGCAAATGAACGAAAAATGCCTCGATTACGTAAGCGTTCCCCTACGATCGATACATTCAGAGATGATAGACTCGCTGCAAATGCGGCCTCTATAAACGCTACAATGTAAAAGTAATGAGAGGTTGTGATTTCGGTAAAAGCTAAACTAAAATTTAAAAATTTACAAAATGTTATTAGAGCAATGACGTACATACTAATTAAAGCAATACCAAATTTGTCTGCAAATCGTCCAATGACTACAGGACCAAGGATACTTCCTGCATACATAATATATTGATAAACTTCGGGAGCTTTGTCAGGCAACGCTGCTGCTCCTAAAAGAAAAGTATAATAGAAAATCCCATTATTAAATCCAAATACAAAACAAGTAATGAAAATATAAGGATTTTTACGTAATAACTTGACAATGTTGTCAGGGGCATGTTTTGTCACAGAAGGGTGGTGTTCTTGTTCAATTTTTTGTAATTTTAGAGTAAATTTCCAGAAAAAAAATAATAATATGGTAAGAATGGAAGCCAGAATATATTTATGAATAATGGCCTGCTCCCAATACTGGGTAGCGGTGGTACTTCTGATTTTTATAAGCCCAGTGAAACTAGTTAATAGACCGGCTAGGGTAGCTCGAAATGCGGGTGGTACATACAATTGAAACCATGCTTTTCCTAGTTCGGTTATGGTATCGTTAAATCCAGCAAGAAGAGGATAGGTTTTAAGTGACACGGGCAGGAGCAACGTCGCAATGACTAAGATTAACATCAAAATCCGTTGGTAATTTTGATTTTGAAACTTTGCTAAAAGATTCAACCCAATTACCAGGATCATTATTCGAATACTAAAAATTGTACGATCATAATACACTGCAGAAGCCAGCCCGTGATCGGTTACATAGTGTTGAAATAAATTAATGCTAGATACCCAAATTGCATAAGAAAGACAATACATTGTCATCATGACAATCATAAATTTTATTTGTAGCCGTTTTAATTCGTTTAGATCAATCATGTGAGTTCTTAAGTCGAATATTCCCATTAGCTTATACATATTTTTTTTAGATTTCTACAACCCACTTAAATTATAAGTTCATAATTCGTCCTTTTAAACTTAAAAATAAACATAAAAACCATTGGTATTTTAAAAATATCACTTTTTATCTTGACGTTAGGGAAAATGTGTACCTATAGTGTATAAAAGTGGATTAAAATAACAAAAGAGTGGGAAATTGTGGGAGTAATCCCGTAGAGGCGAAAATCATGTTTCGTGGAATCAATGCCATACACATCGATGGAAAAGGTCGTCTTGCGATACCGACGCGGTATCGTGACGCCCTGGGCATGGAAGATGATAGCGCATCGTTGGTTGTGACAATTGATACTGAAGAAACGTGCCTTTTGCTTTATCCCGCTAAAGAATGGCAAGTAATTGAAGATAATTTGCAACGTTTGCCAAGTTTTGACCCTGTTACTCGACGTATTCAACGTTTATTAATTGGGCATGCAACGGATGTGAAGTTAGATAGTAATGGCAGACTCTTGTTACCTCAGTTGTTACGAGATCATGCCAAATTAGATAAACGGGTCTTGATGATTGGGCAAAGTAATAAATTTGAAGTTTGGTCCGAATCGTTGTGGGAAGCCCGACGAGAACAATGGTTGACTGATGAGTCAACCAAAGGACAACTGCCCAATGAATTGAAAACATTTTATTTGTAAACGTGGATTAATTGGAATGATGAACACACATAAGCCCGTATTGTTACAAGAAGTGATTCGTGGGCTGGCAATTGTTCCAGACGGGGTTTACGTCGATTGTACTTTTGGTCGAGGTGGGCACAGTCGGGCAATTTTAAACGAATTAAATCAGCAAGGGCGGCTACTTGCTATAGATAAAGATTTAGAGGCGCTGGCTTATGCAAAAGAGCATTTTACAGCGGATCCCAGATTTCAGATAGCGCACGGCTCTTTTACAACGCTTAGCGATGTGACTAAAAAATTTGGAGTATACGGGCGTGTTAATGGCATTTTGATGGATTTAGGGGTTTCTTCTCCTCAACTAGATGATCCAGAGCGTGGATTTAGCTTTATGCAACAGGGTCCTTTAGATATGCGAATGGACTTAAGCCAGGGGATAAGTGCAGCAGATTTTGTTAACCAAGCAGATGAGGCTGAAATGGTGCGAGTATTCAGAGAATATGGTGAAGAACGTTTTGCAGGCCGCATCGCTCGAGCCATCATAAGTGAACGCGCGTTAGAACCCATTTTAACCACTAATGCATTGGCAGAAATAGTTAAACAAGCTAATCCCAAATGGGAAAAACACAAGCACCCAGCTACCCGCGTATTTCAAGCTATTAGGATACATATTAATCACGAATTAGCTGATCTAACCACGTGTTTAGAGCAGTGTGTAGACGCATTGGCTGTGGGTGGTCGTTTGGCAGTGATTAGCTTCCATTCATTGGAAGATCGAATTGTAAAACAATTTATGAGAAATAGGCAACGCGGTGAACAACCGCCTAAAGGAGTACCCATTAAAGCGATCGATATCAAGTCATCGTTTAAATGTGTTGGGAAAGCGATTCAGCCTCAAGATGCAGAAATTAAAGAAAATGTTCGTTCACGGAGCGCAGTACTTAGAATAGGAGAAAAATTAATATGAACGCAGCAGCCCGAGATATCAATCAAAGTAACTTTTTTCATGGTCAAATTGCTAATATACGTTTATCATTCTCCAGCGCGTTGCAGATAGGATTATTATTTGCAGTGCTGGTGAGTGCTTTAGCAGTAGTCTATGTGACAAACTTACAACGCGTGACTTTGAGTCAAGTTGAATTTGAAGAACAACAAACGCACCAATTACAACTTCAATGGGGTCAATTGCTATTAGAGCAGGCCAGCTTAGCAACACCGTCTCGTGTTGAAAGGTTAGCTGCAGGTAAGCTAAATATGACATTACCCATTGATAAGAAAATGATGGTATTACGATCACAATGAAGAAAGAAAAAAACTCGCATCATTTAGCTAGATTATGGGTTGTCGCAGTATTTTTTGTTATTTTATTCAGTATACTGTTATGGCGAATGATTGATTTAACTGTCCTTGATCGCCAATTTTTACAAGGACAAGGAAATGCTCGTAGTTTAAGAACAATCGATATTCCAGCATATCGTGGGATGATCCTTGATCGCGAGGGTGCTGCATTGGCTGTGAGCACGCCAGTGCAATCGCTGTGGGTGAATCCCAAGACATTTTCGCCTAGTGCGACTCAATTAAAAAAATTAGCCCATATATTGAATGTTTCACCGATTTTACTAGCTGATCGTGTGAAGGCTACACGCAATCGAGAGTTCGTTTATTTACAACGCCAATTAACACCTATGTTAGCTAAAGATATTTTAGCGCTTAAAATTCCTGGTGTTAATTTTCAAGAAGAATTCAAGCGATATTATCCCGAAGCCGATAGTGCTGCTCAGTTGTTGGGTTTTACTAATGTTGATGATAATGGCATTGAAGGGTTGGAGTTAGCTTATCAACATTGGCTGGTGGGTATTAGTGGTAAAAAACGTGTGGTTAAAGATAGAATCGGGCGCATTATTGAAGAGTTAAATGTTGTCAAAGAACCACGTGCTGGGAATGCGTTACAATTAAGTATCGATCGACGCATTCAATTTTTCGCCTATCATGAATTACAAAAAACCTTAGACCAGTTTGGTGCTAAATCAGGCTCGGTTGTTGTATTAGATACACGTTTTGGTGAAGTGCTTGCTATAGCGAATGCGCCTTCATTTAATCCTAATGCACGTAGTCATTACACGCTTGACAGTTATCGGAATAAAGCATTAACCGATACGTTCGAGCCTGGTTCAATTATCAAACCATTTAGTATAGCAAGTGCATTGGATACGGGACGTTTCACGCCTAGTACTATAATTGATACTCGGCCTAGTTGGATGAGTGTCCACGGTCATACCGTACGGGATGTGCATAATTATGGGGTGTTGGACGTGACCGGTGTATTACGTAACTCGAGTAATGTCGGGGTTACGAAAATGGTTTTGACTAGTCCGCCTGAACAATTAATCGGTTTATTAACTCGTAGTGGTTTTGCAAGGCGCACCGAAAGTGGTTATCCAGGTGAAAGTGAAGGAGCTATAGTTCGAATAGCGGATGCAAATCCATTTGTTTTGGCTACCTTAAGTTTCGGCTACGGTATGTCGGCTACAGCGATGCAAGTTGCTAAAGCCTACTTGATTTTTGCAAACCATGGGCGGCTATTACCAATTGATTTGTTGTCACGTCAACAAGCGGTGCAGGGCGAACAAATTATTAGTCCTAATACAGCAGATCAGGTGCTTGCTATGTTGGAAGCTGTTGTCAGTGACGGAACCGGTAAGTCAGCTATGGTACCAGGATATCGTGTTGCTGGTAAAACTGGTACGGCTCGAGTTGCTGGGAAGCATGGTTATGAAGAAAAACGGTATATGTCTAGTTTTGTTGGCATTGCCCCAGTCTCTCAACCCCGATTAATTGTCGCTGTCTTTATTCATGAACCAACGAAAGGCGGTTATTATGGTGCGGCTGTTGCAGCGCCTTTGTTTGCTAAAGTTATGGGTGCTGCATTACGAATTTTAGACATTCCGCCTGATCAAGGTTAAGGTTTTTTATTAACCCAATCTGAAGTAACGTCATCCCGAACGCAGTGAGGGATCTCCAGGATTTGGCGCGAATCTAGTCAATTAGAGCTCCCTCACTGCGTTCGTGTTACATTCCGGGGGAGTTGCATTAGGAGAAATACGATGAAACTTGCAGCATTATTGAGTCCGTGGATTGCACAAGCAATTCCTAATTGTGATATTACTGAATTGCATAATGATAGTCGCCAAGTCAAATCTGGATCGTTATTCATTGCGTATCCTGGTGCTGCAACTGATGGTCGTATGTATATACAGCAGGCTGTGAAATCAGGAGCTGCGGCGATTATTTATGAACCAAATGCACTGCCATCCACAGTAGGGTTACCAGAAACGATTCCTTGTATTCCTATACCGCATTTATTCAGTTTGTTGGCTGATATTGCTGGTCGTTTTTATGAGAATCCCACACAGTCTTTAGCAGTAACGGGTGTTACAGGAACTAATGGCAAAACAACCATAGCCTATCAGTTGGCACAAGCTCATGCGCTGTTAGGTCAAGCAGCGATGTATATTGGCACTTTGGGTCAAGGCAACGTGGAGGATTTAAAACCCCTAGTGAATACGACGCCTGATGCGTTATGTGTACAACATTTATTTCACGAGTATAAAAAACAACATATCCGGCAGGTATGTATGGAGGTTTCGTCGCATGCATTAGCCGAAGGGCGCGTTGCAGGTGTAGATTTCATCCAAGCTATTTATACTAATTTAAGCCACGAGCATTTGGATTATCATCATACGATGCAAGCGTACGCTGAAACTAAAGCAAAATTATTTATGACGCCGACACTACAGTGGGCAATATTGAATTATGACGATCAGTATGCCAAGCAAATGGATTTGGGCAGACATCCACAATGTAAACGCCTGACCTATGGATTGCATGAAGGGAGCGATGTATATGCAACCAACTGTCAATTGAGTATGACGGGTAGTGAATTTGACGTTAAATCGCCGTGGGGAGATCGGCATGTCCGAATAAAAAGTATAGGTGCTTTTAATATATATAATAGCCTTGCGGTATACAGTAGTTTATTAGCACATGGTTATGCTATTGACGATGTGGTTTCTGTTATGGCTCAGTTAAATCCATCACCAGGCCGAATGGAACTTGTTGCTGAAGAGCCGTGTGTGTTGGTCGATTATGCTCATACACCTGACGCTTTGGAAAATGTATTGTCTACGTTAGTCCGCTTAAAATCACATGATACTTTTTCGAGAAAGATCTGGGTGGTGTTTGGCTGCGGTGGTGATCGTGATAAAACAAAAAGGCCTCTCATGGGCCGGATAGCCAGTCAACTTGCTGATCATGTCGTATTAACCAGTGATAATCCGCGTACTGAAGAACCAGTGCAAATTGTAGAAGAAATTGCTGAAGGACTATTATCTACTGTAAATGTAATCAAGGTGATAGATAGAACAGAAGCTATTAAGCAAACACTTAACAGCGCAAACAAACAAGACATTATATTAATTGCTGGTAAGGGCCATGAAGCCTACCAACAAATAGGGCATGAACGTTTTGTATTTTCTGATCAAGAGGTGGTAAGGGAGGCATTAAGTGGCCTTAAGCACTGTAATTAGGCTAGGGTCTGTTCCAACAAGGGCTACGTCCCGCGGCTTGTCCGCGGGATCTAGATATGTTGTTCAATTATTTAAGAAGACTGAACAGCGATACGCTCATCAAAAACAAAGCAACTGCCTTCCCACAACGATTCTTCAGCTGGAATAGTTTTAATATAATTTAAAACACCACCTTCTAACTGATATACATCATCAAATCCAAGTGATTTTAAATAAGCGGTCGATTTTTCACAGCGTATCCCACCCGTGCAAAACATAGCAATTTTTTTATCTTTTTTATCTAATAAATGTTGTTGAACATAGGCCGGAAAATCACGAAAGTTTTCAGTTTGTGGATCAATCGCATGTTTAAACGTTCCCAATTCCACTTCATAACTATTGCGAGTATCCACAACAACAACTTCTGGGTCGGATATTAATTCATTCCATTCAGCAGGCTCAACTCGAGTTCCTGTTTCTTGTAAAGGACTCAGATCCGGGACACCCAATGTGACGATTTCCTTACGAAATTTAACCTTTGCTTTTTCATAAGGCATCATATCACTATAGGTTTCTTTAAAAACTAAATCGGCAAAACGCGGTTCTTCATGCATAAAAGCATAAAAATGAGCCATGTCTGCTGCATGGCCAGCAAAGCCACCATTAATACCTTCATGCGCTAGAATGATAGTGCCCAAAATATTATTTTCTTTCATCGCCGCTAGCATCGGTATTTTCATGCTTTCGTAATCATCAAGCGGGATAAATTTATAAAAAGCTGCAATAACGTATTGTTTCATAATAGTTAAGTCAAATAATTTGGGTCGAATATTAGAATATTCTTCACAAATAGTCAATTTTCAGTAATTTCTGCCAGAGTTGTTTATCTAATCAAACTACGATAGTCTTCATGTTTTTAAATAAATTAAATGGTCCATCTCTCAAATTAGGAGAATATCAATGCCAACTGGAAGCGTGAGTCGCTTTAATAAAATCAAGGGCTATGGATTTATTACCGCAGACAATGGCGATGCTGAAGTTTTTGTGCATTTTTCTGAGGTTGAAATGGCTGGATATAAAGAATTACAAATAGGACAACGAATCAGCTATGAATGTAAAACGGGTGATCGCGGCTTATATGCAACTAATGTGAAGATTTTGACGGACTAAATACCAAACGCAAAAGATGCAACTCTAAATCTATACTATATTGAACAATACCGCACTAGAGCTTTCTTAAGACCAAAGTGCGGCGATAGGAACAGCAAATAGCTTGTCTCCAAATGCACTGGTGTGATCTCCATCATAAAGTAAAATACCAATCTTTAATTTTTCTTGGGCAATATTAGCAAGTTTTTTTAAACCGGTTAAATCATGCTGCATGATGGTTGATGACGCTTTGATTTCGATTGCGATAAGTTCGCCTAAACTATTTTCAATGATTAAGTCAACTTCAACTTTCCAAGATGTTTGGCAATAGTAGTCTTTCCTGCTTGCCGTGGCCCGATGAGAAATACAACGGGAGTATCCGTTAAGGCTAGTTGAATTTTATTTTCGATGAGTCGTACAAACATTTTTCGTCCAATTGTTTATTGAAAAATTTCAAATGCAAAATTTCTCAACTTCATTATAATACACTCGTTAAATAATTAATGAGAAGCCGAGTACTTATGAATGTTGAAAAAGTAGTTGTGATTATTCCTACCTACAATGAAGCAGAAGTGATAGAAGATACTATTGCTGCAATTTCTAAAATAAGGGAAGCAATTACTGATTTTGATATTCATGTATTAGTTTTTGATAGCGCTTCAGTTGATAAAACACAAACGCTAGTATTACATTTGCAACAAACCTATTCTTGGTTACATTTACAAACAGAACCTCAAAAATCAGGTTTAGGTTCTGCTTACATGCAAGCCATGCACTATGCCTTAAATAGCTTATCAGCAGATATTGTGATTGAATTTGATGCGGATTTATCTCACCAACCGAAATACATAGCTCCGATGCTTGAGCGAGCAAAAACACATGACGTGGTGTTAGGTAGTCGTTATGTCCCGGATGGTCAAATTCCAAATGACTGGGGCTGGCAACGAAAGTTTATTTCGGTATTGGGGAATTATATCGCCCGGTTTATATTGACCTCAAAATATAAAGATTTTACCAGTGGGTTTCGTATAACCCGGCGTGCTGTATTACAACAGGCGCTGGATGAACAATTTTTATCGAATCACTATGCTTATAAATTACAGCTTTTGTGGTTACTACATAAACAACACGCTAAAATCTGTGAATATCCAATTGTATTTGTAGATAGGGTAAAAGGCCAAAGTAAATTACCTGCAAATAGTATTATTGATTCATTGCGAGTGTTGTTTATCCTGCGATTTCAAGAAATTAGACGTATTCTATCTTAATTTAAGATATTAGATATAAAGAGTGCTCACAGCTATTAAGATGACGTGAGCGCTTATCTCAATTTTACAATTTGATAATAATACGGTGTGATATTATCAGCTTTACCTTGATTATGAGCCCAAAAGGTTTGAGTGGAGGATAATACTGTAAATTTATTCACAATATCTTCTCTTTCAAATAAAGTGGGTTCTACAGAAATTAATAGGGCTATTTTATCAGTAAACACCTTTTCTTTGGTCCAATATCGATACATCAACGATTCATAGCCAAATATGTCCATGCCAATAACAGAATGGGAATGAGAGGCTTTATTTTCAGCTAATGATTTTGCTTGATAAAATGAAAGTTCGCTTGCAATGTTATAGCGATCTAAAGGGATAAGAGAAATAGAAGCATGCAGCTGTTTTTCTGCCTTGGTTGCAATGTTATAAATTTGTTGGTTAAAGTCATTCCAATCAATGTATTTGTTTAAAAATGCTCGGTACGCCACTTCAGGTGTGCCTAGGCGCAAGCAACAAAGCATCGCTATGTAAAAAAATAATAACGAGATACTCGTAATCATCCAGCCTTTACGCATAATAGGGCTATCTAACGCAGCAAGCCATGGAACAATTGCAAGTAAAGAAGGGCCAATCCAATTAAATTTAATTTCATGTGTTAAGCTGAATAATGCAAAAATAATTAAGGGGGTGAGGGAGTATATTTGTAAAAATCGCAAAGTGGTTTTATTTAATTGCCGGGGCGATTTTTTTGGTCTTTTGAAAAGCGTTACAAATCCCCATATACCGACAGGTGTTAAAAATAAGCCAAATAATGCGAGTAAAGCATGAAACGAAAAGCTTTCTTGTGCTGATAGGCGACGCGTACTTTGGAATAAAAAAGAAACCCATTCGTGTGTTGCATTCCAGTAAATTACAGGGGAAAAAATAAAAATTGAAATAAGTACGGCAAGATATGGTTGAGGTGAGAAAAACCAACGCCGCGCATCTTTTATGCTAATCATATAAATCAACGTCGCTAGACCGAGCAAGGCAATAGTATATTTGGAGAGCATGCCAAGCCCTAACCAAAGCCCTACCTGGTACCAGGCAGTTCGTTCGTTTTTAATCAAAGCTAAATAAAGGTAATAGAGTGTTGCAGACCAACAAGCAATCAAAGGCAAATCAGGTGTTATGATTAATGAGTGGATAAAGAAAAAAGGTAAAATAGCTAATAATAAAACCGCGTTTTTTCCGGCTTGAGGTCTAATTAATTCAGTTAGTTTATAACTAAAAAATACACATACAAACCAACACAAAATGGAGGTAAAGCGTACACCAAATTCATTAATCCCAAACACCAGGGTAGAAAGTTTGATAAGCACAGCCACCATTGGGGGATGATCTAAGTATCCAAAATCAAGATGATTGGCGTAATTCCAATAATATGCTTCTTCAGCAATCAAATCGATCGAGCCAATTGCAACGAGTCTTATTAATAAAGAGACAATGATCAGTCCGGTAAGAACAGATGTTTCTTTTGAAATGAGTTTAATTCTTGAACTCCAATGTGGATACATCTACTAACAATCGTAATGATAACCTATCTAATGAAATACGCAAAGTTCTAGTAGACGGCAATTATTCAATCGTAAATGTCAGTCTTTCGTTCTTTAACATGTCACAACGGATAAACTCAATCGAGTTTTTATTTGCTATACAAGTCCAATTTTGTTGATTATGGATGTATTGATTTTTTTTCATGTGAAAGACATTTGGGGTATAAGCGGCGATATTTTTGCTTGGATTATCGGTTCTTGCGGAAAAATAAATAAATGCTTCGATATGTGCTTGGCGCATTGCTTTACCTAAGGATTGACTATACGTATGGCTTTCCTTCGAGGATGTGAGTTGATGATAGTCAGCAAAAGGGATGTGAGTCAGATCGATCCCCCGGTGCGTTTTTAAATACGTACAGAAAGCTGTTACAGGGGTTTCTATATAACCTAGCGCACCATGCGTGTCTTTTAAAAATTGGCGTCGATAATACGCAACCTCAGCAAAAGCTGTTTCGAGTTCGAGTGAGCCATACCACAATGAGGGTTGATCTAAGGACCCAAAGCGAGAGCCGTATTTCAATGGGGGATATCGAAAAGGTGTAAAAATTAAATAATGTTTTTTTGGAGAGATGAACGGTTTGGTTTCTTCGAGTAATGTTTCTAAAAGATCGTGCTCGTCGATGGTATCGACTAAATCACGAGAACTTGAAATATGTTGCGCTTCAACTATTCTCCATGGTTCAAGCGATAAAGGAATGAGATGATTAAGTCCATTACATTCGTCCCAAGTAGTCATAACTTGCCACGCATTGCATCAAGGTAATTTAGTACCGCAACTAAACCCGAAACTGTTTTCATGCAGTCTATGGGTTTTTGGTGAAAATAATCATTATGTTTATTTAACCAAATCTTAGCTTTAGTGTGGTTATTTCCAACTAACGAATTTAAACTTCGATAAACTCTAACTAAAAGCAACGCGAGCTCACCTTCTTTTGTGTTGGGCGAGAGCAGTTTTTTCCCTTGATTTAAACGACTCACACTGGCCTCACTGATTCCAATCATTTCGCTTAAATCTTTACCCGTCAAATCATAGTAATGAATTAAGTTTAAAATAGATTTAGTTAAGACGAATTCTTTTTGATGCAGCGTGTTCGAAGACGTATTCATGCTAACGCTCCAATTATTTCATATTAAATTATATTTGATTTTTATTTCAATTGCAAATTATAGGTTATTATAACTGAGCAAAAACAAATTTACTTGGATAAATAATGACGTTATGTTAACATGTTTTCTTTTTTTGAGGATTGATTATGTTGAAGCGTGTGGTTGGTATTCTGTTAGGATTTTCATGGGTTGTTTTTGCTCAAGCTACACCTTTGCAACAAATTATGCCTTTTAAGCTACATGCCATTCCTCATCATACAATAAAAGCACAAACCTCGTCGTTTGGTGATGAAGCCTACACTGATTTCACAGGAGATTGGGCAGGGCAATGTCATGTAAAAGAAGGAGACATTGATGATGAAATCACGAAAGAGCACTTTCGTATTGAAAACACTGCATCATTGATAAAAATATTAGGGGAGGGTATCTCTGATGAATATGAAATTGGAAAAGATTTAAGTGAGCACTTGAGTGATGAGAATGGATTTTCCACATATCACTTAACCTTTAACTGGATCAACAATTCAACTTTATTATTTAACTTCATAAGTATCGAAAATCGTGATTTTCCAGGTTATAAACGATCAATCAATTCATCTTTGGCACGCGTGATTTGGAAGCTGCAGGATGACAAATTAATTATTCACTCTGAAGTTGAGTTTTTAGAAAATGGGGAAGCTGCATTTCATACTACTGGCAAATGTGAGTTTGTGAGGCAGTAGTTTTTTAGGATGGTTCACCGATGTTATGTGTGTTGTTCATAGACATCGAGTTTAGCCATTTTTCCCCGAACCGTTCGCCCTGGAGGAGCGTGCGTAGCACGCGTCTCGAAGGGCTTTTTAAGCGGCTAAAGTGAGTTGATAGATCAAATAATTTATTTTTTCCTCTGAGTATTTATCCAAATCAAGCTAATTTTCAGACTTTAAAAAATACTTTTCGACCAAATCGATCGCCTGACGATTGCTAGAATATCTGAGAATGTAAGATTTCCTTCTTTGCTATACCAGGAGGTTGTTTCCTGGCTAGCAAACGCCTTTGTCTGATGCATACTGAATGCTACTAGCGTGACAAATGAAAATAGACCCATCAGAAGCGGAGTTGTTCGCGCAATGGCTTTATCAACCCCCAAAACGGATGGTAGCTGAATCGAGATAACTGTTTTTCGCTTAATGCTGGATAACGCATTTCTTTTGCTCCAAAATATTCAGTGTTCTAAAGACATGCTATGAGTAGCTTCTGCCGAACCTGATCTATTTGCAGGTTCTTTGGCTGGCTTCATGAAGCGATGATGGCTTGTATCTTGCGTGCTCATATCAGCTCTCTCTAGGCGCTGCTTTGTTGCCTCTGCCACTTGTATTTGGGTTTTAACTAATTCTTCGGTAGACTTAATGATTTCATCGTCCTCTTCTTTGATTCGAGGGTGATCCAAAGCATCGTCGCTGGTTCTTAGTTCTGCATCATCTTCAGCAACTTGCGCCGCGAAGATGGAAACCGCTACCTGTAATTCTCTAACTCCACTGCAAAAATCATCGACATGTCTGATGTAATCATCGGCATGTCTGATGTAATTATCGGTACGTTTTGCAGATTCTTGCTTTTCACGCTTAAATTCTCGTGTTTTTGCGAGCAGCTCGTCAATTTTTTTATCTAATTTTGCCAAATTTGCCGCAAACTTGGGCGTAAGGTTTGATTGTTGCTTGTTTTCAGACTGGATTTTTTCAAGAATATCTTGATAGGCATTGGCAACCAGGACAAATGAAACTTGAGTGTCGTTTTTCCTATCAGGATGTGTTTTTAGGGCAAGTTTTTTGTAAGCTTTTTTTAGTTCTTGTAAGGTAAATGTTTGTCCTGACGTGCGTGCAATACCTAA
>JAUYSP010000074.1 GCA_030696305.1 Legionellaceae bacterium | reverse complement strand
CGCAATTCTTTTATTTTACAAATCAACAAATCACTTCGTCTATCTTGCAATGTTAACGTAAAAAAGTAGCTTGCACCGGGTACAAATACTCGTCGGTAATTCATTTGGTTGGACCTCAACAATTCCTTTGTGGACAGATTATACATAAAGCTAATGGGTGACAAGAAAAGCAAGGTATGAAACTTCACTATGTTGGGCCAAGGCCCAACCTACATCTTATTGATCAAATTTTGATGCGACAACCGTGGCCTTCTACACAGTATATTTGATGTCAACAAACAGTTGATTGGCTTTGACCTCTCCTGACCATGGTGTGACTGGCACGGTACCACTAACATAGCTATGAATGCTTGTTGAAGTATTAAAATGACCGCCATCATAATATCGATAACCCACATCAAAACTTAGGTGATTTAATTCTGGTTTGATATTAAGTCCGGCAGATGCTTGCCAAGCAAAGCTGCTCGTATTCACATGATTACCTACAGAAGTGATTGAACCAATAGCGGTGCCATTTACATCTGTAGAGCCCACATTATAAAAATTGGTAACTTGATTCAGAGCATAACCAATCCCGCCACCGATGAAAGGGGTGAATCCAACGGTAAACATATCGTACCAGCTATGATCGAGATGTAAAAAACCATTGACTAATAATCCACGATTATTCAAATTGAAATATCGGTTACGAGCGCTACCAGCAAGCCCTGATTGTGATAAACTATTTGTTTGAAACATTTGATAATTAAACGTTTCATGATCCAAATATAACAAACTAACATCAATGTAACGATGAACTTGTTTACCCACTTCCAAAGTATAAAAACCACGATTCCCTAAGCTGCTGTCATAACCTTGATCTGAAAAATCCCAATCCGCAAGATTCGGGTTTACAATACCAGGCAGTTGAGTCCACGAGTATCCCGCACCTATAGATGCAAACCAGGGATAATTGAGGGGTTGTTGTTCACCCATTGTTCCTGCGTGTAATGGCATAGAACAAATCAAGGCAAGGTATGTTAGTTTTTTTTTCATTCATCAATCCTTAATGTATGTGACTCCGTTTAATCCATGGCGCGCGTTCAAGTTGGCGGCGGCCACGGGGATTTTAATGTATCAATTATCATACGATGAGCAATTAAGTGCAAACTCTATTAAATTCATTGTTCACGATTTTTCGCTTCTCTGACTGATCTGCAGATTCAAACATACGCTTTGGGTTAAAAAATGAAACGGCATATTGACGGTATAAGATCAAATTTACGCTTAATTCATCGCCCAGTTCTTTCGCATCCTTTATTTTTTTTGCAGATTCAGCGAATCCAAGACACTCATCTGTGCTCAAACAAGTAGCCTCGTTAATTGCTGTCGTCAATTGTTCATCATTGATTGCTGTCAGTTGTTCTTGTAGCTTATATTCGTTGTCTAGTGATTTATAGACATTTTTTAAAACCGATGCTGAAGGCCAGAGTACAAAATTAAGCACGCATAGGACGGAGAAGCAACAATAACCCATAATGATAAGTGGGGCGAGAGCGAGTGCTGTGTCGGGGAGTAAAATTAATAAAGTTAAAGCAAGAATAAATCCGGACAGAGCGAACATTGTGAAAGGTACCAAGAATTTACTGTATTCTGTAAGTATGGTTTTCGATATGGCTTCTAAATCCTTTATGTTACTCTCATAAATTTTTTCTTGCGTTTTAATCTGGGTAACTAAGTTTTTAAAAATTGGAAGATTTTTGTCTAAACTTTTATTTATATCACTTAGCGTATAGCCGGGATTACGTTTTGTTTTACTTGCTTCATGTTCTTCATATTTACTTTGAAATGCAACAAGTGCTTTTTTGGTTGAAGCGTGCCATTTTTTCTCAAGAGATCCTCCCGGAGGGGGGCTTGTATATTGATGTTTTGTTGCTAGATGTTGCGCACGAACTTTTCTATCTTCTTGCAAAAAAAGCTCTAGCATTCGGAAATCAGTCAGTTCCTGGGGATTGGTGGACATAATAAAAAACCTTGGGTTTAGGAGTTAATGATATAAAAATTATCATGTTGGTATTATTTTTGTCAATAATTTATGGGATAAAATAATACGGATTAGGCAATTTAAATGTTTTTTGTGCGTGTCCACCGTATAAATCACTTAACTGATCGCCAATAGATGCAACAATCGTATAACCCTGCTTTGCAATCATAGCGCGAGTTTCTGATTTAAATGGCGCCATAGAAGACTCTTTATAATAGTTCGGACGTGTATAAAGCCCCGCCCACTTTCGATAACCGGCAGCTTTTAAATTTCTGACAGTGGCTTGATAAGCAAAGGAACGTCTTGCCGTGATAAAAAATACCGAAATGTTGTGTTTTAAAGCATCCTGATATAGAGCGAGAATCGGCTGAATGGCCGGCGCATTTTCTGTTAAAATTTCTTGGCGTGAAGCAATGGGATCATGGCAAAAATGTCGTTTAAACATGTGGTTGTAATAAGATAAACTTGTTTCATCTATATCAAGCACAATGGCTAATTTTTGTGGATGTTTACTGTGTTCGTTTGCTGTTGCTTGACGAATAATGTATTGATTGGCACGTGCAGCCACTTGAGCTAACTCTTTTTGGTACATTCCAGAGTCATGATAGGTTTGTAATGAGCTTTTGATGGAGCTTAAATTGGTTGGTTCTGCGAATGATTTTGCGTTTATTACAGCAGCACAAACGATGGCAAATAGGGTATTGGCAATAAAGCGCGCGTTGTTCATGGCTAATTCCTAGTCAATTCAGCGAGCCGGTATTATATTCGATTTTTGTTATTTTTGGTAATTCAATTTGCGTTTTATGACTTTTTCTTCCTCTTCGGGTATAATCCACTCCCAAAGAAGTTAAGTAAGTGAATAATGTGGAGTAATGGGTGGTTAAACAAAATGAACAACTAAGCTCCTTGCTTGAGCAAGATTATCAGCATGGCTTTATCACCGACATTGAGGTGGATACGTTCCCACCTGGATTAGACGAAGGCGTAATTCGTCGATTATCTGCTATTAAAGGTGAGCCTGAGTTTTTATTAGAATGGCGTTTAAAGGCATTTCGTCATTGGCAAACACTGCCTCATCCTGAATGGTCTAGTGTCCATTATGAGCAAATTGATTATCAAGCGATTTCTTATTATTCCGCGCCAAAAAATATGAAAGACGCTCCAAAAAGTCTAGACGAAGTGGATCCTGAGTTATTACGTACGTATGAAAAATTAGGTATACCTTTGCGTGAACAAGAAATGTTAGCTGGTGTTGCTGTTGATGCGGTCTTTGATAGTGTTTCTGTTGCCACTACGTTTAAATCTAAATTAGCAGAAAAAGGGATTATTTTTTGTTCATTTTCAGAGGCCGTTCGCGAATATCCTGATTTAATTAAACAATACCTAGGCTCAGTCGTACCATATCGCGATAATTTTTACGCTACACTCAATTCTGCTGTGTTTAGTGATGGCTCGTTTGTATATGTGCCTAAAGGTGTGCGATGTCCGATGGAATTATCAACGTATTTTCGTATCAATGCTGCATCGACGGGGCAATTTGAACGGACATTGATTATTGCTGATAGTGATAGTTATGTGTCTTATTTAGAAGGGTGCACAGCCCCGATGCGGGATGAAAATCAATTACATGCTGCTGTGGTCGAACTCGTCGCGTTAGATGGTGCGCAAATTAAATATTCTACTGTACAAAATTGGTACCCTGGAGATAAAGAAGGTAAGGGTGGTATTTATAACTTTGTGACCAAACGTGGTGCGTGTCGCGGTAAACGATCTAAAATTTCTTGGACACAAATAGAAACTGGGTCTGCCATCACTTGGAAATACCCTAGCGTAATTTTACAAGGTGATGATTCAGTCGGTGAATTTTATTCAGTCGCGGTAACTAACAATTATCAGCAAGCAGACACTGGTACTAAAATGATTCATTTGGGAAAAAATACCCGTTCAACTATAATATCCAAAGGAATCAGCGCGGGACATTCGCACAATGCATATCGTGGATTAGTGCGCATCGCGCCCACGGCGGTAAATGCGCGTAATTATTCTCAGTGTGATTCATTATTAATGGGTGATTTGTGTTCTGCTCATACATTTCCTTATATCGAAGTGAAACACCCGACTGCACAAATTGAACATGAAGCGAGTACATCGAAAATAAGTGAAGATCAATTATTTTATTGCCAACAACGAGGGATTGATACTGAAAATGCAGTGTCTATGATTGTGAATGGCTTTTGTAAACAGGTGCTTAAAGAGCTGCCAATGGAATTTGCGGTTGAAGCCACTAAATTATTAGGTATAAGTCTTGAAGGGGCCGTGGGGTAATTATGTTAAAAATTAGTGAATTACATGTTTCTGTGAATGGACAGCCTATTTTAAATGGAATCAATATGCACGTTCGTGCGGGTGAAGTACATGCCATTATGGGGCCAAATGGTTCGGGTAAAAGTACCTTATCTAAAGTCTTGGCAGGTCATCCAGCTTATGAAGTGACCAGTGGACATATTCAGTATGATCATCAGGATCTCTTGCCGTTATCTCCGCAAGAGCGCGCACAAGCCGGGGTGTTCATGTCATTTCAATACCCAGTTGAAGTGCCCGGTGTAACAAATATCAATTTTCTTAAGGCTGCTGTGAATGCTGTGCGTCAAGGACAAGATAAAAAAACATTAGATGCCGTGGAGTTTTTAAGTTTTATTCGCGCAAAATGCCAGCTACTAGATATGGATGAGAGTTTTCTATATCGCGGTATCAACGAAGGGTTTTCTGGTGGTGAAAAAAAACGTAATGAAATTTTGCAAATGGCTGCACTCGAACCTAAATTAGCCATTTTAGATGAAACGGATTCTGGCTTGGATATTGACGCTTTACGGGTAATATCCGAAGGTGTTAATGCTATGCGTGCTCCGGATCGTGCTATTATTTTAGTTACCCATTATCAACGATTATTAAATTACATTGAGCCCGATTATATCCATGTTTTAGCACAAGGGCGCATTATCAAATCCGGTGATAAATCGTTAGCATTGGAATTAGAGGATAAAGGATACAGTTGGCTTGAGGAGATAGAACAAGCATGAGTGAGTGCACTGATTTTTATCAACAACAAGCACAACGTCTTGTTTCGGCAACAGATTGGCTTGCTAGCTTACAAAAAGATGCATTAACTGATTTTGTGCAACTGGGTTTCCCTTCGCGTGACGATGAAGATTGGAAATACACCTCAACAGACTCATTTTTAAAGCAATCATTTGTGCAACCGCCAGCTTCTGAGCACTTAGATAAACATGCAGTTGCTGTGGTGGCAACGGGTCGACAAACGGACGCGCCAGTTGGAATGAAAATCGCTTTGGTGAATGGCGTTGTGATTGCACTAGACTCGTTAGCTAAGTCATTACCTCCTGGTGTGATTGTACAACCATTAAATCAAGCCATTCATGAACACCCAGAAAAAATAAAGCCTTATTTGGGGAAAATTTTACAGCATGAGCACGGTTTTCAAGCCTTGAATACTGCCATGTTGGGGTTTGGATTGTTTATTTATGTCCCCCAAAACGTTTGTCTGGCAGAGCCTTTGTTATTAACGCACTGGCAAACAACTGCAGATCAGGCCACGTTTTTACGTCACGTGATTGTTGCAGAAACTGGCAGTTCGTTGTGCGTGATTGAAGATTATCAAGGTGAGGCCACGTCGTCTTATTTTACCAATACAATGACCGAAGTATATGCCGCGCCTCAAGCCAAGGTCACCCATTATAAAATTCAACGTGAAAGTAAATTGGCATATCACGTTGGGCATATTGCAGTTAAACAAGCGGCAAGCAGTCAATTTGATAGTCATTTGGTGAGTTTAGGTGGTCAATGGTCACGTAGTGATGTTACCATTCATTTGAGTGAATCTAACGCACGTTGCTTATTAAATGGTATTTATGCTACGGCTGATGGACAACATATGGATCATCATACGCTCATCAATCACACCGTTCCGGATTGCTTTAGCGAACAAGATTATAAAGGTATTTTAACTGGCCATTCACGTGCTGTATTCAATGGTAAAGTATTTGTCGCTCAAAAAGCCCAGCGTACACAAGCCAAGCAGCAAAATAAAAACTTACTGCTCTCTAAAACAGCTGAAATTGATACCAAACCACAGTTGGATATTTATGCAGATGATGTTACTTGCACTCATGGTGCTACTGTCGGCCAATTGGATGAAGAGGCACTCTTTTATTTTGCAACCCGCGGTATAGATGCAGCAGAAGCTAGCCGATATTTGATTCAAGCTTTTGCTGCAAGTAATTTGCAAGCCATTAATCATTCGCCTCTTTCTAGTTGGATGAGTGGTTTACTGAGTCACCAAATTGGATAATGTTATGAAAAAAACAACCTTGTTTGAAACATTGGATATTTCGGCTATTCGTCGTGATTTCCCTATATTGCATCAACAAGTGAATGGATATCCCCTTATTTATTTGGATAATGCAGCAACTACACAAAAGCCAAAGCAAGTGATTGATGCGATTGCTCACTATTACGAGCACGATAACGCAAACGTCCATCGTGGCGTTCACACCCTGAGTGTACGTGCAACTCAATTATATGAAGCCGCGCGCGATAAAGTGAGGCATTTTATTAATGCCAATCATTCACATGAATGTATTTTTGTTCGAGGAACAACAGAGGCCATTAATTTAGTAGCACATAGTTTTGTTGCACCACGAATTTTGCCTGGTGAGGAAATTTTAATTACAGCAATGGAACATCATTCTAATATTGTTCCTTGGCAAATGGTTTGTGCTCAAACCGGCGCGCAATTACAAGTGGCTCCTATTTCGATTGATGGCGACGTCCTATTGGATGAGTTTGAAAAAAAACTATCTAATAAAACAAAATTTGTAGCAATTAGTCACGTTTCAAATGCGCTAGGAACAATCAACCCAGTCAAAAAAATGATCGATATGGCGCATGCACATGGTGCGCTGGTGTTGTTAGACGGTGCACAAGCTATGCCTCATCTATCTGTTGATGTCCAGGCATTGGATTGCGATTTTTACGCCTTTTCAGGACATAAAATGTATGCGCCTACGGGTATTGGCGTGTTATGGGGCCGAGAGTTATTTTTAAATGACATGATACCTTACCAAGGTGGTGGGGAAATGATTGCAAATGTCAGTTTTGAAGCCACTGAATATGCCCCTTTACCGCATAAATTTGAGGCAGGCACACCTAATATTAGTGGTGCGATTGGCTTAAATGCAGCAATCGATTATTTGTTATCATTAGATTTAGATACTATTTTTAAATATGAAACGTATTTATTGCATTATGCAACAGAAGCGTTATTAGCTGAAAAAGGGTTTAATTTAGTGGGTACAGCAAAAGAAAAAGTGCCTGTCGTGTCTTTTGTGCATGGAAAAATACATGCTCATGATATTGGAACAATTCTAGATAGCGAAGGGATCGCTGTTCGCAGCGGCCATCATTGCGCCATGCCATTAATGGATTTTTATAATGTCTCAGCAACAACGCGTATGTCATTATCTTTTTACAATACTACTGATGAAATTGATGCTTGTATCCAAGCATTACATAAAGTAAAAGAGGTATTTGCCTGATGGATTTACGCGAACTTTATCAAGAAGTTATTATTGATCATAATCGTAATCCACGAAATCATCATGTGATGGACAATGCGACCGCGCAGGCGAAGGGCTTTAATCCATTGTGTGGGGATAAGCTTACTGTTTATGTGCGAGTCGAAAATCAAGTATTACAGGATGTTAGTTTCGTTGGCTGTGGCTGCGCTATATCCCAGGCTTCTGCTTCTTTAATGACAGATGCCTTACAAGGTAAATCAGTGAGTGAGGCACATGCATTATTTCAGCAATTCCACCATATGGTGATGCACGATGATCCCATTCCGCAATTAAATGTGGATAAATTATCCGTATTAGCAGGGGTGCGTGTGTTTCCTGCTCGAGTTAAATGTGCAACTTTAGCCTGGCACACGATGGAAGCCGCCTTAAATAACGATGCCGCTACTGTCGTAACTGAGTGAGAAAACAATATGTTTGGTTTAAAGAAAAAACAAGACAATGACGCATTAAAGGAAGCAGTAATTTTGGCGTTAAAAGGTGTTTTTGATCCGGAAATTCCAGTGAATATCTACGATCTTGGTTTGATTTATCAAGTTGATATTGACGACAAACAACATGTCCGTATTCAAATGACGTTAACCTCCCCAGGTTGTCCTGTTGCACAAACGTTTCCAGGTACGGTTGAACAAGCTGTGCTAGCTGTAGAAGGTGTAGCGGAATGTACGGTTGAATTAGTATGGGAACCGCCTTGGGATCAAAGTCGCATGTCTGAAGCAGCGCGTTTAGAATTAGGTATGTTTTACTGATGACATCGTCCCAGCAATGGATGCCTTCCGCCTCGATAGAATCAATCCGCCAAAGAGCCCGTATTGTTGCTGCCATTCGTTCTTTTTTTACTCAAAAAGATTATCTCGAGGTAGAAACGCCCATTATGGCGCAATTTGGTATCACGGATGTCTATTTAAGTAATATTAAAGCTTATTTTCGCAATAAGCCGTACTGTTTACAAACTTCTCCAGAGTACCACATGAAACGCTTACTGGCAGCAGGGAGTGGGCCTATTTTTCAATTAGCCAGAGTGTTTCGGGATGATGAGTTAGGACGTTGGCACAATCCTGAATTTACCTTATTGGAGTGGTATCAATTAGGGATTGATCATCATGCGTTGATAGCTGAAATGGATGAGCTATTGCAGCGTGTGTTAGATTGTTTACCTATGGTTAAAAAAACGTATCAGCACCTTTTTATGCAAGTTTGTGATTTAGATCCCCTGAATGCAACTATTGCAGCATGTCAAAACTGTTTAGCGCGCTTTGATTTATTGGGGGTGCTGGATGATGACGAGCAGGATCGCGATCAATATTTGTTTTTATTATTAAGTCATGTAATAGAACCTGCGTTAGCCAAAGAATCTGCACCGGTGGCTATAGTCGATTTTCCTCCATCACAAGCCTCACTAGCTAAAATCTCGAATGGTGTCGCAGAGCGGTTTGAAGTCTATTACCGAGGAGTGGAACTTGCTAATGGATTTCATGAGTTAACTGATCCGGCACTACAACTAGCTCGTTTTGAAGAGGATAATGCGATTCGTAAAACGCGTGGTTTGGAGCAAGTGGAGCTGGACAGGTATTTATTACAAGCCTTAGACCACGGATTACCCGCTTGTAGTGGCGTAGCACTAGGCCTTGATCGCTTGCTAGCACTGGCATTTGACCAACCGTCTATTTCTTCTTGTATTTCATTTGATTTTTCTAGAGTTTGAAGTTCGCAAGACCTAAGAGTTAATGGATGATCCATATTTGGAATTGATTAATTACATATTTAGACTTATTATATAGATAACCAGGAGGATGATTATGTTATCGAGTACAAATAAGCTAATGAATTACTTTAAAGATCCTATTAAAGAAATCGAGACCGTACGAAAAGGTATCAATCCTGATTTGGTTGAAGATTTTCTTAATGAACAAGCATTTGTGGTGAAAGATGTACTTAATCGATTGAAAATTACCACATCAACTTATTTTGCCAAGAAAAAAGTTCATAAGTTACTTGATTCGAGTTCTACTGAAAAATTTATACGATTATTTTCTGTTGTGCAACAGGCGCAAGAAGTTCTCGGAAGTCAAGAATCTAAAAGTTGGCTTTATAGAAAGATACCTTCTTTAGGCGATCAAGTTCCTATGGATTTATTGGATACTGAAGCCGGGCATCGTCTTGTGGAGCAAGCTCTATTACAAATTAAATATGGAATATATAATTAATGTCCATTTGGTTTAGAGGTGCTCAAAATCAAGGAGTAGATGCTGTATTTTCAGGTGATGGGGGATTGTATGTTGCTGGTAGATGGAATCACAAAGGTACGCGAGCCATCTATTGTTCACAATCCTTATCTCTTTGTACATTAGAGTGGTTGTCTCACAATGGTCTTTCTGTTTCTGGGTTTAGTTACTCGAAGTTTTCGATTGAAATTCCAGATGAGCTAATCATTAAATATACCGTTTCTGATTTACCTGATGAGTGGAAAAGCACGCCTGCTCTGGATGTAAGTCGTGATTTTGCTGAGAAAATTTTTTTTAATCCCAATAAATATTTAGCAATGGCTATCCCTTCAGTGATGGTATCGGAAGAATTCAATTTAGTGATAAATCCTGCTCATATTTTTTTTGCAGAAATGAAAAAGACGATATGCTGTTTAGGGACGTTTACTGCTCCAAATAGATAACATGGGGTCTATCACAAAATTGTTGGTTATTACAACTGTGACTTCGTGTGTACAACATCCCCGTGCTCATTTTGCAACCCCGGTTGATGGTCTTTCTTATCTTTTTCTACTGGCGTATAGCTAAAAAACCCAAGTAATGCAGCAATTGTTTGAGTAATCGAAAGGTCTTTAGCTTGTTGAGATGCATCTTTTTTTATTTTTATTTCAAATTTATCTATTTCATTTTTATACATATTTTTTAATTCTTTCAATGAAGTTTGGAGAAGTCGTTTTGGATCTTTGTCATGATTAGGGTGATTCAGGATGGTTTTTTTTATGTCGTTCCATGCTATATATTTATCATTGGCTTCTATAAAAGCTAAGAGTTTTTGTAAAACTAACTTGGTGTCGCTTGACACTTCTTGAAAAGACGAGCCGTTTTTACTCGCCAAATATGCAACTATCTTTTGATGGAGCCTATTGGTATTTTGACATTTAAATTGTATGTTTGATTGTATTGTTGTTTTGATATCCAAATTCGTTTTGTATAATTGAAAAATTTGGTTTGCAGCGTTAAGTTTATGCTTAGCGTCTTGATTGCGCGTGTTCCAATTGACTTCAAATTCAATATCCTTTTGGTTTTTTAGACCTAATATACGCCCTATATATTCTAGGGTTGTATACTTTCTATTGTAATAATAACTAACTCTTTCTCTATCTAATACATCAACCGGTTGTTTATGTTTCAACTTGTTTTTTTGTGCTGTTTGGAATTCAATGTCAGCTAGAGCCCTATCTGCTCGAGCTTTTATAAGCTCTTCTGCTAATAATGGATCCTTAGTATTTTTTCGTGTTAATGCATCTATCTCTTTAGAATTTATCATACTTCACCTATACCCAATAACTATATGTATAAAATATAGACATGGTGAGTTGAAATATCAAACTATTCTATAGAGTCATTCTATTGAGTGCAGATTCTAAGATGCTTATTTTCACTGATGTGATTATGATGGTTATCATTTTCTTGAGGACGTCCTTACAAACAGACTCGAAGCTTGGCGTATTTGTTTTTACTAACCAAACTGAAGCAATGTCATCCCGAACGTAGTGGGAAATCCCCGTAATTTGGCGCGAATATGTCTATTTGAGATCCTTCACTGCGTTCGAGATGGCGTACAGGGGGGAGCATCAAGCTTATATCGCCCATCGTTTAATCACTAACTTCACCATCACATCATGGCCCTGTAAGCGAATTTTATGTGGTAGGATGATAGAGCCAGCAGACATATAATCGGTATAATCAATGGTATAACCCGCCTGGCGGAGGGTTACGAGTTGATTGTTAGCATTACGGGTAGCTGATTGTACTGCACCTGGCGCCGGTATCCCTCGTACCCAGTAATACAGATTGCTTACTGGTAACCGAATGCCTGTTTGTTTTTGCAATAAATCATCCGCATTGTTAGAAGTTAATTTTTTATTACCTTCACGATAACTAACAACCCCATTTTGTTTTTCAATCATCACAGATTGCCCACCCAAAGGACCCATCAGGCTAATCTGGTATTGATTTGGGCCTGATTGTTTCCAATTTGCGGTCGCGGTCCAGCCTTTTTTATGGCTTTTTGCTGCAATGCCGCCAGATAATTCAAAGGAAGAGGGGATGGCTGTACTTTTCGTTACGATCGCTTGCTGTTGCTGGGTTGTAATTGATTGCGAGGGTGTTGATTCTAATCCTGACACCTGAGGTGTTTTAGGGGCGCAGGCCGTTAGCAGCGTGATCGATGCTAAAATGAGATAGCTTATTTTTTTCATGATGTTTCAAGTTCCGCGAGAATAAAAAGAAGTCGTTTTTCTTAAAACAATACGTTAGACTTCAGCAATAAGCAAGAGAGGTGGTGATGAAAAATAAAGCGGTTTATCCAGGAACGTTTGATCCAGTTACCAATGGTCATATTGATATCATTACCCGCGCCGCAAGAATATTTCCTGAATTGATAGTCGCTATTGCCATCAATACCACTAAAAGCCCTTACTTCACTTTATCCCAACGCATCGATTTTGTGAAAAAAGCGGTGGCTCATTTACCTAATGTAAGTGTAATGGGATTTGATACGTTATTAATCAATTTTGTTCACGAACAAAATGCAGGTATTATTTTACGAGGCCTTCGAGCCGTTTCTGATTTTGAATATGAATTTCAGCTCGCGGGAATGAATCGAAAATTATCTAAAGAAATTGAAACCATCTTTTTAACCCCATCTGAAAACGCCATGTTTATTTCTTCCACCCTTGTGAAAGAAATTGCCTCACTGGGTGGCGACATCTCTAAATTTGTCCCCGATGTCGTGACTGAAGCCCTAAATAAAATCTAATTGATTTAAAAACCCACATGTTCTGATTTTGAACTATACTTAACTTAATGCTGAAGGCGTTGTAGTTGTATGCAGTCGAATATGAGGTGTGGCATGCAAGATCAAAAAACAGAAAACAATCAAAAAATAACGAACCCATTAATTTCTTTAAAAAAATTCTGCGAGGAGAATAAAGACTTCTGGTGGTTCAAGTTATTGTTCCCTACGCGATTGCAGGCAGATTTAGCCAACATAGAGACAAAGCCGGCTACTGCGTTTAAAACTTATTTTGATAATAGATTGTGGTTGGGGGTTTTAAATTTCTTTTTTTTCTTTTCTGCTGCGAAGCCAGATATTATAAAAGAAATTGACAATGATGATTTAACTTTGGCCTGCAACACGGTTTATATTTGGGATAACGCTTCTTTGTTAATTGATAAGCAATTTTACAAAATTGAGCAATTTGTTGAGGTTAATAGAAGACGTACTGGCACAAATACAGAAAAAAATAGTGAGTTCTACTTACGAAACCTTTTAAAGCAACCCACAAACAATAATCCAGAAAAACCGTCTTTAGCAGTTAATCCTAATGAAGGACCGATTTTGCAAGATACAGCTGATATAGACACCATTGCTCTCACTGAAGATAATACAGAAAAACTTTCTGAATTTAGTGCTGATACTTTACCTTCTGTAGAACCTATTTCTCAATATACAAACGATATAGATAGGCTCTATACCTTTTTAAAGGAGAATCGTGAGCAACTTAACAAAATTAGTATATATGATATCGGGCGAACGCTGCACGAAATTCAATCCGCAGAAAACATTTTGTTTAAGCAATTGGTAACAATCTATGATAATGCCAAGCATACTAAGAGTTTTGCTAGATTAATTGGTGAAATAATTCATCAAAAAAATAAAAATTTAGCAGAAATCGTTTTGTATCTAGTGAGAACCAAAAAAATCGCTGTTTCAAATCCACTTATGGTTGATGCATTGTTACGTTTTGCTAAAGAAGAAAAAGCATCAGAAATGATAAAATGGGTTGAAATCGCGAAAAAAGCGAACCAAAACACGCCTTCTGTGGATGAACGTCTTTTGACTGTTATAAAGTCTCATTTGAATTCGGTTATAAAAGAGTCTCACACTCCAGTAAATGCAGCTATATTGGAAGATTCGAAAGCACCTAAAGAAGGATTATCTCCGAGTATAGCTAATCATAGTGTTAGTGGCGATATTTCGGTTGATGAAGCAAGTCATATACCCATAGAAACAGACACGGCATTAGACAACAATAATAAAACTGAAGTTGACGATAGTTATTTAAGTTCTTTAAGTAGGGGCGTGGTTTCTGTAGTGTCAAATAGCGGTGATGTATTGAATAGTGTGGCAAGAAGAAGTTCAGTGATATTTCAGCAAGTTTCTGGATTTTCATCTTCAGAATCAGAAGGAGACTCTGCTAAAAATAATAGCAGTTCAAGCGGAAGTAGAAATATAGATAAGAACGAGATGATGGCTGTTTTTAGTAAAACTATTTTTGCACAAGAAATAATAAGAGATGAAAGAGTACAAGAAGACATAGAGAAGAGAAAAGAAGAAGTAATAAATCAAATTATGAGTATGGATCCTGCTGTTATTAGTGCGCTGCATGAATTTATGCTTATTTCGCCTCATTTAGTTACAAAAAAAACGTTTAATCAGTTGAAATATCTTACAAAAAATTCAATTTTACTATCGTCTATTTTTAATGTGATCAGCAAATTATCATTGAACCAACGTAATAATAACAATTTGCAAACATTTTCAAACATTATTCAATCGCGGGATCTTCAGGGAATAACATCGTTATTTGAAAAACTATTCCCCAAGGACACTATTGTCGGAGCATTTGTCGCAGTGATACCAGGGATGAGCTCGGATACTTTATCTTTAAATAACAAAAAAAAGTTATTTAAAATAATTGTTAATCAAAATCCGTTTGAACGAGAAATTAATTTTTATAAAAAATTGGTTTCTGCCTCTCATTTCGATAATTTAACGAAAGATAAGATTAAATTCATACATGGTTTTTATAATGTTTATCGTAATCGATCTATAGCTAATTCATTTGAGAGCAATTTTGTAATTATTTTCGAATTGTTTTCTAATCTCAAAACAAAGGCCTTTCTTGAAAAAGAAATTGAAAATATTTTGCGCCATAAGAATATTGATGGGCTTAATCAAAATATCCAAAAATTGGTAAGTGCTGGATTTGACTTAAATAATTTGAGTAAAGTTCAAGTTAATTATCTTTTTGCAATGAATCCAGGAGAATTTGCTCACTTTGTTGAAGCTATCTCTTCTGCAGACAACGTGTCGGAGAAGGACAGTGATTTGTTAGGCGATAGCAGCCCAACAAAACGTGTCAATTTAATCCGTCAAATTATGACTCAAATCAATTTACCTGAAGATTATAGTATAGAGGATGCCATTAAAAATAGTGGGTTACTTACTAAAGATGAATCGGAGCTGAACAATCTATTAGCTAGCGTGTCATTTGAAAAAAATGATCCTAACGATATACAACGTGTTAAACAAGATCGTTTGAATGCAATACAGTTATTTTTTTCTAATGAGATTTCAACGGATTATTTTATAAAAAATAGTTTAGAAATATTAGAGTATAGTGATGGTACTAAAATCAAAGAACGTTATGATTTGTTGCAAAATAATCTTACAAAAAGTTCTAAAAATTACTCGGAAATCTTTGATCAAAATGTTGAATTTTTTGATAAGATTCCGAGTTATCTTGAAAAAAAGAATATTTCACGTGATAAGTTAAGTTTAGTTTTGGGTAAAGACGTGAATACAAAATTCCAAGGGAAAAAAATTTTTGATGCTGTATTGCTTCTTTATACGAAAGATTTACTTGATAAGGACTTAAGTAATTTAAAAAAATTATTACCGCATTTGGATCATGTTGCTATGTTGAGTCAAGTTGTTTCCAGAAATGGAACAATTCCGAATCTACTTCAATCGTTACTGAGACATACCGATATCAAACTCATTATTTACACGATAGAGCAATTAGAACAATTAAATTTAAATAAAAAACAGACTACTCCTGATATAGACCGAGCTATTGTTGCTTTAATTAATTTACCTCCCGATCAGCAGAAAGCGATTTACAAGCATTTAATAGATGTGACACATTCCAAAGGTAGTCTTTCATCTAAAGATGATATAGACAAGTTAATGAGTTTAATTTCGGGTAACAAACAACCTAACAAAAGTGAACCAAGTATGTTCGATGCAGTGACTAGCCTGTTTTGGACAACACCAGTTAGTCCTCATTCCGACAAGCAATCCTCTGTTGGATCTACTCTTACGCCAGGCCAGAAGAGGGGGGGCAGTGATGAGTGATAAATTTCTTTATAGCCCTCTATTCAGTTATTTCATTCTTCCCCCAGTAACCGCCTCATAGCCTCATCCACCTGCCTAATTAACACATCCTTATTATTCAAAGTAAACTGTGAAGCATCGATAGGTTCACCCACATGGAGTTCTACTTGCTCATTTAAGTTAAATTGATGCGTTCGAGCCGGTAAAATATTATTAGCGCCTCGAATCCCAATAGGAATAATCGTCGCTCCTGTTTTAATTGCAGTAATAAAGCCGCCTTTCTTAAATGCGCCAAGCTTACCATCTTTCGAGCGCGTTCCTTCTGGCGCTATCCACATGACTATCCCTGTTTTTAGTAAGGCCGTTACCGCTTCTAAATCTTTTATTGCTTGTCTGCGATTTTCTCTATCAATAAATGGGAATTCTGCTGCTACCATCCCACTACCCATAATAGGAAGTTTGGATAATTCTTTTTTTGCTAACATACGAATCGAATGTTTAGGGAAAGCTAAAAGACTGAGTGGAATATCATATAAGCTACTATGATTGCACATAACAATAGTCGGTTGCCCCGCTTTTGGTGCGACATGATGTGGATTAACCACTTTACAATCAACGCGGACGAGTTTTAACATCCGTTTAATCCAGCGCTGCAGCTCCTCATCAGACCATTTGCGCGTGATATTGCCTCGTAGCGATTTTATGGCAGCATAGCCGCAAGTGTATGCGGTATACAGCAAAGACAATATAATAATCCATAATGTACGGGGTTTACTTGCTTTCATTACGCATCCTCGATATGTTTCTGGTCGTCATATTACACTTTTTTACGGAGAGGGCAAAGTAGTAAGTTGGATGCTTATGCAAGCTGAGTATGAGCTGTGGGGCGCTAGGAAAAAAATTGAGCTTGATCGCGTGTCAGTAATTTATTCTTCTCGTCATGCATAAGCCTATCGTCCATCTAACTTGTTTTTTTTATAAAAGCAGACATAATCTGCTCAAATTGTGGTATAATCTAATTTTTATATCTTGGTCCAAATGGAGTGAACTATGATTTTTGGTGCTTTGAACTTATCATTTTGGGGTTTCATTATCGCTACCCTGATTATGACACAATTCACAATTGCTGCGGTCACAATTTATCTGCATCGTAATCAAACGCATAGAGCGTTGACGTTGCATCCAATTATTAGTCATATCTTTCGTTTCTGGCTGTGGATGACCACCGGTATGGTGACTGCGGACTGGGTTGCTATTCATCGCAAGCATCATGCAACAACTGATGTTGAGGGTGATCCTCATAGTCCCAAAGTCTTAGGCATCAAAAAAGTCTTTTGGGAAGGTGCTGAATTATATCGCGCTGCCCGTAAAGACAAAGAAATGATTGCTAAATATTCGCATGGTACACCAGATGATTGGATTGAGCGTAAACTTTATTCTCGATATTCATCAAAAGGTGTGATTTTGATGCTGTTGGTCGATATATTTCTTTTTGGTTTGCCTGGTGTATCTATTTGGGCGATTCAAATGATGTGGATTCCACTTTGGGCAGCTGGTGTTGTAAATGGTATAGGTCATCATTGGGGATATCGTAATTTTGAATGTCCTGATGCAGCAACCAATGTTTTCCCCTGGGGATTCTGGATTGGTGGCGAAGAATTGCATAACAATCATCACACCTTTGCATCATCTGCTAAATTTTCTGTCAAAAGATGGGAATTCGATATTGGCTGGATGTATATCTGCATATTGTCTTTTTTCGGTTTAGCAAAGGTTAAGAAGCTACCACCTCAATTAGCTGAAGAAAAAAATAAAGGGCATGTCGATTTGGATACAGTGAAAGCAGTCGTTTCGAATCGTTTTCAAGTAATGTCAAATTATTACACACATGTTTTACGACCTATATTAAAGCATGTCAAACACAATGATGTGGCAAGTAAGGAAGATAAAGAATTAATTCATCGCGCTGCTTTCTTACTACGACGTGAACAAGATTTGTTGTCTCCAAAAGCAAATACACGACTACAGGCGCTACTTGCTCGTTATGAACAGCTGCGCATTGTTTATCAACATCGCCAATCATTACAAAATGTGTGGCTTAGAACAGCAACATCTCAAAAGGAATTAGTTGAATCATTACAACAATGGTGTAAACAAGCTGAAGAATCAGGTTTAGATGTATTGCAGCAGTTTGCACAACGTTTAAAGAGTTATGTGCCTAAGAGTATGATTGCTTAATTAAAGGGTGCTATGCGTTTAAGACAACTAAAACTCGCTGGTTTTAAGTCGTTTGTTGACGCGGTGACTATTCCTTTTCCTAGTCAGTTAGTTGCAGTCGTCGGTCCTAATGGATGTGGTAAATCCAATGTTATCGACGCTGTACGTTGGGTGATGGGCGAAAGTCATGCTAAAAATTTGCGTGGCGAATCGATGGCTGATGTCATTTTCAAAGGGGCCACGCATCGTAAATCAGTCGGGCAAGCCTCGGTTGAATTAATATTTGATAATAGCATGGGTGGCTTTAAAGGCCCTTATGCGAGCTATCAAGAAATCGCCGTTAAACGATTAATTACTCGTGACGGTGACTCATCTTATTATCTCAATGGCACTCGTTGTCGTCGCCGCGATATCACAGATATCTTTTTAGGCACGGGGGTGGGTGCTCGAGGTTACTCCATTATTGGGCAAGATACGATTTCACGACTTATTGAAGCGCGTCCAGAAGAGCTACGAGCTTATATGGAAGAAGCGGCTGGCGTATCAAAATATAAAGATCGACGTCGAGAAACATTACAACGTATCGCACAAACACGAGACAATCTATCACGAGTTGCAGATATCCAAGCGGAGCTAGAAAAACAACTTGCTCGGCTTGAACGTCAGGCCAAAGCTGCTTTGCAATATTTGCAGCTTAAGCAAGATGAGCAGCAGGCCCGAGTGACCAGTCATATATTAAAATGGCATCATTTACAGATTGAACAGCAGCAATGCTATGAACAATCAACACAACTTACTCTGCAGCACGATAAACACCAATCACAAGTTGCTGAGCATTATAAAACAAGCGTCACGTTGAAGGTGGAGGTTGATGATTTATCGGCCGAACATCAGCAAATGCAAGTACAATTTTATCAATTCGCAACGGATATTGCTCGCTTAGAAGAAGCAATTCAACAACATACGCGCGACAAACAACAATTAGCGACTGATCAACAGCAATTGGATCAGGATCTGCAGCAAGCCGAGCACCAGTTACAAACTGATTCGCTCATCTTACAAAATACAAAACAACGAACGACTCAATTACAAGCAGACATCCAGCGATTACAAGATGAGCTTGCACAAATACAACAACGGATGCAGGTTGTAGAACAAGATGAATTGAATTGGAATACAGTCTGGCAGTCGATATCGAAAGAATTACATGATACAGAGCGTGATATTCAGCTAGAAACGATGCGATTTCAACATTTAGAAGAAAGCCGACAACGAATACAAGTGAGTTTTGAGCAAAATAACCAAGAGCAGGCCTTGGTTGATCCAGATGCGTTGCATGTTGATTTGATAGAATGTCAATATCAACAATCCCTTTTAGACGAAGCGCATCAAGCTGCTGTAGATCAACAACATGCCTGTACTAAACTAGGTGCAACATTACGTCAACAGTTGTTGGATGTGGAGCGTCAGTTGCACCATGCACATGATAATCTCCAAGCATTAACGACTGAGCGCGCAGCATTGATGGCTGCACAGAGTATTGCGCTGCAATCGACTCCAAGCACTATCCCCGTTGCAGCGAATCGATCGCGGGTAATTGAACTGATGAGTGCCGAGGATGCTTGGATGCGTATCGCAGAATGCGTGTTAAGTGATAGTTTGCAGGCTGTGGTTTTAGATTCGGTAGAAGACATTTTTCCGGAACTTAAGACCTTACATGGACAGACCGCAATGTTCACCCAACCCATGATATCCGCGTCATCATGTCATTCTTACCCACGATTATCGGATAAATTAACAGGTATTATTCCTAGCTGGTTTGTTACTGCAGAAACTATTTTTGCTGCAGATACGATTGAACAAGCACAAACATGGTTAGCATCGCTAGAACCTCATCAGTCTGTCGTGACGCAAGATGGTTTTTGGCTTGGCTTAGGTTGGGTGCGGGTGTTTAATTTAGAGCCTGAAAATGACATCGGATTATTATCTCGCAAGCAAGCGATAGCAAATTTGAATATCAAATTAGCGGCAGGTGAAGCAGATATTACCAGCTTAGCAAACCAACGCGATGCGTTGCATGCTGCGTTAACTGCTAATCAAAATGAGCAATTGACTATTCAAGAAAATGTTGCGCTCGCAGTAGATGCTTCACGATCTGCGTTGCTTATGATCCAACAGAAAAAACAAGCACATGAGGAAGCTGTTGGTAAGCAAATTAAATTACATGATGATCGTGAGACATTATTATCAGAAATAGAAATGGTTAATGAGCAATTATTTAATATTGAAGCAAAACGCAACGCAATGAACGAGCAAGTTGAGTTACTTACTACAAAAAAACAACAGCTATTACTTGATAAAGCGTTATGGGAACATTGTTTGAAAGAGACTAAAGCTGAATATAATCAATTAAGTACTCAATTTCAAAATATGCAATTACAGTTTAGTCAAGACAATGCGAAAACCCAGCACATTGAAGAGCAAATAAAGCGTACGCAAAGTCAGGTTGAGTTACTACGCAAGCGGGACGAGGGGTTAAAGCGGCGTCGTGATGAGATTAATATGCCAAATACTACATTGCAAGATGCTTTAACACAAAAAATACATGAGTATAATCAACTGGATGGGCTTTTGTTGGCTCGGCGGCAGCATATCGATGAACGCCAACAATGCTTGCAACAGACGGAGCAATTGTGTAAGCATGAAGAACAACGAGTCAAAGAGCTTGAGCAGCAGTTACAGCAATTACAATTAAATGAACATACTGTTGCTACACGCATTGATACGCTTATCGAATCATTGAATGAATTAGATTCCACTTGGGAAACACTATCTGCTGATTTAGATATGGCGTTATCAATTGATGCGTGTGAACAAGAACGATTAAAAATAGAGGCAAGAATTAGTCGTTTAGGTGCAATTAACTTATTAGCAGTTGAAGAATATCAGACTGATTTGCAGCGCAAAGAGCATTTAGATACACAGTACAACGATTTAAGCGAGGCATTGGGTACATTAGAGCGTGCTATCGCAAAAATGGATAAAGAAACTGAGCTACGATTAAAAGAGACGTTTGATCAAGTCAATGCATCGTTTCAAGCACTTTTTCCTCGTCTTTTTGGTGGGGGGCATGCGACGTTAGAGTTGACTTGTGATAATCTACTCGAAGCGGGAATTTTAGTTATGGCTCAGCCACCAGGGAAACGTAACAATACCATCTATATGTTGTCTGGTGGAGAAAAAGCGATGACTGCTATTGCCTTGGTATTTGCTATATTTCAATTAAATCCTTCACCGTTTTGCATGTTGGATGAGGTTGATGCACCATTGGATGAGGCAAATGTAAGGCGATTTTGCGATTTAGTAAAAGATATGTCGCAGCTTGTGCAGTTTTTATTTATTACACATAATAAGGTAACTATGGAATTGGCTGATCATTTAATTGGCGTTACGATGCGCGAACCGGGTGTATCACGTATCGTTTCAGTTGATGTGAATGCTGATATTCAAGCAATGGTTTGAGGAGAATACAATGCAAGGAAACTGGAGTTTTATCCTGAATATTGTTTTATTGGTTGGTGTGATTATAGCCATTGCACGCGTATTGCGGACACGTAAAAAAGTAGCTCAGGCATTCGTACGGTCGCCATCATTGGGGCAAGTGGATACTGCAACTTCGTCGGATGATATTATTGCTGTGCGTAAACTGAATGAAGAGCCCTATGTGGTGCCGACAGCTAAGATGGAAGAGGATACTGATCCAGCGCCTTTCATTTCCGCTGTTTTAAAATCTGAATCACCTGTGGTTGAACAAGCTTATCGTCATCTCGACAGTCGTCATCCTGAACCGAGTGAAGAACCTCTTGATGCCAGTGAGATGTCTCTTGAGGAGAAGCAGCGGGATGTATATAGCGAAGACGAGCAGTCTTCTCCACCCGTTATGATGTTTTTGTTAGCAAAAGCAAATCGCCAATTAGCGGGTTATGAGTTATTACAAGCAGTACTTGCTGCTGGTTTACGCTTTGGTGAAGGGAATTTGTTTCATCGACATCAATATTCTAATGGTCAAGGGACGGTGATGTGTAGTTTAGCCGCGGCAACTGATAAAGGTGTTTTTGATTTACAAAATATTGGTGCATTCACTGTGCGCGGATTATGTTTATATATGCATGCCTCAGGTAGCCCTGGGATTGATGAAGAGCGCTTTGACATCATGCTGGATACAGCAAAAACATTAAGTGAAGATTTAGATACTCACTTGCTTGATGATCGACGCCAGCCTTTATCAGATGTGAGTATACGACGTTATCATCAACAATTGAATTTGATTGAAGAAGTTGTTTAGCTCACCCTAAACTTGAGTAGTAGCTTCTTGTAAGTGTGTTAAGAGGATAAAATGAATCTCAAAGAGGAATGTGCTTTTAATCTTGATCGTGATTCAGATTTTGAGTTATTAGATTTTTTATATGAGGCGCTTGAAGATAAAGAAGATTTATCCAATCAAATCAGTTCAGCGTCTGTCGGCCCTTCAAAAAAATGCAACGATGAAGATCAATATCAGCACGATCTAAATTATTTGTATCACATTAAAGATGGGGATACATTGTCCTTGGTACATGATATTAACAGCATAGAAACCAAATTTTCTGAACACTCTGGTTCGGAAGCTCATTCTTCATTGGAAGAACAACTTCGAAATTTACTACTAGAAAATAATGTTCTGAAACGACAAAATGAGTTGTTAAAACGACAAAATGAGCTGTGGGAACAAAAGAATAATTTGTGGGAACAAGAAAATAATTTGTTGAGAAAAATAGGGGGTGTTGACGATATCAACACAACGCAATACTTTAAATTATTTTCACATTCAAACAAAAAATGCGATAGAAAAAGAAAACATGTTAGCGATGAATTGGAAGATAGAAATCAGTCTGTCTACATTCCATCATCCTGAAAACGGTATAGCTGCTTAAAGATCCAGACGGCCATGTATAGAAAACGAAACACAATTTCGCACCTAAAGCATGGAACGTAGACATTTTGGTCTCCCAATACTCTTTTAGATAGGTTTACCCTGTAAAATTTAAGTTTCTCTACCCTGTTTTCTTCCTTTGCAGTACACTATATATTTACCTGCGGCTTGACACTATGAAACTTACTGAGATTGCCTCTTTATTCCCTCACTCTTTCTCTGATTTCCCCGATATTGAATTCACGGGAGTGTGTATAGATAGTCGTAAAGTGAAAACTAACGAATTATTTGTGGCGATTCGAGGAGAACGACTTGATGGCCATGATTTTATTCTTGATGCAGAAAAATTGGGTGCCGCGGCAGTGTTATGCGAACATGCCGTCGCTGATGTTGTGATCCCTCAATTGATTGTGCCAAATACCTGCGATGCCTTGGCTACTATTGCTACATATCATCGACAAAAAATAAACTGTTTTGTGATTGCTTTAACCGGTAGCAACGGTAAAACTTCAGTTAAAGAAATGATCGCAAGTATTTTACCCCAACCGTCTTTTGCAACGCCTGGTAATTTAAATAATCATCTTGGTGTTCCTTTAAGTGTGATGCAATTACAACCCCACCATCGTTTTGCAGCATTTGAATTAGGAGCAAGTCATCTGGGTGAGATAGCCTATACTGTGGCCATTGTTCAGCCAAAAGTGACCTTAATTAATAACATTGCACCTGCACATATTGCTGGTTTTGGTAGCATTGAGGGCGTGGCACGTGCGAAAGGTGAAATTTATCAAGGATTGCTTGAAGGTGGTACCGCGGTGGTGAATGATGATGATGCATACGCGCACTTTTGGGATGACATACTAAAAACTCACCACGTAGTCCGTTTTTCAATTAATAAATCAACGGATGTTTGTGCGCGCGATATCGTTATGAATCCATTAGGTTGTGCTCAATTTAGTTTAATAACACCGTTGGGTCAAGCTGCAGTGCAATTGAACGTTCCTGGACGCCATAATGTGAGTAATGCATTAGCCGCGGCAGCTTGCTGTTACGCAGCGGGCATTGAACTGGCCGATATCGTGACAGGATTAGAGCGTTTTTCTGGCGTTGCTGGCCGGATGATGTTTAAAGTAGGAAAAAATAAATCAACGATTATTGATGATACGTATAATGCAAATTTACGCTCTGCACTCACTGCGGTTGATGTTTTAGCCGAGCGTCACGGGTTGCGTATTTTAGTATTGGGTGATATGGGTGAGTTAGGAGAGTGGACTGAGCAGCATCACCAAGAAATCGGACGTGCAGCTCGTCAACATGGGATTGATGTTGTGATGACATGTGGTGAACACAGTGCAAATACATCACTTATTTTTGGGGACGAGGGTAAGCATTATGAAAGCCAGAGCCTTCTGGTTCGTGATTTAGTGAATTACTTAGATGCTCAGACTACGGTGCTGGTGAAAGGGTCACGTTCGTCAGCGATGGAAAAAATTGTTAATGAATTAATAGGTTAAGTATATGCTTTTTTGGATAACGCAATTATTACAGAGTCAATACCACGGATTTCGAGTGTTTCAATACTTAACCTTTCGTTCCATATTGGCTGCATTGACTGCATTGATTGTTGGATTGCTTTGTGGTCCATTGACTATTCGCTGGTTACGCGGATTACAAATAGGCCAAATGGTTCGCGAGGATGGTCCCCAAACGCATCTGTCTAAAGCAGGTACACCAACTATGGGTGGCGTGCTCATATTATTGGCGATCACGGTCAGTACATTACTATGGGGAGATTTACGGCAACCTAGTTTGTGGTTGGTTCTTATTGTGACCATTGCATTTGGAATTGTAGGTTGGGTAGATGATTATCGAAAATTGGTATTAAAAAATAGCAAAGGTTTGCCAGGTCGTTGGAAATATTTTTGGCAATCTGTAATAGCAATTATCGCAGTCGCGTATCTTTATTATAGTCCAAGTATCTCACTGCATACCGAATTGGCAATACCTTTTTCTAAGTCCATGTTTATTATATTAAATTATGCATTCCCAGTGTTTGCCTACTTTGTAATCGTTGGTAGTAGTAATGCGGTTAATTTGACAGATGGGCTTGATGGTCTGGCTATTTTACCGATTGTGATGGTTGCTGGTGCGTTAGGAATATTTGCGTATGCGACAAGCAATGCAGTGTTCGCCCATTATTTAACTATTCCATTTATACCCAACGCAGGCGAATTAACTATTTTTTGTGCGTCGATCGTGGGTGCCGGTCTTGGTTTTCTTTGGTACAACTCATATCCTGCACAAATTTTTATGGGGGATGTGGGCTCTTTGTCGTTAGGTGCTGCATTAGGCATGATCGCTCTGATTGTTCGTCAAGAATTGGTTTTAATGATTATGGGTGGCTTATTTGTAATAGAAACAATATCTGTGATTTTACAAGTTGGTTATTTTAAATTGTCACATGGCAAACGGTTGTTTCGCATGGCGCCACTCCATCATCATTTTGAATTAAAGGGATGGTCAGAGCCGAAAGTTATTGTCCGGTTTTGGATTATTACAGTAGTTCTTGTGTTATGTGGTTTAGCGACGTTAAAATTGAGGTAGCGAATCATTTGGGGATGTTATGAATTCAGCACTTCACCTTGTTGTTGGTTTAGGAAAAACGGGTCATTCGATTGCACGTTATTTAACGCGGCATGCAAAACCATTCGTTGTTTTTGATACGCGGACAGCGCCCGTAGGGCTTAACGAGTTTCAAGACGAGTTTCCGGGTATTGATATTTTTTTAGGCGATTTACCTCAAACAATATTTTCACAGCTGAAAGCGGTCATTACAAGCCCAGGTGTTGCGCTTGATCACCCAGTCATGCAAAAGGCAATTGCTTTACATATCCCTGTATATGGTGATATAGAATGTTTAGCACGAGAAATCGATGCTCCTGTCGTTGCAATTACTGGAACAAACGGTAAATCCACCGTGACAACACTTGTTGGAGAAATGGCCAAAGCAGACGGTCTGTCTGTCATGGTTGCTGGTAATATAGGTCAGCCGGTGCTTGATGCATTGGCAAACAATATTCATTATAATTTATGGGTCTTAGAGCTTTCCAGTTTTCAATTGGATTTAACAACTTCTCTGGCGCCTATTGCTGCAACCATTTTAAACATAACGCCCGACCATCTTGATAGACACCATACATTTGAAGCGTATGTTGCAGCAAAACAACGTGTATATCACAACGCACAATATATACTCTATAATCGCGATGACCAGTGGACACAGCCTAATCCTAGGCTAAATATTAATGCAGTTATTTGTAATTATGGGTTAGACGAACCGGCTGATGGTGAATGGGGTTTAAAAATTGTTGATGGCACAACCTACCTCGCGTATGGCCAAGATTGTATTTTGCCAGTCGATGCAATGCGAATTAAAGGACGGCATAACTGGGCAAATGCATTAGCTGCTTGTGCGTTGGCTCATGCAGCTGGAATATCGATTGCTAGCATGAAAAAAGTCTTAGAAGACTTTTCAGGACTGCCTCATCGCACACAATGGGTGCGCTCGCTGGATGGCGTTGATTGGATTAATGACTCTAAAGGAACAAATATTGGTGCGACTATTTCAGCAATTAGTGGTTTAGGTGGCTCTATGCAGGGCAAAATCGTTTTAATTGCTGGCGGACAAGGAAAAGGAGCTGATTTTCAAGAACTACAGCCGGCTATGGCTGAGTATGTTCGTTCTTTGGTATTAATTGGTGAGGATGCGGATAAATTAGAGCAAGCTTTGAGCGATGTAGTTGGCGTGTCGCGCGCTGAATCACTTGAACAAGCGATTGGTATTGCTCGAGAGCTTGCTAAACCAGGCGATATTGTATTGTTGTCGCCAGCCTGCGCCAGCCTTGATATGTTTCGTGATTATAATCATCGCGGTGAAGTCTTTACTGCTATGGTAGACTCATTGTGAATATTCGTCGTCGAGTAAAAAACACTGCTCATGCTCCAACGCTGTATGACAAATGGCTGATAGCAGCTGTTATTGGTTTATTAATTATTGGCTTAATGATGGTTGCTTCAAGCTCCGTTATGATTTCCACTAAATATTATCATCAACCATTTCATTTTTTAGTTCGGCAGGCTAGCTATTTATTTATTGGATTCCTCGTTGCTATTGTTATCATGCGGGTGGATAGTAGCGTGTGGAAAAAATATAGCGTGCCAATGTTGTTTGTGTGTTTATTTTTGCTCTTGATCGTTTTAATTCCAGGTATTGGGCGCGTTGTTAACGGCAGTCGTCGGTGGTTAGCAATTGGACCGATTAGTATCCAAGTATCTGAACTTGCTAAATTGACTATGATTATCTATGTCTCTGGTTATTTTGTGCGTCAACACAAGCAGGTGAGTCAAACTATCATGGGGTTTATTAAGCCCATGTTAGTATTAGGTATTGTCGCTTTTTTGTTGTTGCTGGAACCTGATTTTGGTGCCACTGTAGTTATTGCTGGCACAGTTATGGCTATGCTTTTTTTGATGGGCGTGAGATTACGCTATTACCTTGGATTGATGGTTTTTGTAGGGTGTGGTTTAGCATTTTTAGCTGTTTCATCTGCTTATCGGATGGCACGTTTGACTGCTTTCTTAAATCCCTGGGCTGATCAATTTAATAGCGGATATCAATTAACCCAATCATTAATTGCGTTTGGCAGAGGAGGATGGTCCGGCGTTGGACTAGGAGATAGCGTTCAAAAGATGTTCTATCTGCCCGAGTCTCACACTGATTTTTTATTTGCTGTACTAGCAGAAGAGTTAGGATTGATTGGAATTCTGCTTGTCTTGATTTTATATAGTATACTCATCGTCAGAGGATTTATGATCGGGTATGCAGCGTACGTAGATGAGCGACGATTTGCTGCGTTTACTGCATATGGTTTAACCTTTTGGTTAGGATTACAAGCCGCTATTAACATGGGAGTGAATGCCGGGTTATTGCCGACGAAAGGATTAACGTTACCACTACTCAGCTATGGTGGCGCGAGTTTGGTGATAAATTGCATTGTGATTGCTTTATTACTTCGTATTGATCATGAAAATCGTTGGCAAGCGTTTGGATTAAGAAATGAATCAGATTGAAGGCACCCTAAGTTAATAGGAGAATACAATGATTAAAATACACGATATGCATACTGAATGCTTTCATTCTCCTAAAATGGGGCGAGTAAAGCATATTCACTTTGTAGGAGTGGGCGGCGCAGGTATGTGCGGTATTGCGGAGGTATTATTAAATGAAGGATACCGAGTAACGGGTTCAGATTTAAGCACAAATCGTGTTGTCGAGCGGTTAAACTCAATTGGAATAGAAGTATCTGTTGGACACCGAGCAGAAAACATCACAGGAGCCGATGTGGTGGTTCGCTCCACAGCAATCGATGATAAAAATCCAGAAATTATTGCAGCGAAAGAACAAATGATTCCAGTTCTTCCTCGTGCAGCAATGCTCGCTGAGTTAATGCGTTTTCGTCATGGTATTGCAATTGCTGGTACACATGGAAAAACAACCACAACTAGTCTCGTAACGGCATTATTAGCTGAAGGAGGATTGGATCCTAGTTTTGTTATTGGTGGAAAATTAAATAGTTCTGGCGTTAATGCGCAACTTGGTTCTTCTGCTTATTTTGTTGCTGAGGCCGATGAAAGTGATGCATCATTTCTTTATTTAAAACCAATGATGGCTGTAGTTACAAATATTGATGCTGATCATATGGCTACTTACAACGGCGATTTTAATAAATTACGTAATACGTTTATCGAGTTTTTACATCACTTGCCTTTTTATGGTTTGGCCATAGTCTGTATTGAAGATCATGAGGTACGTCGAATTATACCCTCGATACAACGACCCACTCGTACGTATGGGTTTCGCCAAGGCGCTCATTATCGTGCGATGAATTGGAAGCAACAAGGATTAATTAGTTCGTTTACGGTTCATCGACCTGAATCACACAAGCCTTTAGATATCGAATTTAAATGGCCTGGACGGCATAATGTGTTGAATGCCCTAGCGGCAATTGCCATTGCAACTGAACTAGGCGTGGACGATGAGTCCATTGTAGCTGGTTTAGCAAAATTTGAAGGCGTTGGTCGACGTTTCCAAATGCTTGGTGAACGCGATTTTATGGGAAGAAAAGCTTTAGTTGTAGATGATTATGGTCATCATCCCCGAGAAATTAAGGCAACTATCGAGGCATTCCGTGCGGTTTGGCCTGATAGACGTTTAGTCCATGTATTTCAACCACACCGTTACACCCGCACTCGGGATTTATTTAATGAGTTTGTCGATGTTTTAAAAATGAGTGATCAATTGTTATTACTTGATGTTTATTCTGCTGGAGAAGCTGCTATTCCAGGGGTTGGTAGTGATTATTTATTGCATGAATTGCAATTGTCCTCGCCCAATGCCACATTGATTACGGAAAAAAATATCGAAGAACAATTAAATAAAGTGATTTTGGATGGTGATGTGATCTTAATGCAAGGCGCGGGCAGCATTGGGCAATTGGCTATAACGCTAATGCAAAACTAAACAGATGTGAGAGCATTATGAGTGATACAACGTTGAGAGGTCAGTTGCTTGCCAATGAGCGTTTAGCTGATTACACCACCTGGCGCGTGGGTGGTCATGCTAAATCGATGTACAAACCTGCGGATATAGCTGATTTATGCGTATTTATCAAGCAGTGTCCTTCTTCTGAGCCTTTATTATGGCTTGGTTTGGGCAGTAATTCATTGATAAAAGATACGGGATTTTCAGGAACGGTAGTGTTAACACAAGGCTGTCTTAACGAACTCAGCTTGGTCAGTGAAGCCCTTGTGAGGGTCGAAGCTGGCGTTTCCTGCGCAAAAATGGCACGGTTTTGTGCTCGGAATCAATTAGAAGGTGGCGAATTTTGGGCCGGTATCCCAGGGACTATGGGAGGGGCTTTACGGATGAATGCAGGATGTTTTAACGGCGAGACTTGGCAGCGTGTAATAGAAGTAGAAACAATCAATCGCTCGGGGGAAATTCGTTATCGTAAACCAGAAGAATTTGAAATTGCTTATCGGCATGTTAGTGGGCTTGATGATGACGAATGGTTTATTGCGGCCACATGTCGTTTACTACCTGGGAATAAAGAGAAATCGTTACATCTAATTAATGAGCTGCTTGCCCATCGTGCGGCAACGCAACCAACAAATGAATTTAATTGTGGTTCTGTTTTTAGAAATCCACCTAACAATTATGCAGCAAAATTGATAGAATCGTGTCAACTAAAAGGCAAACGTGTGGGTGGTGCTATGGTTTCAGAAAAACACGCTAATTTTATTATTAATCATGAAGGTACTGCTTCGGCTACCGATATTGAATCATTAATTCAATTAGTCAAAAAAACAGTATACGAACAAACCAACACCGATCTAATCCGTGAAGTGCATGTTATTGGAGATAAGTAATGTCCAATTTAATTAAATTAGTTTTACTTTACGGTGGAAAATCAGGGGAACATGAAATTTCATTGCGTTCAGGAGCATCCGTTTTAGCTAATCTAGATCCGGAGCGTTATTCGATTATCCCCGTTGGAATAGATAAAAACGGGTGTTTTTATTTGAATGATTATAGTGAGTTATTACAATACCCTGATTCACTCCCCGTTGTTACACCATCTTCGAAACCATTACCTAGTTTGTTGATCAATGGACGCTTGGCTTTGGATGCCGATGTTGTTTTTCCAGTAGTTCACGGCCCACTTTATGAAGACGGATGTTTACAGGGCTTATTGAAGCTAGCAGAGGTAGCTTATGTTGGCTGTGATGTATTGTCTTCAGCTATCGGTATGGACAAGGATCTGGCTAGGCGAATTGCTTGTGTGAATGGGGTAAAATCAGCACGTTATCAAGCTATTTCTTGGCATGCAAGCACAGAAGCTATAGCGCAAACTTGCGAAGCGGTTGTGGCTGAGTTCGGTTGGCCGTTATTTGTTAAACCCAATTCAATGGGCTCAAGTGTGGGGATACATAAAGTACATACTATGGCAGAGCTCTTGGATGCGGTGTCGGATGCACGATGTTATGATGAAACGGTTTTGATTGAAGAAGCGATTATTGGTCGCGAAGTAGAAGCAGCCGTATTAGAAAATAGATCACCTGCTAAAGCGCCTCGTGTCAGTGTAGTGGGCGAAATTAAAGTAAACCATGTCGATGGATTTTACTCATACACGGCAAAATATTTAGAAAGTCAACAAACTGAGTTGCTTGTTCCTGCGGTACTTGATGAAATATTAAGTAATCGATTGCAAGAATTTGCTTGCGATATTTTTGTTCGTTTAAAATGTAAAGGACTTGCGCGAGTTGATTTTTTTGTTAATGATAAGACAGGTGATATCTATTTTAATGAAATTAATACATTACCAGGTTTTACGTCAATTAGTATGTATCCTAGGCTTTGGCAAGCCAATGGCATAACGTATCAGGTTTTACTAAATGAATTAGTGGATTTGGCACTGATACATCAGCGTTGTCGAGAACAACTAGTGACGCATTATAATTAACAAGGATGGTTTTACATGGGAGAGCCTGCCCGACGATTTGGTTATACTAGTTTTTTAACATTATTAATCGCATGTGCTCTTTTGTTAATTGCGCGGCTGACGTATTTGTATTTGGCAGATCCTCAGCGCTTTCCTATTAATACAATAAAAATTGCGGCTAATTATCAACATATAACTCGTACCCAGCTTGAAACGGTACTTTCTCATTATAATAGCGATAGTTTTATCTCGCTACCGGTTGCTCAGTTGAAGGATGATCTGAATAACCTAGATTGGGCAGATAACGTGGAAATCGAGCGTATTTGGCCTGATACACTGAAAATAACCTTAGCAGAAAAATTGCCCATTGCTATTTGGAATCATGCATTGATGACGGATGATGGACAATTATTTCATGTAAGTGATAGCGATTTAAATAAACAAATGCTGGATGATGCCTTACCTCGGCTTAGCGGACCAGAGCCACAAGCGCCGGATGTCTTACAAAATTTCCAAAAATTGAGTAAGCTATTATCATCTTACGGTTTACGCGCGGTAGCATTAGAATTGCGCAATAATCAGGCTTGGGAGCTCGGCTTAGCAAATGGCGTGCAGTTACGGTTGGGTAAACGGGATTTAGAAAAACGCGTGATGCGTTTTTGTAAAGCATATGCAGCGGTTTTTGCAGATAAACCAGAGCAATTGTCGAGTGTTGATTTGCGTTACGCACATGGCATGGCAGTGCAATGGAAGGAATCGGTACTTCAGCAAGATCTAAAGTAACCAGTTTTGTTTGCTGAGTAAGCCAATAGAGCTCTAATAAATAACGGGAAGATGATGGCTAAAAAATCTGAAAGAAATATTATTACCGGTTTAGATATCGGTACTTCAAAAGTGGTTGCTTTAGTCGGTGAAATAACACCTGATGGTGAGATTGAACTCATTGGCATGGGCTGTCATCCCTCACGTGGTTTAAAACGAGGAGTGGTGGTTGACATTGAAGCAACTGTAAACTCAATCCAACGCGCGGTTCAAGAAGCCGAGTTGATGGCTAATTGTGAGGTACGATCAGTCTATACTGGGATTGCTGGTAGTCATATTCGTAGTCTTAATTCGCATGGTATTGTTGCAATACGAGATAACGAAGTATCGCAAGCTGATGTTGAACGCGTAATTGATGCTGCAAAAGCAGTGGCTATTCCCGCGGATCAAAAAATTCTACATATTTTACCGCAAGAATTCATTATTGATAATCAAGGTAGTATTCGGGAACCAATAGGAATGGCTGGGGTAAGATTGGAAGCCAGAGTCCATTTGGTAACTGGTTCAGTTAGTGCCGCGCAAAACATTGCAAAATGTGTACGTCGCTGTGGCTTAGAAGTCAATGATATAATCTTGGAACAATTAGCTTCTAGTCATGCAATTTTAACTGAAGATGAAAAAGAATTAGGTGTGTGCTTAGTTGACATAGGCGGCGGTACGACCGATATTGCAGTATTTTATGATGGTGCTATCCAGTTTACAGCAGTGATTCCAATTGCTGGCGATCAAGTCACTAATGACATTGCAATGGCATTGCGGACTCCTAGCAAATCAGCGGAAGCAATCAAAGTAAGTCATGGTTACGCTATGTCTGAATTAGCTAATGCATCGCAGATGATAGATGTTTCCAGCGTGAGTGAGCGCTCTGGTCGTCAAATTTCGGCAAAAGCATTGTCTGATGTCGTATCTGCACGTTACGAAGAATTATTTACTTTAGTTCGTAATGAGATAAGACGCAGTGGCTTCGAGGATTTGATAGCAGCCGGGGTTGTATTGACGGGTGGTGCTTCCAATGTAAACGGAGCTATTGAATTAGCTGAAATGTGTTTTGAAATGCCTGTACGTCATGGCGTACCGCAACAAATGAAAGGCTTAGCGGATGCAATTCAAAATCCGGCTTGGGCGACAAGTGTTGGTTTATTGTTGCACGGCTTTCAACAGCAATACGAAAGTGGTTATAATGTACCAGTGCTGAATGATGCGAATGGCGTATGGTTACGTATGAAAAAATGGTTTAACGGTAATTTTTAAAGAATAATAGCTCATCTCACGCAGCGTTAGATGAGATAGTAAGCTAACTTCACGAGAGGTATAGAATGTCTGAATTAATAGGAAGCCAACTAGAAAATGCGATAATTAAAGTTGTCGGTGTTGGTGGTGGTGGCGGCAATGCAGTGGAGCATATGGTCACTGAAAGCATTGATGGTGTGGAATTTATATGTGCCAATACTGACGCTCAAGCACTAAAAAATTCTAGAGCAGATCTATTGATACAGCTAGGTGATCAATTAACAAAAGGCTTGGGTGCTGGTGCAAATCCTCAAGTCGGCCGTGAAGCCGCTGAAGAAGATCGTGAACATATTAAGCAAGTGTTACAAGGTGCTGATATGGTGTTTATCACTGCTGGCATGGGTGGTGGCACAGGAACGGGCGCTGCGCCAGTATTTGCTGAAATCGCAAAGGAACTGGGTATTTTAACGGTTGCAGTGGTCACTAAGCCATTTTCTTTTGAAGGTAAACAGCGTGCATTAGCTGCCGAAGAGGGAATTCGTTTGTTAGCTGAGCATGTAGATTCGTTGATTACAATTCCAAACAATAAATTACTTAGTGTATTGGGGAAAAACATTTCGTTACTCAATGCATTTAAAGCAGCCAACAATGTGTTGTTGGGTGCCGTGAAGGGTATAGCTGATTTAATTACCCGCCCTGGTTTGATAAACGTGGATTTTGCTGACGTTCGTACAGTTATGTCTGAGATGGGTATGGCTATGATGGGTACTGGTAGTGCCATTGGTGACCAACGTGCACGCAAAGCAGCAGAAGCAGCGATTGCATCTCCTTTACTAGAAGATGTCAATTTTTCCGGTGCTCGTGGCATTTTAGTCAACATTACAGCTGGTTTAGATATGTCCATCGGTGAGTTTGAGGAAGTTGGCGACGTTGTCAAAGAATTTATTTCCGATGATGCGACGGTTGTAGTTGGTACTGTGATTGATCCAGAAATGACTGATGAACTTCGAGTGACAGTCATTGTTACTGGCCTTGGTGATAAACGCCAACAACCAGTAGTTGCACCGAATACAACGGCTAGAGCACGTATTCTGGAAACAAGACGGGGAGATGGTACACTAGATTACCAACAACTGGACCGTCCAGCGGTATTGAGAAAACAAGCGACGATAACACCTTCGGTTGTAGCAAAACAAAACACAGATGCAGTACCTGATGTTAATTATTTAGATATTCCTGCCTTTTTACGTAAGCAAGAAGAGGAAGTCTAAGCAACGACACTGAACTCAATTAATTGAAACGCTGGGCTGCTCGGCCCAGCGTTTTTGTCAAAAAAAATTAACTGTATAGGGTCTGTTGACAATTCATTTCCACAAAGTCTACGTCCCGCGGCTTGTCCGCGGGATCTGGAGATATTGCTCAATACACAATTCTATTACACAGTTATAGATCGAACTGGATCCCGCGGACAAGCAATTGGAAAATTAACGTGCTCCAAGCATTTGGCTAGCCCCTACGTGGTCTAATCTTCATTTTTGCTGTAGGTGAATTATCAACAGAACCTAATTTGTTTTTAAAAAAATTGATTTAAGAGTATACTTTGCTTGAAATAACTAGCCTTATCTTGTGATTTATTATGCCTAAACGAACTGATATTCAATCTATTTTAATTCTTGGTGCTGGGCCTATTGTAATTGGTCAGGCTTGCGAATTCGATTATTCGGGCACACAAGCATTGCGTGCATTGAAGAAAGAAGGTTACAGAATCATTTTAGTAAACTCAAATCCTGCCACTATTATGACCGATCCTGAGCTAGCTGATGCCACTTATATTGAACCCGTGTTATGGCCAGAAGTAGCTGCAGTTATCGAAAAAGAGCGTCCGGATGCATTGTTACCTACAATGGGTGGGCAGACTGCTTTAAATTGTGCTTTAGATTTAGTACGGGAAGGTATTCTAGATAAATATGGTGTCGAGCTAATTGGTGCAACCAGTGAAGCGATTGATAAAGCAGAAGATCGTGATAAATTTCGCACCTTAATGCGTGAGATTGGTCTTGATATGCCGCGTTCACGAATTGCGCACTCATTAGATGAAGCATTACAAGCACAAACAGAACTAGGCTTTCCTGCAATTATTCGTCCTTCATTTACCATGGGCGGAAGTGGTGGTGGTATCGCTTATAATATCGAAGAATTTGAAGAAATTTGTTTGCGTGGCTTAGATCTGTCACCCACTCGAGAATTGTTAATTGATGAATCAGTTCTTGGTTGGAAAGAGTTTGAAATGGAAGTTGTACGTGATAAAAATGATAACTGTATTATCGTTTGTACTATTGAAAATTTTGATCCGATGGGGGTGCATACTGGTGACTCGATTACTGTAGCGCCGGCGCAAACGCTTACTGATAAAGAGTTTCAACGTATGCGGGACGCAGCTATTCGCGTACTACGCGCCGTGGGTGTTGATACCGGTGGTTCAAATGTCCAATTTGCGGTAAATCCGGAGAATGGCTGTTTACTAGTAGTAGAAATGAACCCCCGGGTTTCGAGAAGTTCCGCATTAGCTTCGAAGGCTACTGGTTTTCCTATTGCAAAAATAGCTGCATTGTTAGCCGTAGGATACACACTCGATGAGCTAGCTAATGAAATTACAGATGGTAAAATGCCAGCTTCATTTGAGCCTACAATTGATTATGTTGTCACTAAAATTCCTCGATTTAACTTTGATAAATTTCCTCAAACGTCCTCTGTTTTGTCAACTCAGATGAAATCAGTAGGCGAGGTCATGGCAATTGGCGCTACTTTCCAAGAATCCTTACAAAAAGCAATTCGTAGCTTGGAAATAGATCGCTTCGGACTACACTCATTATTTCGGTCTGATGAAATGGCTGTGTTGAGAGGTTCATTACAAGAACCGACACCTGATCGATTGTGGTATATTGCTGACGCATTTCGTTTAGGATTGTCAATCGATGAAATTCACCAAGAGTGTCGAGTTGATCCCTGGTTCTTAGCGCAAATTCAAGAGTTGGTTTTGCTTGAGCAATCGGTTGTCGGGAAATCACTGAGCGATTTAGATTGCGTCTCATTGCGTTTATTAAAACAACGTGGTTTCGCCGATGTGTATTTAGCTGAACTATTGCACTGTACCGAAGGGGATGTTCGAAATTATCGTCATGAACTCAAGGTGATGCCCGTATATAAACGCATCGATTCTTGTGCTGCAGAATTCTCAACCGATACAGCGTACATGTATTCATGCTATCAATCCGTTTGTGAAGCTCGACCAGATGATACGCGATCAAAAATTATGATATTGGGTGGCGGACCGAATCGAATTGGACAGGGCATTGAGTTTGATTATTGTTGTGTGCATGCGTCGATGGCGTTACAAGAGGCCGGTTATGAAACAATTATGGTCAATTGTAATCCAGAAACAGTTTCTACTGATGTGGATACTTCTGATCGCCTATATTTTGAACCTGTTACTTTAGAAGATGTATTAGCGATTGTCGCGATTGAAAAACCTTTTGGTGTAATTGTCCATTATGGTGGTCAAACACCTTTAAAATTGGCACGTGCGTTGGCTGATAATGGTGTACCAATTATTGGCACGTCTCCTGATGCAATTGATGAAGCAGAAAATCGCGAACGTTTTCAACAGTTAGTTTCCCGATTAAAGTTACATCAGCCGCCAAATGGTACGGTACGCAGCGAGGCCGAAGCGATTGCTCTAGCTACTCGCATTGGATATCCATTAGTTGTTCGCCCATCCTATGTTCTAGGTGGACGAGCTATGGAAATCGTTTATCATGAAGATGATTTAAGATATTATTTAACCAATGCAGTGCATGTTTCAAATGATTCTCCTGTATTATTGGATAAATTCTTGGATGATGCTATTGAAGTGGACATTGATGCAGTGTGTGATGGTCAAGAGGTTTTAGTGGGTGCTATCATGGAACATATTGAACAAGCAGGTATTCATTCGGGTGATTCAGCATGTACTTTGCCACCTTTTAGTTTGAGTGTTGTGGTGCAACAGGATTTGATAGAGCAATTACGCCAAATGGCGTTAGAATTAGGTGTGGTTGGTTTGATCAATGCACAATTTGCTATTCAAGCGGATGACATTTATGTATTAGAGGTTAACCCACGTGCTTCTCGTACGGTGCCGTTCGTATCGAAAGCGACGGGATTGCCTTTGGCAAAAATTGCAGCACGATGTAAAATTGGTCAAAGTTTGAAAGAACAAAAATTACCTCGTCACACCCCAATGCCGGCTTTTTATTCAATAAAACTACCGGTATTTCCATTTGTAAAATTTTCAGGCGTTGATTCGCTTTTAGGTCCTGAAATGAAGTCTACCGGTGAGGTGATGGGCATTGCCAAACGATTTGGACAAGCATATGCTAAAGCTCAACGCGGTGCTGGTTGTGATATTGTCCAACGACGTCGAGCTTTTTTATCAGTGCGTGATGCTGATAAAATCCGAATTGGTGAAATAGCTAAGCGGTTGATTGCTTTAGGATTTGAAATTATCGCCACACGTGGCACAGCGCTGGCCATACAAGCGGCGGGCATTGATTGTAAAAGGGTATTTAAAGTGGCAGAAGGTCGGCCACATGTTGTTGATTATATTATAAATCGGGATATCGATTTTATTGTAAACACGACTGAGGGAAAGCAAGCGATAGCAGATTCATTTGCTATTCGGCGAAATGCGTTGCAGTATAAGATAAGTTACACGACGACATTGTCTGGTGCACAGGCTGCCTGTTTGGCAATGAAATATGAAGAAAGGAATACAGTAACAAGACTACAGGATCTACATTAAAATGCAAAAACATCCCATGACTGTTGTAGGTGCTGCGGCCCTGCAAAATGAATTACACCGACTAAAGACGATTGAACGTCCGCGAATTATTGAATCGATCGCAGTAGCACGTGCTCACGGCGATTTAAAAGAAAATGCGGAGTATCATGCTGCTCGTGAAGAGCAAAGTTTTATGGAAGGGCGTATTCAAGAATTAGAAGCAAGACTTTCTACCGCTCAGGTTGTAGATATTAGCAAGTTATCAAATGACGGCAAGGTCGTGTTTGGAGCTACGGTAAGTATCTGTAACGTACAAACAAATGCAGAGCTAACGTATCAAATCGTAGGTGAGGACGAAGCGGATATTAAGCTTAATAAAATATCGTATAGCTCGCCTATTGGCCGGGCATTGATTGGTAAATATTTGGATGATACTGTAGTGGTATTAACTCCAGGTGGTGAAGTGGAGTACGAAATTATTGGCGTTGATTATTAGGGTCTGTAGACAATTCAGATTTCGATGTCCCGAGGACGTAGGACCTGCAGAAACGTCAACACAGCTTAGAGCAGGGAATTATCGTGGCTTGATACGGTGTTCATACAGTGGGTCCCTTGGACTCCACGGCCAATGCCGTGGAGATTCAGCAAGGTCGTAATGGGTGTCGGGGTGACTGAGCTATTACCGGTTTTTTGGGTATAGATAGGAATAAATATGGCACAGAAAGAAGAAAAAGGACTTTCAGATATTTCGGTAGCTATCCATCAGTATTACATGGACATAATCAATTGCATGCCTAACATTGTATATTGGATTGATTTGAATTGTGAATTAAAAGGGTCCAATAACAACTTTGTACGCCTACTCAACCTAGATGATCTTCATGAATTTAATGGCACGCCTTATGAACTATTAAAAAAGCATGCTCATTGGTCTACTACCCAAGTTGAAAACTTGAAATTAGATGATATGAAAATCATTTTTTCAGGTAAGGCAAAATACAACATCGAAGAACCCCCAATTAAAACTAACAAAGATGACGTTTTTTACTACTTATCAACTCGAGTTCCTTTATTTAATAAAAAACAAGTTATTGGTTTAGTTGTGATATTAACAGACATTACCGAACGTAAAAAAAATGATCCAAAAACAGCGGACCAGCCTGCTCCTGATCTTACGCTGATAGGACATCCCTCTGGTAGAGTGCCAAAAGTGCTAATGGTTGAAGATAATGTCATCGCGCAAAAAGTAGAGCGTGCGCTATTGCTTGCTCTTGGTTGTGAGGTTGATATGGCAGAATCTGGTGAAGCAGCGTTATCATTTTTTTCACCCGGAAAGTACGATGTCGTTTTTATGGATATTGGTTTACAGGATACATCAGGTTATATTGTTGCAAAAAAATTACGCGAAAAGGAAAAAGGTACAGAACACCATGTGCCAATTATTGCCTTAACTTCCTATCAAGCTGATATTGTAAAATACGACTGCAGAGATTATTTCATGGATGGTGTTATCACGAAGCCACTAACCAGCGATCAAGCGCAGCAAATAATCCAGCATTATGTTTATCATTTAGATGTATTGGTCAATGGCCTAGAGTCAAGTTAAATGCTCTTACCAGTTAGAATCAGCAACTGTTCTTGCACAACACCATACATCCACATGAGCAACACCTCGTCTTTTTAATGTTATCGCTATCTCGTTTGCCGTATTTCCGGTAGTGAATAAATCATCAACTAATGTCACGTGTTGATAAGTTAATGGCTTAGCGGTGAAGGCATTGATTAAATTACTGGCGCGTAAATGCTTACTTAACCCTGCTTGTGGTTGCGTATTAATTATTTTTTTACATATATTTATTTCGCACGGCAGACCCAGTCGCTTGCTGAGTTGCTTCGCGAGTATGACGGCTTGGTTAAAGCCCCTTTGTTGTAGTCTTTTGGGATGCATTGGGATAGGAATTAAACACTGAGTGTCGTTTGGTTCAAATTTTTGCAGCATAAGATCAGTGAATAATGACGTAAGATATAAACCTTGATGGTATTTGAAGGTATGCAATAGCGTTCGAAGAGGCTCTTCAAATTGATAAGAAGCTACTACACGATTGAACTCTGGTTTATTAACGCAACAGGCTCCACAGATTAAACTTTGCTTATCTGCCATGGGAATCGCACAATAATGACAAGCTGGTCCTAAAGGAATAAATAAGGCATAGCATGTGGTACAAATGGCATGTTGATTTCGATGATATTGCTTACATAACGCACACAGTGAGGGCAGATATGGATTGTATACTAGTTTTCCTGTTGTGATTGAGTGTGAGCGTAGTATATGTGATATACTGGCAATTTTATTGAACATATGACTTCTCTTAACCATTCCGTTGTCCTCTTATGATGAATTCGAAAGCTGAAATTAGCAATGCATTTAATCATCATGCTATTGAATATGAGCACGTAGCAGAAGTGCAGCATGAAATTGGTGAGCGATTAATTGAGCGGCTAGCGTATTTAATGATGCAGCCGATGCATGTGCTGGATATTGGATGTGGGCCCGGTGTGCTAACGCATCGTTTAAAACGACACTATCCAAAAGCGCACATAGTTGGTTTAGATTTTGCACATCAAATGCTGAAAATAGCTAATGCTAAACAACCGTGGCGACGCAAATGTTCCTTTGTGAATGCTGATATGGCGACGTTACCGTTTGCAACCGGTCAATTTGATTTAATATTTTCAAATCAAGTCATTCATTGGTCCGATTCGCTCAGTGCTCTTTTTCGAGAGTTTAACCGCGTTTTACGACCTGGTGGATGTTTGATGTTTTCGACTTTAGGCCCTGATACGTTTCGAGAGTTAAGACAAGCATTTAAAACAGTAGATGGGTATACGCACGTTAATGATTTTCTTGATATGCATCATATAGGTGATTGTTTACTGAATGAAAAATTTGTCGATCCTGTTGTGGACATGGACATGCTCACTGCGCATTATCCGTCACTATCTCAATTATTGTACGGATTAAAATCTCAAGGGGTTAGAAATATTCACGCACAACGAAATCCAGGGTTAACTGGCAAGCGCTCTTGGCATGCATTTGAACAGGCGATGACACTGCTACGTACGACGGACAATCAGTTTCCCTTGACCTATGAAGTGGTGTACGGTCACGCGTGGAAAGGCATGCAACGACGGACTGAGCAGGGTATTGAGACATTTATTTCGGTGGAGCAGTTAAAAAAATCGACCCGTCGTAATGAGTCGACTTAACACCACAGTTGATTGAGTTGATGGGATTTAATTTTGATGGTAATTTGAATTATCTAAATGTCCAGAGGAACTTATGAAATTTGTAAGTAAATATACTGCACATCAGCCAGATAGAGATGGTTTTATAGCGTATTCGCACGAGGAAAATCGAGTGTGGAATATGCTCTTTTCACGTCAGGAAAAATTACTTACTGGTCGTGCGTGTGACGACTATTTGAATGGCTTAGCTAAGCTGCAATTGACTCGTGATCGTATTCCTCAATTACCAGAAGTGAATCGCACGTTGTTGAATTTAACTGGTTGGCAATTGGCTCCTGTTGCCGCCTTAATTTCTGCGCGGGAATTTTTTGAATTATTGGCAACACGTCATTTTCCGGTAGCTACGTTTATTCGAACAGCAGAAGAATTAGACTATATACAAGAGCCTGATATTTTTCACGAAATATTTGGTCATTGTCCCATGTTAGTTGATCCTATTTATGCTGATTTTGTATCTGAATTTGCCCAACGCGTTCTGACGTTTTCGGAGTCTGATTGGCCATTATTGCAGAGATTATTTTGGTTCACAGTTGAGTTTGGTTTGATTTATACCCCAAATGGGTTACGTGTATATGGCGGTGGTATTTTATCTTCTGTAAGTGAAACAGTTTATAGTGTTGAAAGCAGTATACCGCAGCGTATATTGTTCGACCCGTTAGTAGCATGCAGAACGCCTTATCGTATTGATCAATTACAATATGTTTATTTTGTGATTCATGATTACCGCGAATTATATGATTTTGTAAAATCAAATATAGCCGAGTTAATCCAACAAGCACGATCTTTAGGTGAGTTTCCCCCGCTTTTTCTTGTGGATGAAAATAACCCATCTATTCATATTCATGCATGTTAAATACAGTAAGACAGGGTGCCACTGCGATTAAATCCTCCTTGTCCAATAATAGTAGATTGGCTCTGTGGGGGAGCCCGTTATGTGCCCTAAATCCCTATTGTAAAGCACGAACACTCTTGCTAATATCATGGCATCTTTCATGTTCATTCAATGGTCAGGATAGAGGAGCGATATTTGATTAGAGTACTCATTGTTGATGACCATGCTTTGGTGAGAATGGGTATTCGGCGATTGTTAGATGATTTGCCAGATATGGATGTAGTTGGCGAAGCAGAAGGCGGCGAACAAGCCTTGACGCTAGTGAAATTACACCACCCAGACGTTGTCTTACTGGATATGAAAATGCCGGGAATTGATGGATGGGAAGTGACTCGTCGCCTGAATAAATCAAATCCAAACGTTAAGGTGATTGCTGTTACCGCAATGTGCACGGATACTTTACCAACACGCGTTTTACAATTAGGTGCTGTGGGCTATTTAACAAAAGAGTCTGGTGCTGAAGAAATGGCTTGTGCCATTCGTAAAGTGTTTAAAGGCGAGCGCTATTTGAGTCCTGAAATTGCTCAGAAAATGGCTATTAACAGTTTGGAAACATCCCAGGAATTACCGTTTGAGCTCTTATCTGAACGAGAAACGCAAGTTATGTTAATGATTACTCAGGGTGTTACGGTCCACGAAATCGCTGAAAAATTATATTTAAGTAGTAAAACCGTTAATGGCTACCGCTATCGTATTTTTGAAAAACTTGGTATTAAAAATGATGTAGAATTGACGCATTTAGCGATGAAGTATCGCCTGATTGAATGGCCTGATAATTGATGACCTATGGTTTCAGACTCAGTTATGCCTGATTTACAAACACTTCTCACCAATCTTCCTAATGATCCAGGCGTCTATCGCATGCTGGATGAACATCAGCATGTATTATATGTTGGTAAAGCCTCTAATCTAAAAAAGCGAGTCAGTAGTTATTTCAATAAACACGATCTTAGTCCTAAAACCAGATCGCTGGTTAGTCAAATTGTTAATGTTGAAATAAGTATTACGCGTAGCGAAACAGAAGCATTACTCTTAGAAAGTAACTTAATTAAATCATTAAGACCAAAGTACAACGTCTTGATGCGCGATGATAAATCCTACCCATTTATTCACATAGCCAGTGAGCATGATTTTCCAAGAATTGAAGTCATGCGTTGTAAGAAAAAACCAGAAAATGGTGATTTTTTTGGCCCATATCCCAGTGTTACTGCTGTGCGAGAAACCATGGGAATCATTCAAAAGGTGTTTAAGATTCGCAATTGCAGTGATACTTATTTCAGTGCACGAACTAGGCCTTGTTTGCAATATCAAATAAAACGATGTACAGCGCCTTGCACCGCATATATTACTCAAGCAGACTATAAACAATCGTTAATGGATGCCAAACGTTTTTTACAGGGAAAAAGCCAACAAATTTTAGAGGAATTAGCTGCTCGCATGCAGGAAGCAGTAGATCGATTAGCGTTTGAAGAAGCCGTAGTGATTCGCGATCAAATAAAAAATTTACGATTAGTGCAAGAGCAGCAGGGTGTAGTACAATCAAGTGGAGATGCGGATGTGATCGTGATTGAGGCCCGCCCAGGATTTGCATGTGTTCAGTGTGTTCGTGTGCGTCTTGGTGAGGTCTTAGCCAGTGATAGTTTTTTTCCAAAAGTCCCGCAGCTCAGTTTAGACGATGATGATAACTCGATTTGGCAACACGTATTTGATGCCTTTATTGCTTACTATTACTTAGATACACCTGAGCGTATTCCGAGTATGATTTTGACGAATCATCCGGTGGATAATGTTGTCTCGTTACAAAATACACTCAGTGCTTTACGCAGCAAAGTATGTGAGATTAAAACAAACCCCCGAGGATCAAAAGCACGTTGGCTTGATTTTGCTCTAAATAACTTGCGTTTATCAATATCGAAACACAATACATCCAGTAACATCATGCAACAACGGTTGGCTTCTCTCGGAGATTTTATCGCTGGTGAGAAACCAATTTTACGTATGGAATGTTTCGATATCAGTCACACGCAAGGTGATGCAACCGTTGCATCGTGTGTTGTATTTGATGAACAAGGGCCTTGTAAGCGTGATTATCGTCGTTTCAACATCAATGATATCACACCGGGTGATGATTATGCTGCGATGGAGCAAGCACTGACTCGCCGTTATAAGCGACTTGCACATGACGGTCAACTGCCGGATTTATTAATCATTGATGGGGGAAAAGGACAAGTTGCTGTAGCAAAAAAAGTGCTTACTTTGCTTGGAATAGATAATCTTATGTTGTTAGGGATAGCAAAAGGACCGACCCGAAAAGCTGGCTGGGAACGTTTGATTTTATCCACTGAATCACAAGAAAAAATTTTACCATCCGATTCACCTGCACTGCATTTATTGCAACATATTAGGGATGAAGCGCATCGATTTGCTATTACAGCACACCGCAAAAAACGGCAAAAATCAAGTTTTTCATCATCATTGGAAACCTTAACTGGTATTGGCCCCAAACGTCGTCAGGCGCTATTGCAGCGATTTGGTGGGATACGAGAGCTCTCAAAAGCTTCCATAGATGAATTAACAAAGGTTCGAGGCATTAGCCAAGAGTTGGCAATGAAAATTTATCAACATTTTCATTAAGATAGTTGCGATTTTTTTGTGATATTGCGTAAGTTAGACTAAACTTTTTTTAATAGTTGCCGAAAACACTTAGTATCGAAGGACAAAAATAATAATAAGTAGAGGTTGTATGAATAAAAATAAATTGATGTTTCCTGAAAAGGGCTCTGAAGGGCAATTGGCTTTAACTCGATTGACCCGTTTTGTAATGGGTGTTGCTGCGGCGCTTGTACTAGCTACACCAACAGTTTCCATAGCGGCGGATACAGCTGCTAAAAAAGCTGCTACTCCTTCTGCTGCACCAGCAAAACCTATTTACTACGGTCCGGGTTTATGTGAATACGAGCAATATGAATGTATCAAGATAAAATCCGGTGATAGTTGGGTTAAATTATTTCCTGATGAAAATCAACGCGATTTAGTCCAACGTGTTAACCGTACTTACAATAATTTATGGCCAGGAAAGGTGATTGCTGTTCCGCGTAATTTGTCAACGGTGACGCTGGTTGATTTAGCGCCATTCCCTCATTCGATTAAAACAAATGAAAAACAAGTTATCGTTGATCAAGACAAATTAGCATGGGTTGCTTATGATGCCGATGGACAATTGATTAAGTGGGGACCAATTGCTTCTGGACGAAATAAATGTCCTGACAGTGCAAATGCATGTTTAACTTTAACCGGTATTTATCGAATATTTAGCAAAGAAGACGCTCGTTGTAAATCAGATATTTTTCCAATTGGTAAGGGCGGTGCAAAAATGCCTTATTGCATGTTCTTTCATAAAGGATTTGCAATGCATGGATCAGATGATATGCCTGGATTTCGCGCAAGTCACGGGTGTATCCGAATGTTTACTCGGGATGCCGAATGGCTGAATAAAGAGTTTGTCGAAACTGCTAATGAAAAAACGAATAACCTAGGTACCAAAGTAGTTGTTCGTCCCGTCTCAACCGCATCATCTTCAGGAGAGATCTAATTATGAATACTCGATTGAACGCATGGTTGTTAGGTGTTGCACTTTTGGGGGCTACTCAGTTGACTTATGCACAGAGCGCTGAAGCTTATGAAAATGAAAATAAAGATTCAAGCCGAAGTCCATTAGGGTGTAAAGACGCGGGCTATCAATATCAATTGAATGTTTTGACGATATTACCAGGTGCTGCGGGCGAGCAACAATCACTATATTTCATCTACAATCGTTTAGACAAACCGATTAACTTATTTCAAATGTTGAAAGATGATAGTACACGAAGCACCTATTTGAATCATACAATCCGTCCTCAGCAATGGGCCGTGCTATCTACCAGTGAAAAAGAACTAAAATATATTTGTACGATCGCTGGTGTTAAGTCGCGATATGGTAAAGTAATTAATTGTTCTGAAAGTTTAAAGGTATGTGAATACGTCCGAGTGAAGTTTGGTTTGAATAATAAAGGTAATTATTGGGTAGTAAACAGCAATACACGCGGAAGCGCCGTGGGAGATGTTGTGCGTTATGGAATTATTCCTCGATGAGGTTTAAAAAAAGATGAGGAGAAGTAGAATGAAATCAAGGATGCCCTGGTGGTTTTGCGTGGCGGCAATTGCGAATGTCGATATTGCTTTTGCTAATGATGGTATTGATGCGTATCGATTAGGTCAATATAATAAAGCTGCAACAGCATTTAAAAGTACAATCAACCAAGATCCGATTGTCGATTATTATATTGCTCGTATGCGATTATACGGTTATGGTGAGTTAAAAAATAATGCCCTTGCTATACGCTATTTTAAAGCAGCAGCAGAGAAAAAATTCTTACCAGCCCAGCAAATCATGGCGCGCTATGAGTTACTAGAAAAGAATAATCCTGAACAGGCATTGTATTGGTTTAAAAAAGCAGCTGAATCAAATGATGTTTCAGCGCAAATGTATTGTGCTGCAGCATATTTGTTTGGATTAGGGGTACATAAAAACGCAGATATGGCAAAACGCTATTATATTGCTGCTGCGAAAAATGGTGATAGTATTGCACAATATACCTTAGCTCAGAGTTTCTTCGAGACACGCCACGCTGCAAACAAGAAATTAGGATTGCTTTGGTTAAATAAATCAATAGAACAAAAAAATCCTGAAGCCCAAGTAATGCTGGCTGAGCAATATACTAATGGTACACTGCTTGAGCGCGACATTGATAAAGCCAAAGAATTGACCAATTTAGCGATTCAACAAAATTATGGTCCCGCATTTTATCAAATGGGTCAAATAGAACGTAGTCAAAATAATATTCAAGAAGCTGAAAAATGGTATAACAAAGCAGTGTTGACAGGTTTCGTTCCAGCAGCAATTGCGTTATCTGAAATTTATAGTGACGATAAAAGTGCCCTATATAATGCCCATGAGGGATTTTTATGGATGCTAAAAGGCGCACAAATGGGTTCTATAGAAGCGCAACGTAAATTAAGTGAGATGTATAAAAAAGGTTTTGGTACCGAGTCAGATCAGCAACTGGCAAACGAATGGCAGCAAAAAGCGACCATATCGTCTAAGGAATCCGATGTACAAGCACAAGAAAAAGCAGTGCAGTGGCTAACGAATGGTAAAGCAGGGCAATTTGCTAAAACAGCTTATGCAATGCAAGGTATTTTGGGACAGTGGCATAATCCGCTTAGTGTTCAACAAAATAATTACAATTCATTCCCTGCCATGGAATCTGTAACACGTCAGATGCTATATCAACCTCAATTTTCCTTAGTTAATCCAACGCAAGTTCCAATTAACGAATATTACGATATGCTAGTTCGATCGATGGAAAAAAGTAATCCAGAGCAATGGAATGTTCCTCGCTATGGTTTTCATGCTGCTCTACAAGCCAAAGCAGACGACAATGCAAATCAAATGATGACCGTTGATGAGTTGAAAAAAATGGCAACTGCAGCTGATCAAGCTGCTGATTATAAAGAATTATTTAAAAAATTAGAGAGCCAAGCCATCTTAGGTGATGCAAATGCTCAATTTGATCTAGGGCAAATGTATCAATATGGGATAGGTGTTGAGAAAAACATACAAAATGCTATTAAGAATTATCAATTAGCAGCTGTGCAACAGGATTTACAGTCAGAATATAACTTAGGTCTTCTCTATTTATTTGGGATAGATATTGATCCAGATTACAAATTGGCAGTTGAATGGTTAGATGATGCTGCCTTTAAAGGTAATCCAAATGCTCAATATGTATTAGCGCGCATTTATGAGTTAGGATATAAAGACGCAGCTGGCAAAGAGGTCATTGCACCAGATCCTGAGCAAGCGATGGCTATGTATAATTTAGCTTCGGCAAATGGTTCGGGTTTAGCGCAATACCGATTGGCAGAAATTTTAGTTAGGCAAAAACCATCGGATTTGAGCATAGCTGGATTTGAAAAACATAATCAATTAATTAAAACATTATATACAGGTGCGGTTGCTGCGGGTATTGAGGCAGCTAATTTGCCCTTAGCATTTTATGATGCAATGGATTCCGATAAAAATAAACAACAACAAGCATTCAATTCTGCAAACAAAGAAGCCAATGCTGGTAATAAGGATGCGGCGTTACTTTTAGGTTTAATGTACGATCGGGGGATAGCGGTTGAGGCAGATCAAGATAAAGCATTAACTTGGTATGAGCAAGCAACTGACAATCCTGTGAGTGCTTTCATCTTAGGTACTTATACGGCGCAAGGCATTGGTGGTTCTAAAGATCTTCAAAAGAGTCGAGAGTTACTACAAAAAGCAGTAGATAGCGGTTTTTCTTACGCTAATTTGAATCTTGCGATAATTAAGAAACAGCAAGGTGAATCTTTTTTACCTGAGTTAATTCAAGCTTTAAATTTAGGGAATAGTAAAGCCGGTTTATTATTAGCCGATTATTATGTAAATCAATCTAACCAAGACGACAATTTAAAGCAAGCGCACGTTATTTTTCAGCAATTTGCTGAAAAAGGCGATGCACAAGCACAACTTAAACTCGGCTTTTTATATGAACAGGGCATAGGCTGTCCGGTTAACTTTACTAGCGCACAAACTTGGTATACCGCTGCAGCAGAACAACAACAGCCACAAGCACAATATTTGTTAGCGAGATTGTATCAATTAGGTAGACTAGATAAACTGCCTGATTACTCGCAAGCAAAAAAATGGTATGCCGCTGCTCAAACTAACTACCCTCCAGCATCAGTTGCATTAGGTTTTATTTACGACACGGTTGATGAAAATTATGCCCAAGCGATGGCTAGTTATCAACGCGCTGCAGATCAAGGCGATATGGTTGGTGCTTATAATTTAGGATTATTGTATGAACGGGGAGAAGGATGTGCCGTTGATATTGATAAAGCTAAGTCATTGTATTTACAAGCTATAGAAAAAGGACATTCTCAAGCCATGGTGCAGTTAGCTAATTTGTATTTAAGCAGACAAGATAAATCGGGTGATGCAGGAGACGCACTTGATTTATATAAAAAAGCAATGGCTTTGGGGAATCGAGATGCCATGTATCAGCTAGGTTTAATGGCTGAAACAGGCGTGGCTACTTCGTTAGATTATGCACAAGCGACTCACTATTATCAAATGGCTTCAGAGCGAGGAAACGCTAAGGCCACGTTAGCCTTAGCGAGAATGTATCAATACGGCTTGGGTGGATCAAAGAATTTACAAGAAGCAGAAAAGTTATACTCAGAACTTTCGGCACAAAGTAACCCTTATGCCCAATATCAAATGGCTTTATTTTGCTTTAAAGGCATTACGCCGAACTGTCAACCACAACAAGCGAAGCAGTGGTTACAAAAAGCCCAAGAAAATGGCAGTATGGATGCGCAAAAAGCGTTGCAATGGTATAGTGCTCAATCGCAACCACATGTTAGTTTTATTGCGTCTGCTCAATTAACATCGCCACCTGTGGTAGAACGATCATCGGCTGAACTCATGTACTTGAGTGCATTGAATGCTTGGAATTTAGGTGATGAAAAAACATCTAAAGAAATTTTAGTACAATTGCTAAATGAATATCCAAATAATGCGCTTGCTAAAGAGGCGTATCAGCAGTTGATGAATAGTGATTCCTCGATATCCAAGCAAGAGGTAGGTACAAAAAATACAGCTTACTTACAACAGTAAATTACTTTTCTAGAGCATTGAATGATTAAATTCAAATCATTCAATGCTCTAAGTAACTTTCTACGTCCTAATAAAATGATAACTCATCCAGACAATGAAAAAAATACTCGGGTTCGGTTAATGAATTATAGATATGGGCTGATACTCGCAAGCCCGCAGCAAGACCAGCTGAAGCATATAATGGCCCACAACATTGCTGACCATCATTAACTGCAATATTATACGCATCAGAAAGTAATCGACCTAAATAAGCTAAATCCATGGTGCGATTTTTATGATTTAAAGTAAATATTGGCAAACTATCGTCGCTTTTGGGAAAGGCAAGTTTCCAGGCGCTAGATTCAAGATGTTTTAAAAACAATACTGACCAGGCTGATGAATGAGTATTAAATGCTTCAAAACCGATATTAAGAATATATTCAACAGCTTTTCCAAAGCCGATCACAGCTTCTATTGCTGGTGTTCCTGGTTCAAAACCAATTGGTGGTTTTTTATAATTCTTTTGCTGCAGTGTATATGTATTTATCATGCCTCCGCCAAACCGTTTGTAAGGCATTTTTTCCAAAATGTTTTCTTGAATATATAAAACACCAACGCCTGTAGGTCCGAACATTTTATGGCTGGAAAAGGCAAAAAAATCAGCGCTAATTGTTTTAATATCAACAGCGCGATGGCTGACTATTTGTGCTCCATCAATACATACTAAGGTATTATATTTTTTAGCTAATCCCATAATATCCATTACAGGTTGGATATTGCCAGTAATGTTTGTGGCATAAGGAATTGTAATTAACTTAACTTTATTTGTTTTTAGAATGTCTTCTAGCATTTGTAGATTAATTAATCCATCAGGGGTCATTTCTACAGTATGCAAACATGCTCGTTCTTTCCAGACTATAAAATTAGCATGGTGATCATGAAGACAATTGATAATAACATCTTCTTTTTTAAGTTCTAATAAATCGGCGAGTAAATTAAGACTATCTGTTGTTCCTTTACTAAAAATAATTTCATTATTTTTAGCATTAATAAATTCGGCAATAGTGTTTCGTGCTTGTTCATACAATATAGTGGCATATTCACCAGCCTTGTAACTTCCTCGATGCACATTGGCCCCACAATGAGTATAGTAGTTGGAAACAGCCTCAATGACAGAGATGGGTTTTAAGCTAGTCGCGGCATTGTCAAGATAAACATAAGGGCGATTAGACGATTTTAAATTCTCTATAATGGGAAAATCAAGTTGATAGTTCATAGCATTTTCAACCAATTAAATTTTCCCGATATGGCGGGGGAAATGGTATCTCGATAAAAAACGTTACAGGTTTTACCAATTAAACTCGATATTTTTGTTTGCAAAAGAGTAGCTGTGTGCTCATCAAGGGGGTGATTATCTATAGTTGTGTAATTGAATTGCATGCGTTCTGAGCCTAATCCCTGTAGTTGATATAACATAATATCGGCAGAGTGTTTTGCTATTAAGTCATCGAATATGGCGTGAGGAATCAACGTGCCATTTTGGATTTTAATTCGCTCTTTTTCTCTACCACAAATTCGTTTTATTTGCGGATGCTTGTTCTGCACTGTCTGAACACAATCGCCAGTACGATATCTAATAAATGGCATGTACGGATTTTTTATACTGCTGACTATTAGGCTGTATAAATTTAGCTCGGGAACTAATGGTAACAATTCTAATTCTATCTCAGATAATTCTATTTCAGGTGAGCATAATTCCATGTTGCCCTGGTTATTTTCTATTAGTACATAATTCAATTCTGTACTGCCATAAATCCCAATAATGGGAACGGCTAATATATCCTCAATGTATTGGCGAATGTTATGTGTCACTATCTCATAACTCAACACGACGGCTTTAGGTTTAATAAAAGAATGTTCCAAATTATATTTTTTTATATTTTTTAAAAGTAATGCCAAATAAATTGGGTCGGCAATAATAAAATAAGGTGCATTATCCGATATTTCTTTAACCATACGATCAATATCGCTTTTTTGCCAGGTTTGAGGATCATTTGATAAGTTTATAAAAAGGGCTTCGCAATACCATCTTTTGTCAGGACCAGGGTCTACATTAAAACAAACACTTTGCGAGCAGACTGCGGGAGCTAAGACAATACGCGTTATCTGTTCATCCCAACATTTTTTTAGGACGGGGTGGTGCATGAAATTCTTAGTAACATGTTCACTTCCCCAGCTAGCAGGGCGCATTATTTGCATGCGATCAGAGGTTGTACCTGACGATGCAAGCCATTCAACATCGCCCTGTGCTAACGCAGCAGAAATTTTTGGAGTTAGCCAGTGGTGGGGAAAATCTGCTACAATATCGGATTTTTCTAATATTGAAATTGAATCGTTTTGCCATAACTTTTTATATATGGGTAAATTTTTATATTTTTTGTAGTCCATAAAATCCCCCTAAACCGAATAAACATGATTTATTATTTATCATGGCACACTGTCCTGCTATTGTAAAATTCAGCCATAGGATTATACTTTTGTATTCTAACTCGCTTATATACCATCCTGTTGAAGGCGAGCTCTAATTAAACGATTCTAAGGCGCGATATTCATGAAACGGATGACCTATCGAAATATTCAAAATGCATTACTTTTTCTTACGATACTTGTGTTAGTTTCGGCTTTTTATTTTGAATATATACAAAAATTAGAACCATGTCCTTTATGTCTAATGCAACGTTTCTGTGCATTTTTATTTGGTTTTTTATGTTTAGCTGCATTAGGACTAAGAACGCTGCATCGTGCGCGAATACTTGCTATTATTCAAGTCATCATAACTTGCTTCGGTTTGTACTTCGCTAGCCGACAACTCTGGCTTCAATCATTGGCAACGGGTCAAGCTCAGGTTTGTGTTCCCGGATTGGATGCTCTCGTTAATTATTTCTCACTCAGTGTGATTCTAAAAGCCTTTTTTTGGGGATCGCATGAATGTTCTGAAGTAACTTGGCAGTGGCTTGGCTTGTCTATGCCTGGTTGGGCAGCAATTTATTTTGGACTGATGGCTATTGCAAATATTGCATTGGCGATCGTGTTGAATTTGACGCTCCAAAAAAATATAGAGTCCACCGAACCTCCCAATAAACCGCTTTAAATTTTTAGTGTTGATACATGGTTAAAACTATTTTTTCTTGTGAGGTGGTACACCGCCACGTTCATACAAAAGCGAGAGTGACGCGTGTCACTACGCCTCATGGTGAGTTTATGACACCTACATTTATGCCGGTTGGTACGCGCGCAGGTGTAAATAATATGACGCCTATTGAATTGCGTGATTCAGGTAGTCAAATTATTTTAGGCGGCAATACTTACCACATGCTCTGTGCTCCGGGTATGGAAGTCATTGAACGTGCCGGTGGGATGCACCCATTTATGGGGTGGCATGGCCCTATGCTCACGGATAGTGGTGGTTTTCAAGTATTCAGTTTATCGAAGAATAAAGAAATATGTACGATTGATGAAAAAGGCGCACATTTTCAATTACCGGGTTCCTCTCGCTTGATTCATATGACACCAACGATGTCTTTGGAAACGCAAAAAATAATTGGCGCAGACATTATTATGGCATTTGATCAATGTACACCTGATCATTGTTCGCGTGATGAAGTACAACACATTATGACGCGCACTCATCGTTGGCTCGGTGAGTCTGTTTTGTATCATCAACAATATCCTACGTCTCGATATGGTAATCAGCAAGCATTATTCGGAATAATTCAAGGTGGTGTGTTTGAGGATCTACGTCGTGAAAGTGCCGAATTTGTGGCCTCAATGAACACCGATGGGATTGCTATTGGGGGTGAAACCGTTGGATTTGATATGCCAGCGACTGTCGAGGTAGTCCGCTGGGTACAGTCATTTTTACCTGAAAATAAACCACGCTATACTATGGGCGTAGGCATGTCGCCGCAAGATTTATTAGATGTGGTAGCGGAAGGGATTGATCTGTTTGACTGTGTTGCCCCTACGCGTAACGCCCGACACGGTGCCTTATATTGCGGTGAAATTGTTCCAGATGGTAATTGGTTACGATTTGCTAGTGAACATGAGCATGCACGAATTCAAATTAAAAAAGCATGTTTTGCTCAAGATATGAGCCCGATCATGGCAAATTGTACGTGTTATACCTGTAGCCATTATTCACGTGCTTACCTACATCATTTATTTAAGCAAAAGGCGAATTTATTTACGGCACTTGCGAGTATTCATAATATCCATGTATTACACGATGTTTGTGGTATAATTCGCCGATTTATTCAAGAGAGGAGTAACCATGATCTTAATTAAGACATCAAAAGGCGATATTAAATTAGCGATTGATACAGCTAATACCCCTAAAACTGCAGAAAATTTTTTAAACTATGCACGCAGTGGTTTTTATAATGATACCATTTTTCATCGCGTGATCGATGGGTTTATGATTCAAGGTGGCGGACTAACATCAACGATGTCACAAAAATCGACCCAATCACCAGTGGTGAATGAAGCTAAATCAGCTAAGCCAAATAAACGTGGTACGGTTGCCATGGCTCGCACATCAGATCCTCATTCTGCTACTGCCCAATTTTTTATTAATGTCGCTGATAATGCTTTTTTAAATTTCAGTGGTGAGCATGCTCAAGGGTTTGGTTATTGTGTTTTTGCTGAAGTGGTTGAAGGTATGGATGTTGTGGATGCCATTGCAAAAGTGAAAACAGCTAATCGTGGTGGACATGGTGATGTGCCTGTTGAAGATGTAGTCATCAATAGTATTACTGAAGTAGAGTAGTAACTGAGAGCGCATGCTAATACATATCGATAATTTGGATAAAGCCCGAGAGTCTATTTATCAAGGTAACATTCTGGCTTATCCGACAGAGGCGGTATACGGGCTCGGTTGTGATCCTTTCAATGAGCAAGCGGTGTTACGTATTTTATCATTAAAACATCGCTTGGTCGGGCAGGGGCTTATTGTCTTGATTTCTCAATGGTCGCAATTGTTTCCATTGATTGGAACAGTGACTGATTCAGCTATGGAAACAATACGTGCAACCTGGCCTGGTCCTACCACTTGGGTATTTCCAAAGTCAACCCTGGTCCCCACCTGGGTCAGTGGTCATCATCCTAGCATTGCGATTCGAATGACTACTCATCCTGTTGCTGCTCAATTATGTCAAGATGGACCGTTAGTCTCTACAAGTGCAAATATCCATGGACAAGAGCCAGCTCGTTCTTTAGAGGAGCTAGAAAATCAGTTTCCTAGTGGCATTGATGCAGTTGTGTTGGGTAGTTTGGGGCAAGCAAAGAAACCTAGTTCGATTTATGATGCCTTGACGGGTGAGCAATTACGATAATGCAGGCTAAGGCCGCACCAGTTTTTGAGGATAATGAATGAGTAATAAAAAACATGCATTGACGATTTTTAGTTTAACCATGATCACGGTAGGTTCGGTGGATAGCATTCGCAATTTACCAGCTACTGCTTTATTTGGTAGTCAGTTAATTGCTTTTTTTATATTAGGTGCTTTATTTTTCTTGATTCCTACAGCTTTAGTATCAGCTGAACTCGCGTCAGGTTGGCCGAAACAAGGTGGTGTTTATATTTGGGTTAAGGAAGCGTTTGGTAAGAAAGTCGGTTTTTTTGCTATTTGGTTGCAATGGATCGAAAACGTTATTTGGTATCCGACTATTCTTTCCTTTGTGGGCGGAACAATCGGTTATTTAATCAATCCTTCGTTAGCTAGTAATCCCCATTTTTTATGGATAGTCATCGTGACTTCATTTTGGGGTGCGACGCTCGTCAATTTACGAGGTATGCATTCTTCCGCCTGGTTAAGTAATGTGTGTGCGATTTCTGGGTTATTATTGCCAATGGGTTTGATCATTGCACTTGGAGCCATGTGGATTGTCGGTGGCAAACCACTGCAAATTACATTTGATTTACACAGTATTCTACCTCACTGGCATGACCACACGATGTGGGTTTCTTTAACTGCAATTATGATGTCATTTTGTGGGATTGAAATCGCGACTGTCCATGCAAATGATGTACATAATCCACAACACGCATTTCCTAAGGCGTTGATTTATTCTGTTCTCATTATTTTAAGTACGCTGATGTTTGGTTCATTAGCTATTGCCGTGGTCTTGCCCCAAAATGAAATTAATTTGGTGGCAGGCATTATGCAAGCGTTTAACGCATTTTTTGCCAATTATCATTTACTGTGGTTTATGCCAATAGTCGCATTGATGTTAGTTTTAGGCGGCCTGGGTGGCGTTAGTAATTGGATTATTGCACCAACGAAAGGATTACTTGTTGCGGCTCAAGATGATAATTTGCCTTATATGTTTCAACGGGTAAACAAACGAGAAGCGCCAGCGACTATGTTGATTGGTCAAGCTATTATTGTGACTATCTTGTCGGGGCTTTTTTTGTTTATGCCAAGTGTCAACGGCTCTTATTGGCTATTGACTGCATTAGCTGCTCAGCTGTATATGTTAATGTATTTTCTCATGTTTTTAGCGGCGATTAAATTGCGAATTAAATTCCCAAATCATCGCGGTCCATTTCGAATCCCAGGTGGTTTGTTTGGCGTGTGTCTAGTCTGCTTCATTGGTTTAATTGGCGTTCTAACGACATTAGCGGTCAGTTTCATGCCGCCTTCTGAAATTAACGTTGGCCCAGTGTTTCGCTACGAGATGACATTAATTTCAGGCTTGCTTTTAATGTGCTTACCGCCATTTATTAGTACATGGTGGATGGGACGACGACAGTTGGATGTACTTAAATGAACATACAATGGCTATGTCTATCACATCTGATTAGATCGGTGAGGTCTCGGAGTATCTTTCATTAAGACTACGATACCAGTATCAGGAAGCTCTTCGTCACCATACGCGACTGTTTCAGCTGCGTTTTTCAAAACATCTAAGATGCCTTCTAAGTTATCGATTGAATTTTGCCCTTGATCTGCATGAAATGTATACTGATACTGAATTTGCGTGCTATACGGATCATCTCTTCTTGTGTCACTTGCATATAAAAAATCATCAAACTGATTGGCATTACATACGTGGCCACTGCCTACGAATAAACTTCGCAGTGTATCCACATCATCATTATCGAAATTGAGGGATAATGTTGGATGACCTAAGAAACTTTCTTCCTCGTAAATAGCAAAAATACACATAATATGTTTCTCCCTAAATGATTTCATATCACTTTAAGGGTAGTACAGAACGTGTCTTACGGCAAACTCCCGTGAGTGCGTCAAGCCTAACGCATACATTGTTCCGATTCATTTAAACAATGGGAGAACACGATGTTATCGATGGCTCATATACTTCGCTAATTTATCATAACTTTCTTTATCAAACGCTAAGCCCAACTTAGTACGTCGCCATAGTACATCGTCTACCTCACGGGCCCACTCTTCACGCATGAGGTAATCGACTTCAATTTGATATAATGTCGAGGTAAATGCGATTCCTAGATCACTGATTTGATGACAATTAGCCAAAACATTTTCAGTAAGCGTGCCATAGGTCTCAATATAGTGTTTCAAAACCGATTGTTCCATCCAATGATATTTATCATAAGCATATTGTTTGTATGCATTGAAATTCATGTTTTGAAACGCGGCGCCTGGAAGTGCTGTTTTGTTGCTGTTTGATTCCGGTAGTTCAGGAAAAATCGTTTTTAATTGATCAATTGCTTGCGCGGCAAGTTGGCGATAAGTTGTAATTTTTCCGCCATAAATAGTTACTGCGGGAGCTGGGGTTGCTGAGTAATGAATCGAGTAATCACGACTTAATTCCGCCGCCTTTTTTTCTTTTGCAGATAATAATGGACGTACACCGCTCCAAGTCGTGATGATGTCGGCTTTTTTCAGTGGCTTATTAAAGTAATGAAGTAGTAATTCTGATAAGTAATTGATTTCATTAGGGTCAATGGTTAGGTTTTCTAAGTTTCCACCGTAAACAACATCAGTCGTGCCTATCATTGAATGGCCATAATAGGGTACTACAAACACAATCCGCTTATCTTCATGTTGCAGTAAGTATGCATGTTCACCGTCATATAATTTGTGAACGACGACATGGCTACCTTTAATCAATGCTATATTGTGCTCAAGCGGAATTTGCAGTAATTGACTGACTGATTCAAGCCAAGGACCGCTCGCGTTAATAATTGATTTGGATTGAATGACATAGCTATCACCGGATTTAGGTTGTAATTTTAATTCCCATAAGCCATTCTCTATTTTGGCTTCAACTAATGCGGTTTGTGATGCAATGGTAGCACCGTGTTGCTTGGCTTGAAGTGCATTGATTAAGGTCAATCGTGCATCGTCTGTTTTACAATCGTAAAAAATAAAACCATCTTTTAATTTAGCGAGCAATGGCGTGAAATATTCAGGATATTTCTTACGATTAATTGATTTTGAGTTGGGCAGTGTATTGGTATGACTCAAATGGTCATATAAAAATAGGCCCGTTCGTAATAGCCACATAGGGCGTCCGTGTTGATCGTGAGGCAAAACAAACGGTATCGGATGGACTAAATGAGGTGCTATATCAAGTAGAATTTGTTGTTCATCTAATGCTTTTTTAACCATAGCTAGATCATGATGTTCTAAATAACGTAATCCACCATGAATTAATTTACTACTGTTTGAAGAGGTCTGAGATGCGATATCGCCTTGTTCACATAGGTAAACAGATAAACCTCGCAATGCGGCATCGGCTGCGCAACCACAGCCGTTAATGCCGCCACCAATGACAACTAAATCATACAACATCGCGCGCTTTTGGTCCTGTATAAAATTGGCGTGGTCTGCCAATCTTGAGAGAACCTGCGGTCATTTCCAACCAATGAGACATCCAACCGACTGTACGTGCTAAAGCAAAAATAACCGTAAACATGTTAGTCGGTATGCCAATGGCACTGAGTGTAAGTCCTGAGTAAAAATCGACGTTTGGATACAATTTTTTCTCAACGAAATAACTATCTTCTAAGGCAATGCGTTCTAACTCCATGGCCAACTTAAATAAAGGCTCGTCTTTTGCACCGACGGCATTCAGAACATCATGGCATGTTTTACGCATCACTTTTGCTCGTGGGTCGTAACTCTTATAAACACGATGCCCAAATCCCATTAAACGGAACGGATCGTCTTTATCCTTGGCCCGTTTGATAAAGTGATTGATTTTACTGACATCACCAATTTCTTTGAGCATGTTTAAGCAGGCTTCATTTGCGCCACCATGCGCCGGACCCCATAGCGCACCGATTCCTGCAGAAATACAAGCAAACGGGTTAGCACCGGTCGAACCAGCCAATCGAACAGTTGATGTCGATGCATTTTGTTCGTGATCGGCGTGCAATGTAAAAATAGTATCCATTGCTTTGACCAAAATAGGATCTGGGACAGTTGTTTCTGAGGGAACGCCAAACATCATATGAAGAAAATTTTCGGCATAGGACATTCTATTTTGTGGATACATGTATGGCATGCCAATTGAATATTTATAACTCATTGAGGCAAGTGTAGGCATTTTTGCAATTAAGCGAATTGCTGATGTATAGCGATCTTGCTCATTGGTTAAGTCCATTGAGTCGTGATAAAAAGCAGATAAAGCACCTACAATCCCCACCATGATTGCCATTGGATGTGCGTCACGACGAAACCCATTTAAGAATTGATACATTTGTTGATGTACCATGGTGTGATTATTAATTAAATTTCTGAAATTAGTTTGCTCAGTTTGATCGGGTAGCTCACCATTCATCAACAAATGACATACGTCTAAAAAGCTTTTTTTCTCGGCTAGTTGTTCGATTGGATACCCACGGTATAACAAAATTCCCTTATCTCCGTCGATATAAGTGATTTTTGATTCACAAGAGGCGGTCGACATAAAACCAGGATCAAATGTGAAGTAATCATGAGAACCCAATGTACCGATATCGATAACATCGCTACCTAAGGTGGGTTTTTTTATGGCAAGCTCGATAGGATCATGTCCATTTATAAGTAATTGTGCTGATTTTTCTGACATACTGGGTCCTAGTTTTGTAAAAGCATTTAGATTTAGAACTATATAAAAATGGTTACGCGCAGTCAATGAACATGATATCCTAGAGAACTAATTCGATCATTGAAAAGGACATGTTTTAACTATGGTTTATTCAGCAAAAGAAGTTCTCCCTGTCAATATTGAAGACGAATTGAAGCAATCCTACCTTGATTATGCCATGAGCGTTATTGTTGGGCGTGCATTGCCTGATGTTCGCGATGGTTTAAAGCCTGTTCATCGGCGCGTGTTATTTGCTATGAATGAACTAGGTAATGATTGGAATAAACCTTATAAAAAATCTGCGCGTGTAGTGGGTGACGTGATCGGTAAATACCATCCTCATGGCGATACTGCGGTATATGATACGATTGTTCGATTAGCGCAAAATTTTTCTATGCGTTACATGTTAATTGATGGACAAGGTAACTTTGGTTCGGTGGATGGTGATTCTCCTGCTGCAATGCGATATACCGAAATCCGAATGTCGAAATTAGCACATGCTTTATTAGCTGATTTGGAAAAAGAAACAGTCGACTTTAGTCCAAACTACGACGGCACAGAGTTTGCGCCCATTGTGCTACCTTCTAAGATACCCAATCTTCTGGTCAATGGGTCATCTGGTATTGCTGTGGGTATGGCCACCAATATTCCACCGCACAATATTACTGAAATACTCAATGCCTGTCTTGCATTAGTTGATAACCCGGATATGACTATTGATGAACTGATGGCTATTGTTCCTGGTCCAGATTTTCCAACTGCGGCGATTATTAATGGACGTGCTGGGATTATCGAAGCTTATCGAACGGGCAGAGGGCGCATTTCCATTCGCGCCAAAACCATGATTGAAACAGATAAACAATCGGGTCGACAAGCGATCATTATTAATGAATTGCCATATCAAGTGAATAAAGCGCGTTTAGTTGAACGTATTGCAGAATTAGTACGTGACAAAAAATTAGAGGGTATTTCTGGTTTGCGTGATGAATCAGACAGGCAAGGAATGCGCGTTGTTGTCGAATTGAAGCGTGGTGAAGTGGCTGAAGTGACGTTGAATAATTTATACGCTCATACCCAAATGCAAAACGTCTTTGGTATCAACATGGTTGCATTAGTTGATGGACAACCCCGAACATTAAATTTAAAGCAAATTTTAGATTACTTTATTAAACATCGACGCGAAGTCGTTACGCGCCGTTGTATTTTTGAATTGAAAAAAGCACGTGTTCGAGCGCATGTATTAGAAGGGTTGGGTATTGCTTTAGCTAATATCGATGAAATGATTGAGTTAATTAAAAAGTCATCCACGCCTCAAGATGCAAAAGAGGGTTTATTAGCTCGAGCTTGGACACCTGGTTTGGTTAAAGCCATGTTGGCGAATGCAGGAAGTGAGGCTTGCCGTCCTGATGATCTGCCTCCACAATTTGGTTTAAAAGAAGAAGGTTATTATTTATCTCCCGAACAAGCGCAAGCTATTCTTGAACTAAGATTGCATCGATTGACTGCGCTAGAGCAAGAAAAAATATTGAACGAATTTGAATCTCTATTAAATGTAATACGAGATTTACTAGATATTTTGGCGTCCCCGACTCGTTTAATGAATGTCATTCGAGGTGAGTTAGATGAGATGAAATTACAATTTGGGGATGTGAGGCGAACCGAAATCACAGCATCCCAAGAAGATCTAACCATTGCGGATTTAATTACAGAAGAAAATGTTGTTGTGACTATTTCACATCAAGGGTATGTTAAATATCAACCGCTATCAGCCTATCAAGCGCAACGCCGAGGTGGTAAAGGTAAACTAGCGACTAATGTGAAAGATGAAGACTTTGTTGAGCGCTTAGTTATTGCAAGTACCCATGATACTTTATTATGTTTCTCGAATCATGGAAAATTATACTGGCTGAAAGCTTATGAATTGCCGTTAGCTAGTCGTATTTCTCGCGGTAAACCCATCGTTAATATTTTACCATTAGCGGAAAATGAAGCGATTAATGCGATGTTACCAGTTCGGGATTATCATGAGGACTGTTTTGTCTTTATGGCTACTAAATACGGAACGGTGAAAAAAGTATCACTCAATGCCTTTAGCCGACCGCGTAGTTCAGGAATTATCGCAATTGATTTGGATGATGATGATCGCTTGGTTGGTGTAGATATTACCGACGGTACAAAAGACATTATGTTATTTTCTGATGCGGGTAAAGTGATTCGTTTTGGTGAAAATCTAATTAGACCGCTAAGTCGCACCGCGCGAGGTGTTCGTGGTATTCGTCTAAGTAAAGATCAATCGGTTATATCACTGGTGGTAGCAAAACCTGAAGGAACTATTTTAACCGCTACTGAATTTGGTTATGGTAAACGAACAGATGTTGAGGAATATCGTATCACTGGCCGAGGCGGTCAGGGTGTGATTTCGATTCAAGTCAGCGAACGAAATGGTAGAGTAGTTCGCGCTGTTCAAGTGACAGACAATGATGAAGCGATGTTGATTACCGATCAAGGTACGTTGGTTCGTTTTAAAGTTAAAGAGTTGTCAATTATCGGTCGTAACACCCAAGGGGTAAGATTAATCAACGTTACGCCTGGTGAACATGTGGTCGGTATGCAACGTATAGAAGACATCCAGGATGATGAGGGACTCAACGAGGATATACAAGATGACGAATCCGGCGAAAACGAGACCTTATAATTTTGGTGCAGGTCCAGCCATGTTGCCGGAAGCTATTTTGCTTGAGGCACAGAAGGACTTATTAAACTGGCGTGGTACAGGAATGTCCGTTATGGAAATCGGACATCGCACTGTTGAGTTTATGGCAATGATGGATGAGGCTCAAGAGCTGTTGCGAGAGCTTTTGGCTATTCCAGAAAATTATCATGTGTTATTTCTAGGTGGATCAGCCCGTACACAATTTGCGATGATCCCTATGAATTTTTTACCTTATGATCAACAAGCAGGGTACTTAGTTTCAGGGACGTGGTCTGCTCTAGCTTATGAAGAATGTCGGCGATTGAAACGGGCTTATTGTGTGGCGAGTACGGAAGCTAATAATTTTCGCTGTGTACCTAGCCCGATAAACTGGCAAGTTCAAGACGATACAGCTTACATATATTATACTTCTAATGAAACTATCAATGGGGTGCGTTTTAGTGAGCCACCGCAGTTTGGAGACATTCCATTAATGGTAGACATGACGTCAAGTTTACTAAGCGAACCCTTAATTATTTCTGATTATGGATTAATTTTTGCCGGTGCTCAAAAAAATATTGCACCAGCTGGTTTAACTGTGGTTATTGTTCGTGCTGATTTACTCGAGAAATCAAGCGATCGTCCTATTCCTACTATGTTGGACTATCGAACGCACGTAACCAATAAATCGTTATATGCAACGCCGCCCACCTTTAATTGCTACATGGCATTACAGATGTTCAAGTGGATAAAAGCTCAAGGGGGTGTAGCGGTTTTGCATCGATTAAATATGAAAAAAGCAGAAAAATTATATGACTATATTGATAACTCAGCTTTTTATCGCTGTTCGGTTGAAAAAAATTCACGTTCCATTATGAATGTATGTTTTAACATAGTTAAATCTGATCTAGAGCCTGTTTTTGTAGCCCAAGCAGCAGCGTCAGGCTTACTTGCTTTAAAAGGCCATAAGACGGTTGGTGGTTTGAGAGCAAGCTTATATAATGCAATGCCAATGGCCGGGGTAGATGCATTGATTGATTTTATGCAAAAATTTTCTGAGAAACATTCACTATGACAGATATCCAGTTAACGAGTCATCCGGTTCACTCGTTGCAAGGTGATGTTCAGGTGCCTGGCGATAAATCAATTTCTCATCGAGCTATTATTCTAGGATCGCTTGCACAAGGGACAACAACAGTTGAGGGTTTTTTAGATAGTGACGATTGCCTTGCCACCTTGAAAGCATTTCAAGCCATGGGTGTGGTAATCGATCAGCCTACTAAGCAACGCCTTACCATTCATGGTGTTGGTAAGCATGGGCTCAAAAAACCAGATGCGACGATCGATTGTGGTAATTCAGGCACGACAATGCGCCTATTATCTGGTGTATTAGCGGCACAACCTTTTTCTAGTAAGTTGACGGGTGATAGTAGTTTATTAAAACGACCAATGGAGCGTATTGCGCGGCCGCTGATGCAAATGGGGGCAGAAATTGTAACGCATGATGGTCGCCCTCCATTTGCTATTCATAAAGTACGAGGTTTGGAAGGCATTACATATGAAATGCCAGAGGCCAGTGCTCAAGTTAAATCATGTATCTTGCTTGCAGGCATGTATGCGTCAGGCGAAACTTCAGTTATTGAAGCCAGTTTTACCCGAGATCATACCGAACGTATGTTGACTGCATTTTCCTATCCTATTCGAAAATCCGATGATGCGATTGTGATTAATGCTGGCAGTGAATGCCAAGGAACCGATTTAGTTGTTCCTGGTGATATGTCTTCAGCAGCTTTTTTTATTGTAGCTGCAACATTGATTCCTAACTCGGATCTTTGGATTAGAAATGTGGGGATTAATACCGCTCGGACCGGGATTATTCAAATTTTAAACCGCATGGGAGCTTCAATCGATATAGTAAATAAACGATTGTACGGTGAAGAACCCGTGGCTGATTTACATATCCGGTCGGCTTCTTTAGAAGGGATTGATATTCCATCTATATTAATCCCTTTTGCTATCGATGAATTTCCAATTATATTTATTGCCGCTGCGTGCGCGAAAGGGGAAACCTTGTTACAAGGTGCAGAAGAGTTGCGCTATAAAGAAAGTGATAGAATTGCTGTAATGGTAAATGGATTGCAAGCATTAGGTGTTGATGCACATGCCTTAGATGATGGCGTTCATATTCGAGGTGGTACATTACATGGCGGCTTAGTGGATAGTTGCGGTGATCATCGAGTTGCCATGGCATTTGCTATTGCTGGATCTGTTGCAACAGAGCCTGTCACTATTAAGCATTGCGAGTCTATTACAACGTCTTTTCCTACGTTTGTTGAAATAGCTAATCAATTAAATATGGTAATTAATTAGGCTTAAGAAGCACTTCAGTAGGCGCCGCATGGTGAAGTACCTAATAACACCCAGTTAAAAAATACGAGAACACATTATGTTAGACAATCAAGCAATACCAGTAATTACATTAGATGGTCCAAGTGGGACAGGTAAAGGAACGTTGTGTCATAAATTGGCCGATTATTTAGGCTGGCATTTTTTAGATAGTGGCGCAATTTATCGCGTATTAGCATACGCAGCGACAGAACAAGCGATAAATTATAATCACACAAATGAACTAGTTAACTTAGCCACGTCATTACAATTACGTTTTGCTGTCGATGGTGCTGGAGAGCCCATAGCTTATCTGAATGACGTTAATGTTAGTCAGCAAATCCGTTCGGAAAAAAACGGACAAAATGCTTCAAAAATTGCGGCTATTCCTGAAGTCAGAGAAGCACTGTTGATGCGCCAGCGTGCATTTGCCCAACCACCCGGATTAGTCACCGATGGTCGAGATATGGGAACAGTGGTGTTTCCAAACGCTGTTTTAAAAATTTATTTGCATGCAACAGCAGCGGAACGTGCTCACCGACGTTATTTACAGTTGAAAGAAAAAGAAAATGATGTTAGCCTCGAGCGGGTTGTTGAAGAGCTGGAAAAACGCGATTCACGGGATATGGGACGAGCACATTCGCCACTTATGCCTGCTAGTGATGCCGTATTGATAGACACAACTGGATTAACGATTGTACAAGTCTTCGAGAATATATTACAATTGGTTCGCGAAAAAAAATTAAGTTCGTTAATGTAAATGTAGCTAAGGGATGCAGTGGCCTAAGAACCTCCTGAATTTAAAAGATACAAAGACGAAAATTTATGGCGTAAGCCTGAGTTAGTACAAAGGGGAAAGTAAGATTTTTGTTATTTTACTTTCATTTTTTAATTATTATTTTATTTGAGTTTATAACATGTCTGAAAGCTTTAAAGAGTTATTCGAGAAAAGTATTGCTGGTGCACAATTTTATCCTGGTGCGATTATTTCTGCTAAGGTTATCGATATTGATGATGATTACGTGACCCTGAATGCTGGATTGAAGTCTGAAGGGATCGTCGCCATCGAAGAATTTTTTGATAAAAACGGTGATCTAGAAATAAATTTAGGCGATACAGTTGAAGTCGCTCTTGATTCAGTAGAAGACGGACATGGTGAAACCTTGTTGTCTAGAGAAAAAGCCAAACGTCAAGAATCTTGGCGTAAACTATCGAAGTCACATGAAAATAATGAAACAGTGACTGGCTTGATTTCAGGCAAAGTAAAAGGTGGTTTCACAGTAGAAATTGGCACAATTCGTGCATTTTTACCTGGTTCTTTAGTGGATGTTAGACCGGTTCGTGATCCATCTTACCTTGAAGGCAAAGAGCTTGAGTTCAAAGTCATCAAGATGGATATTAAGCGTAACAATATCGTAGTATCACGCCGTGCTGTGGTAGAAGAAGAAAGCAGTGCTGATCGACAAGCGTTGCTTGATTCATTACATGATGGCCAAATTTTAAATGGTATCGTAAAAAATCTAACCGATTATGGTGCATTCATTGATCTAGGCGGTATTGATGGTCTATTACACATTACAGATATTTCCTGGAAGCGTGTTAAACATCCAAGTGAATTATTGACTGTTGGCCAAGATGTTAAAGTTAAAGTATTGAGCTTTGATAGCGAACGTAACCGTGTGTCATTGGGTATGAAACAATTAGGCAATGATCCATGGGTTGATTTGGTTGAGCGTTATCCAATTGGCCGACGTATGGAAGGTAAAGTTACAAACATTACTGACTATGGTTGCTTTGTTGAAATCGAAGAAGGCGTTGAAGGTTTAGTTCACATGTCCGAAATGGATTGGACTAACAAAAACGTTCACCCAAGTAAAGTTGTATCATTAGGGGACTTAGTTCCTGTGATGGTATTAGAAATTGACGAAGATCGTCGTCGTATTTCTTTAGGTATGAAGCAATGTGTAGGTAATCCTTGGCAGAACTTCTCACAAGCACACAATAAAGGCGAAAAAGTCAGCGGAAAGATTCGTTCCATCACTGATTTTGGTATCTTTATTGGTCTAGATGGTGAGATTGATGGTTTGGTTCATTTATCTGATATTTCTTGGACAGTTCCTGGTGAAGAGGCTGTGAAACAATTCAAGAAAGGCCAAGAACTAGAAGCTGTAATTCTAGCAATTGATGCAGAACGTGAGCGTATTTCATTAGGCTTGAAACAACTAGAAGGTGATAATTTCACTAGCTTCGTTGAACAATTCACAAAAGGCGCGATCGTAAAAGGTAAAGTGATTGCAGTTGACGCAAAATCTGTCACTGTTGAACTAGCCGAAGACGTAGTTGGAACAATTCGTGCAAACGAACTCTCTGATGAGAAAGTTGACGATGCATCTACTATTGTGAAAGAAGGCGATGAAATTGAAGCTAAAATTATGACTGTTGACAAGAAAAATAGAGTTGTCACGTTATCTGTCAAAGCAAAAGATGCTCAAGATCAAGCTGATGCTATTAAGAAGTATTCAAAATCATCTGAAGTTTCAGCAACACTAGGTGATTTATTGAAAGAAAAAATGGCTAATAAAGATAGCGAGTAACTTTGTCATTGCGAACGGAGTGAAGTAATTCAGCATGTAATGCTAGAACGCTGAATTACTTCAACGCTGCTCGAAAAGACAGTAAAAAAGCGTAGTCATCTACGCTTTTTTTTTATAAGGACATTTATGCGAATTATGATGATTGCTTTTTATTTAGTGCTGATCTTAATTGGTATTAGTTTTGCTGCATTGAATGCTACGTCTGTACAAGTTAATTTTTATTTTACAACATTAAACATGCCTATTTCTGTTTTCATGGTTACGATGCTTGGTTCAGGTGTTCTTATTGGTTTTATTTTGTTTATGTATCGGTACTGGCGTTTAAAGGTAGAGCATCGTAAAATAAAGAATCAATTAAAATTAACAGAACGTGAAATTAAAAATTTACGAACGATTCCCCTTAGAAATGAAGATACAATTTTTTAGGAATTAACGAAAATGATTAATTTATGGCCACTATTATTACCTGCAGCAGCTTGGTCTGGTTGGTGGATAGCCAAGCGCGGCCATTCAGGTATGGAACAAAATACGCCCAATCATTTGTCGCGAGAATACGTCGTTGGCTTGAATTATTTATTGAATGAACAGCCTGATAAAGCGGTCGATGTATTCATTAAGTTATTGGAAGTGGATAGTGAAACGGTCGAAACACATTTAGCATTGGGTAGCTTATTTAGGCGACGCGGAGAAGTGGATCGTGCAATTCGTATTCACCAAAATTTAATCGCCAGACCTCAATTAAGCCTATTGCAGCGTAAAGAAGCATTAATGGCTTTAGGTCAAGATTATATGAGCGCTGGTGTATTTGATCGAGCAGAACGTATTTTTCTAGAAGTAGTTGAGCTAGGTGGCGACAACGAAGTAAGTAGCTTACGTGGTTTGTTAGCTATTTATCAGCAAGAAAAAGCATGGGAAAAAGCGCTCGATGTAGTAAAAAAACTTGAAGAATTCACCGGCACAAGTATGAATTCTCAAGCTGCTCATTATTATTGCGAAATCGCGCTCCATGCATCTAAAAGTAATATGCAAGATAAAGCATTACAAGCGATTAAACAGGCATTGTCCATCGATCGAAAATCGGTGCGCGCAAGTTTAATGTTAGCCAATTTAGAAATACAAAACGGTCGTTACAAACAGGCTATTCGAGCTTTAAAGCGAGTACCTGAACAAGATGCTGAGTTTTTAAATGAAATCATTGAGCCATTAGTTCATTGTTATCGCGAATTAGATCTCATGGATGAATGTATCGATTATTTAGAACAAACACTACCAGATCACCCGCGAGCATCCATCATTTTTGTGATCGGGGATTATTTAAGTCGGGAAAAGGGTGTAGATTTCGCGATCGAATTTGTATCGAGTCATTTAGGGCGTCATCCTTCCATTCGAGGTCTTAATCGATTGATTTATTGGCATCTAGAATCAGCTCATGGCAGGGTAAAAGATAAGTTGCAAATGTTATATGCTATTACTAGCAAATTTTTAGAAAATAAACCGATTTATCGTTGCGGTCATTGTGGCTATAGTGGCAAGTTATTGCATTGGCACTGTCCAAGTTGCAAACAATGGGGCCGAACAAAACCAATACATGGGTTAGAAGGTGATTAGCTGCTATGAAATCCAAACTAATTATTGCGCTTGATTTTGATAATCAGGCGGCAGCATTATCTTTAATCGATCAATTGGATCCTAGCCACTGTGCGCTGAAAGTCGGTAGTGAAATGTTTACCTTGTTTGGACCAGACTTCGTACGCAGACTCGTAGCCAAACATTTTCATGTCTTTCTCGACTTAAAATTTCATGATATTCCGACAACTGTTGCGAGAGCCTGTATGGCGGCAGCAGACCTTGGCGTATGGATGGTAAATGTACACGCGTCTGGTGGCATCAATATGATGCAGGCTGCGAGAGAGGCGATTGAGCGGTTTGGTGATGAACGACCACTACTGATTGCGGTAACCGTGTTGACGAGCATGGCTTCGAACGAGCTTCAATCGTTAGGTATTAGCGACTCGTTGGAAGCTCACGTAACTAAACTGGCCAGTTGGGCACGAGATGCAGGATTAGATGGCGTTGTTAGTTCTGCTTTAGAAGTACCCATGATTAAGAATCAATGTGGCAAGAATTTTATTACGGTTACCCCCGGTATTCGCCTAGCCGGTGATGCAAAAGACGATCAAACACGTATTATTACTCCAGAATTGGCGATAAAGGCGGGGAGTGATTACTTAGTCATCGGTCGTTCGATTACGAGAGCAGCACATCCAGCGAAAGTAGTACAACAACTGCTGATGTTAGGTTAATAAAACATGGTATCGAGGAAAACTTCTGGTCTGACCTTGGTTGAATTACTTGTTTGTCTAACCATCATAGGCGTACTATTTAGCTTTGCATCGCCATTTGGTCCGATATTATATAAAAAAAATCAACTACAAGTTATTACTGATCAAATTAAAAGTGCGATTCGCTATGCGAAACTACAAGCCATTCTTCATGGCGAGCATGTTATTCTAAGCTATCGTCCCAATACCAAAGGGTGGTCATCTGGCATGGCCTTATATACAGAGCATCCACATGCTTTAAAAACGCTGATTCATGAATGGACCTGGCCTACATCCGGATGTCATATTACTTGGCAAGGATTTCAATCCAATCATTATTTACGTTTTACGCCTGAATTGAGTGAAAGTGCAATCAATGGTACTTTTATAATTGAGCTAGCCCAGCAAAAATCAACAAAACTAATTATTAATCGTGTAGGGCGGGTGGTTAATTTATCAAGCTGAAATGAATCAAGGGAAGTTGTTGGCCGGTTAGGGCCAACAAAAAATGCCGAGGTAAGTGTTTAGCAAATTATTAATGAGTAAACTGCCAAGCGATCGAACTTATACCTTGATAATTCTGAGTAGGTTTAACTTCATGTTTTTCGAATACGTCCACTGAATCAATCATTTTGGCATCAATACTTGTATGCTTATGTCGTCTTTTCTTAAACTGACTCATATAGATGGTGAATTTTTTGTGATCACCGCATGCATAAGATAATTGAGCCTCTGTGACCTTGCCTCTTAATGTGAAATGATAGCGCTCACCACTCGCAACAAGCATGGTTGGGAAATCACTATTGATCAAAGATCCTTGAAGTAAATATTTTTTTGTTAAAACGCAATTGTCAGAACCAAAATTTCTGAGTTCTACGTTAAGATCATAATAGTTATCGCTATAAGCGAATGTGCTACTTGAAAACAACAATGTGCTAAGCATGAACATAGATAGTATTTTTTTCATGAGTACTCCGTAATGGATTAAATTATCAATGTGTGAATTGCCATGTGAGCGAACTGGTGTGTTGGTTAGCTGTATGATAAGTTGGTTTACTTTCATGTTTTTCGAATACGTCTACTGAATCGATCATTTTTGCATCAATACTCGTATGCTTATGTCGTCTTTTCATATACTGACTCATGTAAATTGTAAATTTTTTGTGATCACCACAAGCATAAGATAGTTGAGCTTCGGTCACTTCGCCTCGTAATGTAAAAGTATAACGTTCACCTGAAGCAGCAAGAATGCTTGGAAAATCACTATCGTGTAAAGATCCTTTGAGTAAGTATTTTTTTGTTAAAACGCAATTGTCAGAACCAAAATTTCTGAGTTGTACATTTAGATCGTAATAATGATCGCTATAAGCGAATGTGCTACTTGAAAATATGAACGTGCTAAGCATGAACATAGATAGTATTTTTTTCATGAGTACTCCTTAATGGATATGATTGCTCGGAACCATTTTAGTTAAAAATAAGATCAGAGTCAATTTTATTTGATCATCAAGGTTGTTGTAATAGCAAATACGGCACAACTGATTCAGGAAAAAGTTCGTCTTTGCGAACGCAGTGAAGCAATCTAGACCGATTTGCAATTGAAAATCCTCGCTAACGCCCGCAAAGACGATATTTTAAACTCATCGGAAATAGGGTTGCTCTTACTGGCTCTTGTCTTGACAACCGACCCTTGTAGATGATGCATATAAATAAAAACGAAGTGTCGTGCTCAAGGTATTTTGAGTAATAACAGTGTAAAAAAAAGTCGCCTTTATAACAAAGACGACTTATTGATAATTAGATTAGGGTTTGTTGACAATTCATTTCCACAAGGCCTACGTCCCGCGGCTTGTCCGCGGGATCTATTTTTTATCAGGAATTAAAGTGAGTAGCTTCGGTAAATATGCTCCTTCTTACCTGATCCTCATCCTCATCAGAATCGACACTGTTACTATAAGAATGGGTACTGCTATCAGTATCAGAATTACCACCACCAAAAAAGCGACCATATATAGGGGGGACGACCAATACTGCTGTTCCAACAGCTGCTACACCTACTGCAACACCAAAGATAGCATTTGCTGCAAGCGTTGATAACCCTGCTACAATCGCCGCAATGGCTGGAAGCGCATTCATATTCGCTGTAAGCGCTACAATGACCAGTACCGCAGCGATGACCAATACCGCAACTGCAAGTTGTACTTTCCAATTAACGGCAAGCTGTACTTTCCAATTATGGAAAATTTTGTTGTTGTGTAAGTTCAATAAAAACGTAGCGTTGTGCGAGGACTGATCAGGTGATATGCGCGTGCTACGTCGTACAGCTCTATAGTCCGGTTCCCATGTATTATTCAAATTTAGCGCTCTCAATGGTACGCTATCATCTTCCAACCCGTAGTATGCCACAAGTTTTTCCAAATTTGGGATTCTTGAGTTTTTTCTATGCTCTATTTCAGGGTTTAGAGTTTCTGCAACAACCGTTGACTCCATTTCAGTGTTTAGAGTTTCAGTAACATCCGTTGACTCTATTTCAGCGTTTAGAGTTTCTGCAACAACCGTTGACTCCATTTCAGTGTTTAGAGTTTCTGCAACAACCGTTGACTCCATTTCAGTGTTTAGAGTTTCTGCAACAATCGTTGACTCCATTTCATTGTTTAGAGTTTCTGCAACAACTGTTGACTCCATTTCAGTGTTTAGAGTTTCTGCAACAACCGTTGACTCCATTTCAGCGTGTAGAGTTTCTGCAACATCCGTTGGCTCCATTTCAGTGTTTAGAGTTTCTGCAACAATCGTTGACTCCATTTCATTGTTTAGAGTTTCTGCAACAACCGTTGGCTCCTTTTCAGCGTTTAGAGTTTCTGCAACAATCGTTGACTCCATTTCAGTGTTTAGAGCTTCTGCAATGATTTGTCGCTCTTCTACAACGTCTGATGCCTCTCCTTCAGCGTCCGCAACGGCTGATGTTACTATTGTTTCAGGAGATGGTGCTTGAGTGTGTAGTTCATCAACATTTAGATTATCTTCCCAACTCTCCGGTATCGGCTGCCTGAGGCTAGATAAGGATGGATGAGAGGGCAAATCAGACATTTGAATAGCTGGTGTCGACCCCTCAGGACCAGGAGTACCATTCGTTTTTGATTTTGGTGTTGTAGGTGGTGTTTGATGTGAGTTGCGATGTTTTTTAGGAGGCATAATTTATCCCAGTTAATTTAAAACAGTATTGTACATTAATTTTATTTATAGGTCAACATTTGATCTTAATTTGATCTTAATTTTTTTTAAGCTTGTTGATCCAAAATTGATTTTTGTTGCGGAGAGCGTGGTCTTGTTTGAATTTATTTTTATTATTTAAATCAGTCATTACATGTGCTTTTTAAAATGTTATTATCGTTTTGCAGTGATCTCATATAGCATTAATCTCCCGGCTGGCGGGAGATTAATGGTTTATAAGTAATGAGTTTCTACAACGAAGGGGTTTTCAACTCCGTTACTACAGAAGAATCTGCTCCAGTAGTATTAGCCGGAATGCTTCCCGGACCATTAGCCGCGTTTCTATTATGGAAGAAATTAACAGCTGAAGCGGTTAAGCTCATAGCTGCTGTAGCAGCAACCACGCCAGTGGTAATTTGAATTGCTAGTAATTGACCTGCAGCTAATGGTGCTAACCAAGCAGCGATCAGTGGGCATGCAACTGCTCCATAAGTAAGAGCAACTAAAACCCCCGCAGCAATGACAAACAACGCGGCAGTGATAGCAATGGCTTTCCGATTTGTTATGATAAATTCTAATGCTTGTAAGGCGAAAGAAGAAGAAATAGGGGTTGCAGCTGCTAGTGCTTGCTCTTCTTTCAGTTTAGCAGCTGCTAGTTGCTCTTCTTTATGTTTAATCAGTGCTGTGTTGTATTTTTTTCTTTGGGTTGTTCCTCGGAACGTAGCTTGAATCAATATTGCTGCTTTTTCTTTATCTTCTGTAGAGGGAGTTGCCGGTGGTTGTTGATGGGCGGCCATTGGAGCTACAACCGCCTGCAATTTTGGCTCTTTATCTTCTGTAGAGGGAGTTGCCGGTGGTTGTTGATGGGGGGGCATTGCAGCTACAACCGCCTGCAATTTTGGCTCTTTATCTTTCCCTTTTTTTCCTATCACTGTACTCCATAATTGTGCTGTTGCTGATTTGCGTCTTTGTATCTGAGGTTTATTCTCCATAATCATCTCCAGGCTGTAATATTTGAGAACTAATGAGTTTTCAGTTAGTGATAAAATAATTCACAGGGAGAATACAATAATTTTTTCTAAAGTGCACTAGCTATTATAGGGTGATTTATTATCAATTATTTCAGATTACATTCTATGTGATCAATCATTTCCTAATGTTGTTTTTATAATAATCAGTAGTATTTTCTGTTCATCTTGATCTATTTTTACCATGATGGTTGAATCAAGTTTTATTAGATTTTTAGTTATTACAATTGATTTAATTTAAATCGTTAAAGTGTAATTCATTCCTGACTATCTACGGATCAAAGCTTTTCCGTGGTATTCAGTAGGGTCTGTTGACAATTCATATTTCGACGTCCCGGGGCTTGTCCGCGGGATCCAGTTCGATCTATAGCTGTGCAATAGAATTGTGTATTGAGCAATAT
>JAUYSP010000072.1 GCA_030696305.1 Legionellaceae bacterium | reverse complement strand
CGAACGAAGTGAAGCAATCCAGATCGATGTGACTTAAAAACTCCGATATCTGGATTGCTTCGCTAACGCTCGCAAAGACAATTATGACTGTATAATATCAAAATTAATATTTTATGCTCAATAATTTATAATGGGACAGCCGTGAACTTGCGGCGTCTGTATTTCAACACGCCAATTGGCGTGATTAAATATGATGACTCACATAGAAGCCAACTTAATAATAACCTCAGGATTAAACTAATTAATCCAAATGTAAACCTGTTATAGATGCCGCGTCATATTGGATAAAAATTTATAAAGTCAACTCAGTAATAGATTTAGGTGACACAGCCTCATCTATATTATAGTCATTGGAATCGCTTTTAAATATTCGGCCGTTGAAATTCGATAATGAATTAAAGGACGGGATTGGAATAATTGATTGTATCTTTTTTAAATCGCGCAAAAACTCGCTTTTATCTTGAAAAGGTTTTGCATCAACAAGGTTGAGCTCTGGGTAATGCCAAAGCGCCCAATCACTCAAATTATGAAAAGTTTCCTGATGCACAATATCTGGCGTAAAAATGGACCAAAAACTAACACGTGGTGCGCACACTCGAACAATTATTAAAAAAATATTCTTTTGGATCTCTTCTTTATTGAAAACTGGATGATCGATACGTTCTTTAAGCCAGTTTTTAAGTATTGTTAGTTGTTTTGCTTGAGGCGCGTCAAAACTAGAATACTGAACAATAGTTGAAGTTAACTGAGTTAATAAACTAATAATATTAGAAGGGCTGCTAACTTGTTTTACACCAGCATGCTCCAATATCCTGTCTATATCCTGATATCGATTACACAAATCCGTATCAGCTTTATTTTCATGTTGTAATGCTTTTATAAAAGTCCGAATAGTTATAGTCACAGAACTGTAAGGTGAAGATAATGCGACTTCATGATCTAATATCGCGCTTTTTTCTTCTACTAAGTAACGTACTACATCAGTATGGCCATTGTTTACCGCCCAAAATAAAGCGGTTTGATTACATGCATCCAAACAATTTAATGCTTTTGGATAGTACTGCAATATTGCCTTAACCGTTAGCAATGAACCACGTTTTGCTGCTCGATGAAGTGCATACGCTTCTATAGACGCTTTATGTGATGCTAATATATGGAAAACGTCCAAATGATCATGCTCCAGTGCCCACATGATAGGAGTAAACGTATTATTAGATCCAGGTACACGCGATTTATCATTTAGATTAGCGCCTCTATGGATCAAATGAGATGCAATCGAAGCCCTTCCATAGATTGAAGCAAGAATAAGAAGTGAATGTCCGCTCTTGTCCGTAGAATTGACCATCAGATGATGGTAGTCAAGAATATTATCAACTGCTTTAACATTCCCGATTTTTATCGCGTCAATTATTTCATTCTCGAGATCAAGTCTATTCTTCATAATATATGCCTTGTGTTAGTTCATGGGCTACTCATTCCATTTCATCATGGGTTAAAAGCCTTTATGTATAAAAAATATGTAACATAGTCATTTTTAGTTCAAAATCGTATCGACAATTGTAACATATTTCAACTATAATAAGTAGACATAATGAATATAAATTGATATTGAAGGCCGATTATGTCTCATAGAAAATATGTGCAATTAAACTAATAGCCCTCTGTACGGTACGATTTTTAAATTCGTCGTTGCGAGGAGCATAGCGACGAAGCAATCTAGCGACCTTCGTGGGTGCATCTGATTTATTGAAGTAGCTCACTGATTCATTGATAATCCATATTTTTTCCGCCAAGTAAGGACATGGAGTCATGAACATCAATGAGCTGATGGGTATTTTAAATAGTTATTTTTCATGGAACAAGTCACGGATGGAATGTTTCGCTACCATGTTAATAGCCTTAATTAAGGTCAGAACAGTCAATTT
>JAUYSP010000056.1 GCA_030696305.1 Legionellaceae bacterium | reverse complement strand
ATTTTGTACTAAATTGGGCAAGAATCAATCAGGGGATAGCCAGAAAGGTTTAGGGGCTTTGCCTAAAGTTATTTGATAACTACTCCAAAACCAATCACCAGCTTTCTCCACCATTTTTGCTCTTACCTGATTCAATACAATGTACCGCGACAACTCGAGCAAATAGCTTTCTTTTTCGACAAGTATACTTTTATAACGACCTTGAAAAACATGGCCGACTCGGTTCCGACTTCGATTAAATTTCTGCGTATATATACTATTTAATAATTGCATACCCGGACTCAGATTACCTTGTGGAGTCTCAATAAGTAAATGATAATGATTACTCATAAGGCAATAGGCATAGCATATCCAATTACTCCTGAAACACACCTCTGCAAAAATGTCTAAGCATAAGACTCGGTCTTCATCCGATAAGAAAAAATCTTCCTTTTTATTACCTCTTGATGTTATGTCAAATAACGCACCTGGATATTCAATACGCAATGACCGTGCCATGTTGGACCTTCTTTGTTCTTCCTTAGCAATAAAACTAATCTAACTGCTTTTATTAGTCAAATGATGAGTAAACTGTTTTAGTCAACAATGATAAGGCAAAAAGCAAGGCTTGACCCCTAGCATGCTTTCTCCATCCGGGCTACTTTTGATTAAAACGTAGCCCGAATGCAGGCGCCGCCGTAATCCGGGAGCCATGAGCGCAGCGAATTCATTATGGTAAACATGCTTAACTTAGTGCCATTCGAGTCTTATCCCATTGATTCTTTAACTTCATTAAATTCTCAATAACCCAGGGCAACGTCATTCCGAACAATGTGACGTGGCCTAATGGATGTCCCGTCCGGGTATGGAGTAAATGGTTCGAACGTGAAATGAAGCAAATCTAGTCATCAAAATGAACACTGGAGACGGAAAAAGGTAGTGGGCTTTTTAATATTAAAAAATTGTATAAATGAAAAAAAGCTCTGTGTATACGCGGCTCTAGATAAACAAGTGAATACACTCGAGTGGAATAAGGGTAACACCATCACCGTATATCCTGCCAAATTATTCAAGAAGATCTTCACAAACGAAGACGGCTCAACAGGAACGTGGATTGACTCAGGGCGCATGTTGCCGTTAGAAGCTCCTGATGCCTTAGTTAGTGTTTTAAATACTTGGTTAAATAGACAATCGCTGTCATTGTGGCAAATCACGAGAAATCAGTTTCGCACACAAAATCACATCATAGACCATAAAATTGATTTGTAGTATATGCTCGGTAATAACGCCAACTTAAGGGAAAAAAATGTCGTCCCCACGAAGGTGGGGATCCCAGACATTACGCGCAACTAAGCTCGCAGGCTCACCAAGATGCAAAAAAGACGAGGCTGCGTAACGAGTTACGAAATAACACACATAGTTTGTTTCTCACCTTCCTCCCGATCTTGTGTGTATTGCATGGTTTGAGTTACAAACTGTTGCATTAACTTTATTTGATATTGTTTCATCTCCTCTCGCTCACATATAAAATTCTCTAAAATAAAATAATCGATTGGCGAACTGTTATAAAAGATAGAGCGCTTCACATGCGCCGATTGAGAGTTAAGCGTATGCTGAATTTTTCCTGATGCCATTTGTATCTGTTGTAGCTGACAAATATCATGAACTGCATACCCTAAATCAATTTCAAAAGAGAACGATTGTTCATGTCCTGAGTAAAACGCGTGTTCTCCAAAACACACCGATCGATCGATATAACCTATAGAGATATTCGAGGGCAAAATCTTTCTGAAGGCGTCTGTAATACAAGACGCTGAAGCATAAAAGAAAATCTTTTTTGCCTGGTTATCATAAACAGCTGCCGTGGCATACTTAACATATGATTTTTCATTATCCTGTTGATTGGGAATAAAAAGAAGAATACTTTGTTCTATCACCGGTTTGTGGATAAACTTAGTAAGCGCTTCTTGATTGCTAATCAAATCAATACCATGGATATTATTGATGTGTAGTAATTTTCGGTATCCTTCTTCTGTAAGCCTGTGATAAAGAAAAGAATTTGAACAGGCAAGCATGCCATAAATTCCTACATCCACGTGAATAATGTTTGGATAAACTAATGTGTTGAGTTGATGCTCTTCTATAAACTGTTTAGCTCGAATAAATTGGGGGGTTTTATAAAGTTTTTCTTGGGTTCTTTGAGAATCAATGAACTCGCAGGAATCGTAGCTGTGATAATCAAAAAAAGATATCAAGATCGAAGAGGATATGATCTTGATTGGATCAAGAACGCCAAACAGAGTCCTGGTTATCTTCCGCTTTTTTGTTCACATTTTCTAAGATAGGTATCATTTCATTTTTTAAATACGACATTTTTTTCTCCTTTAGTTTCACGTTTAGTTTAAACTGAATAAAATTCAGTCTCTAGAAAATACCCTGATTTATTTAATTTGTCAAATTAGAACGCTTAACCCATTGGCTTCCAAGAATACATGCAATAAATATACCAACTGTAATAAAAAGATATTTGATAATGGCTGATAAAAAATGTTGGCTAATTAAATAAGGGTTATGAAGCGAGCTAGGATAAACGTGCTAATTCATAAATCACGTATGGACTTACAAAGGGTATTATTTATTCATCCATCCATCCAAAAAATCAGCAAAGTTACACGCTTGAATCCCCTTGTCACAACAGAAATTAATAATATTCGTATCTAAAGCAATTTTTCTCATGGGAAAGACCAGATTAAAACTGATATTTGGAGGTTTTGGATCCTTTACGGAGCCGCAAGTAGGAAGGGTGTCGTTATTTGCGTTATCAAAAACTTAATTGGGCGGCGGCTACTGAACTAAATAGTTAACCTGTTGTTATTAAATTGATTTATTGTATAAAATATTTTTATTGCCCCCAAAGTTGCCCCTCAGATGCCATTTTACTAACCTCAAATTATGAATTATCAGGTAAAAAACCCTTCTCACCTAAAATTTTTATGACACTTCTTAATAAATAATTATTGTCAAAACGTATGACATATTTTCTCTTTCCCTCACTTTCTGGAGTCAACATTTTCTTATCAATCAGCTTTTTGATCTGACGTGATACTTCTGATTTTTCTTTTCCCGCAAAGATCTTAGCTAAATCGTTTGCTTGGATGACTTGTTTCTCAACTACCAATCTTAATATTTTTGATTCCATTTCGGTTATATATGCTCTTTCAAGGGAGAAGTTAACAGCCGGCAATAGAATTTCTTTTTGTAAGAATTGATAGTCCAACAATTTATCAATTTTTTGAATTTCATCTCTTAATCCGTTTAATACATATTGGCACCACCTCAAGATTCCTTCATCGGTACCCTTATCAGCTAATCCAAGATGATAATAATAATTATCCCGATTAGAACAAAACACGGCTGTAGGATTTAATATACGGCCAACATTAACGTTAAAGCCTAATTTGACAAGCATTGCGTAAGTAAATAAACGAACTGTTCTACCATTTCCGTTTGAGAATGGGTGAACCCAAACAAATCTATGATGTGCAATCGCTACCTTAAGCAGGTCATATTTAGGGCTATCATCCTTAGAGATAAAAGAAAATAATTCGTCCATGTATTGGGGTACCGTGCTATAGTCAGGAGGAATATGAGAGGCATTCGCAATAGCTACATTTTTTTCCCGGTATTTCCCCGGAGTAAGATCTCCCTCGCCTCTAGGTGGAAGAGGCAAGTCATCAACAATGATTTTGTGCATCTCACTGACAAACATTCGATTAATGGGCTGATCCTTGGCATGCTCTTCAATAAAGTTCATTGCATTTTCGATATTTTGGATTTCTTTTATGCTTGGCGGAACATTTGTATTTTTTTCAAGTTTAGTTTCAATATATTCTGCTACGGTCGTATTATTCCCTTCAATTCGCGCAGAACCCACACTCTCCAAGAGATGAAAGATATGTTTTAATTGAAAAAAAACTCTTGGATTGGTTGTCCCGCTTAAGCGCAATCTTCGTAAATGATCTAACTCAATAATTAAATCAGTTAGGGGTGATTCAAAAGTTGGCAATACTAAACCCAAATTATAATGCTCAAATTTTGCGGAACACATTTAACACCCCTTCTTCAAAGAATTAACAACCAATACAACAAGAATTAACAAATTAGCAAAAAACCCTTTGTTTATAAAACAAAAAATCATATTTCAAGAATTATAACATTTAACAAATAGCTATTCAAAACTTTACATTCTTCCTCATTGAGAAATAAATAGTGCTGAAACAGTTTACTTACAGGATTATAAAATCATACTCATTATTTTTAATTCGCGAATCGCGAATTAAAAATATAATATAATCTTCTAACGAGTATCGATTGAGATTATGAAATGCTAAAACCGCAGGTAATCCCCCCGAAAAATAACTGATGCCAAAAGTAGAATTTTCTCGTAACCTATATACAGGAGATTCTGCATGAAAAAATCAAAATTTACAGACAGCCAAATACTGTCGATTCTAAAACAAGCCGAAGGTGGTGCCGCTGTTCCAGAATTATGCCGGGAGCATGTCATCAGTTCAGCTACGTTTTATAAATGGCGCGCCAAATATGGTGGAATGGATGTGTCCATGATGTCACGGTTAAAAGAGCTTGAAGCTGAAAACAGCCGTCTTAAAAAGATGTATGCTGAAGAACGCTTAAAGGCTGAGATACTCAAGGAAGCCATCGAAAAAAAGTGGTAACACCGTCGCGCCGACGTGAACTGGCGCAAAAAGCGGTACTTGATAAGGATATTTCAATTCGATTGTCATGTGAACTGTTTAGCATCAGTGAAACCTGCTATCGATATAAGCCTAAACTAAGTGATGAAAATACGATAATAGCCGAATGGTTAATGCGTTTGGCGCAAAACCAGCGTAATTGGGGCTTTGGCTTATGTTTTCTTTACCTGCGTAATGTAAAGGGATACGGCTGGAATCATAAGCGCGTTTATAGAATTTATCGAGAATTAGAGCTCAACATGCGAATAAAACCCAAAAAACGGTTAATTAGGGAAAAACCTGAAACATTGGCTGTACCCAATGCCATCAACGAATGCTGGTCGATGGATTTTATGCATGACCAGTTAGAGGATGGTCGTAGCTATCGATTATTGAATGTCCTGGATGATTTTAACCGCGAAGGACTTGCCATCGAGGTGGACTTGTCTTTGCCGGCAGAGCCCGTTGTACGGGCTCTTAATCAAATCATTGAGTGGCGAGGCAAGCCCAAGCAGATACGTTGTGACAATGGGCCTGAATATATTAGTAAATTGTTGGAGCAATGGGCTAATAAAAATCAGATCCAGTTGGTTTTTATACAACCAGGAAACCCACAGCAAAATGCTTATATTGAACGGTATAACCGTACAGTTCGATATGATTGGTTAAACCAATATTTATTTGAAAGTATTGCCGAGGTACAACTACATGCGACACAATGGCTATGGACGTATAACAATGAACGACCAAATACTGCAATTGGAGGAATTCCTCCAAGGAAAAAACTGGCACTAGCTGCCTAAACCTCTACTTTTAACGTCAGTTAAAAATGGGGGGATTACCGGATCAGTCAGCTCAATCAGGGTATCGTCCTGTTCATGATTGGGGGACTCACCTTGAATAGACTAGTTTTGGCTCTGTCTCATTTAAAGGACATCTTAATCAAAATTTCTTATTTTTTTCTTTGCTAGTTGTTTCTGTCTCTGAATTATAGCTGTCGACCAAATCTTTGCGTTAAATATGCTTGATGCTCAATATCGGTTTTTCGTGTTAACTCTAAACGCATGTACTCTAATCGACCAACACAAAACTGAATACGGTTTAAGCTTAAAACTCTATCCGAATTTTGCTCTATTGTAGGGATTAACTCTTCTCGATAACACACATTAACAGGTTTAGGAGTTTTAAAGACAGACTTACCACTAAAAACAACAATATTATGGATAAGCTGAGGCTCTAAGAAGTCAAAAAGATTTTGAAGCGCTTTAACATGTTTGTAATTTTGAAAGATTGGATTTTGAAATTTATATTTCTCGCTATAGATGGTCTGAGTCCAAAATTTAGATTTAGCATTAGCAAATATCCATCCTTTGTAATGTTTGGTTTCTATTATGAAGACACCGTTTGTAGCAATCAAAATATGATCGATTTGCGTAGTTGAACCATCTTCTAACCGTAAGGTCACATTATTTAGAACATGAGCATCTTTATTTTCACAATACTTTGCTAAAGACTGCCTAATTAGAACCTCACCCCTATTTTCAGTGGCTCGTCTACTATATTTCCCTGCAATATAGCCATATACGAAACCTAGAAGTGACAATGATAATATAAGAATACAATCCATTCGGATCCTTTAAAACAAACTGGATTTGAGGCGTTAATGGTGCCTTTGTGGTGCCGTGATTAAGGAGTACGTTAATTTTTACTTTATAAATCAATAAGTTAAGTGGTGGAGGCGGCGGGAATCGAACCCGCGTCCGCAAATCCTCTGCCATCAGGTCTACATGCATAGCCGGGTCATTTAATTTAATTGTGAACCCTCCGACTGGCAGGATGGTGCACAACGGTTCCCTGAGTTTCGCAATTTGATGCGGGACAATCAAATCACTAGCTTATCTTCTATGACCGTTGATTCCACTACCTATAAGCAGGCGTGGGCAACGGGGCGCTGGTTTATGGCAGCGCACGGTGTGGTTTATCTAACGCGATTAAGCAGCGATAGCTTCACCAGCAAAGTTTTCATCATTTGCATTTGTGTTTAATGAGTCTGATTTACGAGAGGTCTCAATCTCGGCATGCACTTCAGGTTTCGCAACCCACGTCGAAGCCAGGTCGCCCCCTATTTGTACAATTATATTATAACATAAAGTATAACTCAGGACTATGTTCTTTATTAAAAGATAGAGGTTATGCTCAATTTACGTTAAACTGCTTAAAATTTACCAACATTAAAATTAGCCTATGTTTTATGGTGAAACAATTCAAGATACGCGACAATTTTTTGTCGACAGCTGGGTGAAGTACAAACAAAAAGCCACTTTGCAACCGATGGAAAAGCAATTAGTTGATGTTATTTTATTGCATCCAGAATATCACGATTTCATCGATTCTACTCATTTGGAAGTAAGCTACTTTCCTGAATTAGGTCAATCAAACCCTTTTTTACATATGGGATTACACTTAACTATTCGGGAGCAAGTTACCACTAATCGTCCAAATGGAATATCTGATATTTTCAAAAGTCTATTAAAAAAATATTCAGACATGCACGTCGTTGAACATTTGATCATGGAACCTCTGGCTGAGTGCTTGTGGCACGCACAGCGTACACACAGCATGCCAGATGAAGAGGCTTATCTGAACGCATGTCGAGAATTATAATAGGTTATCTATTTCCTTGCGAATAGTGCCAATGGAAGTAGTTGGTAGGTATCGCCTTAAAATCTTTCCATTTTTATCAACTAGAACTTTAGTAAAATTCCACGGAATAAATATCCAGGGCTTTTTTTCTATATGCTTAGCTAAATAAGCATATAGAGGCGATTGATTTGGTTTTTTTACATTCACTTTTGCAAATAAAGGAAAGGTTACTCGAAAACAACTGCTAGCAAATTCTAAAATTTCTTTGTTATCCCCAGGTTCCTGGTGTAAAAATTGATCACACGGGAACCCAAGAACCGTAAAGCCACGGCCATTATAATCATCATAAAGTTTTTGTAATTCACTGTATTGCGCAGTAAATCCACAACGACTGGCGACATTAACTATTAACATCGCCTGCCCTTGATAGGGCTTTAATGTAGTCTCGTTACCCTGGATCGTCTTAAGAGGAATGTCATATAGTTCATCTAAACTACCTTTCATCTTATTATTCCATTGTGTCTTAGCAATGCATCGACAGTAGCCATTCGTCCACGAAATGCCACAAACGCAGGTAACGCTTTGCACGATCCCCCGACTTCTAGAATAGTATGAAGAAAATCTCGTCCTGTTTTTGGGTTAAAAATACCCTCCTCCTCAAAACGAGCAAAGGCGTCACTAGAAAGTACTTCCGCCCATTTATAGCTATAATAACCGGCAGCATAACCACCTGCAAAAATATGACTAAAACTGTGTTGAAAGCGATTATAGGGCGTAGTTGGTACTACCGTCGTTTTTTTCCGAACATCGTTTAAAATTTTGGGTATAAATTGAGGATCATCGTCGGTATATTCTTCATGAATACGGAAATCAAAAATTGAAAACTCCAGTTGTCTCATCATTGCCATAGCAGATTGGAAATTTTTTGAAGCAATTAATGCATTAAAGAGCGCCGCCGGTAATGATTCTTCTGTTTCCACATGCTCTGTTAATAACGTTAATGCTTCTTGGTCCCAACACCAATTTTCAAAAAATTGGCTTGGCAGCTCGACGGCATCCCATTCGACACCATGAACTCCAGATGCACTAATATAATCAACTTGAGTCAAAACATGGTGTAAGCAATGACCAAACTCATGGAATAAAGTTAAAACCTCGTCATGCGAGAGCATCGGCGGTTTTTTTTCTGTAGCTTTTGCAAAGTTACACGTTAGCGTTGCAATCGCAAGCTGAGCCTGACCATTCAGCAGTTTAAAGCGACTTTGGCATGAATTCATCCATGCACCACCCCGCTTATGCGGTCGGGCAAACAAATCAATATAGATATACCCACGATGATCTGCCTTTTCATCCAGTACCGCGTAACAAGTAACATCAGGATGCCACGTATCGGCATCCTCAATTTTTACAAATGTCATACCGTATAATTTATTAACTATAGTAAATAAACCTTCCATGACTTTCTTAAGTGGAAAATATGGCCGTAACATTTCTTGAGAAATTTGAAATGACGCATGTTGTTTTTTCTCAGATAAATACGCTATATCCCAGGGTTCAATCGTATTTAATTGATAATGATCTCGAGCAAAGGCTTGTAGTTCTTTAAATTCACTTACTGCTTGATGATGTGCATGAGAAACTAAATCTTGAAGAAAATCATTCACTTGCTTTGTGGATTCAGCCATTTTAGTTGCTATGGATAGTTCAGCATAATTTGCAAAATCAAGCATCCGCGCAGCTTCAAAACGTAAAGCCAATAAATCGTTCATCGCCTGCGTATTGTCAAATTTTCCAGCCGAGGGCCCTTGGTCTGATGCGCGTGTACAATATGCTTCATATAGTGTTTCTCGCAAAGCACGATCCTCAGCATGTGTCACTACAGCTACATAGCATGGTTGTTCTAAGCTTAATAACCAGCCGGGCAGTTTCTTTTCCTCAGCTAAAGCTTTGGCCGTTGCTATCGCATGTTCAGGTAACCCTGCCATGCGTGCCTCGTCAGTAATATGTAAATGAAAATCCTGGACCGCATCTAAAATGTTATTTTCAAATTGATTCGATAATGTGGATACTTGAGCTGAAATTTCTTCGAAACGGCGCTTATTCTCTAAGGAAAGTGCGACTCCAGATAATTTAAAATCACGCAGAGCATCTTCAACTATTTTAAATTGAACCGGACTAAGCGTAGATTTGTCTAATGAATTAACTGCATCGTATAGCGCTTGATTTTGACCAATTGCAGATTCATAAGCGGATAATTTGGGTAAGCAGGCTTGATAGCAAACTCGTAAAGCAGGGGAATTAACGACCGCATGTAAATGGGACAGTGGTGACCAAAATCGCTCTAACTCATCCTCCATTAACTCCATAGGACGCATCAGATTATCCCAGGTAAAAGAGGTGTTATTATTTAAAATAGTTGCGATTTCTAATAAATTTTTTGCTAAAACACCATCTAATTGAGCAACATAGTTATCTATATCAAGGTTAGAAAAAGATGGTAATGAATGAGTGGTCATGCTTGCCTCAGTTACAAAGAACAATCTAAAGAGTAAGCGCAAGCATATCATCGTTGAAAAAGAGGATGCAATCCCCTCTTATCCCATAACGTACTCCGAAAAATTGGCTATGCTCTGAGAGGCATGGGTAAGTACATTTACCGCTTGTTTATCTACAGCCTCCAAATCCGCTTTATTAAACTTTTTCATTGCTTTAATTTTTTCCAGTTGTTGGAAAGTGAGTGTTTTTACTCTGGCTGATTTGGTTGTTATGTTATCAAAAATATCTAAATCTACTGCATCAAAATGCCAATCTGTCTGTAAGTTAATAATTTTTTGGGTTTTCTTATTAACATAGATCAGTTTATCCTCATCCGCGTTTTTTATACGAATATAACCTGCAAAAAAGACGCCTAATGAAATTTTAGAAATATCGTCGCTGGTAAAAGGAGCTGATGTATCATTTTTAAATAGTTTAGATAGGCTGTCCGGTATTTCATCTAATGTCAGTACACATCGTACATCTGGAGCAATCAGTTCACCATCGTACAATCTTTGTCGTTCTTGTACAAACCATCTATTTACCGCATAATTTACTATGGTAATTAAAAAAGCTGTTATTGCCGCAAGTAACGGAATAATGGGACTTATGCTCGCAAATGACGGCGTCATTAAAATGGCGCACAATAGCAATACGCCGAAGTTAAATAGACTAAAACCCAGTTCTCTTCTATCAAATGCTCTCCGATCTTCCAAATCCGCTATAAACCCATCATCAATATCTCTGTAGTCCTGTTTTAATGCATCGAGCCGCCGAAGTTCTATACAAAAACGGGTCAGGACTACGACAAAATCATAGGCTTGCATTGCTAACGCTAAGTATGTGCCGATCAATGGTGTTTTACCTGCAAGAAAAAAGCACGTAGTAATGCCACTACTGAACCATCCCATGTCATTAGCTAGCTCTTGCCAACAACGAACTAACTCTGCTCGCAGTCGCGTTTGCCAACCTAATGCATGCTCAATATCAGTCATTGCTGAGCGATCAAAAACATGTTTATAAATTAAACCAAGGTTGGTCAGTAATCGAGGCAAGAAAAAAACCCACGCCAGGTTAGAAAAAAATAAAAAGCTGCCACCATTTTCAATGGTTCCCATCTCTTTTTGAAACTCAAGCAATACCGAGAGCATTAAAACGATACGTCTTAATCGAACAAGCATGAGACGAAATGGATTCAACTGTATTACATTATCTCGGATCGTTTGCGTTCCAAGCTCAGCCACACTTGGATCGCTATCAAATATTAATTCCGATTGAAAATCATTATCGAATAGTATTTGATCATATACGCGTTGGTCGCGTAAATATCTTCTTTTTTCTCGAGCAGCGTTCAAACAATGATCATTTACACCTTCCAACAAAGCGGCTAAAATCATTAAGTCGCCTACGCGCTGCGTAAATGCTGCCGACTGTGCTTTTTCTGCACGTTTCAAGTCCTCTCGGAATCGCCTACGTAAAACGCTATATTGCCTTGCTAGCTCCCAGTGCCTATCTACAAAAGGAGTGAAAAATTTAGCTTTAGCTTCAACATCGTTATGAGGGAAATGCTTGATTTTGTTTAATATACTAATTTTTTTCTTTAAGTTTTCTTGATATTCCGGATTAATAATAAGATCGAGCTCGAGTTCCGGCCGGGGCTCAGGTAAGCCGTCATCTGTTCCAATATCAGTATGCTCATCAGCGTCAACAGTAGTCAATGTCATAGGTTTAAGACCTACTGTAAAAAAATCCCGTTTTTCATCAACCGAAGACAAGTAGTCTTCGGTAAGTTGAGTATCGAGGAATTTTAAGATCGATGACTTTGGATCGTAAGTCGGCATATATTCTTTATTATATGTACAATAATTTGGGCTAGTGTCTCATAAATTATGCAAAAAGTAAATTTATGCTCGTAAAATGAAACAACATCATCTTGCCGTGAGAGACCATCTGAGCGACAATACCGCCTTTATAGATTTTACGAGAATATCCCATGGTACCTTCTAACATGTTGGCCAATGCTATTCGTTTCTTAAGCGTTGATGCTGTCGAGCAAGCTCAATCGGGACATCCTGGTATGCCACTTGGCATGGCTGACATTGCAACCGTATTATGGAACCATTTTTTAAAACATAACCCCAAAAATCCACATTGGTTTAATCGCGATAGATTTATCCTATCTAACGGCCATGGATCCATGTTGTTATACTCCCTTTTGCATCTAACAGGATACAATCTGGAGATTGGAGCATTAAAAAATTTCCGTCAATTACACTCTAAAACCCCAGGTCATCCCGAACGCACCGAAACACCAGGAGTTGAAACAACAACTGGTCCTCTGGGACAAGGACTTGCTAATGGCGTGGGCATGGCGATTGCCGAAAAAATCTTAGCAACACAATTTAACGACGCAGAGACAACAGTTGTCGATCATTATACTTATGTTTTCGCCGGTGATGGCTGTCTTATGGAAGGTATCTCTCACGAGGCATGCTCATATGCGGGAACATTAGGGCTAGGTAAATTAATTGTATTTTATGATGACAATGGTATATCTATCGATGGAGACGTTAAAACTTGGTTTACTGACGATACAAGTGCAAGATTTACAGCTTATAACTGGCATGTCATTGGCGATGTAGATGGCCACAACCCTGACGCTATTAAGCAAGCCATTATTTCAGCTCGTCAAGAAACAAACAAACCCACTTTAATTATTTGCAAAACAACTATTGGTTTTGGTTCTCTCGCTGCAGGTAGTGAAAAAACACATGGAGCACCACTCGGTAGCACCGATATTGCACAATTACGTGAGCGATTTAATTGGCCATATCCGGCTTTTGAAATTCCTAAAACGATTTATGATGCATGGAATCATATCGCGCAGGGTGAACAAGATGAACAGCAATGGCTTTTAAGTTGCGTCGATTATCAAAAGCGCCGCCCCACAGACTATCATGAATTCCTGCGCCGGGTTAATGGTGACCTACCAGATCATTGGTACACACATGCAGATGATTTTATTAAACAAGCTTTACAAAATACAAAGGCAAGTGCAACACGCAAGTCGTCTCAACAATGTATCGAGCACTATGCCCCCCTATTACCTGAATTATTGGGTGGCTCAGCTGATCTAACAGGATCAAATAATACTGACTGGTCAAAAACAAATCCCATTACTGCACATTGCTTTAGCGGCAATTATTTACATTATGGTGTGCGTGAATTCGCAATGTCCGCTATTATGAATGGACTTGCAGCTCACAGTGGATTTATCCCCTATGGTGGGACATTTTTAGTTTTTTCGGATTACGCCCGTAATGCTGTTCGCATGAGTGCTCTCATGAAATTACGGACAATTTTTGTTTATACTCATGATTCAATTGGGTTAGGCGAGGATGGTCCAACTCACCAACCTATTGAACATGCTTCGATGTTGCGAATGACTCCTAATCTTGACGTTTGGCGGCCTGCTGACCTTGCAGAAACAGCAGTGGCATGGCAGCAAGCCATTGAGCAACATAATGGTCCTTCATGTATCTTATTGTCTCGGCAAACATTACCCGCGCTATCTCATCAACCGAATGAATCCCTATTAATCAAACGTGGTGGTTATATTTTAGTAGATTGTGACGGAACACCCGATATAATATTGATTGCAACAGGGTCTGAGGTCCACATTGCTGTTGCCAGTGCGGCTCAAATTAAGCTCGAAGGCATTCGTGTTCGAGTAGTCTCCATGCCATGTGCTGAACGTTTTCTTGATCAAGAAAGCACTTATCAAGAACAGGTTTTACCTCGAAATATCAAAAAGCGTGTCGCAATTGAGGCTGGCGCAACGGCATATTGGTACCGTTTTGTTGGCTTAGACGGCGCTGTAATTGGTATTGATCGTTTTGGTGAGTCAGCACCTGCTGAAGTGATATATCAAACGCTTGGTATAACTATAGAAAAAACAATTTCAACTATCTTAAAGATTTCGGAGAAGAAGTATGACAATACGTATTGCGATTAATGGATACGGCCGGATTGGTCGTTGCATTTTGCGTTCCATATTCGAAACTAAACGTCAAAAGGAGTTTGATGTTGTTGCTATTAACGATTTATCAGGTATTAAATCTACGGCGCATCTCACGCGTTACGACAGTACACACGGCCGATTTCCCAGTAAAGTAGAGATTGATGACCAAAAATTAATAATCGATGGTCATCCTATAATAATAACGAGTGAACGCAATCCCACGGATTTGCCCTGGAAAGAATTAAATATTGATCTTGTTTTTGAATGCACTGGGCGATTTACGACGCGTGCAGATGCTATGCAACACATCACGGCTGGCGCAAAAAAGGTACTAATCTCAGCGCCCGGAAAAGACGTGGATGCAACCATCGTTTATGGCGTGAACCATCATGTATTACGCCCTACAGATTGTATTGTATCCAATGCGTCTTGTACTACCAACTGTTTAGCGCCAGTTGTGAAGCCATTGCATGAGGAAATTGGTATTCAATATGGCTTGTTAAATACAATTCATGCTTATACTAAAGACCAATTACTGTTAGATGGGCATCATACCGATTTACATCGCGCACGCTCTGCTACGCAATCCATTATACCAACAAAAACGGGAGCTGCAGCTGCTGTAAGTTTGGTGTTGCCTGAATTATCTGGCCTATTAGATGGCTTCGCCATGCGAGTACCAACCCTTAACGTGTCAGTTATCGATTTTACATTTACTCCTAAACGCCCAACCACAGTGCAAGAAGTAAATGACATTATGAAAAAAGCACAAAATGACGTATTGCATATTAGCGACGAGCCGTTAGTCTCTTGCGACTTTAATCATTACCCAGCCTCAGCGGTATTTGATACCACTCAAACTCGCGTGTTGGGTAATTTAGTTAAAGTCATTGCTTGGTACGATAATGAATGGGGGTTTTCTAACCGAATGTTAGATACAGCTCACCATATGATGAGTGCATAAGGAGCAAATATGAGCTTGATAACTATGTCGGATGTGAATTTACAGGGTAAACGAGTATTAATCCGCGAAGATTTAAATGTCCCCATCAAAGACGGCATGATTACTAGCGATCAACGGCTACAAGCTGCATTGCCAACTATAAGAGCCGCTCTTGACGCAGGAGCCGCTGTTATTGTGATGTCACATTTAGGTCGCCCTGAAGAGGGTCATATTGATCCTAAACTATCAATGCAACCAGTTGCTAATTATTTATCAAAGCAACTCAACTGCCCTGTACGTTTTACAACAGATTATTTACAGGGGATCGATATACTACCCGGTGAATTAGTTGTATGTGAAAATGTTCGATTTAATATAGGTGAAAAAAGCAACAGCCCGGAGCTAGCTAAACAACTTGCCAACCTATGTGATGTTTTTGTCATGGACGCTTTTGGTACTGCGCACCGTTCCCACGCATCAACCTATGGTGTCGCACACTATGCCCCAATTGCAGTAGCTGGTCCATTACTCGTTCGAGAGCTAAAAGCGCTTGAAAAAGTATTAAGAGCGCCTGAAAAACCGATTGTTGCGATTGTCGGGGGAGCAAAAGTATCATCAAAGTTATCTCTGCTTAAACAAATGGTTGGTATGGTCGATGTATTGATACCCGGTGGCGGTATTGCCAATACCTTTCTCAAAGCAAAAGGCAAAGAAATTGGTGTTTCTTTATATGAAGATAATTTATTAGATGAAGCCCGAACTATTATGCAGTTAGCAAGCGTAACAGGCTGTAAAATTATGCTTCCTTCAGATGTTGTAGTCGGAAAAGCATTCCAAGAAACTTGCCCGGCATTTAATAAATCACTAGCTAATGTTGCAATCGATGACATGATTATGGACGTAGGTCCTGAAACTGCTGCAACGTACATTGATATCTTAGAAAACGCAAAAACGGTCATTTGGAATGGACCTGTTGGTGTTTTTGAATTTCCTCAATTTGGCTATGGCACACGAACATTAGCCATTGCGATTGCTAATAGTAACGCATTCAGCATTGCTGGAGGTGGCGATACATTGGCCGCTATTGATAAATATGATTTAACCGATCAAATTTCATATATATCCACAGGAGGAGGTGCGTTTTTAGAGTATCTAGAAGGAAAAACTTTACCTGCGGTTGCCGCGTTAGAAGCACGGAATAAAATAGCCTCGGATTAGGTTCTACTGACAATGCAGATTTCGACGTCCCACGGGACGTCAGCCTTAAGAAAATGAATTGCCAACGGACACTATGTGATAAAATCTCCGCCGATATATTTGTCTGCGACCATTTGCAATGTAGTCAAATCTATCGGTTTGGTATAAATATCATTCATCCCAGCCCTCAAACATTCCTCTTTTAATTGGGCGTCTGCATGCGCTGTTAACCCAATAATTGGTACACCATATCGCCCATGCGAACGTTCCCATAAGCGAACCTCTCGGGTTAATTCATTACCAGATATACCTGGTAATCCAATGTCCGTGATAATTAAATGAATGGGCTGGGTTATTGCAATTTCTAGCGCACTTTCTCCATCGCTAGAACTAATAAAATTTAATTTGGCCAGTTTCGCCATATTTTCGAGAATTTTAAGTGCTACGTAATTATCTTCAACAAGCAAAATCAAGGGCTGACTTGTTAATTTAGGATTACATTTAGATTTCAACACATGTGGGGATGGTGGCTCCGATAAATGAGTAGTCGTTTGATTTTTAGCAAAATTACAAATTAAATCGAAATAAAATGTTGTGCCTACGTCTTGTTGACTGATTAATTTAAGTTCACCACCCAAGAGTTGTACATAGGATTTAGCAATATGTAACCCAATACCATAACCTGAATAGACACCTTTATACGATGGATTTATTCGATAAAACCGATCAAAAATCTTATCTTGAAACGCATCAGGAATACCGATACCGGTGTCAATCACTCGAAAATCTAATATCACTTGTTCTGAAGTGATATTACGTTTTTTTACTTCAATTGAAACAGCACCTACACTAGTAAATTTAATAGCATTACCTAGTAAATTTAAAAGAATACGATACAATTTAGCGCGGTCACTGATTAAATGGTCTGGAATGTCTTGATCTATGTAAACATTTAATTCAATTTCTTTCATTTCTGTTGAGGGACGTTCCAATTGAATTATATCATTTATGCATTCTCTTAAACTAAATACCTCGGAATGCACCTCTAACTCAAGTGCCTTTTCAACAGAAATAACAGATAGAATGTCATTTAATAAGCGTAACAATTGAATACCACACTTATGAATCCAATAAGCGTATTGCTTTTGTTCCGGATCATTTATGGCATCAGCTAGCAGCTGTGACATGCCTACAACGCCACTTAAGGGCGTACGAATATCATGGCTCATATTTGCAATAAATTCAGATTTTACAAAACTTGCTCTCTCAGCATCTTGTTTGGCTATTTTCAATGCTTCTTCAGTTTGTTTTTGCTCGGTAATGTCTCGATAAACACCCAGCACACCATATACTTCAGATTTATCATTAATTAACGGTACCTTGCATGTAGATAATATACGTTCGCCGCCGTTTGCAAGTGTTTGTCTTTCCTCTATATCTAGTTTTGGTTGCTTCGATTGCATAACATAAAGATCATCGATTCGAAATAACGAACTATCATTCGCATCTACTGGCAAATCAAAATCTGTTCTTCCAATAATTTGTTTTTTGCTTTTTAATCCCAAGGATTTTACAAATGCACTATTGCAACCCAGATAAACCAAATTTTTATCTTTCCAAAAAATCTGAGCAGGTATACAATCTATCATCAAATTGCTTAATGATTGCTCTTTTGTTGCTAGGTCTAAAAAACTGGTAATGTCATGACCAAGTAAGCAATAAACTTCAGAATTATTAATTAGAGGTAGAGTGAACGTAGTCCATTGATATATTTTTACGATTTGCAACTCTTTAAGTACATGAGTTGTTTTTACATTTTCGTTTTTATCAAGCAGCTCCAAAAGGGACTTAGCAGGTAAATCAATCGCTTTTTTTGAACATAATTTGAAATAATGACTACCAACAATATCTTTTTTGTTTAAATCATACAAAGATGAGACGATGGCATTGCAATCAATAATAAAAGAATCTTTATTTATTACAAGTATAGGTTGGTCAAACGATGCAACCAGGGTTTCAATATATTTCGTTATCGATTCATCAAAATGATTGATGTGATTCATTCGCCATTTCTCAATCCGTGATTGTACCTAGGTTGGCTCGCTTCCTCTTTAGATGGCTGCGGCGGTCGACTCCAAAAAGATGCGCGCCCAGTTAAATAAGGATAGGGATTTAATAGACAGGTATTGTGTTCTTTGGTAGTTGGATCCGGCTTATCTTGAATCTCTTTGTTAGCTTGATCCAGCACCCCTCCTTTAATATAGGAGTAACCACGTTTTTCTTCACATTGCTCATCATTGATCAATTGAAGAACCTCTTTCTCGATATCATAAATACCTGTAACTTTTCCAGGAAATACTTGGATAACCCGATTTGAATCCGCAAAAGTAAAAGCACATCTAAATTCTGTTCGAGTTAATGGTTTTGCAATAATGGCTACTTCATACTTTATATATTTAAATCTTTTTTTGAAAGTTGGTAAATATTTTTCTATCTCTTGTTCAGTATATAATCTAACTCGCTCACTAAAATTGCTATTATTTAATTTTTTAACCACGCTTTGTGCTTCTATGGTTTCATTACAAGAAGCCAAAATAGTATGAATACCATGTGTTATCATATATTTTGCTGCACCATGGTTAGTCTTACCGCAAGGCATAGCCGCCCAATGCCCACCATCTAATCCTAAAAAAGTGAACTGTTCATCTGCTGCACCAGGTTTAGTATCTTCATAAACTAAACCAAGGCATACCTGATAGATTGGTTTTATTCCGAATGGATTGCTTTTAAAATCATCAGGGATAAAATGTTGGAAACCAGTTGCATTAATAACTCTATCAAATTGATTGATGGTAGTAATTCGTGTACGCGTGTTTATTCCAGCAATACACATTTGACCATTATTTGAGGGTTTTATTTCTTGAACGGAATAGTCATAGGCCACATCCACCCCTGCAGCAGACAAACGCGCTCTTAATGCTTCACGCAGAGGCTCCCCAACTAATATGCTCGGCTCATCGATTGAAACGGCGGCACTTAATCCTTGATACCCATGAGCGTATTGGTCAAAAAAACTACTAGTAGGGTCTCTTTGACATACTTCAAGAAACTCATTTAAACTGATTTTAGAGGGATTTCCATTTGCATCGGTTTCTAAATAGGCATGAATAGAGTGCTTATTTTTAACCAGTAAATCAGGATAATCCTTACAAAATTTACCATAATTACGTTGACAAATTTCTTGTGCTTTTCTCGACCGAGGATAATGCAAACCAGAGCGATGTGTTCGAATACCAAATGTTCCTGAAACTACAGACATAATATTCGATTGTTCTTCTAATATTATGACATCATAACCTTTATTTTGGAGTACTAGAGAGAGGTGTACTCCATACCAACCGCCACCGATAATTGCGATTCGTTTAGCGGATTTTTCAACTTTCTTTATTTTAGTTTGTGTTCTTTTTTTTATTACCATCACACACCAATCAACAGCCTGCGCTATATCCGACCTAAAGCGGGGCGGTAATACATAAATTTACAAAATAAGCTCAAGTAATAATGATAATCAACTTAGTATGCACAGATTAACCTGAGATTATAGTCAAATTACCTTAAGCTTTTAATGTTTTTCTTAATTTTTCCAACGCTCGAATTTGCGCGACTGCTCGTGCTAATTCTGCGGCGGCTGCTGAATAATCCATATCCGTATTTCTACTCGCAATAGCTTCTTCGGCGCGAGATTTAGCAGCCAACGCGGCAGCCTCGTCAATATGATCGGCTCGCTCAACACTATCCGCAAGCACAGTAACATAATAAGGTTGAACTTCAAGCATACCACCTGAAACATAATAAATTACTTCTGTACCTTCAGGAAGAGTAACTCGAATTTCCCCTGGCTTTAAAATAGTTAATAACGGCGCATGACCAGGAACAATACCTATTTCACCCAACTCACCCGTCGCAACAACCATTTCTGCCAAACCAGAAAATATTTCTCGTTCGGCACTAACAATATCTAAATGCGTAGTTATAGCCATTTCTTCTGACTGCCTCATAATGTTTTTGCTTTAGCAACCGCTTCCTCTATACTGCCAACCATATAAAAGGCTTGTTCTGGCAAGTCATCATATTCACCAGCAAGGATTCCTTGGAAACCTTTAATCGTATCTTTAAGCGATACATATTTTCCAGGTGAACCTGTAAATACTTCTGCAACGAAAAATGGCTGTGATAAGAAGCGTTGAATTTTACGTGCGCGAGAAACAATGCGTCTATCTTCCTCAGAAAGCTCATCCATACCCAAAATAGCAATAATATCTTTTAATTCCTTGTAACGTTGTAGTGTTTGTTGAACACGTCGAGCTGTATCATAATGCTCTTGGCCTACAATTAATGGATCAAGCTGCCTAGAAGTAGAATCAAGTGGATCTACTGCGGGGTAAATACCCAACTCTGCAATTTGTCGAGATAATACAACTGTCGCATCCAAATGCGCAAACGTAGTAGCTGGAGACGGATCTGTTAAATCGTCCGCAGGAACATACACGGCTTGAATGGAAGTAATAGAACCTGTCTTAGTCGAAGTAATTCGCTCTTGCAACATACCCATTTCTTCTGCAAGTGTTGGTTGATAACCTACTGCTGATGGCATACGCCCCAATAATGCTGATACTTCAACACCTGCTAAAGTATATCGATAAATATTATCGATAAATAACAGCACATCACGACCTTCATCACGGAATTTTTCCGCCATGGTCAATCCAGTTAATGCAACTCGTAAGCGGTTACCTGGTGGTTCATTCATCTGTCCATAAACCAGCGATACTTTATCCAATACGTTGGAATCTTTCATTTCATGGTAGAAGTCATTACCTTCACGAGTACGTTCACCAACACCCGCAAATACTGAGTATCCGCTATGCTCAATCGCAATATTACGAATTAACTCCATCATATTTACAGTTTTACCTACACCCGCACCACCGAATAAACCAACTTTACCGCCTTTAGCAAACGGACAGAGTAAGTCAATAACCTTAATCCCTGTTTCTAGTAATTCTTGGCTATTTGCTTGCTCTTCATAGCTAGGCGCTTTACGATGAATAGACCAATGTTCTTCAGCGCCGATTGGACCGGCATCATCCACTGGACGACCTAACACATCCATAATTCGTCCCAGCGTTTTTGTTCCCACCGGAACTTGAATTGGTTCGCCAGTATTATTAGCTTGCAATCCACGTCGTAGACCATCTGTCGTACCCATAGCAATCGTACGGACAACACCGTCACCTAATTGCTGTTGTACTTCGAATACTAAGTCGCCTTCCACTAATTTCAAAGCATCATTTACTTTCGGCACATTGTCACGTGGGAATTCCACATCGACTACCGGACCAATCACTTGAACAACAGTACCTATGCTCATCATTTACCCTCTTCTAAAGCGGCCGTACCACCGACAATTTCTGCTAATTCTTGCGTAATCGCAGCCTGCCGGGCTTTGTTATAAGCCAATTGAAATTGTTTAATTAATTCACCCGCATTATCTGTTGCATTTTTCATCGCAATCATTTTAGCGGCTTGTTCACAAGCAATGTTTTCAACAACACCTTGATATACTTGTAATTCGATATAACGCTCAAGCAGTACATCAAGTAATTCTTTGGCATCTGGTTCATATATATAATCCCAATGATGACCCAGTTTTTTACTATCTTCTTCAGCAGTCGGAAGTGGCAATAGCTGCTTAACTATTGGCGTTTGCGTCATTGTATTTACAAATTCATTATAAACAATATGAAGCGCATCTATTTCACCTTGATAGAAAGCATCTAACATGACCTTAACTGCACCAAGTAGGTCACTGACCCCAGGCGTATCACCCAGATGATCAATTGACGCCAACACACGGCCACCTACTCGTTTAAAAAAGGCTTGACCTTTACGTCCAAGAACACAAAGGTCCACTTCTTGTCCTGCTTCATGCCATCGACGCATAGTGCGAATTGTTTCACGCAGTAAATTGGTATTCAGACCACCGCACAAACCACGATCAGAGGTCACCACAATGATACCGACACGCTTGACTTCGCGCACGGTCATGAAAGAATGGCGATATTCAGATGCTGCACGTGCAATATGTTTAACAACTTCATATATTTTCGTGGCATACGGTTTGGATGCCCGCATTCTTTCCTGTGTCTTCCTCATTTTACTCGCTGCAACCATTTCCATTGCACGAGTAATTTTTCTCGTTTTTTGTGTACTTTGGATCGTTAAACGGATCTCTTTAGCTCCAGCCATAATCGCCTCTACCAGCTACCAGTCTGTTTAAATTCCTCTACCGCAGCTTTTAATTGCGACTCAATTGCATCGTCATAAGCACCCGCTTGGTTAATCTTTTCCATCAATGGTGCATGCATGCTATGCATATAACTTTGTAGTGCTCCTTCAAAAGCCGATACTTCTGCAACAGGTACATCATCCAAATATCCCTTCTCAGCAGCGTACAAAGATAATCCCATTTCAGCAACGGACAATGGTGCATATTGCTTTTGTTTCATTAATTCCGTAATACGCTGACCACGTTCAAGCTGCTTACGTGTCGCATCATCCAAATCTGATGCAAACTGCGAGAATGCTTCTAATTCTCGGAATTGGGCAAGAGCCAAGCGTGTACCACCGCCTAATTTTTTCATGATTTTCGTTTGTGCTGCGCCACCCACCCGAGAAACAGATAAACCGGAGTTAATTGCTGGACGAATACCTGAGTTAAATAAATTAACATCAAGGAAGATCTGTCCGTCGGTGATCGAAATAACGTTGGTAGGAACGAATGCAGACACGTCACCTGCTTGCGTTTCAATAATAGGCAATGCTGTTAACGAGCCTGTTTTTCCTTGAACTTCACCATTAGTCAAACGAGCAACTTCATCCGAGTTAATTCGCGCAGCGCGCTCTAACAAACGTGAATGCAAATAGAAAATGTCACCGGGATAAGCTTCTCGACCTGGTGGACGACGTAGTAACAAAGAAATTTGTCGGTAAGCCCACGCCTGCTTGGTCAGGTCGTCATAAACAATAAGCGCGTTCTCACCACGTTCCATGAAAAACTCACCCATCGTACAGCCAGAATAAGGTGCAATAAATTGCAACGCTGCAGAATCCGCGGCACCAGCAACGACAACAATCGTGTGCTCAAGTGCATCATGCTCTTCTAATTTACGTACAATTGCAGCTACTGAAGACGCTTTTTGTCCGATCGCCACATATACGCATTTAACGCCTGTACCCTTCTGATTAATAATCGCATCAATTGCAATTGCTGTTTTACCAGTTTGACGATCACCAATGATCAACTCGCGCTGACCACGACCGACAGGAACCATTGCATCAATTGCTTTTAGTCCTGTTTGTACTGGTTCATCAACGGACTTCCGGGCAATAACACCAGGAGCTACTTTTTCGATTGGAGACAAACGGTCTGCTTCTATTGGGCCTTTGCCATCGATTGGGTTACCCAACGCGTCAACTACTCGACCTAACAGATTATAACCAACAGGAACTTCCAAAATCCGTCCTGTACACTTTCCCTTCATTCCTTCGCGTAGAGTACTTGAATCACCAAGAATAACGACACCCACTGAATCACGTTCTAAATTCAGCGCTAAACCATAGATATCATCTTGAAATTCGACCATTTCCCCTTGCATTACTTCATCTAAACCGTGCAAACGTGCGATACCGTCTTTAATACTCGCTATTTTGCCTTCATCACGAGCTTCTGAAGATATTGCAAATTTTTCAATTCTTTTTTTAAGTAATTCGCTAATTTCAGATGGATTTAAAGCGACTTGTTCTGACATGGAATCTATCCTCGTATAAGCATTAAGCAGCCAAATTGGCACTAAGTTTCTTTATTTGGGTCGCAACTGAGGCATCAAACACCAAATGACCAGCTCGAATAATAGCGCCACCGTGAAGGGACTTATCGATGCTCACATTTAATGTAACACTACGTTGTAACCGTTCACTCAATCGTTTGATTAGTCGTTCTTCTTGATCACGCGTTAACGGAGCAAACGCAATCACGTCTACTGTTAATGTTTTTTCATGCTCAGCACGCAATGTATCATATTGGGAACAAATACTAGGCAACACAAGTAACCGTTTATTTTGAGCAAGCAAATGTAACAAATTGACTACATGAGTTTGATCCTTCACTGGATGAAGTTGTGTAACAATCGATAGCAACAGTTCACTTTGTTGTTCCGGCGTAGTTGACGGATTACGAATAAACTGCAAGGCTAAAGGATCAGAGACAACCTGCCCCAAAAATCCTAGGATATCAGACCACTCACTTATTTGCTTAGATTGTAAAGCGAATTCAAATACAGCCTTAGCATACGGTCTTGCCACAGTGTTGTTATCTGACATATCAAATCTCTTCAATCAAATTATCAATCAACACGCTATTACGCTGTTCATCAATTTCACGCATCAGAATTTTCTCAGCGCCAGCAACAGCTAAACGCCCGACATCTTTGCGTAAAGCATCTCGGGCTCGGTTTACTTCTTGCACGATATGCTCACTGGCAACTTTAGCCAAATGATCAGCTTGTTGACGGGCATCGTCTTTCGCTTCCTCTACAAGTTGTGCTGCACGAAAATTTGCCTTTTCAATAATTTCTGCGGCTTGAGCTTTTGCGTGTTTAATTTCGTCAGTCACTCGATGCTGTGCTAATTCAAGCTCTCGACGTCCTCTTTCAGCAGCCGCTAATCCATCAGCAATCTTACTTTGGCGCTCTTCTAAAGCCTTCTGCAAAGGAGGCCAAACAAACTTCATGGTAAACCACACGAATGCGGCAAATACCAGCATTTGTATAACCAGTGTTAAATTGATCTCCAAAGCGATATCTCCTCTACAAATTAGAATACAAAGGCATTAAATTATGCGCTTATAACCGCTGCAATAAACGGGTTGGCAAATGTGAAAAATAAAGCAATACCTACACCAATCATGGTTACCGCATCTAACAAACCTGCGACAATAAACATCTTAACCTGCAGCATTGGAACCATTTCGGGTTGACGAGCAGCGCCTTCAAGAAACTTACCACCTAATAAACCAAAACCAATTGCCGTACCCAATGCACCAAAGCCTATGAGCAATGCGACTGCTATTACTGTCATGCCCTGAACATGTGCTATTAGTTCTGCCAAATTTGCTATTTGCATATCTATATCCCCTTAATGGACAATGTTAAAAACTAGTGATCTTCGTGAGCTAAACTCAAATATACAATCGTCAATACCATAAATATAAACGCCTGTAATGTAATAACTAATATATGGAAAATTGACCAACCCAACGATAATAAAAATTGAGTCACGCCAAGTGTTGCAGTCCCCACCATAGAAGATGACGACGTTCCGTGTAGTGTTAATAAGGCTATCAATATAAAAATTAACTCGCCGGCGTATAAGTTTCCAAACAACCGTAGTGCTAAAGAAATCGGTTTTGCAATTAATCCAACTAGTTCTAAAAGCAAATTAAATGGGATAAATATTGGGTTATTAAATGGTTGCATTGTTAATTCTTTTGTAAACCCTTTCAAGCCTTTAACTTTCAAACTATAAAAAATAATCAAGAGAAATACCGAAAACGACATCGATAATGTCAGATTCAAGTCATTAGTAGGCACTACTTTTAAATGGTGAATACCAAACATTTTTGCAATAGCAGGCAATATATCTACCGGTAGAATATCCATAAAATTCATTAGGAATACCCACATGAATATAGTCAGCGCTAGCGGACCGATGACATTGTTTTTACCATGAAAACAGTCTTTTACTTGATTATCAGCAAACGTCAACATCATTTCAGAAAAATTTTGTAGCTTACCAGGAATACCTGTGGACACTCGACGAGCACCTACGTATAAGAAGCCAAGAACTAAAACGCCAATAACGATAGAAAAGAATAGTGTATCTAAATTCAAAGTCCAAAAACCACCGCCTGAACCTAAGCGCATGTCTTTTACATTGTAAGTTAAATAAGTCAAATGATGCTTGATATATTCTGTGTTGGATATCATGTCAGTCAATTCCCACCTATTTAAAAATTAACGGCGTAAGCCAAATTAACAGTTGCATACCAATGTACGCGCCAAAAAAGATCAAAGGATTTATGCTGAAAAAGATAAAAACCAGAGTAAACAGGACAATTGACAAGCTGATTTTCAGCGCTTCACCTTTATAAAAGCTACTGAGTATCTGCTTTGCTGCTCTCGCACCCTGATGCTGGAATATTTTTTTCACATAGTAAGCATTAGGCAATATATAAATTAATCCGCCTAATATGGCTGATTGCAAACCTATCCGGCCAGCTAAATACCAAGATATTAATGCAAGTAGCCCCATCCAACTAAACTGCACCATTAAGAGTAGGCGCACACTTCGCGAATTACATTGGATTGTCACTTTATATACTCACCTTTTTGTGCGCAGAATTATAAAGTAATCAATTTGAATTCGCAATATCAATGCGTACGTTTTTTTCTATATTTTCACACAGTTCAATGCTATCCTCTTAGAAATAGCAATAAAACTTAAATACTATGTCATTACACATCATTATTTTAGCTGCCGGCATGGGCACGCGCATGCACTCGGATATCCCCAAAGTTCTCCATAAAATAGGCGGCATGCCTATGTTTGAGCACGTAATAAAAACTGCCATGAATTTAAATCCAGCAATGATTCATGCCATCATTGGTCATCAAGCTGAGTATATTAAACAAGTATTTAATCATCTGCCAATAAATTGGGTAAAACAAACCGAACAATTAGGAACAGGTCATGCGGTATTGCAAGCATTACCGAATATCCCTACTGACGCAACTGTTTTGATTCTTTCCGCTGACGTACCTCTTATTAAAACAGACACAATCTGTTCATTAATTAATTCACTACTTAACAAAGAGGCACCTAGTTCTTTTAACGCTGATATTAAAAACGAAGCTGGCCAAGATTTAAATCTCAAGGAGACAGCACTTGGTTTATTGGTAACCACCTTACCCAATCCATTTGGGTTAGGACGAATTCTTCGTAACGAATTTGATAAAATATGCGCTATTATTGAAGAAAAAGATGCATCGGCAGAACAAAAAAAAATTCGAGAAATTTACACCGGGATCTGTTGTGTTAAAGCGATTGACCTGAAGCGCTGGTTGCCTAGACTAGGTAATAACAATGCGCAAAAAGAATATTATTTAACTGAAATTATAGCTATGGCCGTGGCTGATAAATTGCCCATATATTCTATTGAGGCAAACGACCCTATGGATGTACAAGGAGTTAATGATCGCGTGCAATTGCAAATGGTAGAAAGAGCCTTTCAATCTAGAATTGCAAACCAACTCATGCAAGACAGCGTTACGTTGGCGGATGCAACACGCATCGATGTACGCGGGGAATTAAAGTGCGGCCGAGATGTTTTCATTGACATTAATAACCTTTTTCGCGGTAATGTTTCGCTCGGAAATAACTGTATCATTGAACCAAACTGCATATTAACCAATGTTACAGTAGGTGATAATTGTAAAATTCTCGCAAACAGCATTCTTGAGGATTGTGTCATTGGAGATGGAAGTCACGTTGGCCCATTTACTCGCATTAGACCTGGTACGCGTTTAGCTGAAAATTGTAAAATTGGTAATTTTGTCGAAGCCAAAAATGCAGTATTCGGCGCTGGCAGTAAGGCAAGTCATTTAAGCTACTTAGGAGACGTTACATTAGGATCTGATGTCAACATTGGAGCAGGTACAATTACTTGTAATTATGACGGTGCAAATAAGCACCATACTGAGATTGAAGATGGTGTACACATTGGCTCGGATACGCAACTGGTCGCCCCAGTCACCATCGGCCGAAACGCTACTATTGGCGCTGGCAGTACGATTCGAAAAAATGTACCACCAGGAGAGCTTACCTTAACCACTTCTGTTCAAAAAACAATATATGGTTGGACGCGACCTACAAAAAAGAGTGATAGATAGGCGGTAGTCTCGCAATGAAACTATTCGATTATATAGTGACAAATTAGAGATAGAATCCGGTGTTTCACCGGAGCATTGAATGTCTTAATTCACTCTAATATTAATAAATTGCCACGGGTCAGTATGATCTAACTCTTCTGAAAATAACAACTCTCGATTATGTAGCGGAGTCCACTCGGTATAATACCCTGCAACTTCGCCCAAATAAGGCAACGCAATATCTAAAATATATTGATGATCAATGCACTCTGGCTCCACAAGTCCTTCATTTGGGTGTTCAAGAGCCCACATCATGCCTGCAACAACCCCTGCGACTACTTGTAGACTTGTTGCATTATTGAACGGCGCTATTTGACGGGCTTCTTCGATAGATAAAGTGGAGCCAAACCAATATGCGCCTTTTTTATTTCCCATCAATAAAACACCAAGCTCATCGATTCCACTGGTAACATCATTACAAATCAACCGACTACTTGGTTGAGACCGCCACTCTCTATGACGTAATTCAAGCAAAGAAAGGACTGCATCAGGGCAGGGACAATATGCATAGTGAACTGTAGGTCTATATTCCACATTAGAACCATTTTTTATAGTTAAATACTCGGCAATGGACGATGTCTCAGGATGTGTAATTAAAAAACCATGGAAAGAACCATGAGACGGTGTCCAAGAACGCACTTGGGTGTCAGCACCTGGTCTATTTAAAAAAATAGCACTTTGACAACCTATTTCATGAATGTGAGCGTCTCGAGGCCAGTGCCGTTCATGTGTGCCCCACCCTAATTCTGCGGGTTGCAATCCCTCTGCAATCAAGCCAGGTACAGACCATGTGTTTACAAACTCTCCTGGTATCTTAGGTAAACTAGAAATTTGCGTGTCTCGTTCAGCTACATGAATGACTTTAATATCCAGTCTTCTAGCAAGCTCTGCCCAGTCGTTAGCATGCTTGGGCTTATCAATATTCAGGCCATTATCATTTGCCATATTCAACAAGGCTTGCTTTAAAAAGTGTGAAATAAGACCTGGATTAGCCCCATGAGTTAAAATAGCGGTTTTACTCACTTGATTTTTTAATTTTAAAAGATGTTCTCGCAACATATAGTTAGTACGGTCAGCCGGCAACAAATTATGGGAACAAAATTGCTCTTTCCAAGGTTCTGTTGATGTATCCATGTAAAATGCATTTTTTTCATTACAAAATTCAATCAGAGACAAACTAGACACATCAACAGATAAGTTAATTAAAAAATCATTTTCATTAAGTACAGCATCCAAAGTTGAAATATAATTTTTCGCCGTGATAGTTATTAACTCAAAAGGCACATTAAACTTTCGAACAATCTCAATGCCAGAGTCATCATTTGCAATGATATTTATTTGAGACGGTTGCACATCAAATTTTTTAAATAAAACAGGTAAAAGAGCACGTCCGATGCTTCCAAAACCGATTATAATAATTTTATTTTTAAAAGATATTTTTCCATAATTGTTCATGTGCACTCCTTGGCAAACATGCTTTACACTAAACGCAACGACGATCAGCTCAATAAGTTTTCTTAATGCTAAAAGTTTAGCTTATAGTTTTAAAAAATACAGTACCACGGAAAATTTAGGAATTGTTTACCAATTAAAATAACGCGCAACTAGTAACGCCTCGATACTCACACAGATCTCGAATCAGGCAAGAGCCACAATGCGGTTTTCGTGCAGTGCAGACATATCGGCCATGTAAAATTAACCAGTGATGAGCATCCTGTAAAAATTCGTTGTCAATCGATTTTAACAATGCCAATTCGACAGCTAGTGGCGTTTTCCCCGGCGCGATGCCCGTGCGATTAGCTACCCGAAAAATATGGGTATCGACTGCCATGGTTGCTTGTCCAAAGGCTGTATTTAACACAACATTTGCTGTTTTGCGGCCAACCCCTGGTAGTTTTTCCAACGCTTCTCGTGTATTGGGAACTTGGCTTTTATACTGACTGATTAATAATTGGCATGTTTTAATGATATTTGTAGCTTTAGTATTATAGAGACCAATTGTTTTAATATATGTTTTTAATCGGTTTTCGCCCAGAGCGACGATCATTTCGGGAGTGTTTGCAATCGGAAACAATATCGCAGTAGCCTTATTCACACTTACATCCGTTGCTTGCGCAGATAAAATCACGGCAATAAGCAATTCAAACGGCGAGTTATATATCAACTCAGTCGTAGGATGCGAATTTTTTGCACGAAATCGTTCAAAAATAAGGCGGCGAATTGCTTTAATCATGCTTTTTCTTACCCTGCACCCGCTGCAATGCGCGCAAAATATAATCTTGCTTTGCATCAACGTCCGTTTGTCGATCATGATTATCCGTCGCGAGTTTGCGTTGTTGACGATATCGTTGCTGACTCTCTTGTTCATTCCGCAAGATACGGACTTTTTTTGCGTTATATCGTGAACGAGCCAAATCAGGGTCATAAGGCGATTGATCTGTCATGGGCAACGAAACCATATCGATGCAATCTACCGGACATGGCTCAACACACAATCCACACCCCGTGCATTCGTGCTCAATAATGGTGTGCATATGCTTGGCTGCGCCAATAATAGCATCAACTGGACAAGCTTGAATGCATTTAGTGCAACCAATACATTCCGCTTCACGAATAATTGCTAAGGCCGGTGATCGGGTATTAAGTTGTGCCGTTTCCAAATAGGGCGTGTGATTGATCTGCAATAACTCACCTAATGCCTGCACCGTTTTTACACCTCCCGGTGGACAACGATCAATCGGCGCAGCACCGACAGCCAACGCTTGTGCATAAGGCATACATCCAGGGTAACCACACTCACCACATTGAGTTTGTGGTAATAATGCGTCAATTTCCTTTGCAGACACCATCTCAATTGACCTTCATGCTAGCCAATAGCTCATCTATTTTTGCTTGTTCAACGCGAGTCATAAGCGGTACAAAAGAATTGATAGTGTGATTTAATAACGGTTCATCAATACTTTCCCATACAAATGCAGAACAATTCAAAAAGGTTTCAGAATTACTAGCCATTACAGGCAGTACGGGCTTCAAATAAGTCATCAACACACGAAATAGATTCAAACCCATAGTACATACCGCTTGTACCTTGGGTAAAGTAGATTCGTCTTTAGCTAAGATCCATGGCTTTTCTGCATCAATATATTGATTTACTCGATCCGCGCAATCCATAATGTGACGAATGGCTCGAGCATAATCGCGTTGCAAAAATGCCTCTTGAATAGTGGATCTTGCAGCAGTTAAGGAAGTGTATAATGCAGGCTCGGCTAAAGAATCAGATAACTGATTATCGAAACGTTTATTAATAAACCCCGCACAACGGCTCGCAATATTAACAACTTTACCGATGAGATCCGCATTCACTCGGCTCATGAAATCATTAAAATTCAGATCTAAATCTTCAGCCTTACCATTCAATTTAGCCGCAAAATAATATCTCAAATATTCAGGATTTAGATGTTCTAGATACTTACGAGCTTCAATAAATGTACCGCGTGATTTTGACATTTTTTGCCCATTTACTGTCAAAAAACCATGGGTGAAAATAGAAGTAGGTAACCGGTGATCACTACCAGCAAGCATAGCAGGCCAAAACAGTGCGTGAAAATATACGATGTCTTTTCCTACAAAATGATAAAGTTCCGTCTCTGAATCTTTATCCCAATATTCAGCAAACGAAACACCAGATTGATCACAATATTTTTTAAAACTAGCCATGTAACCGATAGGAGCATCTAGCCAGACATAAAAATATTTATCGACAGTCCCAGGAATAACAAATCCAAAATACGGCGCATCACGAGAAATATCCCAAGATTTCAAACCAGCCTTAAACCACTCATCCAATTTATTAGCAACTTCGCTCTGTAAACAACCACTTCGTGTCCACGTCTTTAACAAATCTTCATAACGTAATAAATCAAAAAAATAATGTTCTGAGTCTTTTTCAATGGGTGTTGCACCTGAAATAGCAGACACCGGATCGATTAGATCAGTTGGTGCATATGTTGCACCGCAAGATTCACAACTATCACCATATTGATCAGTTGTCTTGCATTGAGGGCACGTCCCTTTCACATACCGATCCGGTAAAAAAATATTTTTTACCGGATCATATGCTTGGGAGATTGTACGCTGCACAATGTCTCCTCGAGCATGCAATTTATTATAGATATCCGTTACAAGTGTTTTGTTTTCATCTGAATGCGTTGTATGGTAACAATCATACTGAATACCAAACCGCACAAAATCATGCTCATGACTTCGTTGCATGTCGGCTGTTAGCTCTTCGGGAGAAATACCCAGTTGCTCTGCTTTCAACATAATGGGAGTTCCGTGAGCATCATCGCCACAGAGACTAATGCATTCATGCCCTAGCATCTTGTGTGTTCGCACCCAAATATCAGTTTGGATATGTTCAACTAGATGACCTAAATGCAGGTGACCATTGGCATAAGGCAACGCACTAGTAACTAACATTTTTCGAGTTATCGTCATAAGATTAAGGCTCTCAAACAAAAGGCTAGAGTATACCACTTATATAATTGTGATACACTTCTACTTATGAAAACAAACAAACCCCGTATCATAATCGGCATCAGTGGATCATCGGGCATTATTTATGGCATTCGTCTTCTTGAAGTGCTTAAATCGATGTCAATTGAGACACATTTAGTGGTTACAAAAGCTGGCCAATTAACTCGTGCCTACGAAACAGACATGAGTGCCGCTGAACTAAAAGGATTAGCCGATGTTTATCATCCTTACACCGATATCACTGCCTCGATTGCAAGCGGTTCATTCAAAACGATGGGCATGATTGTCGCTCCATGCTCTATGAAAAGTTTAGGAGAAATAGCGCATGGTATTGCAGGCAATTTACTTACGCGAGCAGCTGACGTCGTATTAAAAGAACGGCGAAGATTGGTTTTGATGCCACGAGAGTCGCCCTTACACCTGGGGCATCTGCAAAACATGGTTCAAGTCACTCAAATGGGAGGAATTATTTGCCCCCCCATGCCCGCATTTTATCACAAACCCAAAAGTGTGCTAGAATTAGTCAATGAGAGTGTAGGAAGGGTGTTAGACTTATTTGACCTAGAAACCGGATTAGTACGCCGATGGGGTGAGGATGATGCAGGATCAAGAAACGGTTAATAAATCCAGTGAGAGGATGCAGGAAATAAAACTAGCCTTAAGCATCCAGCAGCGATTGATGGCCGTGTGCGATTCCGAGTACATTCATAACGCAGTTAATCTCTCATTAAAAGGTATGCTAGAAGCTACAAAAATAGAGGAGTTCGATCTTTATCGCAACCGCATGGTCTCGTTATTAGATGAGTTAAGCCGTTATGCCCCACCAGAGCATCAAGAAGGCATAGTAAACGCCCTTAATGAGGTAGCTGCGTTAGCAAAGATACGCCATAAATACCTCCACAACCTCTTTAGTTATCTTCAACTGTGGGCTGAAGAAAAATGGCCAGGACTCAATCTTGTGTTTCTGATAATTCCTTATATTGTTGGTATAGTAGTGCCTATTCTCGGCACCGCAACGCTCATTTTTTCTAGCATACTAACCGGTATCGACTTGCTTGATTTTGGTCGACAAAGCCAAACTTATTGGGATTGGGATGATGCGCCGTCAGATCGCAAGCCCTCGTTGTCAGCGGAAGAAATTTCGACTCTGAACAACAATGAACATTATAAAAACCTTAATATCGTGTTAGATACTCCTCCAACTAAAATAAGCAATGTTTTATATGCTTCCTATGCGATTGCGCTTGCAATTAGTCTGATTGGTCTAGCATCATTTATATTTCCACCCATTGGTATTCCTGCCTTAGCACTTACTATATTAACCGTGGTTGCTATTTTTGCCGCAGGTACCCAAGCCAAAATTGTATACAGTAACCGTCGCCAACAATTAGCAGCTATCCAGGAACTCAAAGAAACAATAAAAAGCCATATTAGTGATGACTCAAACCACATTGAGGCCATACTGTTTAAGCACGTAGATTCGTCTAAGGTCGTTCCTACTTCATTTGTTGAGTCTTCATATGTTGTCTGTTCAAATGTTGACACAACGGCAAACTGGCTAACTGATCCGTTGAGAAATTGGTTCAAACCAAAAACGTCAATTGCGCCTCGTAAAGATAAAAACGACCCAGAAACAGAACACACGCCAAGCAAAAACCAAAGTCCCGCTAAATTCATTCAAGCTATCTTAGATTATCTAAGCCCCTCCTCCGGCAATACGCCAAAAAATGACCTGAAAAAATAACCCACCTTACGACCAATTTTATTCAAACCAACCCGACAAAAGAAACATTTTATTCTTCAATAATTAGACGGCACTGCCCTCTCTTACATGAGCCCCTTTGATTTTACTCAATCAATCATGCTAAGCTAGGAAAAATATGGAATGCTCTAGCAAACTCGACTTTTTTAAAGAGACACACTATGAAATCTCTTCTTTTTTTCATAACTATTCTGTGCTCCTGGAATATATATGCTGAAGAAATATTCCCCGTAGGTTGCATACCGTTACTTGTGTCTGGTGATCAAGCGATATTATCTACAGAAAAACCTGTTGTAATTATGATGCATAATCTGTCTAATGCGGATCTGTGGATTACACATCCGGTAAATGATGCAGGGGCTCAGGCTGGCTGGAGCAGTCAACTTGAATCAGGGAAATGGTCTGCTTTAGCACTAGACGGTAAAGAAAAAAACTTTGCGCTCCAATGTATAGAATCGAGACCAGGACACGAACAGCAGATTTCATGCGCTGACGTCCTAGCAATATGCCAATGGCCTAAGACTCAAATGCCCGAAAATACTTCTGGTACATTCTGGGCCGGTGAAAATATGGAGATGCTACCATTAAAAGCCTATCTGGAACGTCGAGGCTTCATATTGGTACGTCATGATCAGAATTAATTATTCCAAGGTGGAATGTGAGTAAAAAAAACAAAGACCCTTTTCATAAGCGTGAAAGTGAAAAGTATGCCGTACCAATTCCTAGTCGTGAGTTTATAATGGCTATGCTTGAAGAATTTGGTCGACCAATCACACGTAATCAATTAATAAATAAACTACAAATCGAGGACGGTGAACAAGATGCACTGGGGTTTCGTCTTCGAGCCATGTTGCGAGATGGGCAGCTCATGCAAGATCGCCGTGGCCGTTTCTGCTTATTTAATCGTATTAATTTAAGACGAGGCACTATACAAGCCCATCCTGACGGCTACGGTTTTTTCATCCCTGATGATGGTGGGGATGACATGATGCTATCCGCTAAAGAAATGCGCGCCGTCATGCACGGAGATACTGTGCTAGCCTTCCAAACGGGCGTTGATCGACGAGGACGCCTTGAAGGAACAATTCACGAAGTCATTGAGCATGCAAATGCAACGGTAGTAGGTCGGTTTTTTACGGAACATGGGATTGGGTTTGTTGTACCAGATAGTAAGCGCCTTACTCAAGACATTTCGATTCCATCTGAATTTACATTGAATGCTAAAAATGGCCAAATAGTATTAGTTGAGTTAATTACCTTTCCTAATAAACGAGCACAAGCAATTGGGAAAATCATCCATATTTTAGGTGAACACATGGCACCTGGTATGGAAATTGAAGTTGCAATTCTTGCGCATAGCATTCCAGCGAAATGGCCTGATGATGTCGCTATAGACGTCGCTAAAATTTCTCAACAGGTAAATAAATCTGAATTAGAAGGAAGAAGGGATCTACGCAATTTACCTTTTGTTACCATCGATGGTGAGGATGCAAAAGATTTTGACGATGCGGTGTATTGTTACCAAAAACCCAAAGGTGGATTTCAGTTATACGTTGCTATTGCTGACGTGAGTCATTATGTAGTTGCCAATTCATCATTGGATAAAGAAGCAGCTCGCCGAGGAAATTCCGTTTATTTTCCAGGTAAAGTAGTTCCTATGCTACCAGAAGCACTATCAAATGGTATTTGCTCCTTGAATCCACACGTTGATCGCTTAGCGATGATAGTTGAGATGTCGATTACTGCAGAAGGAAAAATCAGTCGCTCCCAGTTTTTCAGAGGTGTTATCCACTCCAAAGCTCGATTAACATATACTCAAGTTGGAGAATGGTTGGAAAAAGGACAAACAGATGAAAAGCATCAGCCTATATGGTCTATATTAGATTCGTTGTATAAGCTATACCACACCCTTGTTATCACCCGGAAAGCACGCGGTGCGATGGATTTCGATACGAGCGAAACAAAAATTGAATTTGATGAACATAGAAAAATTCAACAGATTGTCCCATTGGTCCGTAATGACGCACATCGATTAATCGAAGAATGTATGCTTGCAGCCAATGTAGCCACCGCGAAGTTTCTTGAAAAAGCTAAAATTCCCACATTATACCGAGTACATGGAACCCCAGATGAAGAGAAAATCACTGAGTTACGTAAATTTTTAGGTGAATTTGGTCTACAATTAGCTGGTGGAAAAAAACCTCATCCAAAAGATTTCCAGCGCGTGTTAGCCACACTCGAAGGTAAACCAGAGAAATCGTTAATCGAAACCGTTATGTTGCGATCCCTGAAACAAGCTCAATATATTGAATCCAATGATGGCCATTTTGGTCTTGCGTATTCCGCTTATACTCACTTTACCTCTCCCATTCGACGCTATCCAGATTTGCTCATCCATCGAGCCATTGGTTATTTAATCGATAATCAGCCGATCAATGACTTTAGCTACAGTGCCGATGATATGAGTCGACTAGGAAAGCATTGTTCATCAACCGAGCGCCGTGCTGACGAAGCAACTAGACAGGTTGTTTCTTGGTTAAAATGTGAGTACATGCAAGATAAATTAGGGCAAGTTTTTAGTGGAAAAATCTCTGCCGTTACTGGCTTTGGCATTTTTGTCGAATTAGATGACATTTATGTTGAAGGCTTAATTCATGTCACTTCTTTAAAAAATGATTATTATTCATTTGATGCTACAAAGCACCGCCTGGTTGGCGAACGCGGCGGGCATGTATATCGATTAGGTGATAAAATGATGATCTTAGTTGCTCGCGTGGATTTAGATGAACGTAAGATAGATTTCGAATTGGCTTCAGAAGAGTCTACACATGACTGATCAACTCGTTTATGGCATACATGCCGTTGCAGCACTTCTGCATAATCAGCATCGCACGGTTAAGAAACTGATTGTCAATCAAGAAGGGACAAATTCAAGGATACAAGAACTATGTACGATTGCAAAATCGAACCATGTTTCTATCGAGCTACTTTCAACGCAAAAAATGAGTCAACATTATGCTGATATCAAGCATCAAGGAATCATCGCATATGCTTCTCCTTTGCCACAATATAGTGAACATGACATCCCTCATTTACTGAGTTTGAAGCAAACACCTGCATTAATATTAATTCTCGACGGAATTACCGACCCACACAATCTGGGAGCATGTTTACGCTCCGCTGATGGCGCAGGCGTTGATTTTGTTATCATACCAAAAGATAAAAATGCTACCGTTACTGCTGTCGTAAGTAAGGTCGCGTGTGGAGCCGCCGAATCTATCCCCATACTGCGCGTCACCAATTTAGCACGCACCATGGAGACATTAAAACAAGAGGGCATATGGATCTATGGCGCTGCGGGAGAAGCTACTCAATCATTATATGAAATTGATTATAAAGGATCGGTTGCATTTGTCATGGGGGCCGAAGGCGATGGTATGCGACGCTTAACTCAGGAACGATGTGACAATTTGATTGCTTTACCTATGCTTGGAACTGTTACAAGCTTAAATGTTTCTGTAGCTGCTGGTATTTGTTTATATGAGGCCGTACGTCAGCGAGCTGCAAAATAAAATATAGCTCGCTGTCAGAACCTCAGTTATAATCACTTCTTTCTTTTTTAGACACTGCATCGACTATTAATATGTTAAATGTTGAATCGGATATAGTAACGTTACACAATCAGTCCATTCTTAAATGGAAACAACATGGCATTTCTCTACACTGCAATGATTTTTTACGCATCGTAGAGGAAAATCATGCATTTAATTTCCAATTATGGCATGCTGAAGATCGCGCCCGACGTGAGGATATGGGACATACATTTGTGTATCATGCCAAACGCGAAATTGATCAACACAATCAACAGCGCAACAATCGTATGGAAAACATGGATGAGTGGCTATTTAAAACATTGAAACCAACAACCAGCACGAACTGTCCAGTACATTCTGAAACCCCCGGCATGATGATCGATCGCTTATCTATTTTAGCGCTGAAATTATACCATATGAAAGAACAGTCAACCCGTGAGAATGTCCAAGAAGTTCATCGGCAGACATGTTTACAAAAATCTTTTACGTTAATGAAGCAACAAAATCATTTGGCGCAGTGTCTAGAAGAGCTAATCAATGCTGTAAAAAATCAAACGCGTACTTTTCGTGTATATCACCAGTTTAAAATGTATAACGATCCTACTTTAAATCCTGAACTTTATTAGAGTCTGTTGACAATTCATTTCTACAAGGACTACCTAGACTAGAATTCCACCTGCAAAGATACCAATCGATTCGAGTCCATATCGCCATTGTTAGCAGGGGGATTTTTTCCTCTAAACAGACCAAATTTCTCCCTACATGATTCGTCTCTAGCAGCTTCATCTACCACAGGAAAAGAAACATCATCAAATTTTTCTAACACCACCACTTTTTTTTCTGACTCGCCAAACATTTTTTGTATAGTTCGTAAAGCAAACATAACTCCCATCATAACGGCAAAGATCAACGAGACCACGAGCATAATCCAGGACTCATCGGGTGCTGAACGATGGAGTGTTATTTCACCGAAGGTTTTTTCCGTTTTCACTATACCCGAATTAAACAATCGCCAGACTTCCCACCATCCAAGAAGATCAAATTTTTGAATGGGTTTAATTCTATGGTTTTCCACAGCAGCTTTTGCGTTAAGAAGGATTCTTCTTTGTAATATAAGATCGTCAGCGGCAAAAGCTTTTGCATATTCGGTTTTCCATGTAGCATGTAATAAATTACCGTCCTCTCTTAAATCTCTTTCTGCTGTTAGTGTTTTAATATAATGCTGATAACTAATTACATATTGAGCAAAAGAAAGGATAAAACAGGCCAGCGCAACAGAGAGAAAAGCGAATACAAAAACAGGAGGGCATGGCGTGGCATTAAGAACCATAATTGCCATAATTAAAAACATTAAACTTGAGATAACACCTTGGAATGCTAACCCACTTTTAAGAGCTTCAATTAAAAGCATTCTAAAGGATAAAACCGTTTTAGCTTCGAGTTGGTTTTGTAAATCTTGATGTATCTCAATTTGCTTGTAGAGCTTTTCAAGTATGTTGGCTGCCGCAAGCTTATCTAATAATTGCCTTTCAAGTATTTTGGCTGCCGCGAGCTCATCTAATGGCTCTTCCGTTTGCAGCAACATATTTTGTTGTAATTTATCAAACTCCCAATCAAGAAGTCGGGATTCTGTATCACTTGCTGCTATTAATACATTGAGACAAGTGATTTTTAATTTTCGCTGAAAATCATATTCTTCATAAATACGTGAAATCATACAAACGGTGAACAATAAGGATGACATAGCCAACATAGCAATAAACAAATGTGGACTAAACATGGCTACAAATAGAACACCCATATAAAAATAAAGGGCATCAATCATGGCCGAGTACGTGGTTACTATGTAACAACGCGTTTCTAATCCTGGCAATTGTTTTTGAATGTTACCTTCAATACCCTGCTTATATTCAGTCCATTTTTCATACGTGTGATCAATGGTGTATTTTTTAGCTACATTGTCTGGAATTAATCTTGAGAGTTGTTGAGCTGTTATCCCCAGGTTTAAGGATTTTTTTAAGTCTTCTTGTAATTGCCTTTCAAAACGCACACCTCGCTCTATATCTTGTTTTGCTATACCATTATTATCAACAATATAAAATGCTTCCGTGGTTTTTAAATCGGAATCCGTCAAATAAATAATGGAGTTCGCATAATCAGAGCCAACAAATAAAGTGGATTCTACGACAACAGCTTCTTGCTGAGGATTAACTGGTGTGGCTATAGGGAGCTCTTTTCGAAAATGGATGATTTCATCTTTATTTAAAGAGTATAGATTCATTTGCCTGCAGAGATTTTCACTTTGTAATGTTTGTAATGCTTTTGTAAATACATCGAAATTTACCTCAATAGGTTCGAATTGGATTTCATTATCGCCTTCCCCTTCTTCCCCTTCCGTTTTATCTTTATTTTTATCCTTATCTTTATCCTTACTTTTACCTTTATAAACATAATACAGTTGCTTTTCTGTATCATTATTTACATAGATAAACGAATTAACATATGGCAGAGCGTCTTTTTTATTAGGTAATTTGGGCAACCAAATAATAGCATTGCTCTGTGCATATATTTCTTCACACAGCACTTCATTTTGCTTCATCATCAGCTTACGATCCGTCTTCATGCTTCGAAGCCAGATACGAGCAATCACTGCCAAAATGCCAAATGAAATAGTTATAGGAAATAAGAGATGAAATAAAAGAGGGCTATTATCTGTTAATCTAAGAATAAGAGTTAATGTGCTGCGAATCCCTTTGTAGGCCCATTTCAAGGGTTTAAACGTATCACGAAGATAATTCCAGCAGATGTAAATATAATATTTGAAGGGACTTTCATTGGGATCAACATCAGCAAAATATGTACCCAAAGATGAAAAAGTGACAAGAAACACGGTACCAACAATCGTGATAATCAGCCCTTCGAGGCTTGACTCAAATTCATGGTATTCGTTGCCAGATCCACCATCATTGCGCTCATGAAATGCATCGTTAAAAGCAAAACCTAGGCTAAAAAGACTAAATACCAAATTAGCGGCATCTTCAGCAGCATAAAGTACGGCTGCATAAGTATAAAGCAGCTCGTTTTCTTTCAATTCCTTTGCGAGCCAGGGGTGATTTACACCTAATTGCTCAAATAGCGTCCTATGGGGTATCGTTTTCTCATCAACGGAATTCCGCATTCACGACCACAGACTTGCAGCTAGAAATGAGATGGATTGTACATAAAATACATAAGGATGGCAAGTAGTATTTCAAACTGAATTTAAGTTGAACAAGGATGGTGGCGCAACGGCGAATTATATCATAATTTATTAAATCAGGTATAGTACAAATTTTTCAGGAATGGAAAAATCACCTAGGCAACTGTTATATGCAGAATTTACTGGGCCTTCGGTCACAAATCTGCTACGATAAACGACATTTCGAATCAGCATAATGGGAATTTAATGCGTTTACATACGCTATTTTTTCTTTCTTGGTCACTGTTAGCGGGAAACGCTATGGCAAATCATGAGAAAACAACATACGGCTTTATTGAAAAGGCAACCTTAGTTGACAACGATTTAACGTTATCGGCTAAACTCGACACTGGCGCCAAATCAGCGTCGTTAAATGCGATGAAAATTAACGAAATAACTGAACATGGTAAGCCATATCTTAGCTTTATCGTACCGAGTAAAGAAGGTGATGTCCTGTTTAAGTGCGAATACGTCGGAAAGGTACACATTAAAGTCCGATCAGGGGAAATGCAAATTGATTCCTTATTAAAACGCACCATTAAACGCCCTGTTGTCCTAATGAAAATAAAATTAGATGATAAAGAACGGATGATCCGAGTCAATCTGACCAACAGAAAACGCTTCATTTATCCTTTATTACTTGGAAGAGAAGCGATTATTGCGTTTGATGGCATTGTTGATCCTAATGTAAAATATACAATCAATAACCAAAAACCGGTTAACTCTGCGGAAAAACAATGAAATCGAACACCCGTCATTTATATGGCTTAATTATCACTTTATTTGTAATCGGTTTTGGACTTTTTTTCTATCGCTATCTTTTACTCGACGTGCCGTTAACCGATACAGAAAACGTTACTAGTTGGATGATAGAAGCAAAATTACATTTTACTACCGAACGAAATGTACCAGTAAAAGCAAGCTTTGCCATTCCATACAGACCACCGCACCTTGCTATCCTTGATGAGTACTTTGTCGCTCAAAATTACGGTGTTACAACTAGCCTGAAAGGTTATAATCGCGAAGCTGTTTGGTCTTTAAGGCGTAGCACAGGGAAACCTCAGTCGCTTTATTATCGAGCAATTATCCGAGAAACCGATAATAATGATACCTATTTAACAAAACCATCGCATCTGAAGGTACAACCACTAGAAGAAGATGTAAAAATAGCGGCCGATACGATAATCAGTCAAGCAAGACAATCATCAGCCGACATCCAAACATTCGCACAAGCCACCCTAACCGAACTGAATAAACGAGACGGCAATGCCAAATTGTTAGTAAGCAATAATTTTAGCGACAATAATGTCGTCACTGCAGCAATTCTCATTCTAAACCAAGTAAAAATTTATGCCATGCCTGTTAAAGGCATCTATTTGGCTCAACAAAACAAAGCCGATTTTAAATTATTTTTAGCAGTTTATAATGGAAAAGACTGGATATATGTTAATCCGCGTACAGGCGAAACAGGGTTGCCGAAGGATTTTCTTGCGTGGCAATATGGAAATGATGCCATGTTTAATATTTCAGGCGGTAAAACCCCTCAATTTATGTTAACAATATCGCCCACCCCAATGAATGCTCTGAGCATCGCTAAAGCCCATGGCTTGCAATCCTCTCAATTGTTACGATTTTCCCTTCTCCAATTGCCAGTTCATCTACAAGACACATATAAAATATTATTAATGCTGCCGGTAGGTGCCTTTATTATTTTAATATTGCGCAATTTTATTGGGTTGAAAACTTTCGGTACATTTATGCCCATTCTTATTGCACTCGCCTTTCGTGAAACGCGTGTTATATGGGGCATTGCATTATTTACAATTATTGTATCCTCAGGGCTAATTGTACGTTTCTATTTGGAAAAACTGCGATTGCTTTTAGTGCCTCGATTAGCCGCCATTTTGACAGTCGTTGTTTTACTAATGATATTTATTAGCGTGATCAGTCAGAATCTTGGACTAGAATCAGGATTGTCAGTAGCGCTATTCCCAATGGTTATTTTAACTATGACTATTGAACGCATGTGTATTTCATGGGATGAACGCGGAGCTAATGATGCGATCAAATCGGGCATAGGTAGTATTATTGCTGCCGTTCTTGCTTTTTGGGCTATGAATTATGCCCCGTTACAATATTTAATTTTTGCTTTCCCGGAATTATTACTCGTGCTATTAGCCATTATATTATGGTTTGGCCAATACCGTGGATATCGATTTTTCGAGCTTTTACGTTTTAATGTATTAGCCGGTGCTAAATAATCATGCTAAAAGCGTACCGTCAATTACGGAAAGAAGGCGTTTTAAGCATTAACCGCCGTAATAGTGATTATGTATTACGATACAATCGACGCAAACTATACCCTCTGGTTGATGATAAATTAAAAACAAAACGATTGGCTTTAAATGCATCAATTGCAGTACCTGCTTTATATGAGCTGATTGACACTGAACATCAAATTAAAAAAATTGACCAAATACTAGCCCCTTACTCTGACTTTGTTATTAAACCAGCACGTGGCGCGGGTGGTGATGGCATTCTTGTCATAACCAATCGTGTATTTGGCCACTATCGACAAATCAATGGCAAATTATTAACCACACAAGAAATCAGTTATCACTTGTCCTGTTTATTATCTGGAGCTTATAGCTTAGGCGGGCATCCTGATTATGCACTAATTGAGCGTCGAGTAGTTGTGGATCCCGTGTTTGCGGATGTTAGCCACGAAGGAGTCCCAGATATCCGTATTATTACTCTGTTAGGCTATCCAGCGATGGCTATGGTGCGTTTGCCAACGCGTTTGTCAGGCGGCAAAGCCAATCTTCATCAAGGCGCCATAGGCGTGGGAGTCAATTTAGCTAACGGTAAAACATTAGGCGGCGTTTTTCATAATGATACAATTGATTACCATCCCGATACATTTAATCCCATTGTTAACATTAATATACCCTATTGGGATAAAATATTAGAAATTGCTGCTGGTTGTTATGAATTGACAGGGCTAGGCTATTTAGGCGTAGATATCGTGATTGATGAAAAACATGGCCCTTTAATGCTAGAACTCAATGCACGTCCAGGATTAAATATTCAAATAGCCAATAGAGAAGGCATCCTTCACCGTTACCGGGCTATAGAAGCACAAGCCGCGCTCGGCAAAGAACCCATTCTTAATCGTGTTGCGTTTAGCCAACATCATTTTGCACGTGAAAACGATTGCTGAGCAATTGAACACTAAGAAAACAGTACAAAGGCATGGTGATTTTCTCGACTTTAGCCATTTTCCCAGAACCGTTACAGAAATGTCTTGTTAACCTAAATGTCGAATACGTTGAACCTCAAGCATAAGTCCCTTAAAATAATCATAGGACATATAAAAGTTACCTTTATCTCCAACGTTGCTGCCCCAGGAGTTTCGTAATGTGAGTAATCCCTTGTAAGCACGACCTTGAGCATCAAAAGCAGTTGCATTATCGTCATAACCAGTAATAACCATTTCATGACCAGCAAATTCTGCTTGATCATTAAGATCATTTGCAATTTCAGGCGTTAAAACCCAGGTGTCAAATTTTCCATGATAACTACCAACTGCACCCACTGCACCTTGATCAAAATCAAGTAATAACACGCCAAAAGTTAAACGATCACCCGCATTTAATGCTTTTTTTACTTCCATTAATATATCATTTTCATCAATTTGGTCCGAACTAACTTGATAGGCCTCCATAATAGAAGACCATGCGATTTGATCTTTTGGCAAGGGTTCACTAATTTGGTGAAACTCAACCAACGACTCTTCAGCTGTAGGTTCTTCGCCAGACAGGGGATATTCTTTAATACCAGCACAGCCGTTGGCTCGTTGATAGGCTTTAGATACCATGCCAAATACATCCATTTGGCTTAAAATAATTCGCCCCCATGAACCATCCCAACCACTGGAGGTATACGTATTATTTTCTAAATAACGCCCTAATTCTAACTGACAGAGCTGGCTAATATAATCGCCTTTTCCAAGAATCGCATCCACTGCAGCGGTCGTTGCAAACGTAACACACGTGCCATGACTACCTTGATTTAATACTGGTACACCATTCATATTTAATTGAATTTCTTGAGGATATTGAGGATATTGACTTGAGGGTATAGATTTCGCAGACACATGCATTTGCTTACTTCGAATTCGATTATTAATTGCTTGTTTTGCATCACTAGATAAAGCAATTTTTAATAATGCAACGTATTCAGTAGATGCAAGATTAAACTTGGACGGCTTTTTTAACGATTGAGTGGGTTGCTTGACTTGAATAGTACCAACAACTTGGACATCTTCCGCAAAAGCAACCTGATTCACAGATGCAACGAAAAACGCGCAATATAATATTTTTTTAAACATAAAATAGCTCTCCAATTAACTATACTACAGCATGCACCCCTGCTGCATATTCAATGAGCAAACGCTTTATCGGTGATAAGCGATTGCATATATTTAGTCCCAACCCACGCAATGTCACAATAGGAGGAAATGGATTCGTAAATAGTACGTGCAATCCCTCCATCACAGCGATAGTTTGCCAAAGTGCGTGTTTCCGGTGGCGCTGGTAACTACTCAAATTGCGCTTAGACCACATAAAACGTTTATTATTTTTAATTAGGGCTAACCACGTTGTTAAATCTGCTAATCCCACATTCAATCCTAATCCAGCTAACGGATGAATCGTATGGGCGGCATCTCCCATTAGTAACCAACAAGCACCACTGTAACGCTGGACATGCCGCATATGCAAGGGAAATTGATAGCGTTTAGTTAACAGTCGAATATTTCCTAATGTTGCAGCAAATGCATTGGTCAATTCAAATTCAAATAGCTCGTCAGACAATAACATCAATTGCTCTGTACGCGTTGTTGACCAAACAATTGAACTTTGATGCGGATCAGCCATGGGTAAAAATGCCAGAGGCCCATCAGGATGAAACACTTGATAGGCTGTTCGTTGATGCGGTTTCTCTGTCTGCACAGTGGCAACGATAGCATGTTGATGATAAGGCCATGTCGTAATTGGCACATTTAATAAATCACGTATAGCAGAGTTAGCGCCATCTGCAACTATTAATAATTTCCCAGACCAACTCTGTGCCCCATTCATCACCGTGATATCATCAGCTACTTGATTGATTGCATTGATTTTACATCCTGGAATCAATCTAATATTTAATGTAGTCGCCAATTGCAACAAAGCACGTTTTATCACAGATTCTTCTATCATAAACCCCAACCGATCAGCACCAATCATACGTGCATCAAAGTCAATGTGAGCATTGTTTTTAGCATCCCACACGTGCATATGACTGTACAAAGACATCGCCGACTTATCCAGTAAATCCCATACCCCAAGTTGCTTAAACAGCGTTTCAGATGATTTGTTGATTGCATATACTCGAGATATAGCTGGCGAAGTATCGACGTTTAACGAACCGGAGTCTAACAAGGTCGCAGAAAATCCAAGTTGTTGCATGGCAATTGCTGCACATAGCCCCACAACACCGCCACCAATTATAATGACCTCCACACCTTCAGACATTAAATCTCCTTTAAAGGAATTTCGCATACTAAATCGGGTATGACGCCAGCAAAACCTCGTGCATAACGAGATATCATGGTTTTTAATAACACACTATTATCTAATGTCATTAATCCGACCGTGCGAGCTAATGCCAGACCAGGATGTTTATTAGTAAATAATTCAACCAAACTATCGGTAAATCGAGTTATAGCCGACTGATCGTGATGTCTTGCTTGCTGATAATGATGTAACATCTCTTTACTTAATCCATGTTGAGTAACACATTGCGCCAACATAGCAACATCACGTAATCCTAAATTAAATCCCTGTCCCGCAACAGGGTGTAATGTGTGCGCTGCATTTCCGATAAACACAACAGTGTCTTTCACTAATTGAGGCATAAAAACTTGCCTTAAAGGATACGTCATGCGCCGCCCAACTTTGACAAAACGACCTAAGCGGTAACCAAATGCTAGCTGTAATGCTTGCAAAAAGCTTTTATCAGAAGTATGTGCCAGTCGATCAGCATCTTCCGGTAACAGTGACCAAACCATGGCCATACGTAAATCATTCATCGGTAGCAGTGCAAGCGGTCCTGTCGGTGTAAATCGTTCATAAGCGATATACTGATGATGTCGTGCTATACCTACATTAGCAACTAAAGCAACATGCGGGTAGTCTTTTATTTCGCAACGCATACCACAAAAACGGCGCATGCATGAATTGGCTCCATCTGCAGCTACGATTAACTTTGCTCGGATTTTTTTTTCACCCGAAACTGTATCAATCGTTGTGATTCGACTCGTGGGATCAAATCCTGTTACAGTTGCCGGAGCTAAAATATCGCTCCGCTTCAGGGATTTAGCTAATGCTTTATGTATAGTGCTTAATTCAACAACGTATCCTAATGATTCATCTAGATTAGCCTGCAATATCGCGCTGCCAAATCGACGTTGTTCAGAAATATGTATCGTATCGATAGCAGTGGTATCTTCTTGAATAATCTGCCAAATATTCAGCATATTAAAAATACGTACACTCGCTGCCGACAAGGCAATGCTTCTGGAGTCAAAATCGACATTTAATCGAGCGGACGGATCATGCGTATCTACTAATAAACACCGAATACCGGTTGAAGCAAGGGCCAGCACCAACATAGCACCAATAAGCCCTCCTCCTACAATTAATATATCGACGTCATCATCAACCACGCATGTACGCCTCTATCTCATGAGCATCAACCATTAAGTCACCTGTTAAATTTTCATGGCCATCTGTTGTTACTAAAATGTCATCTTCAATTCGTACACCAATTCCCCACCAACGTGGGTCAACGCCATCTAAACCATGACGAAAGTATAAACCGGGCTCTACCGTCAAAACCATACCGGGTTCTAATGCACGCCACTGGCCATTTATTTTATAACGGCCGCAATCATGTACATCTAGTCCGAGCCAATGTCCGGAGTTATGCATATAAAACGGCAAATAAGCTTCAGATTTGATAAGATCATCAACATTTCCTGCTAAAATACCTAATTCAACCAACCCAGCAGTTAATGTTTCAATAATAACGCGTTGAATTTTGTCCCATGCACAACCTGGTCGAACACATGCAATACCAGCCCGCTGGGCACGAAGAACTAAATCATAAATCTGTCGTTGATCCGAACTAAACTGGCCACTCACTGGAAAAACACGTGTCACATCAGCCGCATAATTTTCAAATTCGCCACCGGCATCAATCAACACCAGCTCACCAAAATGCAATGATTTATTATTATCGGTATAATGCAAAACACACGCATTATTACCACTAGCAACAATTGAATCGTATGCCACATTCCGACAACCACGGCGATTTAATTCGAAAAGAAGCTCGGCTTCTAACTCGTACTCAGTATGCGCATGACTACACGCTTGCATCGCTCGTTTATGAGCCGCAACAGTGATATCAGCTGCCCTCCGCATCAGTGCGATTTCTGCCTTGCTCTTAAAAAGCCGCAACTCGCTCAATATAGGTGATAAATCACAAAAAGATTCCGCAGCCTTCACTCCACGTCGTGCTTGCGACTTGACTATTTGCCACGCCTGAATAACTTGTTTATCCCAAGAAGGATCGTGTCCAATAGCGTAATAGATTGATTGCTTGTCTTGCAATAACACAGGTAATTGACTATCTAATGTATCAATGGGATATGCCTTATCAACCCCTAATTGTTTAACAGCCGCATCCTGACCAAGCCGTGCGCCGGTCCATTGCTCTTGAATCGGATCATGCACACGATTAAACAAAATTGATACAGCATTTGATCCCGTATTAATTATAACTAACACGGATTCTGGCTCATTAAATCCGGTCAAATAATAAAAATCACTTGCTTGACGAAAACGATGATGAGCGTCGCCATTTCGTAGGGTTTCTTTGGCAGCGGGGATCAACGCAACGCTATTTAATGGGAGCTGTTGTGCCAATTTTTGTCGTCTATCTTGATATTCTTGAGTAGCAATCATAAAAAATGCTCCTAAAACCCAATTGGGCTCATATCCACCAACTAATGCGCGATTTCCGAGCTCCCCGATTCACCACTCTGAATATCAGTATAGATATGCAAAACGGCTACTCGTGTATATTCAATCACTTCCATCAATGCCCGTTCATCCCCTTCATTTACTTCTAATGCATCGTAATCTAGGGCTGAAAACTCAGATATATGTTGTATTACTTCTTGAGCATCTTCACTTTTAAGGGCATGCATATCAACACCAGATACAGTAATTCCTTGTATAAATCCTTCACACCACTCACTAAACGCCCGGGCACGCTCATAAAGAGGCTCATCATCGTTCGGCAGCAATAATTGTAATTCAAAACCAAAGTTAGTGATTTGCTGTTGGCTAACTGCATAAACTTCAAATAAAACACGTGCCACTTCACGAGCATTGATTTCGGAGCGATTGAGCGTCAATGCCCGCAAATACCCTTCACCCTGACGACTTTCTCCCCCAATTAAATACCCGCACATCACACCATGTAATTCACTACTTGAAATAGGGAGATTAAGCTCCGAAATTGAATCTACAAAGTCCCTATAGGCAGGCAATTTCATTGATTCGTTATTTACCAACATCATCTATTCACCACAATAAATTGCAAATCATAACCGATTTATAAAGAGAAGCCAAAATTGCTTACATTATCACGCAATTGCCTCAACAACCACCGCCGTCACATTTTGTAACCCTCGCGGAAGGCGGTTTCCACGACGACCACGTTCACCGCGATAGTGTGCCAAATCGGCACTCTTTAACGTGAAATGGCGTTTGCCGGCATACACAGTTAATGAACTGTCTTTCGTGATTAATTGCAGATCAATAACAAACTCTTCACGTGATCCCGATTTTGAGGTCGGCAAATGAATTAATTTATTCCCTTTTCCGCGTGCTAGTGCGGGCAGTTCAAGTACTGGAAAAAGCAATAATCGCCCGGTATTAGTAACACAAACCACATCTTGGTTTTCACAGGATGTGATAAGTCGAGGTGCCAACATCTGACTCAGTGCAGGCAATTTTACGCATGCTTTACCATTACGATTTTTTACATATAAAGTTTTTAACTGTGTGCGAAAGCCATAACCAAAATCATTAGCTAAAACGACCCAATCCTCAGGTTCACCTGCAATCAACGCTGCAAAGGTGGCACCATCCGCTGGGTTCAGCTTACCTGTCAGTGGCTCACCTTGCCCACGAGCAGAAGGTAAGACATGTCCGGGCAATGAATAGACTTTTCCTTCATTATCAAAAAAAACAATTTGTTGATTACTACGAGCATTTGTTTGTGCTTTAAATTCATCACCCGATTTAAAACCGAGCTCGCGACCGTTCACATCCAAACCTTTAGCAGCACGAACCCAACCCTTTTGTGATATCACCACAGTAATGGGCTCATTAGGCAAAATATCTTCTTCTTTCAATGCCTGTGACTCGTGTCGTTCAACAATTGCTGAACGACGAGGATCAGCAAATAAATCACGGTCCGCTATAATTTCTTCTTTTACCAACGTACGTAATCGCATGTCATCGCTTAAAATCAGTTGTAAACTATCTCGCTCGGTTATTAATTCATCCATATCCGCGCGTAACTTCATTTCTTCAAGCTTCGCTAAATGCCGTAATTTCATATCTAAGATAGCATCTGCCTGACGATCACTTAAATTAAAGCGATGCATTAATTCTAATTTCGGGTCATCTGATTCACGAATAATTGCTATCACTTCATCGATATTTAAATAAGCAATCAACAAGCCTTCTAAAACATGCAATCGATCCAATATTTTATCTAAACGATATTGCGATCTTTTTGTAACAGTGCTTAATCGAAATACTAGCCATTCTTTCAAAATAGTTAATAGATTTTTGACTCGAGGTCGACCATCTAAGCCAATCATATTAAAGTTAACTCGGTAGCTACGCTCGAGATCTGTTGTTGCAAATAAATGAGACATCAGTCCATTCACATCCACACGATTCGAACGTGGAATTATCACCAAGCGTGTTGGATGCTCATGATCCGATTCATCACGTAAGTCTTCAAGCATGGGAAGTTTTTTCTGTTGCATTTGGGCTGCGATTTGCTCAACAATTTTTGCGCCAGAAACCTGATAGGGTAATGCAGTAATTACAATTTGGTGTTTTTCTTCTACAAAAACAGCACGCATTTTAACAGAACCATACCCCGTTTCGTATAAATCCCGAATAGCAGATTTAGACGTAATAATTTCAGCTGATGTGGGGAAATCTGGACCTTTAATATACTGCATAATAGCATCAAGTGTCGCATGCGGGTCATCCAACAAATGCACGCAAGCATTAGCAACTTCGGTTACATTATGAGGCAAAATGTCCGACGCCATTCCGACGGCAATACCCGTCGCTCCGTTTAATAACACATTAGGCAAACGAGCAGGTAATAAACTAGGCTCTTGTAACGTCGCATCAAAGTTATCGACCCATTCTACCGTCCCTTGTTGCAATTCAGATAATAATAAATCTGCAAATGCAGACAGGCGGGCTTCGGTATAACGCATTGCTGCGAACGATTTTGGATCATCTGGCGAACCCCAATTTCCCTGTCCATCAACAAATGGATAACGATATGAAAACGGTTGAGCCATAAGAACCATTGCTTCATAACACGCCGAATCACCATGTGGATGAAATTTACCCAGCACATCCCCCACTGTACGAGCAGATTTTTTATGCTTAGCCGATACTTTCAAACCAAGCTCAGACATAGCATAAATAATACGCCGTTGTACTGGTTTGAAACCATCAGCAATATTAGGCAAAGCTCGGTCTAAAATCACATACATGGAGTAATCAAGGTATGCTTTTTCAGTAAACTCAGTTATCGGTTTACGTTCCGTAGCATTATTCATATGCTTCATTCTCTCAAAATTGATGGCACGCTAAGATGCATTCTACCTTAAATTCTTCGATTTTCGTAAATATTGATTGAAGTTCCACAGTCAGGGGAAGAATCAACTCCAGGAGTATTACTCGACACAAATAAAAAACGATTCCGAATTCCCCATTCAAGTTGAACTTGTTTGGCCAGCTCAGCCCGTTCTATTAATTCATTTTCAATTGTAGCGTCATCCGGTAATTGGTTGATTTTATCAACATCAAGCCCCAACCATCGACACACCACATTTTCAACATTGAAGCGTTCAGAAAACCAATACATACTTAATAACGATGTAACACCTACGCCAATACTTATTAAAAGAACTGGCCAAGAAGTAGCAGTAATGCTTGCCGTAAGAAATGCCGCCAGCACGACTAAAGCAAATGATTGTCCCGCAAAGAAACCAAAATTGAAAAAAAGCAATCCCGTAATCGCAACCATAAAAAACTTTAACAATTTTATATAAAACTCCTCCAATTCTTGAAGATATAATTGCTGAACTGATGCCAACTCCAATTGACGTATAGCTAGCATATTTAATGTGGCTAGTAAGGACGATGCCTGATCAATATTATCAAGTGATACGTCGCATCCTATAGAGCCCACGGTCAAATCGCGAGACGTCGCAGAGATCTCCCCGATAGCGCGAAAACGCTTAGCGTATTTGTTGGGATTATCTTGAAAATTCTCTTGATTTACAGCAACATTTAAATGGAGTAAATCATCCAATAAAATATTATTTTGCTCTCGTAAACGTTGCTTCGTTTGTTTCATCAATAAATCAATTAATTCTGCCTGTTCTACAAACGAATCTAAAATTTGCCTCGACGCATACAATCCTATTTTTAAATTATCAGACATCGTAATCAATTCAAGATTGTAGAAAAGAACTACAAATACCAACGATAAGATGAACCCCACCACAAAGACAGTCCAGGATGGAATACCAATGAACAAGGTTAAAATTGAAACGCTGCCATCAAATCCGTTGCAAATATTGTAAATCGTCCCCGCGAGCGCTAATACGGCAAGCTTAAATTTTCCAAACCAAGTTGTGTCTGTTTCTAAAACAACTTCATCTATTCCTTCGCTACCTAAAAGATCCGCTAACAGGCGTGCGCGCAACAACTCTCGAGAAAAACGTGCATGTGCCCCTGCCGCAATCGGCGTACCTTCTGGCAACATAAGCCATTCTATCACCTGTTCACGAGATTGCACTTCACCAAAAAATTGTTTAGAGAAAAGAGACCCGGGGTCCGTTTCATACAATTTTTGTATTAATAATTCTGACTCTGTACTTAAAATAAAATCTGTCATTTAAATCGATTCAATAGTCATCATCCGAGTCAAACGCGGAGAAATAAGCCATAAAAACACAGCTACAACTAAGGTAACCACTCCAATCGCTGCAAAAACATGCGTATAAAGCATCAGCGATTCAACACCAGGTTGTAATGATTTAGGTAGCGCCGCATAGGAGGCAACAGTTGCTCCAGTTAGGCCGGCTAAGGCAGAGGTTAAATACCACATGCCCATAACAAATCCCATAATACGTTGAGATACCAATTCAGCAACCATGGCAATACCCAATGCAGAGACTAGTAGCTCACCGATGCTTTGAAAAAAATAACTAGCAACCAACCACCAGGAAGACACCATACCCGCTTCATCATGTACATAACGCGTCATAAACAACACCAAAAAACTAATACCACAACACGTCATACCTAATGCAAATTTATAAGGCACAGGAAATGAAATTTGCTTACGTTGCAAATACGCATAAAAACTTGCCAAAACAGGACTCATCAAAATAATCCACGTTGGATTTAAGACTTGAAAACTTTGAGGGTCCAGATGAATACCAAATAGAGTCGTGTTAACATTATCCACTGCAAATAAGTTAATTGAGGTAGGCATTTGTTGATATAAGGTAAAAAATACGATAGCTTCTAACATTAAAATAAACGCGAGCAATAATCGTTGGCGCACCTCTTTTTGCTCTTCTTTATATATACAATAAAAATAAGTCGCCGTTAAAAATGAGGCTGTTATATAAATTAATAATTTTGCAATCGCGACGTGCTGCAATAAATATGCAGCCATCCCCGCTATCAATAATATACCAGCAACCACAATAACCCATTGATACCATCGAATAGTATATTGATCAGCAGGTGTATCAATGTTTGCAATGTGTTTATGTTGAGACCAATAATTAATTAAGGCAAAAATAATGCCTGTGCCACTAATCATATATGAATAAGAATAACCGTATCGACTTGAAACCACAGGTCCAACAAACAATGCGGCAATAGCACCTAAATTAATTGCCATGTAATACAAAGTAAATCCAGCATGTAACACAGAAGGACGATCATGTTCATAGCATTTAGCTAACAAGGTTGCAGGGTTTGCTTTAAAAAGCCCATTACCAATACAGATAAGCCCCAATGCCCAAAACACATGATTTTTATCTACCCAGGCTAACGAAAAGTAGCCCAAAGAAAGTACAATTAATCCCAAAACAATGGTTCTTTTGGTACCTAATAGTTTATCGCCAAGAAAGCCCCCCAAAGGTACCATGCTATATATTAAGGCACAAAAGGCCCCAAAGGTATAATAAGCAACTTGATTTGAAAAACCTAAGTATCTGATAAAATAAAGGACTAAGATCCCTTGGACACTATAAAAACCAAAACGTTCCCAGATTTCTAACATAAAAATCATAAAAAAAGGACGTGGCTGTTGACGAAGCAGGGCAAACATAGGCATTCATTCCATGGAGGTTTCTCGGGTAATTTACAGGATTTTACCAAAAAGAACAATATAATGTCGTTATGTCATAGGTTACCGCAACAGATCATAGTTAATGATTAAACCCGATGAGAAAATGCAGGACTTGTGCTATATTTTAATTAAATACGTAAAAGCTGAATTATCATGGCTAAAATAGCTTTATATCTTGCCGGCGGCGGAGCACGTGGTGCTTATCAAGCAGGCGTACTAAAAGCGGTTAATCAAATACTTAGTACAAAAACCATACCGTTCACAATGGTCACTGGTGTTAGTGTTGGTAGTATTAATGCAGCTATTGTGGCACAACATGCCGACGATTTCTCTTTAGCTGTCGAACGTCTTGAAAACCTCTGGCAAGAAATTCACTGTGATCAAATATTTCATGCTAGAAATTACGATTTAAGTAAATCACTATTACGTAACTTAAGTCATTTATTTGTAAAAAGCCCTCAAACCACTCATTTATTAGATACCTTGCCATTACATACATTTATTAATGATCATATTAATTTCGCTCGCATTAAAGAAAATATTGAAGAAAATAAGCTAGAAACAATGGAAGTGATTAGCCATTGTTATGAGACCCAACGAACTGTTTCATTTTATCAACATAATAAACCCACATTTGAAGATTGGCATTACCCTCGGCATATCAGTCAACGCGTTGGCATGAATATGGAGCATATTCTTGCCTCAAGCGCTTTACCACTCTTTTTTCCTACCGTCAAAATAGCTGGTTCGCACTACGGAGATGGGAGCATGGGATTGATATCCCCCCTTCGTGGCGCATTACGTTTTAATGTACAGAAAGTTATGATTTTGGGTACCCGACAATCATATGCCGTTGCTGAGCCAGAAAAATTAAATTCACGAGATATCGGTTTTGCTCATGTCTTAGGAAGCATGTTAAATGGCGTGTTTTTAGATAATTTGGATCGAGACATAGAGCAAGTTAATCGAATGAATGAAATTGTACTGCTATTATCAATGTGGAAAAAACGAAGTGCACCATGGCGTCCAGTACAAACTCTTTATCTCCGACCGAGTATCGATGTGTCTAAAGTAGCGCAGGCTGATTACCAAGCCATGCCTACCTTGCTTCGTATGTTACTCAATATGCTGGGTGCGCAGAGCCACTCGGGTGACTTGTTAAGCTTTTTATTGTTCGAAAAGAAGTTTACGCAAGATTTAATTACATTAGGCTATAATGACACAATGAGTTCAGCAAATGCGGTACTAGATTTTTTCAAAGATTGAAAGGTGACATTTGCTTTCAAAAGCAAATGTCACATTAGGGTCTATAACTCTAAACCAACAGAATCATTATGCTCATTGCCATCGTTTTTTTGTTGATCTTGTTGTTCCAACGCAGGTTTAAATACGCTCGAAATGGCAATTGGAGAGGTACTTGTTGTAACTCTAGATACGCATTTTGAAGAGTAAGCGCTTGTTCCGGCTATTCGCATGTCACCGCCTGGTGTTTCAATTGTAGGAGATTCAGATGCGGCCGCCTGATACAACAGCTTATTAAACGATTGAGGATGAGCGTGTAATGTCTTTTTGATTGTTGCGCCAAGCGCGTCTTCTATTTTTTGGAACGAGTTTTTGGTTAAGTAAGAATCTAGATGGTCTAAATCATTATCTGAATCTGATCCATCTAAATCCCAGTGTCCAGTAAAAATAAGCTGTTCGTCTCTATTATTCATAATAATCCACTTTATTCGAGTCAGAACACACTGTATCACAAAAAAACATTAAAGTAAATAAATATGATCAAATTGACTGTTTTAAACACAGCAAGGCTCGTGATAGTATCTCTAGATTTTGGCCCTTATCAAAGAGCCAAAGTCTAGACAGCACTAAACTCACCTCAAACCATCAAACTTTTTGTAACCACTTCATATAAATCAGGCGATAATTCCATAGCAGCTAAGCGGGCTAACTCCTGTTTCATTAACATTTGACGTTGAGTATCTAAGCGTTGCCATCGAGTAAAGGGAGTGGCTAGACGCGCGCTCAACTGGGCGTTTATTTTATCCAAATGAATCAACATTTCAGTTAAAAATTGATAGCCCTGCCCATCAACTGCATGAAAATAACGATGATTCATTTGGCAAAACGTTATAATCAATGATCTGACTTTATTTGGATTTTTTATATTAAATGCCGGATGAGCTAATAATTTGCGTACATCTGTTAATACCATTGGACGATTCGCCGCAGCTTGTACAATAAACCATTTATCTAACACTAAATCATCGTGTTGCCATTGCTGATAAAATCCATCTAATGCTTTTTCACGAACTCGTTGGTTTGTACAACTTGCCAATAAAGATAAACTTACAATTTGATCAGTCATTGTTTGTGCTTGAGCAAATTGTTCCTCACACAAAGCCAATGTATTTTTTTCATCAGCCTTCATCATGAGCATTAAGCATACATTGCGTAATTTACGCATGCCATAAGCCTTTCCATGCATCTCGCCTGCTTCTTGATTCCATAACGTTTGATAAAAATCACGCATTGTGTCGTATAATCCACGCCCTAATGCGATTGTGAACAAATCACGCGCATCCTCAAGACGAATCACATCCACCTGGGTTAAAACATTTGCGATTGATTCATAACTCGGTGGTGTCAATAGCTCGGCGCGTAACGCTGGATCCAGTGTTTCATTTGTAAGTATATGCTTATACGTAGCAATCAATACATCGGACATTTTCCACGCTGCGGTGGTCTGATGGTAACACTCAACTAATGCTGTTATTGCCAAATTCTGCGCGGCATCCCATTTCGCAAATCCATCCGTTTCATAACGTAATAACGCTAATAATGTGGCTTGATTTGGTGTAGGTTTGATAAGCACTGGTGCTGAAAAATCACGTAGCAATGATACGATAGGCTCCTGTGTTAAATTTTCGAAATAAAATGTTTGTTGGGGCTCTTTTAACTCTAATATGTCACGCTCAAGAGGTAATAATTGCCCATTCGTATCAAACAAAGCAATCCGAATTGGTATATGAAAAGGTTTTTTATTTGCACACTCTGGCGTAGGTGGGCACGTTTGAGTCAACTGTAATGTCAATCGTCCTTTATCAAAACTAGATTGAACTTCAATAACTGGAGTACCTGCTTGACTATACCATCGTTTAAATTGAGTTAAATCAACGCCATTTGCATCTTCCATCGCAGCAACGAAGTCATCTATCGTTACAGCTTCACCATCGTGACGCTCAAAATATAAATCCATACCTTGACGAAAACCAGCTTCACCCAACAACGTATGTTGCATCCGAATTACTTCCGCACCTTTGTTATAAACGGTAGCAGTATAAAAGTTACTGATCTCTTGATACGATTCGGGACGAACAGGGTGAGCCATACCGCCTGCATCCTCTGGAAATTGTATACGTCGTAACGTATTCACATTTAAAATACGATTCACCTCACGCGAATTCATATCACCCGAAAACTCTTGATCTCGAAATACCGTCAACCCTTCTTTCAAACTCAGTTGAAACCAATCACGACAAGTGATCCGATTTCCAGTCCAATTGTGGAAGTACTCGTGACCAACCACGCCTTCAATGCCGGCATAATCCGAATCGGTTGCTGTATCTGGGCGTGCCAAGATATATTTGGAATTAAAAATATTCAATCCTTTATTTTCCATGGCACCCATATTAAAGTCAGAGACCGCTACAATCATAAATATGGAAAGATCGTATTCTCGTCCATATTTCTCTTCATCCCAACGCATCGCATGTTTCAATGAAGCCATTGCATGAGCGCATTTATCAGTTTCTCCAGGCTCAACAAAAATACGTAAATCAACTGATTTTCCCGACTGTGTTACATAAGTATCTTCAACACAGTCTAAATCTCCAGCTACCAACGCAAACAAATAGGAAGGTTTTTTAAACGGATCTTGCCAAAGAACCCAATGTCGTCCATTGCCAATATCTCCGGAATCAATCAAATTTCCATTCGACAATAACACGGGGTATTTTGTTTTATCAGCACTGATTCGTGTTGTATACTTAGTTAACATATCGGGTCTATCATAAAAATAAGTAATCCGCCGAAACCCTTCTGCTTCACATTGAGTACAAAATAAATTGTTTGAACGATATAATCCCGATAATTCGGTATTTTCTTGTGGCCGCAAACGAGTTACTAGTGTGAGTTCCATTTCATCCGAACAATTATCCATTACAAAATCAGATCCATCTAATCGGTATTGAACCGAGGATATTCCCTCTCCATTTACTTCAACACTAACTAAACTCAAGTCTTCGCCAACTAGGCGTAGCTCACCGGCATGTCGCCGTTGTAACAACATTTGATTACTAACTAATACATAATCATCATGTAATTCAAAATCTAAATGAACAGCTAATACCGTAAAGTTACAAGGTTTATAGTCTTTTAAATAAGTCGTAGTTTTAGCCATGAGCTACTCCGCAAGTAAACAGGATCATCCAAAATCCTGATAAAAATAGAAGTATATGTAATTTCATTCTATACTGACACTATGTGGAAGCTTTTTTTCCCAAGTATGGAGGGGATAGTCATGAGCACGAAGGATTTTTTAGAAAATTACACTCATCGATTCGAAAATAATAAAGAAGAAGAGTTAAGCCTCGACAAATACTTGGAGCTGTGCAAAACAGATCCTTCTGTATATGCCAATCCAGCACAGCGCTTATTGATGGCGATCGGCGAACCCGAAGAAATTGATACACGCCACGATCCTGTTTTGTCTCGAATTTTTTCCAATAAAGTCATTCAACATTATCGTGTATTTGATGAATTTTACGGTATGGAAGAACCTATAGAGCAAATTGTTGGCTTCTTAAAACATGCTGCCCAGGGATTAGAAGAAGTAAAACAGGTGCTTTATCTACTGGGTCCAGTGGGTGGTGGAAAATCCTCTTTAGCTGAAAAACTAAAAGATTTAATGGAAAAAACGCCTATTTACGCTATCAAAGGCTCTCCAGTGCATGAATCGCCCCTATGTTTATTCAATCCAGAAGAAGACGCCGCTATTTTATTTGAAAAATATGGCATTCCTAAACGTTATCTTCGCTATATTATGTCTCCCTGGGCTGTAAAACGTTTACAGGAATTCAATGGTGATATAAGCCAATTCAAAGTAATCAAAGTTAAGCCATCACGAATGAAACAAATTGCTGTGGCCAAAACAGAACCTGGTGATGAAAACAACCAAGATATTTCCTCGCTTGTTGGTAAAGTGGATATTCGCAAACTCGAAGAGTATTCACAAGATGATCCTGATGCCTATAGTTATTCTGGCGGATTATGCCGAGCAAACCGTGGTTTACTTGAGTTTGTGGAAATGTTTAAAGCACCGATTAAAGTGCTACATCCATTGCTTACAGCCACACAAGAGGGAAATTATAATCCCACAGAGGGCTTATCTTCTATCCCGTTTGAAGGCATTATACTCGCTCACTCAAATGAATCAGAATGGCAAACATTTAGAAATAATAAAAATAATGAAGCTTTCATCGATAGAATTAATATCGTTAAAGTACCTTATTGTTTACGCGTTTCCGAAGAAATTAAGATCTATCAAAAGCTATTGGACACAAGTTCACTTGTTCAATCGCCCTGTGCACCGGGTACATTGAATATGTTAGCTCAGTTTTCAGTCTTAACCCGATTAAAAGAACCACAAAATTCAAGCATTTACTCCAAATTGCGCGTGTATAATGGTGAAAGTCTAAAAGACACGGATCCGAAAGCAAAATCGTATCAGGAATATCGCGATTATGCAGGCGTAGATGAAGGGATGAATGGTATTTCTACTCGATTTGCCTTTAAGATTTTATCCAAAGTATTCAATTTTGATCACGCGGAAATTGCAGCCAATCCCGTTCATTTACTCTATATTTTGGAAAGACAAATTGAACAAGAACAACTTCCGCAAGAAATACATGAAAAATATTTATCCTTTATAAAAGAATTTTTATCGCCTAAGTATGTGGAGTTTATTGGTAAAGAAATTCAAACAGCTTATCTCGAATCGTATTCGGAATATGGCCAAAATATTTTTGATCGCTACATTACGTATGCCGATTTTTGGATTCAAGATCAGGATTATCGTGATCCCGATACCGGAGAAATTTTTGATCGTGCTGCATTGAATGCAGATCTCGAAAAAATTGAAAAACCTGCGGGCATTTCAAATCCTAAAGATTTTCGTAATGAAGTAGTGAACTTTGTTTTACGAGCTCGGGCGAATAATCAAGGAAATAATCCTAAATGGAATAGTTATGAAAAATTACGCTCTGTCATTGAGAAAAAAATGTTTTCCAATACAGAGGACTTGTTACCCGTTATTTCCTTTAATGCGAAAGCATCAGAAGATGACAAAAAGAAACATGAAGAATTCATTGCTCGCATGGTCGATAAAGGCTACACCCGTAAACAAGTTAGATTACTTTGCGAATGGTATTTACGAGTACGTAAATCACAATAGATTCTTTTTGAGACACAGTCGGTTGTTTTCAAAAGAAATCTAATAAAGTGGGTAATCGCTATGACACAACTTATTGATCGAAGAAAAGCGCGAAATAAAAGCACCGTCAATCGACGGCGCTTTTTACTTCGCTATAAGCAACAAATAAAACGTGCCGTATTTGATGCCATCGGTAAGCGGAGCATTACTGAAATCGATCAAGGCGAACAAATTACGATTCCCTCAAAAGATATCACCGAACCCCGATTTCAACAAGGACAAGGTGGACAGGTCGAACGCATTTTACCCGGTAATGATCAATTCATAAGTGGTGATAGAGTGAACCGGCCTAACCAAAACAGCGCAGATGGCGATGGCTCTGAAGCAAGTAATACAGGTGAAGGCAATGATGACTTTGTTTTTCAGTTATCAAGAGAAGAATTTTTAGAAATGTATTTTGAAGATCTCGAGTTACCTGATCTTGTGAAAAAAGAATTAGCTCAAATTAACACATTTAAAACAGTTCGTGCTGGCGTTACAACCACTGGAATTCCAACAAACATCAATATATTACGCTCGATGCGACAAGCAACTGGCCGACGCATGGCCTTTGGTTCCTCCTATAAGCGGCGTCTACGTGAAGCCGAAAAGGAACTTCAGGATCTAGAATCGCAATCAAAACCAGATAAAAAACGGCTAGATGATTTATTGAATGAAATTGACGTCCTCAAAAAGAAAGTAATCGCCGTTCCTTTTATTGACTCCATTGATTTACGATACAATAATCGCGTTCGAATTCCAGCACCAACCACTCAAGCAGTTATGTTTTGTCTCATGGACGTATCTGGCTCGATGGATGAAGCAAAAAAAGATATTGCTAAACGCTTTTTCATCTTATTGTATTTATTTCTTAAACGAAATTACGCCAAAATTGAATTAGTGTTTATTCGTCATCACACATCCGCTAAAGAAGTTGATGAAAACGATTTTTTCTATTCTCGTGAAACCGGCGGAACGGTTGTTTCTAGCGCATTAGAATTACTCAGTACCACAATTGAAAAACGCTATAATCCAGCCGCTTGGAATATATATGTGGCACAAGCCTCCGATGGGGACAACTGGAATGCAGATTCGCCTTATTGCTTTGAATTGATGCGTGATAAAATTATGCCTCTTGCACAATATTTTGCATACATTGAAATCATGCCTAGACATCATCAAAGCTTATGGGAAGTGTATGAACACATTCAAAAACAATACCCTAACTTTGCCATGGAAAATATTGATAATGTAGCCAATATTTACCCTGTTTTTCGGGAATTATTCAAAAGGAAAACAGTATGAAGAAAAAACCGTTATCCACTGGTGCTGAATGGACATTTGAATTGTTGGAAGCCTATGATCGAGAGATTAGTCGCATTGCCAAGGACTTCAAGCTCGATACCTACCCCAATCAAATCGAAATGATTTCAGCAGAACAAATGATTGATGCTTATGCTTCAGTAGGGATGCCAATCAATTATAGTCATTGGTCGTTTGGTAAGCATTTCGTGTCCGTTGAAAAAAACTATCAACGTGGCGCGATGGGATTGGCCTACGAGTTGGTAATCAATTCGAATCCGTGCGTCTCCTATCTTATGGAAGAGAATACGATTGCCGTGCAAGCATTAGTGATTGCTCATGCTTGCTACGGACATAACTCATTTTTTAAAAATAATTATTTATTTAAAATGTGGACTTCTGCTGATGCAATTATTGATTATCTTGTATTTGCTAAAAATTACATCAGTGAATGTGAAGAACGCTATGGGATAGCCGAGGTAGAAAGTATTTTGGATTCATGCCATGCGTTAATGAATTATGGGGTCGATCGCTATAAACATCCTCCTGCACTATCCATTCAAGAAGAAAAAATTCGTCAACAAAATCGAGAGCATTACTTGCAATCAGAGGTGAACGAATTATGGCGCACTATACCGAAGGACTCTCATGCCAATAATTCAAATAAAAAACAACGATTCCCCACAGAGCCACAAGAAAACATCCTCTATTTTCTTGAGAAAAACGCGCCTTTGTTAAAAACTTGGCAGCGTGAAATCATACGAATTGTAAGAAAAATAGCTCAGTATTTTTACCCACAACAACAAACTAAAGTTATGAATGAAGGGTGGGCCTGTTTTTGGCATTACACTTTACTTCACGCTCTGTATGACGAAAAACTAGTTACTGATGAGTTCATGCTAGAAATTTTGCAAACACATACCAACGTCATCATGCAACCATCTTATAATAGTCCCTATTACAACGGTATCAATCCCTATACATTGGGATATCATATGATGCAAGACATTCGCCGCATTTGTGAAAATCCTTCGGACGAAGACAAACGCTGGTTTCCTGACTTAGTAAATACTGACTGGCTCAGCAGTTTAGACACTGCGATGCGCTATTATAAAGATGAGAGTTTTGTGGCTCAATATTTATCACCGAAAATAATTCGCGATTTAAAATTATTTCACATAATTGATGATGATCGCCAATCTCAATATTCTATCGGCGCAATTCATAACGAGTCAGGCTATCAAAAAATAAGAGATGTATTATCCGGTCAATATAATTTAGGTAATCAAGAGCCGGATATTCAAGTTTTTTCAGTGGACCTAGAAGGCGATAGAGGGCTAATTTTGCATTATACCCAACGTAATCGTATTCCGTTAGGTAAAACAACAATGGAAGTTTTAAAGCATCTTTATAGTTTATGGAAATTTCCAATTACTCTCAAAGTAATTGACGATAACGGTGACGTAGTCGCAGAACATCAATGCCCATCAAAAGAAACTAAAACACCAACTACGCCACCAATACCCTAAAGCATCGCGGGCCTAAACGACCTATTATTCGAACAAACTTGTTCTGGGTTGTTATCGTTATTAGCATTGTTGTTAAAAGTGGGCGGTCTCGCAAACATATTATAGAGTTGAAATGCACTATTTGATGAATCAATAATGATTCGAGTTCCATCTCGTAACGGCTTAATCAATAAAAAAAGAGATGGATCTAAAGAGTGCTCTAATCGGTTCATCTCCAACCAAAATAAATAAATCAATTCACTACGCTCGCGAAAAATTTCATGAGGTGTTCGCAATTGTAACTCAGGCGGAATGCTACGATTTCGCAGATAATCTGCATATTCTTCGTCAGTATTAACCGAAAACACTCTAACATTACCAGGCATAGATGTAAAACCAATCGACTAAATGACTGTATTTTAACACAATGACGCAAATAAATCCACCTAAACTTTATTACCATCACGTTGTACTGAAAATTTGATTTAAGCATATTCCCCAAAAATAATTGTTTAATAGACTGAATGTTTGTTAAAATTAATATTGATAGCCAACATCTCCTAAAGGCAATAACTCCATGATATCAATCAAAACACCTGAACAAATAGAGAAAATGCGCATTGCTGGTCGCTTGACAGCTCAAGTTTTGGAAGCGGTTAGTGAGATTATTGAACCCGGCATAACCACTATGGCAATTGATCAATTCTGTGAGGATTATATCCGAAACACATTAAAAGCTATTCCGGGTAGTAAAGGTCAATATGGCTACCCGTATTCAGTGAATACGTCTCTTAATCATGTGATTTGTCATGGTATGCCATCAGATAAGCAAGTATTGAAAAAAGGTGATATCGTTAATGTTGATATTACAGTTATCTATGAGGGCTATTATGGCGATAGCAGCAAAATGTTTTGTATTGGTGACGTGGCAGCGCACGCGAAACGTCTTGTTGATGTGACACAGCAATGCCTTTATAAAGGAATAGCTGTCGTAAAACCGAATGCAACTTTAGGCGATATAGGCCATGCTATTCAATCACATGCTACCCAAAACAACTATACTGTTGTCCGAGAATACTGTGGTCATGGCATCGGGCAGAAAATGCATGAAGATCCGCAAGTGATGCATTATGGCACTCCAGGCACAGGGCTTGCATTACAAGAGGGCATGACATTTACTATTGAGCCTATGATTAACCAAGGTCGTGCTGAGGTAAAACATTTAACTAAAGATGGTTGGGATATCGCTGTCACTAAAGATCGAAAGTTATCTGCTCAATGGGAACATACGCTCTTAGTAACCAAAACTGGTGTTGAAATACTGACTTTGCGAAAAGAAGAGCAAGATTTATTGTTAGGTTAAAATTAACTTAAGATTATTCCACTGTTGCCGATAAATTAGATAACGCGCAGGGAGGAATCGATGAGCTCAGCAGATGAGAAAGCAAAGATAAAAAGGGCTAAATTTAATATCGGAGAGCTTGTAATCCATCAGCGCCAAGGATATCGCGCAGTGATAATAGATGCGGATCCTTTATTTCAGCCATCCGGACGTTATAATCCACAAGCCTGTAAGCGCGACTTCTCCACACAAAATCCGTGGTATCGATTATTAGTAGATGGATGCAGCCAAGAAACGTATGTCGAAGAACCCCTATTAGCCGGGGATTCGTCGCAGCTGACTATTAATAATCCCCAAGTTGAAGATCATTTAGTACTGCAAAAAAATAAATATCGAACGCTTTTACATCGGCATTAAACGCGTGATTTCATCAAGTATGACGAGCTAAAACAATTAATAACGCCACAAAGACGATTAATATTAAACCTAATACACCCATACTCGAAAAGCTCTTACTTAGTTTTTCACGACTAAATTGCTCTGGACGTCCTTTAATTGCTCTATACAGAAACCAAATCACTAAACCCGCGCCTGCTAATCCTAATAATTGGTAAAACGTTTCCATAGTGTTCTCCTACGATTCAAAACTAAACGCATCTGAAAATAAGTTTTCTCGAGCTAAACCTTCAGCAAGTAATGCATCACGTATAATATACATTAAATCAAAAGGACCATTCATAACAATTTGATATTCATCTAGGTTAGCGCATTGCTTGTTAATGACTGAAATAAGCGAATTTTCACTTGATTTGAACAAATAAGGTACGTAACTAAAAGAGGTACAATCCTTTTGCCATTGCGAAGCTTTTTCATTCATGTATAAATCTTGCTGTGTATTAACACTCCACAATAAGATCTTGCGACGCGTATCTTTATCAGCAAATAGTTGTTCAATTATAGCTTTAATAGGCGCAAAGCCGGTACCTACAGCAATAAAAATAATAGGTTTTGTTGGATTTAAACGATAAATGGAACTGTTTCCTAAGGGAAGTTGAATTAAAATTCGATTGCTTTGTTCCATAGTGGCCAACATCATCTGATTTTTAATGTGCTCACGATTATGTCGTATATGTAATTCATAACGATGCGTACCAAGGGGTGCATTTGCAATTGAATAATTGTAGTTCTCTTGGTTTGTAATTATTTGTAAATATTGTCCGGCTTGGTAATCAATATAGCGTTCTGGCTTAAGAAAAAATTGCAGCAACGTATTTGTTAATGGCACAACTTTTTCAATTTCAGCATAGGTTTCTATGATACTCACAATGACAATCCCAGTTGCGACCAAAATTCGTCAACACGAGCTAGAACATCATTATCCATCTGAATCGAACGCCCCCATTCTCGTTGTGTTTCACCTGGCCATTTACTGGTAGCATCCAATCCCATTTTAGAACCTAAACCTGACACTGGCGACGCAAAATCCAAATAATCGATGGGGGTATTATCAATCATAACTGTATCTCGCAATGGATCCATTCGAGTTGTCATGGCCCAAATAACATCAGGCCAATGGCGAGCATTGATATCATCGTCACACACGATCACAAATTTCGTGTACATAAATTGTCTTAAAAAAGACCAGACCGCCATCATTACGCGTTTCGCATGCCCTGGATATTGCTTTTTAATCGTGACAACAGCCAAACGATAAGAACACCCTTCTGGAGGCAAATAAAAATCAACAATCTCTGGGAATTGTTTTTGCAATAACGGTACAAAAACTTCGTTTAATGCCAGACCCAGCATTGCCGGCTCATCGGGTGGTCGACCGGTATAAGTACTCAAATAAATAGGATCATCTCGATGCGTAATGCGTTCGACAGTAAACACAGGAAACGATTGTATTTCATTGTAATACCCCGTGTGATCACCAAAAGGCCCTTCTGGTGCTTCAACACCAGGTTCAAGGTACCCTTCCAAAATAATTTCTGCGCTTGCAGAAACATGTAAGTCAGAACCGATGCAACGAACTAGTTGCGAACGTTGCCCCCTTAGTAATCCAGCAAATGCATATTCTGACAACGAATCAGGCACGGGCGTGACCGCCGCGAGTATCGTAGCTGGATCAGCACCTAGCGTAACAGCTACTGGAAAACGTTCGCCAGGATGAGCCTCTTGCCAAGCCAAATAATCCAGCGCCCCTCCTCGATGTGAGAGCCAACGCATGATGAGTTGATTTTTATTAATCACTTGCTGACGATATACGCCCATGTTTTCGCGCGTTTGCAAAGGACCTTTAGTAGTCACTAACCCCCAAGTAATCAAAGGAGCCGCATCTTCTGGCCAACAAGTTTGAATAGGTAATGTTGTTAAATCAACATCATCTCCTTCGATAACATGTGTTTGACAAAGCGCTCGATTAACGTATTTAGGCGCCATATTGAGCGCTTGCTTAAGTAAAGGCAATTTACTAAACGCGTCTTTAAATCCTTTTGGAGGTTCAGGCTCTTTTAATGCCGCTAATAACAAACCTACTTCGCGCAACGCATCAATGGATTCCTCACCCATGCCTAAAGCGACGCGTTCGACTGTTCCAAACAAATTAGTCAGAACTGGCATAGTGCTATTTTTGGGATTAGTAAATAATAACGCAGGACCGCCAGCACGCAACACGCGATCACTGACGGCAGTCATTTCAAGATAGGGCGATACCGGGTAGTCAATACGTTTCAATAAATCCCGCGCTTCTAATTGAGCAATAAAATCTCGAAGATCGCTATACTTCATAGGGATTATTCTTGACGTTTCATAGCATCAAAAAATTCAGAATTTGTTTTATGATTTTTCATGCGCTCAATCAAAAACTCAATCGCATCGCACTCATCCATCGATTGCAGAATTTTTCGTAAAATCCAGGTGCGGTGTAATTCTTCCGGACTTAATAGTAAATCTTCACGGCGAGTACCAGTACGATTAATATTAATAGCAGGGAATACACGACGTTCAGCAATATTACGGCTTAAATGAATTTCCATATTGCCGGTACCTTTAAACTCTTCGTAAATAACCTCATCCATCTTTGATCCAGTATCAACCATCGCTGTAGCAATAATAGTTAAACTACCGCCTTCTTCAATATTTCGAGCTGCACCATACAAACGCTTAGGCCGCTGCAATGCATTTGCATCAACGCCCCCAGTTAAAACTTTGCCAGAAGATGGAATAACCGTGTTATAAGCACGTGCTAGTCGCGTAATCGAATCAAGAAGAATTACCACGTCGCGTTTATGTTCAACCAAGCGTTTTGCTTTTTCAATTACCATTTCTGCTACTTGAACATGACGTGTTGCTGGCTCATCAAACGTACTAGCAACCACTTCTCCTTTGACCGAACGCTGCATTTCGGTAACTTCTTCCGGACGCTCATCGATCAATAGAACGATTAAGAAACAATCAGGATAATTTTTTTCTATTGAATGCGCGATATTTTGCAGCATCAATGTTTTACCTGCTTTAGGAGGCGCTACAATCAGGCCTCGTTGGCCACGCCCAAATGGAGCACATAAATCAACCACACGAGCCGTCAAATCTTCTGTACTTCCATTACCCTGCTCCATAACCAAACGTTCAGATGCAAATAAGGGAGTTAAATTTTCGAATAAGATTTTACGCTTTGCATTTTCAGGTGAGTCATAATTTATTTCATCAACTTTCAACAAAGCGAAATAGCGTTCGCTATCTTTAGGTGGTCTAATTTTACCAGAAACTGTATCACCGGTACGCAAGCCAAAACGTCTAATTTGACTGGGAGAAACATAGATATCATCCGGACCAGCTAAGTAAGAGCCGTCTGAAGAGCGTAGGAAAGCAAATCCGCCTTCAGCAATAATTTGCACAACACCACCGCCATAAATATCTTCACCTTTCAGCGCATGGGTTTTAAGAATTGCAAAAATAATATCTTGTTTACGCATATGAGAAATATTCTCTATGCTCATTTCTTGAGCTATACTGACGAGATCGGCAATAGGTAATTGCTTAAGTTCACTAAGATTCATACGTCTCACTTGATGTGTTGGTTATAATGATGGATTTCCAGGAAAGTTTCACGGGAATTAACAGCTGTCGCTGTCCTTGTATAGGCCTGAATACTTCTTTCAAGCGGACTATACATAAATGTACGCGAGTGTGTTCACACTCCTATGTACATTACTCATTAGGATAGCACAGTTGTTTTCAAAAATCTATACTACTGAGTTAATCTGGCTTTGAGTATAAGCATTTGATCCCGAACTAACGCCGCTTGCTCAAACTCCATATTTTTCGCATGCATAAGCATTTGCTTTTCTAATAGGACCATTTCTTTTAATAATGCCTCAGGGGAAAGCGCGTCGTATTTGTTGTTCAAAATATATTGAGCTTTCTTTTCACCCACTTTTGTCTTTCTTGTTCCGATATAAGCGCCTTCCATAATATCTTCAATGGATTTATTAATCCCTTTGGGTGTCACGCCGTGCTCTAAGTTAAATTCGAGCTGCTTAGTTCGTCGTCTTGAAGTTTCATCTAAAGCCCGTTGCATTGAGCCGGTAATACGATCAGCATATAAAATCGCTCGTCCATTTAGATTGCGCGCAGCTCTTCCTATTGTTTGAATCAATGAACGGTCAGAACGCAAAAAGCCCTCTTTATCAGCATCTAAAATCGCGACTAAAGAAACCTCCGGCATATCTAAACCTTCTCGTAATAAATTAATGCCCACCAAAACATCAAACGCACCCAAACGTAAATCTCGGATTATTTCCACTCGTTCAACTGTGTCGATATCTGCATGCAAATACCGTACTTGAATACCGGCATCGCGCAAATAATCCGTTAAATCTTCCGCCATACGTTTGGTTAAAACAGTCACCAAAATACGCTCGTTTTTAGCTGCAACTTGCTTTATCTCTGACATTAGATCATCAACCTGATCTTTAACCGGACGTATTTCCACTTCAGGATCAATTAAACCTGTAGGACGAACCACCTGCTCCGCCACATTATCCGAATGCTCCAGCTCATAAGGGCCTGGGGTGGCTGATACATAAATAGTTTGCGGTGAACGTTCAACAAATTCGTCAAAACGCATAGGTCGATTATCTAAGGCCGAAGGTAATCGGAATCCATATTGTACTAACGTTTCTTTACGCGCCCGATCACCACGATACATACCACCAATTTGCGGTACGGTCACATGTGACTCATCAATAATCAATAATGCATCTTTAGGAAGATAATCAAATAAGGTGGGCGGGGCTTCGCCTGCTTGACGTTGAGAGAGATAACGAGAATAATTTTCAATTCCCGAACAATAGCCTAATTCCAGCATCATTTCGATATCAAACGCCGTTCGTTGTTGTAATCGTTGTGCTTCCAATAACTTATGGTCTGTTTGAAACTCTATTAAACGCTGCTGCAATTCAATTTTTACAGCATCAACCGTTGCTAAAATTCGTTCTCGCGGTGTTACATAATGTGTTTTTGGAAAAATAGTAACGCGTGGTAATCGTTGCAATACCTCACCAGTTAATGGATCAAAGCAAGCAATATTAGATACTTCATCATCAAATAATTCGATGCGTATGGCGTTTTTTTCCTCGTCGGCTGGAAAAATATCAATGACATCACCATGCACACGAAATTGCCCTCGCGATAATGACTGAGGACTTCTAATGTACTGCATTTCGGCAAGTCGTCTCAATATTTTACGTTGATCTGATTGTTCACCCCGTGACAAATGTAGTACCATATGCAAGTATGAATCGGGATCACCTAGCCCATAGATTGCCGAAACAGTCGCAACAATAATGGCATCTTTGCGTTCAATTAACGCTTTAGTAGCCGAGAGCCTCATTTGCTCAATGTGTTCGTTTATGGAGGCATCTTTTTCGATAAACGTGTCGGATGCAGGAACATAGGCTTCTGGCTGATAATAATCGTAATAAGAAACAAAATACTCCACGGCATTATCTGGAAAAAACGTTTTAAACTCTCCGTACAATTGCGCGGCTAAGGTTTTATTGGGCGCCATAATTAATGTGGGCCGTTTTATTGCTTGAATGACGTGAGCAATGGTATAGGTCTTGCCGGAGCCAGTTACTCCTAAGAGAGTTTGATTGGCTAACCCAGACTGAATGCCATCAATCAACGAAGCAATAGCTGTAGGTTGATCGCCCGCCGGAGAGAAATTTGAGTAAATTTTAAATAAATTCTTCATAAGAAGACCATTATATCATTAGGAGTACCACCATGGAAATCGTCTTTGCAAGTCGTGTGTTGCAAGTCAAACCATCACCTACCTTAGTTGTTGCTGAGAAAGCCGCTAAACTAAAAGCGCAAGGTCTGGATATCATCGGCCTAGGAACTGGTGAACCTGATTTTGATACCCCTGAGCATATTAAAGAAGCCGCTATCGCCGCCATAGAATCTGGTTTTACTAAATACACTGCTGTAGATGGCATTGCCGATCTCAAATTAGCAATTAAAAATAAATTCAAACGCGACAACCAACTCGATTACGAATTAAATCAAATTTTAGTTTCTGTTGGTGGAAAACAAAGCTGCTTTAACTTATGTTTAGCATTTTTAAACGACGGTGATGAGGTTATTATCCCTGCCCCATATTGGGTTTCATATCCAGATATGGTCTTACTGGCTGGTGGGCAACCAATTTTTATTCCAACCACTCCCGCAGCTCATTATAAAATCACACCGCAACAATTAGAAGCTGCAATCACACCTAAAACAAAGCTATTATTTATCAATAGCCCTTCAAATCCGTCGGGAATTGCATACACACTCAGCGAGTTAAAAGCATTAGGCGCCGTATTAAAAAAACACCCCCACGTTTTAATTGCTACTGACGACATGTACGAACATATTTTATGGTCCCACCCATTTGTAAATATTGTAAATGCATGTCCTGAATTATATGACCGTACAATTGTACTCAACGGTGTCTCAAAAGCGTATGCAATGACTGGTTGGCGCATAGGATACGCCGCAGGCCCATCTCCATTGGTGAATGCCATGAAAACAATCCAATCGCAATCAACAAGCAACCCCTGCTCTATTGCTCAAAAAGCAGCTGTAAAAGCACTTAACAGCGGCAATGAAACAGTAGAAATAATGGTCAAAGCATTTCATGAACGTCACGATTATGTTGTTGAAAGATTACGGCAGATGCCGGGCGTTGAAGTCATTCCAGCCGACGGAACATTTTATATCTTTCCAAGTGTTCAAAAGGTTATCGAACGAAAAGGTTTTGCCAATGATATCGAATTCGCAGAAAGGCTCTTACAAGATGTAGGCGTCGCCCTCGTTCCTGGATCCGCATTCGGCACAGAAGGATGCATTCGAATATCGTTCGCAGTCAGCATCGAAACATTAAAAGATGCCATGGATCGACTACATCGTTTTATCGAAATGTAATTATTTTAAATAAATGTGAATTTTTACAACTAATTCTATTGACCAAACCGCGGAATCCATTTAAGATTCCGCCTTATTCCCCGGTAGCTCAGTCGGTAGAGCGGATGACTGTTAATCATTAGGTCGGCGGTTCGAGCCCGTCCCGGGGAGCCATATACAGTATGGATTCTAGAGAAAAACCAAACATGCCCAGCCCCTCCAAGGGACACTCATGGGACGGTTCACCACAACAAATCACAATAAGACCAAAAAGCATTACAATATTTAAACCAACACGATAGAGATACATTAAATTTATTTGAATGGGCCCTTTCTGATACCAATAACATTAAACTCTTAAAACGATTAATTGAAAAAATTACCGGAAATAACAAGCAGGATAAATTATGATAGTCAAACTTATTCCTGCAACACTTGAAGATTACCCAACGATTCAAAACATGGCGCGTTTTTACGTCTATGAAATGTCACGTGAGTGTGGGTTAAATTCTACTGACTGGGCATGCCCTGCCGATGGGCTGTATGAAAGTTTTGATTTCAAACATTACTTCACTGATATGGATAGAAAAGCTTATATTGTTAAAGTTAATGAAGAACTTGCAGGCTTTGTATTGATTTATCAAACTGATGAACAATCGAATGCTCAATGGCATATGGGGGAGTTTTTCATCCTCGCCCGTTTTCAGCGGCGTGGCATAGGACGATTGGCTGCACAGCAGGTATGGGAACACCATCCAGGATCTTGGGAAGTAACGGTGATACCAGAAAATCAACGAGCATTACAATTTTGGCGTAAAGCGATTACCGCCACAGTCAATCATAATTTTGTCGAAGAAATAAAACTAAAAGAAGGACGACTTGACCCAGACCAACCCAATCGAATTTTCTTAACCTTTGACACAAGGATGGCTACCACCCTGCCTCATAAACGGGCTATTCAAATTACACCCGCAGGCATTCAACAACAATCTGTCATCGCGCAACTTTATGAACTATACACCTACGAAATGACAGATTTAGCAGATTTTGATATCCATGACGATGGTTATTATCGTTATAAAGAATTACCTTTATTTTGGAACACGCCAAACCGATACCCCTATTTAATTTTGGTCAATAATAAATTGGCTGGATTTGTACTGATCCAACAAGGCTCTCCAATCAATGATGATCCTGATGTATGGGATATTGTAGAGTTTTTTATTATGCGTAAATTTCGTAAGAAAGGTATCGGTCAATTTGTTACTGAGTCAGTTTGGAAATCTCACCCAGGCTTGTGGCAAATTAGAGTTTGGGAAAATAACCTTGTTGCTCATCAGTTTTGGAACAACACTGTTAAAAATTTTACAAAAAAATCCATCCTCCCTACTAGAATAACTTATCAAGGTCATGATGGATTGTTAGTCTATAAATTTAAAAGTACCGTACCCAATGCTTAAATAAAAATGTTTTTGAGACATCACCTTTGTCACTAACGTCACTTTTCAAATAAGTTCAGTGTAAAACAAGAAGGAGTTTTAAATGAACCAGCATAAAGGTCAATGTTTATGTGGTACTTGCCGTTACGTCATAACAGGGAACAGGCCTAAAGCAATGTATTTATGCCATTGTAGCCGATGTAGAAAAGAGACAGGCACAATTCATGGTGCTAACGTTTTTTTTAATGACGCCCAATTATTGTGGGAGAGCGGTAAAGATAATGTTGCCTATTTCAAATTGGAAGGTACAAGAAAACAACGTGCCTTCTGTAAGACTTGCGGCAGCCCTCTTCCCAGACAGGACGGAGAAGGTCATGTGACTTTACCAGCAGGCACATTAGATGATGATAATTTTTTAAATCCAACGGCTCATATTTTTTATGCAAGTCGTTCATCTTGGGAAGACAAGATAATGGATTTGAAACGATTTGATGAACTACCAAGCTAGAGTAAAAAGAGGTTTAAATGTGGAATGAAGTATTAAAACGCATTGATAGTGCAGAAACGCCTAAAAATGCAGTAAAGCAATGGGGTGGTGCGGCCGACTCAATAAATTTAGTCAACGAGGGTATTAATCTGGTCTATCGATTTGAACAAAACGGTCAAGGTGATTATCTGCGATTAACCCATGCAACACTTCGTAGCGAAGATGAGTTGCAAGCTGCTATTGCTTATCAACGACATCTCTTTGAACATTACGTACCTATTTGTGAGCCCATCCTTTCATTGAATGGATTATGGGTAGAGCATATTCGGCAAGGGTCAGAGTTGTTTCTTGCACATGTATGTCGAGAAGTACCTGGCAAGCCTATTCACTTTGATCATACCGATTTAGCACTATATAAGTCCTGGGGGATAGCGCTTGGGAAATTACATCATGCCGCCCGTAGCTATCACCCTGGAAAACATAGCTATACTAGCTGGGAAAGCTCCCTTGAAGAATTACATGGCTATGCCCAGCATGAATCGATGGCTTTGCAAGACACACTGGGTGCTGTAACCAAATTTTTTAATGAAAGAAAGCAAACAGTGGAAAACTACGGTTTGACACATGGCGATCATCGCAAAGGCAATGTGCTTAGTGACGGACAGACAATTCACATTATTGATTTTGATCTACCCAGCATGAACTGGTTCATGGAGGATGTAGCTCGCCCGTTTTTTAACTCCATTATTCATAATGAAACGAATTGGCAAGCCAAAATTAACCTCTATATAGAGGGTTATCTATCCGTAATGCCACCGAATAGTATTGATCTCAGCACCTTTGAGAAACAAATACAAATGAAAGCACTGGAAATTTACTTATGGAATAAAAATAATTGGAGCGGTGAATCAGCAGCTGGTGGTCACAATACAGAGAAGTGGCTTAAGCTTATCTACCAGAAAATAATCGATTTCAGCTGGACGAAGCAATTACCTTTTTAACCGCTTCACATTATTAAGCGCTCATTGTCAATAAGGTGTGATATGTGGCCAGAAGTCATTAAAAGAGATTTGTACCCCTTGATAAGATTAGCTTTCCCACTTGTATTAACGGGGATGGTTGGTGCATCTATTGGTTTTTTTCAGACGGTATTTCTAGCTCATTTGAGCCATGAAGCAATGGCTGCTGGTGCTTTAGTAAGCTGGTTATTTGGCGTCTTTGTTGTAATTATATTTGGCACATTAAGCTCCATTAACATCTCAGGGGTCAGGCCTGAATGGCACTTACTTAAGCCCGTAGGGTGGGCAAAGAAGCCAACGGCGACGTGCCCACCTTTTCAGGGGCATCACTTCGAACCTGGTGGGCACGTCGCTCTCGCTCCTTTGCTCACCCTACGATTTTACATAAAATTTCTTAAGTAAGTGCCATTCGGGTCAGGCCTTGCTTTTTGCATTAAAAATAATTATTTATTATTTTTAATGATTCGACTTATGCCAGAATAATGTAATCCAAAATAATTTCCAATTTCGTTTAAACTAAAATTGCCCACGTTTATAAACCAATTGAATACATGCGTTTCTATTGGTGTATTTTTCCGCATATTCCATTAAGCTGCAGCCAACAGGAGTGTATTGCGCTCTCGGGATATCAGTTAAATTTATTTCTAAATTAATTTGAGACTGCATTTTATTTATAAAATCTTCCGAACCAAGAAAAATCTGTTTTTTTAAGTGTATCCAAGGGGAATGAGATTAATCCTTCCTCAACAAAATCTTGATATTTTTTTAATGCAATTAGTGATTTTGTACTAAATTGGACAAAAATCAATTCAAGGGATAGCAGATAACTACTCCAAAACCAATCACCAGCTTTCTCCACCATTTTTGCTCTTACCGGATTCAATACAATGTACCGCGACAACTCGAGCAAATAGCTTTCTTTTTCGACAAGTATACTTTTATAACGACCTTGAAAAACATGCC
>JAUYSP010000049.1 GCA_030696305.1 Legionellaceae bacterium | reverse complement strand
TCACGGTAGATAATTTTAGTGAAGAAGATGTGTTAGCTTTAGCGGCGGCTCTTGAGCGTCACAGTGAGCATCCACTTGCAAAAGCAATTATGATGAAAGCAAAAGATAACAATGTATCGATTAGGACGGCAGAGGACTTTGCTACTATAGCCGGACAAGGTGTCAAGGCTTTCGTTGATAAACAACACATTATTATGGGTAATGCGCGCTTTATGCAGGCGTCAAAAATTGATTACTCTGCCTTTGCCTATGAAGCAGAGGCTCGGCAAAGCGAGGGGAAAACGGTTCTTTATATGGCCATAGATAATCATTTTGCAGCTATTTTTGTCATTGAAGATCCCATTAAATTTTCGAGTCAAGTGGCCATCAACTCTCTAAAAGCGAGAGGAATTAAAGTCGTCATGCTTACCGGAGATAATCAAAAGACGGCGCAGGTGATAGCAACTAAACTTGGGATTGATACTGTTATATCAGATGTATCACCCCATGATAAGCGCGATGTCATAACAAATTTACAATCAAAAGGTTCAATGGTTGCGATGGTGGGGGACGGTGTTAACGACGCTGTGGCATTGACTCAAGCAAACATTGGTATTGCCATGGGCACTGGGAGTGATATCGCCATAGAAAGTGCCCGCATAACCCTATTGCAGGGTGACTTGAACGGTATTCTTATAGCTTTTGACTTATCAAAAGCAACCTTGCAAAATATTCGTCAAAATTTATTTTTTGCTTTTATTTATAATGCAATGGGTGTGCCAATTGCTGCGGGCATTTTATATCCATTTACAGGGCTATTATTGAGTCCCATGATTGCCGCGGCTGCAATGTCTTTAAGCTCAGTTTCGGTCATTTTAAATGCATTAAGATTGCGTTTAAAATAGAAATACTTGATATGAATATAAGGTATGTTTATGGATGTTTGCATGGCATAATTAAAAATCACAGGGAGTAACTATATCAGCAAAAAGCTGAAAATAATTCCTATTTTGGAAAGATTGAATGACTTATGGATAAATGTGTTATTAAAAGCTGGGTTAGAGGCTTGCTTATGGCTTTACTGGTCTCTCCGGCTATCGTTTTCGCTATGCCTGCAATAACGTTGAAGCAAACAACACAAATTGCCATTCATAATAATCGGGATTTAATTGCTGCGCGCTATACTGTATCTTTAGCTCGCGCACGCCTGATACAGGCGGGTCTTTGGCCAAATCCCAGTCTTAATCTTACAAACATTGACGATAAAGCATTTACGAATGAAGGCGAGTACTCCCGTAGTGCCGGATTTAGCCAAGCATTTCCTATCTCAGGGCGTATTGCAAAACAAAAAACAGTAGCACGCATTGATGTTGTGAAAGCAATGGCTGAAATTAGAGAGGCCGAACGTAAATTAAGCGCTAATGTCGCAAATGCGTTTTATGCGTTGGTTATTACAGAACGTCGCTTGCATCAACTTAATTACTTGTTAGGATTAAATAACGAACTGGCTCGGGTCACTCATAATCGCTATCACGTGGCAGAGGTCTCTGAACTCGATATGAATACCGCGCGCCTTGAATATCAACGTATTAATCAAGAAAAGCAATTATTAGATAGCGTGCGCGTTAATCAGGTAGCGCAAATTAATCAATTAATGGGACGGCAGGCGACAGTACAAGTAACCTTGGATCCAACATTACCGAAGCAAACCGCGTTATTAACACTTAAGTCATTGCAAGCGATTGCATTGAAAAATAGACCGGATAAGCAAGCGATTATATTAGGCATCCAGCGTGCCAATGCCGATGTCCGATTAGCAAAAGCAGAGCGGTTTGCTGATTGGACGCTTGGATTGGCAGTACAACAAGACGAATTGGTTGTTCAAGGCGCACCACCACAGCGACCCGATCGCACATTGGGTGTAAATATAGCCGTTCCCTTGCCTTTATTAAATGGGAATCAGGGACGAATTATGGAAGCCAGTGCTACCGGCACTCAAGCGCTCATGGCGTTACGTGCTATCAATCTAACGATTGAAACAGAGGTCGCCAACAATTATGCGCAATTACAAATTTTACACAACGCCTTACAACAAACACAAAATACATCGCTTAAGCTCACATTAAAAAATATTAATCTAGCACGAGAAGCCTATAGAAATGGCCAGCTCTCTCTATTAAATTTTGTCCAGGTGCAACGACAACAAAATGATTTACAAATGAGTTACCTTGCAAATTTGGAAAAATACTTACAAGCCTACGTTGCTTTGTGTACGGCTGTTGCCCCAATTAAGTCGCTAACGTTTTGTGACTACCTCTCTTATAAAAGGAATTTAAATGCACAACACTGTACCGTTGCGAATTAGAGCTATTTTACAAATTAGTCTTATTATTTGGTTCGCCTGTTTTAACTCTGTAGCAAGTGCTCATGGAGAAGAAATTGAGATAGGCGGTGGCTCCAAGGGTCCTGTTCAATTAACAGAAGAACAGACACGTATGCTTCAAATTAAAACCGCTGAAGCGAGCATGCATCCATTAGCTCAAATATTATCGTTAAATGGACAAATAAAATTATTGCCTAATGAACAAACGGACGTCAGCGTCCGAATTAGCGGGAGCATCACAGCCCTTGATGCAAATTTGGGGGATACGACGAAAGTGGGACAGCGTCTCGCTACAATACAATCTCGCTTGATTGGTGATCCGCCACCCAGTGTTGGGGTATACGCACCACTTGCAGGTGTTATTGATGCACGCAATGTTAACTTAGGTCAGGCAGTTGAGCCTAATACAGTCCTTTTTCACATTAGCAATCGTGAGAAAATGTTAGTCGTTGCAGTTGTTTATGAGGAAGATGTTGGCAAAGTGAAATTAGGGCAAGACGTCAATGTTCATGTGCTTAGTTATCCCAAAGAGGTTTTTACTGGAAAAGTTACTTTAATTGAGCCTAACCTTGATGCGTTAACAAGAACCGTGAATGTTCAGATTGTTCTTGCAAATAAAGTGGATTTGTTAAAGCCCGGCATGTTTGTGCGTGCTAATCTTGTTTTAAACAAAGCGAATTCGGTTCTCAGTATTCCTAATTCGGGATTGATAGAAGCGAATGGTGAGAAATTTGTGTTTGTGCGCAGTGGTAACTCATATGACCGAATGGATGTACGACTCGGTGCCAGTGATGATGAAAATACGGAGATTACAGAGGGTCTTGTTCCAGGGGATGAGGTGGTGACACAAGGCAATCGAGAGCTCTATACCTTGTGGCTTACGGGAAGTCAGTCGAAAAAAGCATCTAGGGAGGGTCATCATTAAATGTTTACTCGTTTGATTGCCTGGTCATTGCATAACCGATTTCTTGTTTTAGCGTTCACGCTAATTTTTTGTCTTTTTGGTGGATATACCCTGCAAAAAATGCCGGTGGATGTGTTTCCTGAATTCGCCCCACCTCAAGTGGTTGTCCAAACGGAATCGCCAGGTATGGCGCCTCAAGATGTGGAAGCATTAATTACGTACCCATTGGAAAGTGTGATTAATGGCACACCAGGCGTGGCCCATGTGCGCTCCAAGACATCGGTCGGGCTCTCAACAATCACCGTGGTGTTTGATGATAAAACGGACATTTATCGTAATCGACAATTGGTGAATGAACGAATTCAACAAATAGCTAGCCGTCTGCCCTCGGGAAGCAGTACGCCTGTGATGTTGCCAGTCACATCGGCTGTGGGTTGGTTAGTTAAATATGCATTGATTAGCAAGTCAGCGAGTCCTGAGGCACTCCGAACCATTTCTGACTGGAGTATTAGGCCACGCATTTTAGCACTGGGCGGTGTTGCGTCTGTCGTGTCATTAGGTGGTGATGTTAAGCAATATCAAGTGCGCATTGATCCAGAGCGTATGCTTGCTTATCGTATTATTGTTGAAGAAGTACGTCAGGCGTTAGAAACAACAAATCGCAATGTTCCTGGCGCATTTTTACATCAGTCAGGTTCCGAGCTCGTGGTTGAAGCGGTCGGGCGCATTAAAACGTTAGATGATATCAAAAAAACATTAATTGTAACGCGGGAAGGTATACCGATTACCATTGCCAATATTGCAACGGTTGGATTTGGCGGTGCTATTAAACGAGGCGATGGTGCTTACAATACTGAAAATGCGGTGATTGGAACCATTTCTAAAACATACGGTGCTGATACAGTGACCACCACAGACAAGGTGGAGCAAACACTGACTAAGATCAAAGCGTCATTGCCGGCGGGAGTTGAATTAAAGACCAATGTATTTAGGCAAGCCAATTTCATCGAGTCAGCAATTCATAATTTAACGGTGGCACTTTTAGAAGGAGCCATCATTGTAATCATCGTGCTCTTCATTTTTCTAATGAACTGGCGCGCGTCGTTGATTACTTTTATATCCATGCCCATTTCCTTTGTGGTAGGCATTCTTGTGTTGCATTTTTTTGGATTTGGCATCAATTCGATGACCTTAGGTGGGATTGCCATTGCAATTGGTGAAGTCGTTGATGATGGTATTATCACCGTTGAAAACGTAGTACATCGATTGCGTCTGAATCGGCTAGCTAAAAATCCCCTCCCCACCATTGAGGTGGTTTTTGACTCGGTTCTTGAAATTCGAAGTTCTGTTGTTTATGCCACGGTGATTATCAGCTTGGTGTTTTTACCTATTTTTTTTCTTTCAGGGATTGCAGAGCGTATTTTTAGTCCGTTAGCGATAGCCTATATTGCTTCTGTTCTAGGTTCTTTAGTTGTCTCGATCACCTTGGTGCCCGCACTTTGTTATTTATTGCTGGTCCGTAAAAAAGAACAACAACAAGATGTGCTTATTCAACTGCATCCTATAGAGCAGAAGGAACGGTATCAAATTGAACATTCTTCTCAAGGCAACCATGCGGAATCAGAAACTCGTTTTGTTGTCTGGCTAAAAGGACATTTTTTAACGGTATTAAATTGGTCTTTGAATCACTGTAAAGCTGTGCTCTTAATGGCAGGTACGGCATTTATTTTAGCCTTGGCGCTGTTACCTTTTTTCGGGACGTCTTTTCTGCCAGAGTTTCATGAAGGCAATTTTATTGTGGCAATGAGTACATTGCCCGGAACCTCATTGGGCGAATCCATGCGGTTAGGAGAGCAAGTACGTAAAAAATTACTTAAATACCCCCAGGTGTTATCGATTTCTCAGCGTGCTGGTCGAAGCGATCTCGATGAGGATGCGTTGCCACCGAATGTCAGCGAATTTGATGTGCGTCTTGATTTTGCAAAAGACAAAAATATGTCACCCGTGGAGTTAGTTAAACGTATTCGCCAGGATTTGAGCCAAATTCCTGGAACCGTTTTCAATGTTGGCCAATTTATAGCACATCGTATGGATGAGGTATTGTCTGGGGTGAGAGCCCAGGTCGCAATTAAAATATTTGGTGATCAGCTGTCAACGCTCAATCAGTTAGGGCAATCCATTGAAACCCTGTTGAAAAAGGTACCTGGGGTCGTTGATGTGAATAAGGAACAACAAATCGATGTTCCACAATTAATCATTAAAATTGATCGTGAAAAAGCAGCCCGCTATGGCGTTAATGTCGGACAAATATCAGAAGACATTCAAGTTTTATTAAATGGAATATCTGTGTCCAGTGTACTGGAGGGGCAGCGAACGTTTGATTTGTATGTGCGCATGGCAGCGACTGGGCGTGACAATGTGAAAGCAATACAAGGGATGTTGATTGATTCACACAGTGCTGCTGTGAATGGTATTAGTAAAATTCCTTTGCGTTCTGTTGCTGATATTACGCTGGAATCTCAACCTTTTGCCATTAATCGCGAAAATGTACAACGCTATATTGCTGTGGCATTTAACGTACAGGGACGCGATTTAGGGAGTGTTATTCAAGATGTTCAAAAACGTGTTAACGAGACAATTCAATTACCGGCCGGCTATTTTATTGAATATGGCGGACAATTTGAGAGCCAACAGCAAGCGTCGCGCGTGATTTTAATTTTTGGAAGTGTCGTAATATTGATTATGTTCTTATTGCTTTACAAAGCATTTGGAACAATGCGTGAAGCGTTGCTTGTGATGTTCAACCTGCCATTAGCATTAATTGGTGGTGTGGTGTCACTTTATATTTCAAGTGGTGAAATGAGTGTGGCGGCTATGATTGGGTTTATTACTTTATTTGGCATAGCCACTCGAAATGGAATTATTTTGGTTAGTCATTACAACCAATTGCACGCACATGGACAATCTCGACAAGCGGTGATCACTCAAGGTACGCTTGATAGACTGGTCCCTGTATTAATGACAGCTGCTACAGCGGGACTTGGATTAATTCCTTTATTATGGGGCTCACCTGCTGGAAAGGAGCTCGAGCGACCATTGGCTCAAGTATTATTGGGCGGCTTATTTACGTCTACAATTCTCAATATGTTAGTTGTACCTACGGTCTATAATGCCATGGAACAATGGCGCGAAAAACGTAACCAATCCACTATTACCAAAATAAAGGGAGAATTAAAATGAAAGGAATGTTATCTGCGAGCCGTAAATTACTTATGGCGTTACTCAGTGTGTGTGTCTTTACCCTGGCTATTCAATCGATTGCACATGCGAATGAAGAAGCATCTGCTCCAATTAAAATACCTGACACTGTAGCGGGCGTTTGGGCGGCAGTAGACGAGCACACTGTAGCTATTGATAAACTGATAGCCTCTAATCAGTTAACGATCATTCACTCCCATGCATTCGCTATTCGTGATTTGATTAAAGCACTTCCTGGACTAAGCAGCAACTTATCTTCTGATCAAGTAGCTGTCGTTAAACGCGATAGTGGTTATGTTGATCAACTTGCCGTACGCTTAGATAAAACAGGCGATGCCGATGATAAAGACGCTACTGTAACAAGTTTTAATAAACTCCAAAAAATATTAGGGCAGATAAGAGCTAATTATAATCCGATTCCAAATTCAGCTAACAATAAATAAGAGGATAATCAATATCATGATGCCACGTTTCCTTCGTCCCTATGTTGCTGTTTTATTGGTTTTGTTTGCAACTGTGGGCTTTTCATCAGAAAAGCCCCGCACAGCAGTCAAGCCAACCATATTAATTATTAAAAAAATATCCATGGACGTTAACGGCAAACTGACGGAGCTATTTAAAATTGAGCAGCCCGATGGTACATGGGGTTATCGAGGTATCAAAGGGCAATTTTTTGATGCCATTGTAAAAAATACCACAGATAAACCTACGGTTGTGCATTGGCACGGCTTACTTGTACCCAATATTTACGACGGTGTCCCTTATGTCACGCAAGCGCCTATTCCTGCTGGTGGAGAGTTTCATTATCGATTTAAACTCAAGCAATCAGGCACGTATTGGATGCATTCTCATCATGACTTGCAAGTTCAACAATTTCTATCAGCTCCCCTCATTATTTCCGATCCTGCTGAAAAACATACGGATAAAGAAGTAACTCTATTTATTGGTGATTTTAGTTATAAGAAACCCGAAGTCATTTTTGCAACGTTAAAAAAAGGCATGACCCATATGGATCATGGTGATGGAACCATGCAAATGGATATGCCGATGGATCATAAAAAAATGAATAAACCTGATCTAAACGATGTTGAATATGATGCTTTTCTTACCAATTACCGCACCCTTAGAAATCCTGAGATAGTATCGGTAAAACCTGGTGAGATTGTGCGTTTGCGTATTATTGCAGGATCAGCCATGACGAATTTTTTTATTAATACAGGTGATTTAGAGGGACAAGCAATTGCTGTTGATGGTCAAAATATTAAACCTATTCAAGCCCAAAAATTTCAATTGGCTGTGGGACAACGCATGGATATTTTGGTCAAAATTCCACGAGGCGAGCACGCGTATCCGATTCTTGCTCAAGGCGAAGGGACACAATTACAAACTGGCCTTATTCTGGCTACGCCCAAAGCGAAGATTGTTCCACAAAAAGAAAAAGCTGACGTAATGGTTGGCGCATTAAATTATGAGCAAGAATTGAAACTTCAAGGATACGAGCCACTTAAGCCCAAAGCCCCTGGGCAAACACTCATTGTCAATCTTGAAGGCGACATGATGAAATATACTTGGAGCATCAACAATCAAGCATGGCCAAAAATAAAGCCACTCCAAGTTTCTCAAAACAAACGAGTAGAAATGGTGTTTATAAATCATTCATCCATGGCGCACCCTATGCATTTACATGGCCATGTCTTTGAAGTAACCGAGATTAATGGCAAATCTTTAAAGCAAGGAGCTATGCGTGATACGGTACTCGTACTACCAAACTCAACAGTAAAAGTACAATTTGATGCGGATAATCCCGGTAATTGGATGATGCATTGTCATATGCTTTATCATCAAGAAAGTGGCATGATGACGATAGTGAATTATGATAGTGTTAAGGTACCTAATTTAAACGCGTTAAATATGAATGGGATGGTTCATTGATCATGTTGTTAAGGAACAGAAACCTAGGATAATGATATGGACTCGTCCTCCCTTTTAAATTGCTGCTAGATGAGTCCATATGATTACCTTGGTGTAAATTCGCAAAAACCTAAATGATCGGTGTTCAAAAGTTGTCCGGAAATTTCTGAGGTTTGCGGCTAGCCCCCC
>JAUYSP010000046.1 GCA_030696305.1 Legionellaceae bacterium | reverse complement strand
TTCCATAATGTACCAAGTATTACAAGGACTAATAATTATTTTAGTTTTCCATGCTAGATCTTCGGAGATCTGGGTTATTCCTTGTATTATTTTTTTTACTATTGTAAGTATTTTTATATTTCTATTCAAAAGGAAATCTTCTCTCGAGATGAAAAATAAGTATTCGGTTTTATTAAGAATAATACCATGTATTATGCTGGGGTGCTTAATATGTTGTCTTAATATATATAAATTATACGTATACAATCCTGGATACTTTAACAAATATTCGTCTTCACACGTATTTTGGCATACCGCGCTAACAGGTTTAGGAGTTGATCCTTACTTGGCAGACAAATATCATTTGTCTGCTTTAAATGATCTACAAACCTCGATTGCGGTTAATTTGTATCTAGAAGAAATTGGAAATAAAAAATTACGGCATACATTATTTGGTAAACCATCCTATTTTGGGGGTAATTGGCAAAATTTTAATTGGGCTTTATACGAACCCGTTGCGCGTGAATTATATTTTAAAATAGCCCGTGAGAATCCAATCAGTGTTATAAAAGTTTACTTAAAAATAATGCCTGAAGTTTTTTATGAAAACATATTATATTTAAGCGGTATGAAAAGTACTGATAAAGAACAGGATTATATAGAAGGCGCTCTTTTGAGTAAACATGAAAGAGATACGAAAAATTTATATTATAAATTATTACGTCCGGAAGTTAGTATTTTATTAATTATGGGGATCATATTATATATCGTTAATGATTACCGATTCATAAAAAAATCCAACAATGCTCATATATTTTGTAGCACCTTAATTGTTGCTATATTTTCTTTCATGCCTTGCATGCTTATTGTACCAACTTTACAGTATATACAAGTTTTTTTAACGCTACTTACAACTTTATTTTATTTAGGATTTATTATAGTAATAAAGAATGCTGGTTATAGATTGATCTATATATGTGATAAAGTTTCTTACCATATAAGCTTGTTGATGCCTAGGTCTTATTTATTATAAATAACCTTGCTTATTATATCAAATGTCGTTTCTAAATGTCTTGAATAGAAAAAAATTATTTAGAAACGACACAAAAGTGGTGTAAAATTGTATAGTAAAACAGGGTAAGATTTTAGACGCGTTTTGTTCATTTGTTCAGTATGCGAATATAATGGAAAATATGCTGTTCGATTGCTTTGAAAAAAAATAAAAGAAAAAAAGTTGGCCGCTGCAAACCAAGATATGACGCGATTAAAAGTGATTTGGTTTTAAAGCGATCAATTCTGTATAGCATAAAGCTTAAAAATTTGTCTGTCTATAATAAATTTTCAAAGCATCTATATTTTTCTTTCGCCGCCCATTCCATATACATAAGTAATCAGGTAATGCAATACATGTCACAATAAAAGGAAGTAAAAGTGTTGGATCAGTATATCGTGGTTGGTCATTAAATAGCATTCCGTATATTATTGTACTGATAAGATATGGAAGCATTAATATTAAAGGAATAATTAATGAGCGCTTACAGCACCATAAAACCGCAAAAGATGCTATTCCAATAAACAGAAAAAATGGTTTACATAAATAAAATAAAAAGTAACCGAATTGCATAATTTTAAGATAAATGACATTTGTTTTTTGATGAAATTGATTCGTTATCTGGAGTTCCTTTTTTTGAAGATGAGAAAGTAATGGCGTTTCAATCGTTCTCCAAAAATTAATAGGGGCGAGTTCGGGTCGTAAATCATCAAAATTTGCATAACCGGGCCCTGCAGCAACCATAAGAGTCATAACCCATGATCGCAATACACGTGCTTCTTTTTGGATTGAAAATGCTTCATTTGCCACCTCATTTAGAAGATGTGACATCGTTGTATAGCCCATTAAATCCCAAAGAATAACCTCAATACTCCAAGCATGCCCTTGGCTGGGTTTGGAAATTAAATAATTTGGGAGAGCCTCGGGTTTATCGATATAGAGTCCAAATGGGTCGCCAGTTCCTTTCCAAAGTTCAGGATTATTTTTAAGTGCACTTGTTAATGTATCATATAAAAAACGCGTTGCTGGGCCGTTGTTATTATTGACTATGGACGAATTAGATGAACGATAACTATTATCATCGTGAGTTTTTAGAAAATGATGCAATGAAGTATAAGCCAGTAAAAATTGATTTACTCCTGCTCCTGATGAAGGGCCTGTAAAGCTTAAAAATGGTGTTTGTTTCCATAGTTCAAACCATCGTTGCGGCCAATTTCTACCCACTTCTTTTGCTGCATTATAATATAATGATAATCTTTCTTTGTTAGAAGTGCTTTTTTCCATAGCAACTCTTATAAAATTAGCGTAGGTATAATTGGGTGAGGCAAATATTTGACGAGCAAGTTGCTCAGGTTGATTTTTATATTTACCATAAAGTTGATAAGAATAACTAGAGTTTTCTGCCCATATCGTTTTTTTGTTTTTTATTATATATTTTAAGATTATGTTATAAATTTTTGTCATTTCAGGTCTATCATGCAAATTACCAAATGATGCAGGATCTTCAGTAATATGCTCAACGCGTTGCTTCCAAGGGGCAAAATATGCTTCATTAAATGGCAGTTCATATAGGTAGCAATCTAAACGGCTATCAGAGCCTGCTTTTAATGGCGTTAAAGGTGAATATTGTGCTCCTATTGAAAAAAGAGCATCGTAAGCAATGGCCCAAATGCTCATCAATGCCATAAATAATAATGCCGTACTTGCTATGTTTTTCCATAATTTTAGTAATAGTTTTTCACGCCATAATGCCCATGTAATAATGATCATAAATAGCCAAAATATAGGCCAAGCAATAGGTCGTACACTATTCATAACCGCAAAAGTCACCCCAAGCCAATAAAACGAATTCGAAGATAAATTTGTTTTGTTTATAATTTTTATAGTGAGGCTTAGACCAAAAAATAATAAAATGATAAATAACTGTTCCGACATTATTTGTGAAACATGTACAGTAGTGATGCCAATGAGAATAGTTATTAGAGTAGAGACTAGCGCCATACGTTGGCTATACGGACATAAGATGCGATAAATAAAGATCGGTGTCAGTGCAGCAAATAAGGCTTGTATTAGCAACAGAGGAGTGAATGTTCCCGGAGTGACAGCGCCTGTAAGGATCAATAAAAGTGGGTAACCAGGCGTTCTATAGATGGGTGGCATCATGCCATCAGCACTTTTCCCCAGAAGCATATGAGCAAGACCTAAGTAATCTTGAGAGTCGCCAGTAAACTCAATAGGTGCGACTAATAGCCAACATAATGCGTACATTAACCCACATATAAATATTAATTTATCATGTTTATCGAGCATGTAACAAGTTTTTTTATAGTAATAATAAAAATTCATTCGGACATTCCGTTCATGCTAGGGCCCATTTTTTTATTGGCTGGATATTTATAGATAAGCCATAAAATTGAAGCAGGTACGCTGGCTAGCGTGATACTTATTCCGTATAAAATTGACACACCTAGAGCTGATTCTGCGCTAACTTGAAATTGCCCCAACGCGATTACCATAGTACTTTCACGAACACCCCAGCCGCCAGGTGTAATAGGTACAGCAGAAAATAATAGAGCAATGGAAAAACCAATCAAAGCTTGAGGAAATGACAAAGACATGTGTAGTCCCAGAGCTAATAGTATCATTGCACCAAGAAGCATGCAGTGTCCTAATAAGATGGTGCTCAGTAAATTAATCAATGAGGATGAACGATGTAATGTTTTACGATTCATACGTGATAAATGAATAATCGGTGTTAAAGCTTGGGGCGAACGAATTTTAAAACGAACGATGATGGGGTCAATTAGTAAAAGAATAGCAAATGCGCTTATAAGAATGCTCGCGAATGTTAAGGCAAAAATATTAACTTTTATTGCATATAATGTTTTAAAAAAGAAAAGCGTGCAAAGACAGAGTATGCTTATTATAATTGCTGATAATCCAGCAGTATTTATTATGCGGTCTGAAAGAACAGTGCCCGTAGCCACGCTAGAGGGGACGTTGTTGCGAGAAGCTACCCATATTCGCATGAGATCACCACCAATGGCTACTGGTAAGGTGAGGTTAATTAAAGAGCTTGTGGCAAATGATCCTATGCATTGCCACAAAGGCAGAGAGTATCCATTAATGCGCATCACTAATAGCCATCGATAGGCTGCTACGATAAGTTGGCAAATAAGCAATAGAATAGCAAGATATAAATAACCTGATGAGGCGTGATCAATGAGTAGGCCAATTTTATTTATATCTATTTTTGTAAAAAGAAAAGAGATCAATCCTATGGCAATTATTAGTTGTATTATTTTAATGCTATTGATTTTATTGAGCATTTATTTCTTCTTCAAGGATAACACGAACCGAAGGAATTCGTTCTTTAGAAAATCTGCGCAAGAACATATCTGCGAAACCTACAAATAAGGAGATAACATTCCTCCAGCGCAAGGCAAGAGATTTTCCCGTTTCGCGTTCGTATGCGGTAGTGGGTATTTCGAGATAAGTGACACCTTCATCTAATAAACGAGTCGTTATATCAGCATAAAAGCCCACTGATCGATATGAATGCCAACGTATCACATCGATTCGACGATGCATGGGTGTACCGTGGTAATGTGCAATATCATATCCGCTAATGAAGTTGACCAGTTTTGTATAAGTTCTTGAAAGATGTTGACGAATGGGTTTCCGATAATCGGGCTTTATGTAAGTGAGAATAATGTCTGCTTTTCCTAAGTGATCGAAACCATTCCTTAATGCTTCTTCACGGTCTTGAAAATGTCCGCCAATCATTCGAAAATATCGACCTCTCCCTAAAAGAGCTGCATCTGCAAAATTATAGGAAACGCCTAATGGACGTTTATTTTGTTTTAGTATAATGTTTATATTTGGATGTAATAATTGGAATTGTTTGATTTTAGCAACGGATCCATCTTTTGATGCATCATCAATGACAATAATTTCATAAGTAAAAGAGTACGTGGCGAGCACTGTTACTATTTCATTCAAGGCGTGACCAACGTTTTTTTCCTCATTTCGGCACGGAACAAAAATGGTAATATCGTATTCATCGAGCTCGACAGCACGCTGAAGTAACTCATTTCCGCGTCGGTTTGATGATTGGTAAGTCATTTTAAATCACCTCTTCTGCTATAGGGATATTTTTCAATGTTGCTGCATGCGTTACTCGAGATGCAACAAGTGCGTTGTCTTGAAGTGAAACTTCAAAATCTAAAAATCGCCAAGGTTTGCCTTTTTCGATAAGTAATTTGCCAGAAAATTGTCTGCCATGCCATGGACAATGAGCAATCCCCTCACACAGATGGGTGCTGTTTAGTGCCGCTCCTTCATGAGGGCAAATACCAGGCCATACTCTAATTCCATTTTTTTCTCGAGCCACAATGAGTTCTAAAATACCCAGTGTTATATGTTGTGGCGTATCACTTAAGGTACTTATGGCGCTATAATGGGATTCTTTTGGACCTTCTGGAAAAATTACATTATTGGTTAATTGATTGGAATTGGTAAATGTAGCGTGATCAGTGGTAAATTTGAATTTTTTATCGCGTAAATTAAGCCTTCGGTGACGAATTTGCTCATTGTCTTCAATATCTTGTTTTACTTGAAGTGTCATTATGTTGCGGCTTAGAAACAGATGCAGGGGCTTAAATAACCAGTGACTGACAATATACCAGCTTCTAGAGAGGCGAACTTCCCTATTTAATTGTTCTAATTCCATAATTTGATGTACGTAAAAAACACCTAAAATAGACATGGTTTGATAAAAAAGATTAGGAGCCACTTTTGCATTAGCAACTTGAATGAAGATTGGCCAACTTCCCCATTTTACTAAATTTACGGAAAATGTTTTTCCCGAAAATATTTTAAACATATCATGATAGGTATTATGAACATAGTATCGATGAAGTTCGTCATAGAAATTCCATTCCATATCGTTGATATACCCCGGAATATTGCTAATATATTCACCCTTAGTAAAAACAGCTCCTTTGTGTAATTTGGTTAGTTTTTTCTCTAATAGATCTGGTTTTGTAAAAAGTTCGACTTCAATTCCGGATATTTCTACAGCCATCCCTGTCCCCTTTGGTTTTCATTGCAGGTAACAATACCGTTTATATTTTCAATGTGTCAAGCACTAAGCTTTTAGATTTTTTATTCGATCTTTAAACTTGAAGATACTAAATGTATTTGAAAATTCTTCGTCAAAAAGTATTTGATAAATTTGCAGATGTTCATTCACAATGATTTGGATATTAAATTCCACTTCCGCAAATTTTCGACCTTCCAATCCCATCTTTCTTCTAAGCGAGCTATCTAAAAGCAAACTGTGAATGGCCTCCGCGAGTGATATGGCGTCTCGCACCTTAGCAAGCAGTCCTGTTTCCCCGGGAAGAATAGCCGCCCGACACCCAGGCACATCCGTGGTCACTACCGCACGACCACAAGCTGCAGCTTCGGCTAGAACACGAGGCAATCCTTCCCTATAGGAAGGAAGCACAACTAAATTCACTTGTGAAAATAAATCGTTAGTGTCTTGATAACCCACATATTCAATATGCTGTTGTTTTACCCAGGTATTTAATTGTTTTTTACTAATGGAAGACGGGTTTCCTGGATCGACTTGCCCCGCTAACCAAAAACGCGCATCCACCCCCTTCGCACGGAGTAATTTTGCGGCCTCGACGTATTCATAAACACCTTTATCTCTTAATAATCTTGATGCCATCACAACAATCAAAGGAGATTCGATGCGCTCATCTTGAGGTTGATAATAAGTAAGGTCTACGCCAGAGCCTCGGATTATAACGGCTTGCTCTTCTTTAACGGCACCAATCTCAAGTAACGTATTTCGATCATCTACATTTTGAAAAATAACCTTCAAATTTTTATGCCGAAAGGCATATCGATATAAATGGCTTATTAATTGGCGTAAAAATCGTGCTTCTAAATATTGATCAATAAACGCATAGCCCAACCCTGATACTGCGGCCACTACTGCTGGTACGCGTGCAAAACGGGCGGCGAGTGAACCGTAAATAACGGGTTTAATGGTGACAAGATGGGCAATATCAGGTTTAATCCGTTTCATGAGCCGATACATGGCAAACACGCTGTTCAGCTCAGAGAATATATTTCTGCCGCTACGCGACAGTGGAATGGGATGATATGTAAAGCCTTCATCGGTAATACGTTGTAGTGTAGTCGGCTCGCCAGTGGCTACGTGTATTTCATAACCTGCATCACGAGCGGCAATGGCTATAGGTAATCGATGAGAGATAAAATAGGTTGGTTCATTTAATATGAATAATAATTTCTTTTTCATTGCAACATCCATGCCAAATTTATCTTAGTCCTAATCATTAGTCCTAATCAATGGATGTAGCATATCTTAGTAATTTTATTTAGTAAATCGAATTTGCTTAAGTCTCCATCCAGGCTTGAAACATTAATACGGGCCATAATTGGTATTGCCAATTCTTTTTTCCAGAAAGGTGTTCATGCCATTTTTTTAAAATGGGGTCTGGATTTAGAAATCCTTGCTGTGTAAGGGTGTTTTTATTTAATAAATTCTCTGCCCAGTCACGCAGAGGGCCTCTTAGCCACATGTCAAGGGGGATGCCAAATCCCATTTTGGGTCTATCAAATAACGGTGGTGGTACATATGTAGATAGTACTTCTCGTAGTAACCATTTGGTTGTTTTGTTACGAATTTTCATGTCCAAAGGTAATTTCCACATGAATTCGAATAATTCATGATCTAGAAATGGAGCTCTGTTTTCTAAACCAACGGCCATACCTGCGCGATCAACTTTTACCATAATGTCATCGGGTAAATACGATATAGTGTCCGTTACCATCATGTTTTCAATAAAATTCATTGTTCCTATTTGTAATAAAAGGTTTTCTTGTATTGAGTGAATAGCGATAAGTTCATGCGGATTATGCCATTGGGTTATCAACTGTTGGTAAACCTCTGCAGGTGATCTTGCTGTCAGTAATGAAGCGAGTTTATCTAGTTTATTAGTCGTCATCGGCAGTTTGGTTAGTTGCATCAATGGAGCTATACGCGGGGAACTCAAAGATAATAATAATTTTTGTAGAGTAAATCGCATGGGATAGGGGACTAACGCCATTTTTTTCCAAATGGCCTGACTCCAGAGGTAACGATTATATCCCCCAAATAATTCATCACCGCCATCACCGGATAACGATACAGTGACGTGTTGGCGGGTTAATTTTGACACTAAATAAGTTGGAATTGCGGATGAGTCTGCAAAAGGTTCGTCATAAATCTTAGGCAGTTTCGGAATTACGGATAATGCTTCTTGCGCATCCACATAAAGTTCGGTGTGGTCGGTTTTAAGATGTTTGGCAATTGCTTTGGCATACTCTGCTTCGTTGTAGTCTTTTTCTTTAAAACCAATGGTAAATGTTTTGACCGGTTGGTTGCTATTTGCTTGCATTAACGCGGCAATCACGGAAGAGTCAATGCCGCCTGAAAGAAATGCGCCGGTTGGAACATCGGAAATCATCTGTCTTCTAATAATATTATTTAATTTTATATCGAGTTGTGTAATAGCTTCTCTATCGTTTAATTGCAAAGGCGAATGAATGCTTTGTTCAGCAATGTGTGATGCAGACCAATAGATTTGAGGACTGGGAAGGGTCAATGAGTCTGCAAAGGTAACATAGGTTCCTGGTAACAATTTATAGATATGTTCATAAATAGATTGTGGTGCGGGAATGTAGCCGTATTGCATTAAGGCTGAAACGCTAGCGGGTGCAATGTTATTTTGAAAGTTGGGGAAAGCCTTTATGGCTTTTAATTCAGAGGCAAAAACTAATGTTTTATCTACTAAACCATAATACAAGGGTTTTTCACCCATGCGATCTCGGATTAATTGCAAAATTTTTTCTTGTTTATCCCAAAGTGCAAAAGCAAACATGCCGGAAAGTTGTTTTAATGCACTTTCTAATCCATCTTCTTCAATTAGAGTCAGAATAACTTCTGTATCAGAATGCCCAATGAAACGATGGTTTTTTTGTTCAAGTTGTTTTTTTAATTCCCGAGCATTGTATATTTCTCCATTATAAACAATGACATAACGGTCATGATGTGAAGTCATTGGTTGATGGCCTGACAGTGATAAATCCATAATAGCTAAACGACGATGGCCAAATGCTATGCCATGATGGGGATCAGCCCACAGTCCGCTATCATCTGGTCCACGGTGAGCCAAACGATCAGTCATATTTGAAATAATTGCAATTGGTGTTTTAATTGTTTGATTCGTGTTAAAAAAACCTACCAATCCACACATCGTATTCCCTTATATAAGAAGTAGCTCCTATTGATCGTATTGAAATTGTAAACGGTAATGCTAATGATGGCTATGTTTAATAGGTGTTAGGTCTTGTGAGGAAAGGTCCTCTTCAGCATGGCCAGTTTCAATATCAATCGATGACCAGGGAGAAGTAATGGTTGTATTAGTTTCAGGACTTTGAAATAAAACATGAGAATTGTTAGAGTAATTTGAGGAGCGCTCCGATGAGTGTCCTGATGAGTGATCTGATGAGTGATCTGATGAATGTCTCGATGAATGTGACCTAGCATTTTCTATATCGCTGTCTTCTTCTTCCCAGGGGGCGTCGCTATCTTCAGTGGATAATTCGTGAAGGTCTTCAGGTAATATAGAAATACTAGAATTATCATCATCCTCTTGGCTCACACTTTGCTGATCAAGCGCGTCATCGGTGTCCTCGGAGCTTATTTCACTGTCTATACTGCTGTCTGCTTCTGCTTCTGCTTCTGCTTCTGCTTCTGGCTCTGGTTCGATTTGAGAATTAGCTTCCACACTGATGTTACTTTGCTGTTCCTCGTTATTAACTAATTCCCATGCTGGAATAGCTGTTTCTGTGCTGTCATTCAGCTCTTGTTGGGGTATGAGTAAGTCCTCTGTGTTTATTGTTGTGCTGTCATTAGGCTCTTGTTGAAGGACAGGTATGTCTCCTGTATTAGTTGTGCTTGTATCTGATTGTATGTCTATCTCAATTCGATTAGTACGCTTAAATAAAGAACTAATATGGAACATTGGGCTGCTAGTATCATTTTCCGAAGGAATAACTGTATTATTTTTACAAGTCATACAAATCCAAATTCCGCCTATACATACAAAAATAACAAGAACTCCGCCGATGACGCATCCAGCTATTGCACCAGTGGACAATGAAGGGTCTGTATTTGATTTTTCAGCCGTTGCAGTTATAGTTGGTTTGGTTGTTTTTGTTGCTGTTTGAACTGATGTTGTTGCGGCAGTTGGATTTCGAGTTGTTGTTAATGTTGGTTTATCAGTTACTGCTGCAGTTGGATTATTAGTTTTCACCCATGTTGGGTTAGCAGTTAGCATTAGCGTTGGGTTATAGGTTGTTGCTAAAGTGGGAATATTAGTTGTTATTACAGTGGGTTTAGTCGTTTTTGCTACTGTAGGATTAATGGTCGGAGCATCGGAGCGATGCGGACTTGGCACTGGTGTAGGTTTTACTGATGGGTCTCGTGTGGGCCTAGGTGTTGATGTAGGAGCGCTTGAGCTCGGCACGCTAGTTGGGGATGTTGGATTTTGCGATGGATAAGCAGACGGTCTACTGGAGGGGCTTTCAGAAGGATAAACGGTAGGATCGCCTGTTGGTATTACTGATGGTGGGGCAGTGCGCTCAGTAGTTGGTATCGACGTGGGTCGGGTCGTAGGGAGTATGGGTGCTTTTGTTGGACGTTGAGTTGGAATATTTTTTGGTAGTATTTGATTTAAAGGTAAAGAAGATGCTGTTGTTTGGGTCTTTGTTGCAAATGCTGAAGCGGGTAATGCTAAGGTGGATATTGAAGATAAAGGGACGTTTTGGATTAAAAAGCTTACTGGATTTAAGTACTCTGAAATCGTTGGCATGAGATCTGTTAGCGTATATTGTGACGGGAGTTCCCCAAAATTAAGATCAGAATCTAATGAAAAAACGGTGGGTTGACCATCTATCCGACAAACGGCAGCATATCCATAGTCTGTTGGGGCAATAGAATCACAAAGTGCGGGGCCGGGGCCGGTAAGAACTTGAGCAACAAGGACATTGAGTGAAGCGATATCAAATTTAAAAAACAAACCACGTGCTTTATTATCCTCCATATACCACCCGACAACAACAGCAATAGCAAGATCATTATTCACAATGACTTTATTAAATTGGCTAGAGTATCCTATGTTGAGCTCGAGTCCAGAAGCACTGGCAGTAGCACTAAGCGATGAGCTGCTGACTGCCAAAGCAAGTACGGCGTTATTTTTCAAATTGGGATCTATGCTTGTGCCGACCGCCATTAAGTATGCTTTTGACGAACTAATGGGAACAATAAGGGCAACAGAGTTGATAATATCTAACGTAGCTCGACCGGCCGGGATCCCAATTCGCTTCAGAGTGTTTGTGGCTGTTAAAACGTTATTATTCGTTAACATCAAAAGCATTTTTATACTACTATAATCTGCTTCAATAATATATCCACCCATACAGCTACCCGCGTAAGCAGGAAAGACATCGAGTGCAGTAATATACATATTTTTGCTTGGGATACCGTATTGTGTTGCAGAAATTTTGCCAGAAACGGGATCAACGACTCCTGAGATCACCCGGCGTAGGTTATTGTACCCTGCTACATGCAGCTCTTTTGTATCTTTATCAGAAGCAATGGCGGTCCACTGAGCATATGCAGAAGATGTGGTAGTGATCCAAGGAAAAATATTTTGATTGGGGTCATAAAACGCGATGGTGGACGTTGGATTTACATCACCTTTTCCAGATATGAAAATTGAGTTATCGATACTCGCCACACCGGTGGTAAATCCCCAACTTGCAGCAAAATTGAATGATAGTCCGCCATTGACATGCCGCAATTTAAAGCAATATCCAGAGCGAAGTCCGCCACATGCAATAGTATCTTTATTCGATATCGCTAAACTAAATGGGGTGGCAATCCCTAATGATTCAATTTGAGCAGTCCAATTAGCGGGTATAGGCATCGTTGGTCGAAAAGAAATGCTTGGAACGGGGGTGGGTGGGACGCTCGGTGTGCTTGAAGGTTGACCTGTCGGTCCTTCTGAAGGTTGACCTGTCGGTCCTTCTGAAGGTTGACCTGTCGGTCCTTCTGAAGGTTGACCTGTCGGTCCTACTGAAGGTTGACCTGTCGGTCCTTCTGAAGGTTGACCTGTCGGTCCTTCTGAAGGTTGACCTGTCGGTCCTACTGAAGGTTGACCTGTCGGTCCTTCTGAAGGTTGACCTGTCGGTCCTTCTGAAGGTTG
>JAUYSP010000042.1 GCA_030696305.1 Legionellaceae bacterium | reverse complement strand
CAGGGTTGTCCCATTAAATAGCCGTCTTTGCGAACGAAGTGAAGCAATCCAGATCGATGTGACTTAAAAACTCCGATATCTAGATTGCTTCGCTAACGCTCGCAAAGACAATTATGACTGTATAATATCAAAATTAATATTTTATGCTCAATAATTTATAATGGGACAGCCCTATGACAGTGAGTCTCATGATCAAAGGTATGTTAATGAAATTAACACACTATGATATAATATAAACCTAAATGCAATCTAGCTAGGAGTTGTCTCTTGAGTAAGTCATTGATAAAACGACGTGTTGTGGTAACAGGTATGGGTATGGTGTCGCCTGTTGGTCTTAATGTCGATGAATCTTGGCGCAATATTTTAGCCGGGGTTAGTGGTGTTGGCCCTGTTGAGGGATTTGATACATCGGATTACCCGACTAAAATTTGGGCTAAGGTGAAAAATTTAGACGTCGAAGCGATTATTCCGCCGAAAGACGCGCGTAAAATGGATCCTTTTACTCAATTCGGTATGGTTGCTGCTTATGAAGCTATGGCAGATGCCAATTTACTGATTGATGATAAATTATCGTACCGTGCTGGTGTGGCTGTCGGAGCAGGTATTGGTGGTATCTCAACAATTACCAATAACCAAGAGCGTTTAATGCAAGGTGGTCCGCGAAAAGTATCGCCATTTTTCATTCCAGCGGGCATTATCAATATGCTTGCCGGGCAAATATCTATTAGATATAAACTAAAAGGTCCAAACATAGCCGTAGTAACTGCATGTACTTCAGGTACGCACAATATCGGTTTAGCCGCGCGTATGATCACTCATGGGGATGCTGATGTGATGGTATGTGGTGGTGCAGAAATGACGAATACCCCACTTTGTCTTGCCGGTTTTTCAGCGGTTCGTTCACTCTCTAAACGAAATGATGACCCAACTAAAGCATCACGTCCTTGGGATAAAGATCGTGATGGATTTGTAATGGGAGAGGGCGCTGGTATTCTAGTTTTAGAAGAATATGAACACGCGAAAGCGCGTGGTGCAAAAATATATGCAGAATTAGTCGGATTTGGTATGTCAGCTGATGCGTTCCATATTACCGCACCTGATGAAGATGCTGATGGTGCTGCTCGTTGCTTTAGATCAACATTGGATGACGCAGGCGTCTCTCCAGAGCAGGTGGATTATATCAATGCTCATGGCACGTCAACTTATTTGAATGATATTAATGAATCAAAAGCGATTAAACGTGTTTTTGGTAAGCATGCATACGATTTGGCTGTAAGTTCAACCAAATCAATGACAGGTCATTTATTAGGCGCAGCAGGGGCTGTTGAAGCAATTTTTAGCGTACTAGCTATACGGGATCAAGTTGCTCCACCCACTATGAATCTGGATAATCCTGATGAAGGTTGTGATTTAAATTATGTTCCATATAAACCCCAGTACCGCTCAATTGAATATGCATTGAGTAATTCATTAGGGTTTGGTGGCACAAATGGTACGTTGTTATTTAAGCGTATGTCAGAATCAGAAATAGGATAAGATATTCTGTAACTCTCCATCCCGAACATAGTGCTTCTAATAGGCATTAATTTTAGCTGCTAGAAGCCTACGTCTTGCGGCTTGTCCACAGGATCTAATGATGCGAAGACCAATTAACTTCGTACAGCTGGATCCTGGGGCAAGCCGAGGTGCGTAGCCCCTCAAAATGACTTGTCAACACACCCTAACTTAATATAGCAGTGAGTTTAGCTAATCAAATGACCACTAAATCCTATTTACCCTATGTTCTTGGCTGCTTATTAGTTATTAGTGCATGCTTTGGAGTGGAAATTTATCGTTTATACCAACCAATGCCAATTAAATCTGGTGAGACAATTATTTTTCGTGTTGATAAAAGCGCTTCGGCTAAGACCTTTGTTTATATTTTAAAATCACAACATCTTATTCATTCTGACCGATTATTTTTAGCTTGGATTCGTCTAAACAGACTATCGGCTCAATTACAAGCTGGTATTTACCAAGTCAAACAAGGCGAATCCGCTGCACAATTGTTACGGCGTGTAGCTCACGGTGATGTTTTAAAACAGCAGTTTAGAATCATAGAAGGAACCACTTGGAAACAAGTTACGGTCAATTTGGCTCATGCGTCTTATTTAAACTATCAAAAAAACGATTGGCAATACATTAATGCAGGAGAGTTAACATCGTCTCATCAGAATCAATCTAATTTAGAAGGATTACTTCTTGCGGATACATATCAATATCTTGCTGGTAGTCCTGCAAGCGATCTTTTGAATCAAGCTCACCAGCGATTGAAGCAATATTTAATGCAATCTTGGCAGCAGCGCGATCCGCAATTAAAATATAAAAACCCTTATGAGTTGCTTATTGTGGCATCTATTCTTGAAAAAGAAACGGCTATTACAGAAGAGCGGCGTTTAATTTCTGGGATTATTATGAATCGATTGGCTTCCCATATGCCATTGCAAATGGATCCGACAATTATTTATGGGTTAGGTATCGCTTATAATGGAAAATTAACTCATGATGATTTACAAATAGATTCACCTTATAATACGTATCGTTATTCAGGATTACCGCCGACACCAATTGCAATGGTAGGTAAAGATGCAATTGATGCGGCAAGTCATCCACGTAAAACAAATTATCTTTATTTTGTTGCTAAGGGCGATGGAACACATATATTTTCAGAAACATATGAACAGCAACGACGTGCTATTAAACGTTACTTAAGGAAAGCTTCATGAGTTTGAAAACAGGACGTTTTATTGTAGTAGAAGGCTTGGAAGGTGCGGGCAAAACAACGGCTATGAAAACGATTAAACGGGTTTTAGCTGAATTGGAACTTGAATTTATTACTACCCGCGAACCAGGAGGAACATCTACAGGAGAGGCGATTCGACGTATTATTAAAGAATCTCCTGAAATGGAATTACTTGATCCGCGTGCTGAATTATTATTATTTTATGCTGCAAGAGTCCAATTGCTTGAACAAGTGATTAAACCAGCTCTTGAGAGAGGATGTTGGGTTTTAGCTGATCGATTTGAGTTATCTACTTTTGCTTATCAAGGAGGAGGACGTCGACTAGATGAGCGCATGTTACACGCATTATCTTCGTTTTGCGTACAAGATTGTCGTCCCGATGTTATTATTTTTTTAGATATTAAACCGGAGATTGGTTTGCAACGCGCGTTGAAACGCGGCAAGTTAGATCGCATAGAACAAGAATCATTACATTTTTTTAATGATGTCTATGCCAGTTACCACAAACACATTAAAACATTAGATAATGTGATTATTGTTGATGCAAGCGAACCACTCGGTATAGTCCAACATAATATTAAATCAAAATTAAATCATGTCCTTACCTCTGTCGCTTAACATATTACCAGCTCATGCGCCGTTATGGTCGCACATGCATCGTATGATCCAAAATCAACGCATAGCTCAGGCTTTTTTGATGATAGGACCACGTCATGCGTCGGCCTTAGTCTTTGTTAATCGTTTGGTGGCATTGCTCATGTGTCAACAAGAACATGCTCCCTGTGGTCAATGTCAGCCATGTCGACTAGTGATGCAAAAAGAACATCCCGATGTGTTGTATATACAACCAGAAACAGTAGATAAAGGACCGATAAAAATAGAGCAAATTCGCATGCTGCAACAGGATATTTATCAAACACCGCAATGTGGGACACGCCGATTTATTATTATCGAGCCTGCGGATAAATTGAATCGGGCAGCAGCAAATGCCTTACTAAAAATATTAGAAGAGCCGCCCGAGCATACGATTTTTATCTTGATTGCTGAACAAATCAGTACGTTACCAGCGACTATTTTAAGTCGTTGCCAACACTATGTGGTTCCTGCTCCTGAGCAAAATGAAACGGATCATTTAGCCACTGCAGCGTGGTATGAAGAACCTGATGAACGTGCAATTTTATATCGTGAGCGATTAGTTATCATCGAATTATTAAACGATCTTATTTCTGGTAAAACAACTCCTTGTTCGATTGCTGCAAGTTGGTCTAAGTACTCATTAACCCATGTCCTATGGTTTTTATATTTGTTAATGGCACAAACAATAGACTATCAGTTAGATGACCAACCTATCCCTGAAAGTTATCGACCACTAAAAACGCTTGCTCAATCCTTGCCACCAGAGACATTGTTCAGACAACTTGATAAAATAAATGGATTGTCACGCTTATTGCAGCAACATATTACGTTGAACTCAACGTTAGCGTTGGAAGATTTATTATTAGGATTTATAACCGGATAATTTATGATCATCGACTCACATTGTCATTTAAATATGCTTGATTTGACTGAATATGGTCAAGATCTTGATCAAGTCATGAAACAAGCCTATGCCCATGATGTTCAGCACATGTTATGTGTATGTGTGGAACCATCTGATTTACCTGCATTGCAAGATATTGCCTCACGTTATTCCCATGTTAGTATTTCGGTTGGAGTGCATCCTAATACTGAAATGGACGATGAAACGGATGCCACACAACTTATTGCCTTAGCTAATCATCCATCATGTATCGCAATTGGCGAAACGGGTTTAGATTATTATCGAACCGAGACACTTGAGACTCAAGCGCATCAACGCGCTCGATTTCGTGAGCATATTCGTGCGTCACTGCATACTAAAAAACCATTGATTATTCATACTCGCCAAGCAGCTGAAGACACATTGCGGGTGATGATCGAAGAAAATGCGCGAGATATTGGCGGCGTGATGCATTGTTTTTCTGAAAATTGGGACATCGCTCAACGTGCATTAGATTTGAATTTTTATATTTCTTTTTCAGGTATTGTGACATTTAAAAATGCCACTTTATTACAAGAAGTTGCTAAAAAAGTGCCCTTAGATCGTATATTAATCGAGACAGACTCTCCCTATTTAGCCCCTGTGCCGTTTAGAGGAAAACAAAATCATCCTGCATTAGTTAAATATGTAGCTGAAGCATTAAGTGAACTTCGATGTGTTCATTATGATGTTATTGCTGAGGCGACGACTGAAAATTTTTATCATTGTTTTAGGATTGCATCATGAAATTGTATATTGGATTAATGTCTGGTACCAGTATGGATGGTATTGATGCAGCCTTGGTGGATGTGTCAAACAACCAATTAATTGCAGGCATTACCAGACCTTATTCCAAGACAGCACGTGAGCATTTAAATAATATACTATCTGGCCAGTTTGTTTTACCGCACCACATCAGTCAGTTGAATACTGTTTTGGGACAAGAATTTGCTGCTGCGGTAATGCAATTAGTCACTTCGAATTCGACAGGATTATCGGATGTTATTGCAATTGGTAGCCATGGACAAACTATTTGCCATGATGCCACGGCGGCTATTCCTTATACGATGCAGTTGGGATGCCCACATACAATCGCAGAATTGACTGGATTAACAGTAGTTGCTGATTTTAGAACACGTGATCTTGTACTAAAGGGGAGGGGGGCGCCATTCGCACCGCTCTATCATCAAGTATTATTTTCACATTTAGCAAAACCAACTGCCGTAGTGAATATAGGCGGTATTGCTAATATAACCACTTTTTCTCCAAATAAAGAAGCTATTGGTTATGATATAGGCCCAGGAAATTGCTTGATGGATGCGTGGACGCAATGTCATTTGAATACAGCATATGATAAAGATGGTGCCTGGGCATCGACAGGCACGGTTATTGATTCATTATTAGCTGATTTACTTTCTGATCCGTATTTTTTGTTACCTTCTCCTAAAAGCATTGGCAAAGAGTATTTTTCATTGGCATGGCTTGAAAATCAGTTGCAAGTTGCTCACCAACCGGAAGATGTACAGGCCACGCTAATGGCTTTAACGGCCCTCTCTATTGCTAATGCTTGTAAGCAAAACGACAATCCAGTTGAAAACGTTGCAATTTGCGGTGGAGGCGCTCACAACAAGGCCTTATTAATGGCGCTAAAATCCCAATTACCCTCTCAAGATGTTACTAGCACACGGGCTTTAGGCGTTGATCCAGACTACATAGAGGCAATGATGTTTGGCTGGCTTGCTCACCAAGCACTATCTCGAACACCCATCAATTTAAAAAAAATCACCGGGTCTCTCAAACCGGTAATATTAGGCGTGATTTACCCCATTTGATTTTTTCTTGCTTTCCATGTAGAAATTTAATATATTGTGTCAAAAAAATACCTATATGTGAAAGGTTAACTTATTCAGATCCCTGAGGGGATGAGGTTTTGGACCGCTTGATTTGCGATTTATCCTGGAGATGACATGACAAAACTATTGGGAACACCGAGTAATAATGCTATTAATATTTCTATTAAAGAAAAAAATGGCGCGATTGTTTATGAGGGTTCTCATAATGGTGAGGTTGTCGGTGAGCAATTTCATTTGTCTGCTGCTGGGGAAAACGGAGCTAATGGGGTTCCTGGTCGTGATGGTCTTGATGGTGCCCGTGGATCAAATGGCTATCCCGCAACTCGCGTAATGGTTGGAACTTCGGGCGGAAATGGCGGTAATGGCACTGACGGTACGCCTGGTGAAAATGGAAAGGATGGTGCCCCTGGTGGTTCAATTCAAGTTGCTGTTGATATAAAAGATTTAAATTTACTGGATTCTATTACAGGATTTGATGTAAGTGGAGGAGAAGGGGGTAAATATGGGCGTCATGGAATAGGTGGAAGGGGCGGCGCTGGAGGTCTTGGTGGGGCTAAATATTTTTTGAAAGAACGAGAGTTTTATCCTTTTGTGGCTGTGGTGCATCATCATGATTTTGGGCTTCATGGTCACTGTCATAATCATTTTGTACCTGTCGATAATTATAGATTGGTAGCTAAATCCCAACCAGGCGGATTCCATGGCCGATCTGGGAACGATGGAAGAACGCCTACTCAGCCGTTATTTAACGGTGCGCCGGGTGCACCTGGTTATGTCAATATCAAGATCAAAGAGGGGGGGGCTTTATTATCAACCCATTCCCAAACGTATAAATTGTCTGTGGATTCTATGAACTTTGGAACGCAATCTGTTTTTGAATATGGCCAAACAGTTCACTGGACCGCGCAAGTTCGAAATAGTGCTCCTACTATGCACTCTCCTCAAACCGAGCTTCCTATCATAATTTCCGAAAATAATTTCATTCTGCCTGAATTGCCTGCGCAAATTGCAGAGGGTGGCATTGAGCCAAATCAAGTAAAAGTATCGACAGAGGGTCGCTTTAAGATTAAACACCCTACAACAAGCGTATCGCATGAACCGTATTCCACCGCTATCTCAGTAGATTCTGCGGTATGGAATGTTCGTTTGAAGAGACCCTATCAACATGCCTCTAGACAAGATCGATTAACGGCTGGTTATCCAATTCAGTTACGCCCTATATCTACTAATCGAGTTGTTGCAGCGGGTGAATCTTTATCTTTTGAAGCCATTGTAGAACGAAACCCAGCTTTTATTGGAGGAGATGCGAGAACATTTTTAGTATCTATAAACAATCAAAAATCTAGTCCATTCGTATACGAGAATAGTTGGATGGAGAGTAACTATACTCAACAAGTGAGATTTAACTCACCTCCAAATTCACCTCTTGCTAACGAAACCGTATTGGTTAATTTATTTTGGGAACTGATTGATCAACCTAACTCTCAAAGACAGATTCAAAAGCGATTTGTAACGGTTCAAATTACACCTAAGTATGTACCTAAAGGAAGTGGGTATTTATTAGTGATTAATGCAGAAACGCCAAGAGAAATATTCGATAGCTGGTATTCCAGATTGAGAAAACTAGCTAATAATCAAGATATTGATATCTGGAATACATCATATTATGGGTATTTTGATTTAGATAATAAAGAACACAATCTCTTACACAACACAAAACATGGCACTGTTGTTATTCTTGATAATAAATATGAAAAAGATAAAAAAAACAGTCATTTGATAACTCCTGAACAATTAAGGCAAGCAAGCCAAGATTGCGATATATCAGTTATTGTAGAAGGAGAGGTTAATCAGCTAGGTGGCGGTCATTTTAATACACCTAATGCCGCAATTGTTTGTGGCTCTGTTTCTGAATTGATAAGTATCCTTTTAAGTGATGTCTCTTCTAATGTCGATGCTTCCACTTCTCGTCAATTAATGCACAAGCTAAAGCTTCCTTCTAACAAGATTAGTCAACAAAAAGAGTATCTTGAACAAACCTTAAAAAACGTTTTTGCTAATCGTAGTTATTTTGTAATGGCAGATTCTACTGGACTAAATGTTGTACGACTTCCTAATCAACTTGTTACTACGAAAAAGCAATTTAGTGATGATGATGTGATTGATAAATTACCTTTTTCACAAAAGTTACGAACCGTATTTGCTGAGTGTCGCAATGAATATCACCAACAACTTATTCATTCAATTATAAAAGATCTAGAATCAGAGCGTTCAACGTTAGCAAAATCGCATACATATAGAACGTTGTTCCGAACTTATAGCCATGATTTTACTAAAGAATTAACTTGTTTGCGTCAATTGGTTGATGTATTAAAGAGAGATCATCATATTGCAGTAGCATTTACTCCCCTAGTCATTCAATTGATAGCTGCGGTTCAATATCAGGCAGAACAACACACCTCGTTTTGGACTTGGCTTGCAAGCTTTTTTGGACCGCAGGTCGATGAACAATTAAAAACAAGTACTGAGGCGTTATCTCGACAAGCATTGCGAGCGCTTCATCAAAATAATTCTTTGAATTTGGAAGAGAGATTAAATCAAAAAGTTGCGTTTCGTAATAAATTGATACGCTTTTTAGAACAAGACAAATCAGGTCATGCGTCCTTTAGCTTTTTTAGTCGACCGACCGCGAGTGATTTTAAGGCCATAAGCGAGCTATTATTGGCATGTAACGATGGTTTCCTTTCTGAAGAGCGGATAGATTCTAAGCTCTTAGCCCCTTTTTATGATGAATTTGAAGCATTATATCAGGCGGATACGATCAGAGTGGCAGATATGCGCTGTTATAACACTCATAGGGGATTGGTTGGTTAGGACAAACTTAAGAATAATTGGAGCTAGCGTTCAAGATCGCATTGATTGTGTAATTAACGTGCACAGGCATGGATAAATTATACTCATACCAGCTCTATTTTATGATAAGGAGATTAAGTACTTGACAAGATAAATTGGGTTGGGGTGTAATGGTCTGTCGATCCTGTCTCTGTTAATATTAAGGATGAATAAAATTTATGAGTCATTCTAAAACAGTTCAATCTACCCCTGCGGGTGCTTATTTCATTTTTTTCCTAGCAGCTTCGTTCTATTTATATGAATTTGTGTTGCAAGTGGCTCCTAGCGTCATGGCTGGTCCTATGATGCGTACGTTTCATGTGAGCGCGGAAGGTTTTGGGATTATTTCTGCTTTTTATTTTTACGCCTATGCACCAATGCAATTGCCGGCAGGTTTATTGTTTGATCGTTATGGTCCTCGAAAACTGATGTCAGCTGCGTTGATGTTATGCGCTATTGGATCTTTTTTCTTTGCATCAACCGATAGTGTGGTCACTGCAGCCATTGGCCGCTTTATGATTGGTATTGCATCTGCGTTTTCATTTATTGGTGTTTTAGTTTTATTATCACGTTGGTTTCCTGCGAAACACTTCGCTATTTTTGCTGGTATTGCTCAAGCAATGAGTTCGGTGGGGGCAATTTTTGGTGAGGCACCCTTAGCTGCGCTGATTAATAAAGTGGGTTGGCGAGAAGCGAGTTTTATCTTAGCTGGCATTGGCGTTTTGCTTTCTGTGTTATTATGGACCTTTATTCGCGATTATCCCCACCAAACAACGCAAGCAAAACCTACGCGCCGTTTTCGAGAAGAGTGGCAGCGATTGTTAGAAGTTTGTAGTCGCTCATACACTTGGATAACCGGCGCTTATGCATTTTCAATTTGGACACCTATTGCGGTCTTTGCGGCATTATGGGGCGTCCCGTATTTAGAAGAGAAATACCAAATAAGTGTCGTTGTAGCTTCTGGAATGTGTAGTTTGATTTGGGCTGGAGTTGGTGTTGGTAGTCCTTTGTTAGGATGGGTTAGTGATCGTTTGTCTAGTCGCCGCCTAGCCCTAGGTATTAGCTCCGTTTTGGGATTAACAGCTACACTTACTTTGCTTTATATGCCCAATGTACCCATGTGTTGGATGTATGTAGTTTTATTTGTATTTGGATTAGGAGCCGGCGGGCAAACGGTTAGCTTTGCGGTGGTTACCGATAATAATCCATCGCATTTAGTAGGTACAGCTTCTGGGTTTAATAATTTATCAGTACTTATTGGGGGCGCGATTTTTCAACCTTTAGTTGGTGTTATGCTACATCATAGTACTGATTGGCGCTTAGTCCATTCAGTACCTGTTTATGCAGTGACGGCCTATCAAAAAGCATTGTTGGTGATGCCGAGTTGTTATTTTTTAAGTCTATTATTAATTTTATTTTGCTTAAAAGAATCACATCCAGGACGGCAGGTAAAAAATTACAGTTAATACTCGACTTTATGAAAAATCCCCGCTAGCTATCACTGATTTCAGGTTGGTTTTCCGGGGATAAAATGGTTAAAAAACAACCAGATGTTGTTTTTATGACCATAAAATGTTAGAATGCAACGCTATGAAGATTAATATACGTTATATTTACATTTTCGTTGCTGTTATGATGGTACTATGCTGGTTACTAGGTAGACATACAGCTGTTGTAACTCCAAAACCAGTTGTACCGCCAGGGGTACCTAAAAAACCAACTGCGCCTATTCTATTTTCACCAAATCTACCGACACCGTCTCATGGCATCCATTTGAAGTCAGCATCTTATTTTCAATTGAGGGGATGGGGGGATTCGAGATTACAAAAGTCACTGCTTGCTTTTCAACGTTCTTGTCGTACCTTTTTAAAAGATGATCCTAATCATCTTGTTGGCAGTGAATATATCCCATTAAAGGCAAAAGATTGGTATCCCGCATGTCATGAGGCTGCGAAAGTTGATGCTAGCTCTGAAAATGATATCCACCAGTTTTTTCAAACCTGGTTTACACCCGTTGAATTTGAAAATGGAAAACCTATACAGGGTTTATTTACTGGTTATTATATTCCTTTACTTGAAGGTAGTTTAAAAAAATCACCGGAATACTCTGTACCAATTTACTCTGTTCCTTCGAATTTAATTACGGCTAATTTACAACAATTTTCAAAAACATTGCCGCATCGTAAAATAGTAGGCCATATTTCAGCAAAAAAAATGATTCCTTTTTACACTCGGGCTGAAATTGACAAGGGTGCAATAGCCAAATCTGCATCAGTGCTTGCTTGGGTGAAGCATCCGCTTGACCGATTAGTGCTGGAAACAGAAGGCTCGGGAATTGTAAAATTAATTGAGGGCGAGCAACGTGCTATAGGTTATGCAGCTAATAATGGGGCGCATTATCGTGCTATTGCTAGTATTTTAATTGCTAAAGGATTGATGACGAAAGATACTGCCTCAACGGAAAATATTCGTAAATACTTTGATGAAAATCCTGAAAAATTAGGCTCTATAATTAATCAAAATCAATCGTTTGTATTTTTCAGACAGTTACCCGAAAACAAAGTTGTTGGGAGTCAAGGTGTAGAACTTAGCCCAGGTTATTCTCTAGCAATCGATCGAAAATGGATTCCGATGGGCGTACCATTGTGGTTAACTACCGAAATTAGGGATGTAAAATCGAGTGAAATACAACCGTTTAATCGTTTAATGATAGCGCAAGATACTGGTGGTTCTATTCGCGGTACTGTACGGGGAGATATTTATTGGGGACCTGGTAAAGAGGCAACAGTACTTGCGAATACGGTTAGGAATATGGGGCGTTATTGGTTGTTATTACCGCGAAAGCTGAGTGTTTAATTTGTATTAATACCCTCACTCATAATACTGATAGATAGTTTGCCTTGTTTATTTTTACTGCGTTTTAGAACTGCGTAGTGCACTAAGGTCATATCGTCAATTGATGTGATGGCTGTGGCTAGAAAATAATTACTTTCTAAAGTTATTTCATTCTTAGGTATATTTAGTTTTTCAATGAGTGGACCTAATTCACTTAAATTTTTTATTTCTTTTTTATTTCGTAATTTTATAATTTCTTCGGCATCGTGCTTGGATACACCATCACCTAACGATCGCAATAAAGCTAATGGGGCGGTATTTAAATTTATCCCAGTTGCTTCAGGTAGTGCCGTAAGGTAAGGTAACAAAACTGCATATCGTTGCGCATTTATTCCTAAAACAGTACGAAATTCCGAGACGTGCTGCATGAATTGATATCCGGGAAGATAAATAGGTCTTTGTTTAAGATAACGATCTAGCCATTCATCATGTGCATCGTTTTTTCCTGTTGCCCCATTAATCCAATTGATTGTCGCATCTAATATGGACTTACGTTCCTGAGGGTCAATGTGAGGTAGAACTTGTTCTAACAACCCTAAAAAAGCCGGAAAAAATGCTCTATCTGATAAATTATTTAAATTAAATTTTGCTTGTAAGTCATAAAGACTACCTTGGGTAATTACTTGCGGATAAATTGATTTTAATTTTTTTGGAAAATCGAGTATTTTCGCGTTTTGATCAAGGTTAATCAGGTCTTGTTTAGGATCAGCCAATCGATCCATAGCCCAAAATGTGACAGCTTGCGATGCTAAGTATAATCGATCACTGTTTTGAGTTAATCGAACGCGATAAATATCTAGCTGTAAACGGGTACTAATTGCTGTTGCTGTGATCGCAACCAGCGTCATAATAAATAGGGCAGTAATTAAAGCGCTTCCTCGCTTAGCTTGATTAAGCATATAGTGCCTTAGGAATTATAAATAACAACGTCATGTCTCCCCAACCTTTGAGGGTTATTTTTAATTGTATGGCTTTAGGTAATGGTAATTTATCGATTTTTTTTCCTCCCGGCATATCTTGGTTCCATATAGAAACTACATTATTGTGTAATCCCATATATGCAAACGAGCATTGACTCAAATCATTTAACATCACCATGTCTTGATAATCATCACGATTAGGGGTATCCAAGTGCGTCCAAACCCGCCGAATCAAATGTCCTTTTTGACAAAGGTATGCAGTACGTTTTAATGTGCTGCGGTGTTCAATACCCATCGGGTTGGCTGCGCCATCTCGAGTGAATTCAACATACGTTGGTTGTGCAATGATTGGTGGAAACAAGTGCATTTCATTACCGCGTACTGGCCGTGCGACGAGTTGCACTGTATCGCGTTGTATTAGAGTCAACGCTAATTGTAATTGCTGTAACCGATCGGATTGTACCGTCATACGTTCGCGTGTTTGAAATGATTGGTATAAAACGGATGATGTTAGTACTGCAATTGTTGCAAATATAACGAGCGCGATGACAATTTCAATTAAGGTAAATCCGCGATTAGTCATGACGAAAACCCACTAACGAGTCTGTAAATGGCCCTGTTCTACTTGCGCTTACAGTAATATTAATTTGCTGCATTGATTTTATAAAAGTAGGGGTTACTCGTGCTTGCCAGTACCAAGTTTGTCCGAGCATTTTTGTTGTTTGGGTGGTTGGTTGATTGATTGTTACAGGTACCGTGCGCAGTTGGATTGCTGTGATTGCTTGCATAGCCACCCAATGTTTAACGGATTTTTCTTTAATGTGACTGGTATTGTGTAAGTTGTCAGCAGTTGCTTTTAATAGAGCGGTCAATGAAATAGCAAGAATTACTAATGCTAATAGGACTTCGATTAGCGTAAATCCTTTTGACTTAATCATGCGTTATTACCGAAATAGTACCGTCTGACTTCCCCTTTACGCTAGCCATATTGGGTTGAGTAGCCGTGCCAATTTTTAATTCAAATGGGGTCATGTCTCCTGATGCAGTGGCGATAATCGAGGGCACGTTAACACCCCGCGAGACAGCAGTTCCAGCCAATTTTAAATGGATTTTTACTTTTTTAGGAAAATATTGTTGCCTAAATATGCGTTGTTTCATAAGTACCCAAGTATTGGGTTGTTTAAATCGCACCACGTCATAACCTGTATTATTTATTCGAATACCTAATGTATTTGATTCTAATATGGCCTGTTGTTTGACTACATTAACATAATTAGCAAAATGTTGAGCAGCGGTGACGATGCGACGCTTTTCGCCAAAGTCACCGAATGAAAATGCGGCGAACGTCATGGTGATGCTGATAATTAAAATAACAACCAGCAATTCAATTAACGTAAAGCCGCAGTGCTTATGCATCGCTTAGCCTCCGGCATTCCAATTGCCTATTTCGGCATTTTTAGCGTCGCCTCCCTGTCCTGTAGCGCCATAGGTGAATATGTCAATTTCTCCGTGTTGACCCGGATTTAAATAATTATAATCGCGTCCCCAAGGATCTTTGGGTAATGTTTTTAAATACGTTTTCCAATCGCTGGGAGCAGGGCTACTAGTTGGTTTTTCAACCAATGCCATGAGGCCCTGGTCTGTAGTTGGATAAAATCCATTATCAAGTTTATAAAGTTCCAGTGCATTTTGAATCGCTAACACATCCTGTCTTGCTTTTACGATCCGAGCCTCTTCTGGCCGACTGATAATTTTAGGAACCACAAGGGCAGCTAAAATACCTAAAATGACGACGACTACCATGATTTCAATCAAAGAAAATCCACGTTGCTTTTGGTGCATATATGACTCCTAAGTGACAAGTTGTTCCATCGAGAAAATGGGTAGCAATGTTGATAATACAATAAATAAAACAACAGCGCCCATGAATAGAATGATCAATGGTTCCAATAGTGTCAAGGCGGTATCGATCATTCTTTTCACTTCGTTGTCGAGATGTACGGCAGCCCGCTCCATCATTACAGCAATCTGTCCGCTTTTTTCACCACTCGCAATTAAATGAGCAGCCATGGGTTTTAAAAACGTTGTTTTACGTAATGCCAAACTAATATTCGTACCTTCTTTGACTTGAATGGTGGCTGTATCAAACGCTTGTCGCATCACTTGATTGCTGACGAGGCTGGCCGAAACACGCATAGTTTCTAAAACACTCACGCTTGCGGCAAATAAAATACCAAAGGTATGGATATAACGTGCAACATTGATTGATTTAACTAGATAAGAAATGATAGGTAATTTTAAAATAAATTGATGCCACTTCCAGCGAACAGTGGTGTTTTTTAAACTTTGTTTGAATGCGATCAGGAACACAATTACAAAAATCAGCACATACACGCCATAGTTACTTATAAACGAACTAAAATAAATTAATATTTTGGTCATAGTTGGTAAAGTTTGTCCGCTTGTGGTGAAAACATCAATAATTTTCGGAACAACAAATGCCAATAAAAAGCCGATAATTCCAGTGGAAACTACAATCATCAATGCAGGATAAATTAGTGCTTGTTGAATTTTTTGTCTTATTTGTTGTTGATTTTCAGTATAGTCAGCCAATTTTTCTAAAACGGAATCTAAGTGGCCTGTTTGTTCTCCAGCAGCTAATGTAGCGCGATATAATTCTGGAAAGGCGTGAGGGTATTCGCCCATCGCTTGAGCGAGACCATAACCTTCTAATACTTTGGCGCGGACTGCAATAATGAGTTGTCTGGTTGCATCATGTTCTGATTGTTCCGCAACCCCCCGTAGGGACTCGTCGATTGGAATACCTGCTGCTAATAAGGTAGCTAGCTGACGGGTCAATAGGGCCAATTCTTGGGGCGATAATTTATCTTTACGTTTCGTACGGGCCATTTTTTTAAAAACATGTACTTCTGTTGGAAGCAGGCCTTGTTCTCGCAGCAACTGGCGAGCGTGTCGTTCCGAATCGGCTTCAATTACGCCTTTGCAGCTACTGCCTGTTTTCTTCAATGCTTGGTATTGATATGCACCCATCAAAACAAACCATAAAATTATGATAATAACAGTGTATTCTATTAGGATTCATTAGTCACTTGAGGTAAACTTACCGCCATTAAGAGAAATTGGAGACTGCTATGCATAAGAACGATCTATTTGCGTTAATTAAAGAGCATGACGCAAAATTTGTTGATTTACGTTTCACAGACACTCGAGGAAAGGAACAGCACATTACTATTCATTCTTCATGCGTAGATCAGGATTTTCTTGAACATGGCAAAATGATTGATGGGTCTTCATTCAAAGGCTGGCAAAAAATTCATAAATCAGATTTGTCATTAGTTCCTGATTTAAGTACTGCCATGTTAGATCCATTCTACCAAGATAGTACAATTGCATTACGTTGTAACGTACGTGATCCATCCACTAATGCGCTGTATGATCGTGACCCCCGTTCAATTGCACAACGCGGAGAAGCTTATTTACGCTCGACAGGTATTGCCGATGACGTATTGTTCGGACCAGAGCCTGAATTTTTTATATTTGATGACGTACGTTGGCAAACTAGTATGAGCGGTGCGTTTTATCAAATTAATTCAGAAGAAGCTCATTGGAATTCTGGTGTTGAAATAGATGGCGGTAATACCGGACATCGACCTCCGATAAAAGGCGGGTATTTTCCAATGCCTCCAGTGGATTCATCACAAGATATTCGTTCAGCAATTTGCATGACGTTGGAAACGATGGGTTTAGTGGTGGAAGCGCATCATCATGAAGTTGCGACTGCTAACCAATGTGAAGTAGCGACACGATTTAATACGCTAGTTAAAAAAGCGGATGAAATGCAAATTTTAAAATATGTTGTTCATAATGTTGCACATAATTATGGTAAAACAGCAACATTCATGCCAAAACCGTTAGTAGGAGACAATGGTAGTGGGATGCATTGCCATCAATCATTAGTTAAAGATGGGGTGAATATATTCAGCGGTGATTTGTATGCTGGTTTGTCAGAAACAGCTTTGTATTACATCGGGGGTATCATCAAGCATGCACGTGCGCTAAATGTGTTTACAAACCCTGGCACGAACAGTTATAAGCGTCTAGTTCCCGGTTATGAAGCTCCTGTGTTGTTAGCATACTCAGAACGCAATCGCTCGGCGGCTATTCGTATTCCCTACACTACACAAGCCAAGGCTCGACGCATCGAAGTACGATTTCCTGACCCATTAGCTAATCCTTACTTGGCCTTTACCGCAATGATGTTGGCTGGTTTGGATGGTATTCAAAAGAAAATTCATCCAGGCAATCCGATGGACAAAGATTTGTACGAATTACCTCCAGAAGAATTGCTCGATGTGCCAACCGTTGCTCGATCGTTAGAGGACGCAATTGACGGCTTGGAAAAAGATCATGAGTTTCTTTTAGTTGGCGGCGTATTTAGCAAAGATTTTCTGGAAAGTTGTATTGAGTTACGTCGAGAAGACATCATGAAACTGCAGAATTTGGTACATCCTTTTGAATTTGAAATGTATTATAGTGATTGATGAATAACTAACCATGTATATTATTCGGAACTGTCGTACTTTATTCTGAACCTCTGCACGTTATCCTGAACGAAGTGAAGGATCCCATGAGTCTCGGGAATGTCTCTCTTTACATGATGTAATCATTAGCATCTGTAAGGGTTATATTGCTTCGTCGCTACGCTCTTCGTAGCGACGTCTTTAAAAATCGTACTGTACAGCGTTTTTTCAATAGATTGTAGTGGAGTAAAGACGTTTACCTGCATTGTCCTGTGCATTCGAATCTGTGTTTTCACTACTGAGGACCTCTTCTAAGAGCTTAACAGCGCTTAATGGATTTTTATTTGCTAGTATGGCATTAATTGTTGCATGTAAATTGCTTTTTGTTACGTCGGAAATCTTTTGATCTTTCATATCAGCATCATCTAAGATTCCAGCTGGAGCTGGATTTAATGATAAATCAAGACGTTGTTTTTCTTGCAAATATTCTATAAAAGTAATTCCAGAAGCCGCGCATATTAAAGGTAAAGTTACACCAATAATCACAAAAATAATCACAGGAGCATGAGACAACATTAGAAAAAGAGGTAACGAACAGAATGATAAAAACGCTACTGTACCGGATGCTCGCAACCAATTAATATTATGTTGCGTTAATTGATTCAAACTCAGAAGTTTCGTATTCACCAAATTGTTTCTCATCTTATCGATATACTCTTGAATTGGATACATATTATCTTGAGCATCCAGATTTGTAGGAGCGTTATTTAGTATTTCAATAATGGTTTTTTGATTTTTTATATCATTACCTGTAATCGATAATACCCAATCATGTATGCCTCTTTCATCATAGTTTTTTATACCATAAGGTTCCTCAGGACTTAATTTTTTGTATCTACTGCACAATTGATTTATTGTTGAAATGACATTACGATTTGCACATAAAATGATCTGCAGCTTTGCTAGTTTTTCAAGCGCTTTGGCGTCAACCGATGTTTCAGTCTCTTGATTTTTAATTTGAGTATAAGAGTCTCTCCATCTATTACGTAATTGTGTTTGATGTGTAACAAGCTGCTTCAACAACTGATTCAGTCTTTGAAAGTCCAATGTAGTTTCAGGTTGTGCCGTAAAAAATATCATAATAATTAGCCTCTATTGTATTTTCGCCTATAATTGAGCAAAATAATAACAGAGCGGTAGTTAATGGTCAATTTAATTTAATTTAGAGCAGTGTAATGTTTGCTAATTCGCGTTAATTTCGATGACACTATTTAAAAAGACTAGCGTTTCAAATCGTAAATCGATTTAAAAATTCAGTAAAATGAGATTTATCGCTTTCCGAAGCTAAATAATCTTTTAAGCGTTGAATTTCATGTGCATATTCTCCAGCGTTAATCATCCCTCGTATTAATTCAAAGCGTAAATAAACACAGTAGGTATTGAGTACGTCGGTTTCACAGTAATCACGAATCTTTTTAAGATGACCTGATTTATATTCGCTCCAGACTTTATCACCACTCATGCCCATTTTCCCAGGGAAACCAAGCATACTTGCGATGTCATCCAATGGTGCAAATGCCTTATTCTGATAGGCGGCAAGGACATCCATTAAATCAAGGTGGCGGTAATGAAAGCGATTTAGATAATTATTCCAACGAAAGGGTTGTTGTTGCTCGCCGGTTTCCCAATACGTTTGGGCTTGGATACCATGTAAGAGCGCACGGTAATGTAAGACAGGCAGGTCAAAGCCACTGCCATTCCAACTAACCAGAGTTGGTGTGTGTTTATCAATTCCTGTAAAAAAACGTTGAATCAATTCGGGTTCGCTAGATTTTTCATCACCCAATGACCAAACTTTCAATTGAGAAGCATTCGCCATTACCAATGAAATGGCTACAACGCGTTGAAGGTAATGAGGTAAAAACTCGTGGCCTACTTTAATACGACGTAAGGTTAATAATGCATTTAAAGTATCGTCGTCTGATAAATCCTGTAAATCATACAAACGTCTTCCAGCTTCTAAATCTGGAATGGTTTCAATATCGAATATTAAAACGGTCATGATTTTTCCTAAAAAGCGAGTTTCAATTTTTGCCAATAATCACTATAAAGCTCGACGGCTTGTTCACCGACATCTCGTTGGACATGCGCGTTTTTTAATATTTCTTCATTGGGAAATATGGTTAAATTATTGCGAAGGCTACTGGGTAGCAATTGCTTTCCTGCAAGATTAGTCGTTGCATAGCCTAATTGTGAGGTGATTTCTGCTCCGCTTTGGGCTCTTAACATGAAATTAATAAATTGATACGCCTCATTTGGGTGAGGAGGATTTTTAGGAATGGCTAAACAATCAATCCAAATCATGAATCCTTCGCTCGGATAGACATATTGGATACGAGGATTTTCTGTGTTCGCTTTAAATGCATCACCATTCCAGCTTACACCGATGTTAGCATCCTCATCAATCATGATTGAACAAATATTATCACTACTAAATAATTTGATATTAGGTACTAACAAAAGCAGCTTTTTATAAGCAGCTTCGATATGTTTAGGATCAGTATCATTCGGCTGATATCCTAAACTAATTAAAGTGAGAGAAAATATTTCCCGTATGTCATCTAACATTAATAGTTGGTCTTTCCATTCAGGTTGCCAAAGTGCTTGCCACGATGTAGGCGGGTTTTTTATCCAAGAATTATTATAAAAAATACCACTAGTTCCCCATACTAAGGGGACACTGTATTGATTACCTATGTCATAATCACTTTTTTCAAACAAAGGATCTAAATTTTTAAGATTGGGTAATTTATCCGAATCAAGCTTAGTTAATAGTTTTTGCTTCGTCATCCTTTCTACAAAATATCCTGAAGGGATTATAATATCGTAAATATTTTTTTTACTTGCGCGTAACTTGGCATACATGGTTTCATTGCTGTCATAAGTTGAAAAATTAACTTGGATACCAGTTTCTTTTTCAAATTGAGCAAGCAAACTTGATGGAATTTCGTTACCCCACGCATAAATATTTACACTAGATTTTGCATTCACGAAGGCAGAACATAAGAGTAGAACAGCGAGAAGCCAAGAGCGTATCATACAGATTTCCTTGATAAGCGGTAGGATAAGAAAACCATACTTAGCGAAATTAAAAAAGTAATCGTCCCCAGCGCGTTGAGTTCGGGCGTCACTCCAGATCGTACTAATGAATATATGGCTAAAGGCAAAATATTAAACTCGGGTCCAGATACAAAGTAGCTAATAACCACGTCATCAAAGGATAAAGTAAAACAGAGTAATAGTGCACTTAAAATGGCGGGAAATAATAAGGGTAATAACACTTTAGTTAATGCTTTTGTTCGACTAGCACCCAAATCTAATGCACTAAGATATACATTTGCATCGAGTGTACTAATACGACTATGAATGGTCAACACAACGTAAGGTAAACAAAAAGTGATATGAGCAATTAGGAGACTTGGGAATCCCAAAGGAATAAAGGAGAAATTAAAAAATATTAATAAAGCGACGCCAATTACTAGATCAGGGATAGTAATGAGTATCAATAATAAAGCAAAAAAACCTTCATGTTTATTTCGTTGTTGGTTTAAAAATATGTGGATGCAAGCTAACACGCCAACCGATGTTGCAATCAATGCGGCACTCAGTCCTAATATCGCTGAATTCAAAAAAGCAGACCATATTTCGGTATTTTGCATGAGTAATCGGTACCAGTTAAAGGTAGCACCGTGCCATTGCAATGAATATTTCGCGTTGTTCATTGAATAAACGATTAATACCAGTATTGGCAAATATAAAAACGCATAGATAAAGAGTAAATATGATTTTTGTATCAGTGATTTCAAAGCGCGATTTCCTTCTTAGGACGATAAAATGATAATAACATAAGAAGTGTGAGCGTTAGAACAACACTCGTTGCTGCACCAGCTGGCCAATTTTCAGTTACTAAAAATTGATTTTGAATTAAATTACCTAATAATACTGAACGGGCCCCACCTAAAATGTTAGGAATGTAAAATAAGGTCATGGCTGGTAAAAATATCATTAATGAACCGGCAATAATGCCTTGAAGTGTATTGGGTAGAAAAACACGGAAAAAAATAACAAATCGATTGGCACCTAAATCTTTTGCTGCTTCAATTAACTTGAAATCAAAACGCTCCATATTGGAAAATAACGGTAGAACCATAAATGGAAACAAGTTATATACAAGACCGCAAATTACCGCAAAATTTGAATATAGAAAGGTAATTGGATGATTTATCACATGTAACTTCAACAAAATGTAATTTAAAATACCGTTCAATTTGAGAATAGCAATCATAGAGTAAGTTCTGACTAATGAGCTTGTCCAAAAGGGGATGATAATCAAAGAAAGTAAAAGCGCTTGGTGCTTTGATTTAATGATGATGTAGGTAAATGGATAAGCTAATGCAAGACATATTAGGGTGGTGATAGACGAAACAATAATTGAACGAAACAGGATATTGGCAAACACCAGTGAAAAAATATTCTTATAACTAGTTACAGTCCATGGGAGTGATGCAAGATGGACGCTGTTATCAGATAAAAAACTGACAGCGATGACTAAAACAATAGGAATAAAGGCAAATAAAAAAAGCCATCCATAGATAAAATACATAGAAAATGGTCTATTTTTCATAAGGTAATAAAACCTCCCAACCCGGTAACCACTCAATCCATACAATTTCGTTGAGAGAATACTCTAGTTTTTCATCATCTTCATTAAAAAATTCGGACGCATTGATAATTCGCCCAGATGCTAATTCGACTTTCAATTCAACCGTTGACCCTTTATATATAATATCTACAATTTTTCCAGGAATCCTCGGCTTGGTATCGTCTACCTCGGAAGTATCCCAGACATGTATATCTTCTGGGCGAACAATTAAATGAAATTTATCCCCAACTTGAGCGGATGGTGGTTTTTTGCAATTCAAATGTACGGATTCGATTTCGATGGATGCGTGCTCGTTATCAATTGAGTTAATTTTCACGTCAAATATGTTTGTTTGGCCAATAAATTCAGCCACATGTAAATTACTTGGAGTTTCATAAATAGCACGGGGCGTGCCTACTTGTTCAACTTGTCCTTGTTTAAAAACAACGATTCGGTCGGACATAGAAAGCGCTTCTTCTTGGTCATGGGTGACAAAAATAAAAGTCATGTTTAATCGTTTTTGTAATTGTTTTAATTCATATTGCATGGCTTTTCGTAAAACATAGTCAAGCGAACTCAATGGCTCGTCAAGTAGTAAGACTTGTGGACGATTGATGATAGCTCGAGCAATTGCTACACGTTGCTGTTGGCCACCACTCAGTTGTTTGATGTTGCGTTCTGCAAACAAGTTAAGTTGCACTAACTCTAATGATTCATGAACTCGTTGTTTTATTTCTTGTTTATCTACACCTTTACAGCGTAAAGCAAAAGCTACGTTCTCAAAAACGGATAAATGAGGAAATAAAGCATAACTTTGGAATACTGTGTGAACATCGCGTTGTTGTGGTGGGAGTTCATTGACACAAATGTCATTTAAATAGATTTCACCGCTGGAGGGTTGTTCAAATCCTGAGATGAGTCGTAAGAGGGTGGTTTTGCCACAGCCGGACGGACCAAGCAATGTTAAAAACTCACCAGAGTTAACGTCTATCGAAATATTATTTAGGATGAGTGTATCCCCATAATACTTGGAGACATTTTTTATTTGAATCAAAGAATTTTGCATATTTTTATATATAAAAATAAAGATTATGTAGTTTTGTAGAGAGTTTGTCTAGAGTCTATGTGTTTGCAGGTATGATTATCTTTATGTAGCACTGAGAGGTACAACAACTTAATCTTTTATTTTCTGAGGAACTCTCAGGGCTTGTCCGCGGGACGTAGGCATGCAGAAAATGAATGGACAACTCTGAATCTAGGCAACGTCGTTAAGGGTTAGACCTTTTATCAATATCTGTTTTAAACGATTCGTAAAACTCTCCATCTTTCTGTGCGGCATCTTTTCTTTGTCTTGGAGTAGTAGACATATTATTAAAGGACCAACTCAATCCTTGGTATTGTGTTTTTAGTATATTTAATTGTTTATGTTTCAATTGCGACTCAATTGCTTTTTCTTTTCTCAGCATCACGTGGCCATATACATTATTTATAAAAGTATTAACCTGAGGTTCCGTAACAGGTTCTTGGTGATTTAATAGCTTTTTAAATGCTAACGTCTCTGATACTTTTACATAACGGAGTGGGCTAAACAACCAAACAGAACCACCAAGTCCATGTGAAATAAGCCAAGTAGAAAGCCAACGTTTTTTTAGATAAGAATTACATGCTGCTAAACGAAGTGTTTTATTTTGAATTTCTTTATTAATGTTATCTTTTTGCTGGAGCGGTATAGGTAATGAGTGAAGTACTAGTGATGTATTATTAGTAACTAATTGCGATTCTGCAGTAGGTTTAGTAGGTTGCATTCCTGATTGTTCCTCTAGCTCAGTTATAGCTAATGTTTGATCAACTTTAGTTTCTTGTTGGGTGTGAGGAGTTAAATCAAGAGTCATGGTATCCCGTTTTGCCTGAAGTAAGAAGTCACGTGCATTTGTGAATGAGTGAAATCTATCGTTAGCTTTGGGACTTGGATCTCTATCAGGGTGATATTTAAGAGCTAGTTTTCTATATTGGTGATTGATGTTACCTTCATTTAATGCCATCCATTCATTAGGTGAAAAACCAAACAAAGCTAGAGCTGCATTAAGTGTTTTCTGAGTATCATTTGCATTAGTAATAGATTGTGGAAAGACATGATGCTCATATAAATAACGATAGGCTATATATTGCTTTTGAAACTGATGGATCAACTCTTTCTTAGCACGCTCATTATCTTCAATCTTATCAAGTTTTGTTATATCGGACTTAAATTTATTTTGTAGAGAATCCCAATGATATACAAACATTCTTTCTGTATAATAGGATGGGATCCCCATTAAATTAAATGCGTCCTCACTATTATGAACTGATATATCGGGATTATTTGTCTTTGCAAGTTGCAATAGTTTACGCGTTAAAAAATCTGCTGTAGTAAGTTTTGAATATAAAGCGAATATATTCGATAACAGATTTTTTTTCTCGTCGGAGGTTAGGCTGATTTTTTCGGGGCCAAATAATTGTTCTTTGGTAAAATTTTTCTTTCCGATAAGAATAGTATCAATATTGCAAAAATTGAGAGCCTCATAAATACTGTTATTTTCATACCATTTATTAAAAATGCGTTCAATATCATTAGGATGAACAGAGTTTATTTTTAAAGTTATATCAGCTAATCCAAAATATTTCATATCAAGAGATGACTGATAAAAATCAAACCAGTTATGGACGCTAATATCGAAAATTTTGCGATTTAAAGTATAATAAAAATTATTTTCTTTTTGAGTCACATATTCCGGGAGACTTTTAAAGGATTTAAAATAACCTGCCCGCTCTCTACGATATAATGAAAGCATACAATCCAAAACTCGACATAGAACGGGGTCATAAAATGAATTCAATTGATTTCTATATTGTTCTAAAGCAAATTTAATCTCATCACAAGGCGCTGATTGTGTTGATTTGTGCATATACCATTTTAAAAAAGCCAATTTACCAGAAAAATTTGTATCAAATTGGGTGGTTTGATTATCTTCATGAGAAAGCAGGTCTATGTCTTGTCCCGCATTTTCAGCGATGATATCTTCAAAAATACCAGTTACTCTTTCGTGCGAGGGCAGGAGACGCAAATCTTCTTGATATTCTTGGTTAGTTAATTTTTCTCGAATAAATTGTTCTTTTTTTTCTTCGGGCAATTGCTGAAGTGCTAATTCAATCGCATAAGTTCGTAATATACTATTCAATATTAGATGGCCCCCGCCGAAAGGGGCATTAAAAGCAAAACCAACGCCTATTGACGACTCTATTTCAAAATTTTTAAAAACACCTATTAAATATTTAGATAACCTATAATCTATCTCTTCATAAATAAAAGGTGCCATCCAATCCGTTTCGCATTGATTACCAAATTGGAGTTTTAATTCGTTTAAGGAAAAATACTCAAATTGTAGCATTGCTATCCTCTATTTTATAAAGTCTCCAACTAAAATCATACCATATTTAAGAACCAAAATAAATCTAACTGGATTATTTGTGTGCTTCCGTGCTTAATTGTATAGTTTTGGGCAAATATTTTCTCTTAGTATTTTCAAGGCCCCCGAGTATTTCGAAAATATTGTTTCGCACATAGTACAATTTTATTGGTCTAAAATAGACCATGTCGTAGGTCGTGTAAAGCCGCCGGGCGTAGAGTTCGAGTTATGGGTAATGATATGCCCGCGATGACGTGAGGAGTTATCATCCGTTTTTTCTGGTTTAAAAATAGAGTAATTCTTGGCAATATGTGTCATGTCGTTAGAAATTCCATCTCGCATACCGAAGAGCGTACATGGACCTCCCAAAAGAAAAGCGCCGGTCGCGGCAAACAGAAAGGACATGCTAAGCGCTATTCCTAATGATGCTGTGGGCGCAGCTATAGAGCATATAGAGGCGACGCTGAAAAGTGCTATACAACACAGCAAGCTTAAACCTATATTGTAAAGCCAAGGAATTCCCTTGCCTTCAACCCAATCAGCAATAGCAAGATAATCTGATAGTGTTATATCTTCATTCAATAATTGGCACGTCGCTTCTAATGCGAGATTGAGATCGTTGATTAATTTCGAGTCGACCTGTTGCGAACGATCAATATTTTCAATATGTAGGTTAGTTATTTCATAGGAAGTCGGGTTGAATAGTTTGCAGGGCTCAGGTCGTTTTGCACGAGGACAATAATGAGATACATGTTGTCTAAATGAGTTCAACTCATACCAAAAACGAGGTAGTGATTGTTGTCCAGAGGGTTTTTTTTCCCTGATCAAGGTATTTAATTCTTCTAATAAATCTATAAATTGTTGCCATTGTTCAGTTGACGGCTTCTTCACTGATTAACCTCGAGTGGTAATTTAGACGAATAATACTTCGTCATGATCAAAAAAACAACTATTTTATAAGCATATATGCAAGATGGATATTCACTTGAGTGACTTAGTGGCATTGAGACAGATCTTAATAAAGAGCTGCTTTCTCATGAGGTTGTTGTAAGCTGCACATTTCTGAAATATTGCCATTATTACAAAGGACTAGACCTTTTTCTGTTATCTTTAATACGCCACCTTGCCATAGGCAACATCCAGCAATTTTTTGTAAATCCATGACGGCATGTCGCGTACAATAACACGCTGAATAATCACCATTTTTGCACACATACCGGCCTGCAGAAGAATCACAGTAGTGAACGCCACCCATAGATCCACAGCAATTTTCGCCACAATCCGCATAGACAGTAGTCATTGTTATGCTTAGTATGACAATGCTGATAATACGAAGAATTGACTTAAGCCGGTTCATGATTTATTTTACTCACGGTGTTTGATGTTTGCATATAGTGAAGCATAGTCTATTTTTCACGATATTGCGTAACTAGCCACGTCGTCATCTAACACGGCTTGGGGCGATGTCTCGCTTTCGTCGGTTAGTTGGACTGCTTCAATTTTTTGAAAACGTTGGGTAATTTTTTTTGCAGACGTATTGACTTCATTTACATCTTGATGGGCTAAATCAATGTGTTTTGTTAATTTATCCATACGCTTTTCAAAACGTTGAAAATCATCGGCTAGTGAATGTAAATGCTTTTGAATGATATGAACTTGTTTGCGTGTTGCATCGTCTTTGAGAACGGCTTTAGCTGTCGTTAATACGGCCATTAACGTGCTGGGTGAAACCAACCAAACTTTTAAACGCTGTGATAGGGCGATGAGTTCAGGGTAATTGGTATGAATTTCTGCAAAAATGGATTCCGCCGGAATAAACATAATAGCACTGTCAGTGGTTTCATTAGCGACGATGTATTTTTCAGCAATATCTTTAATGTGTTTTTGGATATCTTGGCGAAATTGCTGTTGTAGGGACTTTCGTTCTGATGAGTTAGCTTCTGTCCCCATTAATTTTTGATACGTCTCCAATGGAAATTTGGCATCGATTACTAAATTGCCAGAGGGTTCTGGTAAAAATAAAATGCAATCCGCTCTTTTTTGATTGCTTAACGTGTATTGTAAACTGTAATGTTGACTCGGCAGAACATTGGCAATAAGTGAAGCTAACTGAACTTCACCAAAGGCACCACGAGCACGTTTATCGACAAGCACATCTTGCAAACTGACAACGTGTTGCGATAATTCAGTGATTTTCTTTTGCGCTTCATCAATGATAGCTAGGCGTTTAACCACATCAATAAATGTTGTTGATGTTTTTTCAAATCCTTCTGTGAGTCGATGATTTACTTGTTGCGATAAGGTGTGTAAATGATTACGGATTTCTTCAGTTAACGTTTGTAAATGAGTTGTTAAAGATCCTGCATGTTGTTGAAAACTATGACTCATTTGTTCACGAACATCGCTCATTTGTCGTTGGATAGTATCTACAATCAAAGGTTGATTGGCTAAATGACTTTGCGTTATTTTTTCATGAATGGTATGTTGGCCCGTTTGAATAAGCTGCTGTAGATCGATATGTAATTGATGAATTTGATTGGAAAATACCTGTTGTAACTTATCATATTGTTGTTCTGTGGTATATTGTAACCCGTAGTATTGGCGCTTTGTGCGATAAAACAACCAGATTTGTAACACAGAGAGTATCGTAAAGCCAATAGCTGCACAATAAATTAAAGTATTAGTCGAAGTCGGGAAAAAATAATTCATAGTAAGGGGCTTATTGGTGTTAGGTATGGATGATATTCTAAAGCAAATCAATACATTGCGCGAGAAAATACGTCGTTATGATCATCACTACTATGGTTTGGATGCGCCTTTAGTTCCGGATAGTGAATATGATCGATGTTTTAAATCGTTGCAAGATTTAGAATCACGATATCCACACTATATTACATCAGACTCACCTACCCAACGTGTTGGCGCACCTATTGCTAGTGAATTAAAACCAGCGACTCATGGCTTACTGATGTTGTCGTTGAGCAATGTTTTTTCTGAAGAAGAATTACAGAGTTTTATTCGGCGTGTCACCGAAAAACTTAACTGTGATGCGGCGGAGTTATTATTTATATGTGAACCAAAACTAGATGGTTTAGCCGTTAATTTGACTTATGAAGCTGGTGTTTTAGTTCGTGCAGCAACGCGTGGGGATGGGGCTGTAGGTGAAAATATTACTAATAATATCAAAACCATTGCTGCAGTCCCCTTAACTTTGCTGACCGATGAACCGCCTCAACTGTTGGAAGTACGTGGAGAGGTTTATATGTCGAAATCTGGTTTTGAGGCATTAAATGCTCATGCCAGTTTGCATGATGAAAAAATATTTGCTAATCCACGTAATGCTGCCGCTGGCAGTTTACGTCAGTTGAATCCCGCAATTACTGCCCAAAGACCATTAAATATGTATTGCTATGGCATTGGTTTGTGTGAAGGAATTGACTTACCTGTTAGCCATTTAGAACAATTGGCGTTATTGCAACGTTGGGGGTTTAGGGTTTCATCAGAAAATCAATTAAAAAGGGGATTGTCAGGTTGTATGGAATACTATACTGCGATGGCCTCGAAGCGTCCCTCACTTCCTTTTGAAATTGATGGCGTTGTATATAAAATTGATAATACCGTGTTACAGCAGCAATTAGGATTTGTTTCGCGCGCTCCCCGATTCGCTTGTGCTCATAAATTTCCAGCGCTTGAAGAAATGACAAAATTGATTGCAGTTGATTTTCAAGTTGGACGAACGGGGGCGTTAACACCTGTAGCGCGCTTGGAACCGGTGAAAGTAGCTGGCGTTACTGTCAGTAATGCTACATTACATAACATGGATGAAATTTATAGAAAAGATATTCGCATTGGAGATACTGTAGTGATTCGCCGCGCGGGCGATGTCATTCCTGAAGTCGTATCGGTAGTTAAAGAAAAGCGGTTAGATTTTACTCAGATTATCGAATTACCAAAAGTGTGCCCAGTGTGTGGTGCAGATGTAGTAAAAGAAGAAGGCGAAGCAGTAGCTCGTTGTACGGGTGGTTTGTTTTGTAAAGCACAATTGAAGCGAATGGCTTGGCATTTTTCTTCTCGCAAAGCAATGGCTGTAGATGGTTTGGGGCCTGCTTTAATTGATCAGCTGATCGATTTTAATATGTTACAAGATGTTTCAGATTTATATCATTTAGATGCAAAAATATTATCTCGTTTACCACGTATGGGCGAAAAATCTGCTGAAAATATCGTAATGGCATTAGAAAAAAGCAAGCAAACTACATTTCAGCGATTTTTATATGCATTAGGAATTCGTGAAATAGGAGAAGCAAGTGCTCGAGTTTTGGCGAATCATTTTTTTGATATAGAATCTTTAAAAAAAGCAACTATAGAGGAGTTAACGACATTACCAGATATTGGTCCTGTGGGAGCTCATTATATAATTCATTTTTTTTCTCAACAGCATAATTTAGATGTGATTACTAAGCTGTTGAGTTATGGTATTCATTGGCTCTCTCATAAACCAGCCATTCAAGATCAGCAACATCCATTTTATAATAAAACAATAGTATTAACTGGTACGTTAAGTATGAATCGTGAGGAAGCAAAAGCAAATTTACTCGCTGTCGGAGCCCGTGTTTCCGGAAGTGTGTCTACAAAAACAGATTATGTATTGGCGGGGCAAGATGCCGGTTCAAAATTAAGTAAAGCGCAAGAACTTGGTGTCCAGGTGTTGACGGAAGCTGAGTTTCTTCATTTGATGGGACTTTAAATTATATGTCGCATGACTTTGTCCATCTTCACCTTCGTACTGAATTTTCATTAGTAGATGGTTTGGTACGAATTAAACCGCTCATGGACGCCGTATTGAAACGCGGTATGCGAGCAGTCGCAGTAACTGATTATTTTAATTTATTTGCTGCGGTTAAAGTGTATCAAACAGCTGTTTCTGCGGGTGTAAAACCTATTTTAGGTTGTGATGTGCAATATTATGACCCTCAAAAACCAGAGCTGGTTTATTCAATGGTTTTATTGTGCAAAGATGAAACTGGTTATCGTAATTTAACGCGTTTAGTTTCAAAAGCCTATCAAGAAGGTCAATCGCAGGGGAAGGTACGCATTCATCGTGAGTGGCTAGTTTCGCATGCTGCCGGATTAATTGCTTTATCTGCTGGACGGCATGGTGATATAGGTCAAGCATTATTGTCTCAAAATAATGAACTGGCCTATCAATATGCTAGAGACTGGTTGGCTGTTTTTGCTGATCGATTTTATTTGGAGATCCAACGAACTGGTCGAGCGGATGAAGTGATTTATAATGAACAGATCATTCGTATCGCGGATGATTTGCAAATTCCCTTAGTTGCTACTAATGATGTGCGTTTTCTAGCCGCGGATGATTTTGATGCGCATGAAGCGCGTGTTTGTATTCATGATGGTTGTGTTTTGGCGGATACTCGACGCCATAAACTCTACAGTTGCGAGCAATATTTACGCTCCGCCGAAGAAATGCATGATTTGTTTTCAGATCTGCCACAGGCGTTGCAGAATTCTGTAGAAATTAGTAAGCGATGTACGGTTAAACTCAAATTAGGCCAACCTTATTTGCCTAATTTTCCAACGCCAGCAAATTATTCGATTGAAGATTATTTATCACAATTAGCGCGAGAGGGATTAGAAGGGAGATTAACGCAGTTATTTCCTGGACAGGATATTCAAACGATACGACAGCCCTATGATGAACGCCTACAAATCGAATTAGATGTGATTAACCCTATGGGATTTGCTGGTTATTTTTTAATTGTGGCAGATTTTATTCAGTGGGCTAAATCCAATGATGTGCCAGTTGGTCCTGGCCGTGGTTCTGGAGCGGGGTCTTTGGTAGCGTATGCGTTGTTAATTACCGATCTTGATCCGCTTCAATATGATCTTCTTTTTGAGCGTTTTTTAAATCCAGAACGTGTTTCCATGCCCGATTTTGATATCGATTTTTGCATGGAAGGGCGTGATCGTGTGATTGAATATGTGGCTGATAAATATGGTCGTCAAAGCGTGTCTCAAATCATCACATTCGGTACTATGGCAGCTAAAGCGGTAGTCAGAGATGTGGGGCGCGTATTAGGCCATCCTTATGGCTTTGTCGATAAATTAGCAAAGTTAATTCCTTTTGAACTCGGAATCACCCTAAGTGATGCATTAAAGCGTGAAGAAGAATTAGTGCGTCGATATGCGGATGAAGAGGACGTCAAAGAGCTATTTGATTTGGCTCTTAAGTTAGAGGGCATTACTCGTAATGCAGGTAAACATGCGGGTGGCGTAGTCATTGCACCATCCGAGTTAACTGATTTTACAGCTATCTATTGTGAAGAAAACTCATCGCAAATAGTCAGTCAATTTGATAAAGATGATGTTGAAGCTGCAGGATTGGTTAAATTTGACTTTTTGGGTTTGCGCACGCTAACTATCATCAATTGGGCATTAATCATTATTAACCGCGAACGAAAAGTGAGTAATCTTGATCCGATAGATATCACTACGCTGCCAATGGATGATGAGTCGACTTTTACGCTGTTAAAATCATGTCAAACAACCGCTGTTTTTCAGCTTGAATCACGCGGAATGAAAGATTTAATTCATCGATTACAACCTGATTGTTTTGAGGATGTAATTGCATTGGTCGCATTATTCCGTCCTGGTCCATTGCAATCAGGGATGGTGGACGATTTCATTGAACGTAAGCATGGTTTGGCTAAAGTAGAATATCCACATCCTGATTTAGAACCAATATTAAAGCCTACCTATGGGGTTATTTTATATCAAGAACAAGTAATGCAAATTGCGCAGGTATTAGCTAATTATACGTTAGGTGGCGCTGACTTGCTTCGACGTGCAATGGGTAAGAAAAAACCAGAAGAAATGGCCAAGCAACGCGTCATTTTTACAGAGGGCGCCAGTGAACGAGGCGTGCCATTACAGACAGCAACGACTATTTTTGATTTGATGGAAAAGTTTGCGGGTTATGGCTTTAATAAATCGCACTCGGCAGCGTATGCCTTAATTGCCTATCAAACGGCATGGTTAAAAGCGCATTATCCGGCCGCATTTATGGCCGCGGTGATGTCATCCGATATGGATAATACGGAAAAGGTGGTCGGATTTATTCACGAATGCGCAAACATGAAGTTGACCGTATTACCACCATCTATCAATCAGTCTCAATATGAATTTACAGTTATTGATGAACATACGATCATCTATGGACTCGGTGCGATTAAGGGAGCAGGTGAGGCGGCTATTCAATGCTTAATTCAAGAGCGTGATGAACATGGAATATATAAAGGATTATTCGATGTATGCCGGCGGCTCGATACCCGAAAAATAAATCGTCGTATTCTGGATGCTTTGATTAAAAGTGGTAGCATGGATGAGTGGAACGTGGAACGAGCCTCCCTGTCGCTATCTTTAGAAAAAGCGATGCAAACAGGGGTAAAGCATCATCAAAACAAAAATACAGGCCAACGTGATTTATTTGCCTTACTCGATGAACCTAGTGGTGTTGATACTTACGTTGAAACGAAAGCCTGGACGATAAAAGAGCGGCTAGAGGGTGAAAAAGAAACACTCGGATTGTATTTGACGGGACATCCTACGGATCCTTATCTACTAGAATTATCTTCCTTTATTCAACCAATTAAAGCGTTGAATCCGTTAAAAATGAAGCGGGTGATGGTCTGTGGCTTGGTTACTAACATCAAACGAATTATTACTAAACGCGGTAAAAAGCTGATTATCTTGTCTCTTGAAGATAATTGTGCAACAGTTGATATTGTTGCCTTTTCTGAAGTTTTTGAATCGCAGGATGATTTATTAGTAACTGGGACAATATTGATCATAGAAGGTGAGTTGGGGAGAGATGATTATACTGGGGGCAATAAAATCATGGCGAGCGCGCTATATAGTATTAATGAAGCACGTATTCGCTTTGCAAAATGCCTTACTTTAAAGTTATCATCAGCAGACTCAGAACTATTGCCTGGATTAAAATCTATGTTAAAGGCATATTCTGGCAAATGTGTAGTGCAAATTCGCTATTCTAATGAGGCAGTTAGCGCTACAATGCATTTAGGTTTAGATTTTTGTATTAATCCAGTTGATGAGTTAATAAATAAATTAGCGGATTTAGTGGGTCTAGAGCGAATTGAATTGTGTTATTAAGGACTATTTACTTGGTAAGGGGCTATCTAATGATGACGTACACCATGCGTTTGTTATATTCAATCAGTTTTCTATTTTTAATTTTAATCAATACCCTGCATGCAACCGCTAATAAGGACGCTTATTATAGGACATATTGGAATCCTAAATATCATACACGGCTTGTTGATTATTGCCTGAACTCAGATAAGAAACACTGTGGTCAAGCAGTAGCGAATCGTTATTGCAGAATGATGGGGTATGATAAATCAAATGAAGCCAAAATTGCTTATAATATGGGACTAACTAATTATTTAGGCGGTTGTTCGAGCTGTAAGGGCTGGACTTGTAATGGTTTCAAGCGGATTACCTGTGTTGGGCAAACGAAACACAAACCAGTGAGTGATTATTACTTTCGTTCTAAAACTTTTGTATTTCCACGCCTGAAGTTATATCGCGTTGACTGGTGTTATTCGCAAGGAAAGCAATGTGGTAAACCTGCCGCTCATTCATTTTGCAGACTTATGGGCTACATCGAAGCAAAAAGCTATAAAAAGGAAGCCCATGTTTCGGCCACCCGTTCATTAGATGATCAACGATTGTGTTTCGGTGATCACTGTAATGGATTCAGCAGTATTACTTGCTATCGATAAAAAGGATTTTTATGTGTTTGATTTTTAAAAACATAGGGAATCGATTCCCTATTATTATGGCATCTGTATTGAGTTCGGCTTCTGTATTTGCTGGCGTGATGGGAGGGGTTGACGGCACATATAGCCCCCCTTATGATGGATTTTATGTCGGTGCAGATGTTGGATTATCTAATCTGCTAGATAAAGAATCTCATGTTAATTTTTCTGAAACACAACGTCTTGGCGGGCTGGGTATTATCGGTGGTGGTTTCATTGGTTATGATTATAGTATCACTGATCGTGTGAAATTAGGTTTAGAAGGATTTGGTACTGCTAATGGATTAAATACGTCAACTCAACATTTTAATACAGATACTTCTTATAATGTTAGCTCACAATACAGCGCCGGGTTTCGCGTGTTACCTGGATATGAATTAATCCCCGGAGCTATTGGACATATTATTTTGGGTTATTCAAATACACAGTTTCGTATCAAAGATAATGGAAATTATGGATTTATTAATTACTCTACAAACAAAAATGGTTTTCAAAGCGGACTTGGGTTTCTGATTTCTCTTACCCAAAGTGTATTAATTCGCTTCGATGGGTCTTATACAACCTTTGCCAGTGAGTCTAAGAGAGGAACTAGTAAAGTTACTCCAATGGCTTATCAATATTATACGAATGATTTCAGTACATTTGCAGGTGATTTGTCTTTGGTTTATAAATTTAATTAAACATGTAGAGGGGACACTGTGCATGAGTCATTATTTTCATCGGCAGCGGATTGATAATTAGTCTGTTGCTGCAGTTCAAGTCCTTGTTCCTCCTCATTTGTAGCTACTTCTAATAAAACAGAGTTTAGTCGCCATGTTTGCACAGTATTCCACAGTCCGACAAATCCTGCGGCGGTTAATTTGGTATATGCTCCTATCATATTGGATTTATTGGTATTGAGGAAATCACAACATAAAGCAATACAATATGAAATTACAGCTACGCGTATATAATTTTTTTCGAACATCGATGCCGCCAAATTAAATTCAGTGCGGATGAGATTACCCCAGTGAGACATAATAAATGCAAATGTAATAAATGGCTCTAATTTTTCGATAGGGGCGTTAGTTAACAGTCCGATGGAAAAAGCGCTGTAACCAATAGAAGCGCCAGCGGAATAGCAACAAAAGGCAGTTATCGCGACTTTAGTTTCTGTGTTAATCGAATCAGAAACGTTTAAGGGTTGTGTTTCAGAGTTATCGACGATACGAGTGAATAATTGTAACCGAGGCATTTGGGAGCAACAGTCAACAAATCCTCTTATGGCAGAGTGTAGACGTACTATTTGTGCAGCATTCCATGCTCCGACGCTTCCTGCAGTTATTAATTTTAAGCATAGTCCTAATGTGGGCTGTGTCTCATCACAATCAAAGCCGAGGGCGAGAGAGTAAGAAAAAACAGCTATTGATAGTATTGTCTTTTCAAATATAAACGCGTTGGAATTTGCCAGAATTCGTGTGCAATTTCCTGAAATAGACATTAAAAAAGAACAGGTTACATTAGCATTTAATTTTGCAGGGGCGTTAGCCTTCACTACACCATAAATTATAGAACCTAACCCTGCTGAGGCACCTAAAGCAAAAAGTGCTGTTACTGCGGTTTCGGAAGTACGCAAAAAATCTACCTGAAATTATAGATGACTTTGCATACTTATATCACATTTTGCTTTATTTAAAAATTAAAATCCTCTTCGTAACGCCTCCTCCAAATCAGAAAGAGTGTTTTTTATCTGAAGTATTTTCATTGTTATTTTGAACTTCGGGCGCGTCTACGCTTTCTTTTTTATTATTGCTTGCCCGCAATCTTTCTGTACTTGCGATTAAATTTTCTGGAGCCGATAAACTCATTTCCTCGTTTTGCTTGTCATCTTTAGCTGCTTTGCGTTCTTGTATTTGCTCTTGTTGAGCTGCCGTTTTTTCGTGTAGTTGATCTTGATTGATGAAATTACGTTGCTTTGATCGATTTATATTTTGTTGTTTTACATTTAATTGGGATTGATTTTGCAGTTTTTGTTGGGGTGTTTGAGTTAACCCAGGTTGAACTTGAGATAATGGTTGGGCGGTCCCAGGAGATTGATTAGCTGTTGTAGGTTGTATGTTTGGTTGAGATTGCTGATTTTGTTTCAGTTGTTGTTGATTTTGTAGTAATGCCATTTCTTCTTTTTGTTTTTCAATAAGTTTTAAGCGTTGGGTGTTTTGAGTGTTTATTAATGTCGTACTTTGAGCCGTGTGTTCTTGTTTTAATTTTTCAGTTTCAGACTGAATTTTAGCGCGAGTTTGCATGCGCGCTTCTTTGTGCTTTTGTAACACAGTGTTTTTGGTAGCCGTATGCTTTTGTTCAACAGTCTTTAATTCAATTTTTTGCTTTTCTTGTAATTTTTGTGTTTCGCCAAATTGTTTTTCATGTAATTCATTTTTTTTAGCTGTGTGCTCTTCCTTAATTTCCTCTATTTCTGTTGCTTGTTTGATTGATAATTCTTCTTTTTCTTCCTTCTGTATTTCTTTGATTTCTTTTTGTTGCAACTCATGTTTTTGTTTTAATGCAATCTCTTCAGCCGCATGCGCTGATTGGGTATCCTTTATTCTTACAGTATCAGTTGGATCGATTTTTTTTAAGCTCTCTTGATGTCGTTGTTTTTGTATTTTTATTGCTTCACGTTGAGACTGATCCAAAGTGTTTTTTTCTAATAGATGGACTGCTGCTAATTCTTTTTGTTCATTTTTATGTGACTTCACTTTTGTAGCTAAGTTTTCTCGTTGATTTTGGTCCATTTTTTGGATTGCTAAACGATGCTTTTGATTCATTGCCTTTGATTCTTGAGCATGTGTCGATTTTAATTGTTGTGATTCTCGGCGTCGTGCTTTCTCAGTTGATTGTATCGTAGTTTTTAGTGTCTTTGTTACCGTTTTTTCAATGTTAGTATGCACTATTTTTTGGGCTTTAATTTGATGACGTTGGGTCTTAGTTAGCGCTTGTCGTTGAGTCGAGTGCTCTTTATCCATCGCTTGACGAGCAGCGCGATGAATTTTTTCTAGGCTGGCAAGCTCGTTATTATCTTGGCTTTTATTATTCGCATTCGCTATTTTTTTTTGATGTTCTTTTTGGTCTTGTTCAAGTTTCAAAATTCGTTGTTCTTCTTGTATTCTTTTTTTAGCCCCTAATTCTGTCCAAGGGGTTTCTTCTTGCAAATCATCGAGATTGTCTTCTTGACCGCTAAGGGCAGTAATTTCATGCTGAACTTCACCAGTACGTTTACGATGTTCCATTTCTTCTTTAATATAATCTTCCAAGTCTAAATCACGAGCAATGTCTTCGGACGTTAATTTTTTTTGTTTAATAAAGGGCTCATTCGGCGCGATTATTTTTTTTGTCATGTATAACTCCATTAAATAACAGCATTAATTGTATTATTATACATCAATATGATGGTTTTTATCGATTTATTTGATTTATTATTTCCCATTCAGTAGGTGTTACCGGTAATACAGATAGTCGATTACCTTTTCTGAGCAGGGTCATGTTGGATAACTCTGGATATTGCTTTAACATATCTAGAGAAATCATGGTTGGAAATTTTTTGATAAAACGGATATCTACCATAAACCAACGTGGGTTATCAGGCGTGCTTTTACTATCAGGATGTTCACTTGTAGGATCAAAAGCAGTGTAATCAGGGTACGCTTCACTGACCACCTCAGCGATACCTACGATCCCAGGTGGGGAACAATTAGAGTGATAAAAAAAGATTTGATCATGAATACGCATATCATTACGCATGAAATTACGTGCTTGATAGTTACGAACTCCATCCCAACAGCTTGTTTGATTAGGTGCCTGTTGTAAATCATCAATACTGAAGCATGATGGTTCAGATTTCATTAACCAATAATTTTTCATGATTTTTCCTTCAAAAATACACCAGATACGCCTGCCAGTACCAATGCCATTTGCTCTAATTTATGCCATATTTGATTCGATTGCTCAGATTTGATTTGCTTATCTAACTGATGGCAACATTGTAATAATTCATGTAATTGTGCCATAGATAGTCGCTTTAAAGCCATTTCATATAGCTTCATTCTTTGAGGCCAAATTTTTAATTGATTACAGGCTGTGGCTAATCCAATAGATTGTTTTGTAAGTTGAGTCAATTGAAGTAGTTGACGAATTTCTTGACTAATCAACCAAAGAACAATGATTGGTTCAATGCGATTTTGATGTAATTGGCGCAATAAATGAATTATTTTGCTCGTGTTTGCAGTTAAACACGCATCAGCCAAATCATATAGTGGGTAGTCGCATTGATCAGTTAAATGTTCTGCAACTAATGCTGGAGTAAATACTAATTCTTGTTGATTAAATAAGCTCAATTTTTCAATTACTTGCGCGCAAGCTAGCATGTTGTGTTGGCTATATTGATGAATAAGGGCTGGAATGGATTTTTCATACTGGATATTTTTACGTTGCAATTCGCCGGCAATCCAATGTTGCAATGCGGTTGCTGTTAATGGATTGCTCTGAATCAATATAGCTTGCTTTTGATTAGCAATCCAGGTTAGTTGTTTAGCCGGTACGTTAATTGCTTGAATCAGTACTAAGCAGCTGGAGTTAGGGTTTTTTAGATAGGTTTCAATCGTAGTTTTGCTTGCGGCATCCAAAGATTTTTTATCATAACGTACATCTAATAACACAAAGGGGGAAAACAACGAATAGTGCTTCGCTTCTTGAAAGCATGCGGCCCAGTCGGTGGCATTATTTACATGTATGGTTTGTTCATCACACTCACCTTGTTGCCGCCAGGCGTGTTTTATTTGTTGAGCCGCGTTGTTTACTAAATATTGATCCTGGCCAGCTAAAAAGTAAAGTGGGGCAATCTGCCGTAAATTGAATGCAGAGCCAGAATGTTTAATCATCATTGGCCGTGTTTTCCTATGCGATCTAAAATCTGAATAACGGCATCTTGACGCATTTCTTTTTTTAATATCTCTTCTTCGTCATTTGAGCCTAATATGCGGTTGCTGTTGACGGTTAATTGTCGTGTTGTTACCACGTTGCAAGGCGGGATAATCGTTTTACCGTTGGCTTCTTGTAATTTGTAACGGACGGTATATGTCATTTGGTACTGTCGGGGGGTTGTGCTTGAGCTGACGCTGGTGATGTGTTGTTGCTCACTATCCTGTTCTATTATTAGCCAGTAACGCGCGTGAGTGATATCTGAAGTGACACGAATATGATATGCCTCGAGCTGCTCTTGGAGTAATGGTTTTAAATCGCGGTGGCCTTTTTCTATAATAATAGCTACATTGTTAAGCCAAGTAGGCATGTCTATCATACCGCGTAAATGAAAACCGCAGCTTGATAAGAAAAAGATAACAAAAACAAGGAAGGCTCTGCGCATAAAAAATTCACCTCGGATTTCCCGCGACATATTCGCGGGATTCAGAAACTTAGGGTTTAACAACTAAATTAATTAAATGTCGATGAGTGACAATAATTGATTTTACAATTGTTTTCCCCGTCAGGAAGGCCTCAGTGTGTTCTTTTGCCATTTCAATTAACTTATCTTCGGGCGTATCTGTATTACTGGTGAATTCAGCTCGAAGTTTGCCATTAATTTGTACTATAAAATCAACCTCATCTGTTTTAAGAGCACTTTTGTCTACTTTAGGCCATGATGCGTCAATGATTGCCTTTTGGAAACCAAGTTGCTGCCATAGCGCGTGACAAATGTGAGGCGTGATTGGTGCAAGCAAACGTAGTAAAAAACTGATGCCTGTATGTAAAAAATATTTGTCCTCTTCTGTTTTTATTTCGTACGCACTTAATTCATTAAATAATTTCATACAAGCAGACACAACTGTATTAAATTGTTGTCGTTCATAATCATTTGTGGCTTGTAACAATATTTGATGAACATTCAAGCGTGCTTTTTTCAAACGGCTTTCACATTGTTGCCATTGCACCGAAGCATTAGCATCCAAGATCGTTTCGTTAATTTCTACCATCATGGCTTGATGTTGATATGCAAAAGCCCATAAACGTTTTAAGAAACGATGAGAGCCATCGACTCCGGCATCAGACCACTCGAGTGATTGTTCTGGTGGCGCAGCAAACATAACAAATAAACGGGCCGTATCGGCTCCGTACGTGTCAATGAGGTGGTTTGGATCGACCGTATTCCCCAACGATTTTGACATTTTATGTCCATCTCTGAGGACCATTCCCTGGCTAAGCAGGGCTTTGAATGGTTCGTCTGAGTTAACTAACCCCTCATCTCGCATCAATTTATGAAAAAAACGAGCATATAAAAGATGCATAACCGCATGCTCAATACCGCCAATATACTGGTCAACGGGAGTCCAATACTTGGCGCGATCGTCTAACATAGCATTTGCTTGGCCTTTACATGCAAAACGTGCATAGTACCAAGATGATTCTACAAATGTGTCAAAAGTATCCGACTCACGAAGTGCATCTTGACCGCATTTGGGACATGCAGTGTGAATGAAGTCATTACATTGAGCAAGTGGGGAGCCATTTCCTGTTAATTCAACGTTTTCTGGTAATTTAACGGGTAAATCTTTTTCAGGAACAGGGACAATGCCACATTGTTCGCAGGTAATCATTGGAATAGGGGTGCCCCAATATCGCTGTCTAGAAACCCCCCAATCACGTAATCGGTAATTAACGGTTGCTTTACCAGAGTCTAACGTTTCTAGGTATGCGGTAATTTGACGTTTTGCATCAGTTGAAGATTGTCCATTAAATCGGTCGGAATTAATTAACTCGCCTTCTTCCGTAAATGCGGCCTTAGTATAATCGTGGTCAGATTTTTTAACCGATTTAATGACCTCTTTCATAGGCAAATTATATTTTTTTGCAAATTCCCAGTCGCGTTGGTCATGTGCAGGAACAGACATAACTGCCCCTGAACCATATTGCATGAGAACAAAGTTAGCAATCCAAACTGGAATTTCTTCTTGAGTGATTGGGTGGATAGCCTTCAGGCCGGTGTCGATGCCTCGTTTTTCCATGGTTGCAATTTCTGCTTCAACCATGCGAACGCCCTGACAGCTTTCAATAAATTCTTTGACTTGAGGATGATGATTTGCAGCTTGTTTTGCCAGAGGGTGATCAGGCGCTACAGCTAAGTAAGTGGCGCCCATCAATGTGTCTGGGCGCGTAGTATAAATTTTTAAGCGTTTGGGAAAGTCATTGACTTTAAAATAAATTTCACTGCCTTCTGAGCGCCCAATCCAATTTCGTTGCATTTGTTTTACTTGGTCTGGCCAACCATCTAATGTATCAAGCCCTTGCAGTAACTCATCAGCATACGCAGTGATTTTAATAAACCATTGAGATATTTCTTTACGTTCGACAAGTGCTCCGGAGCGCCAACCGCGGCCATCGACCACTTGTTCATTAGCTAAAACAGTTTGATCAACTGGATCCCAGTTCACAATGGCATTTTTTTTGTAGACTAAACCGCGTTCAAATAATTTGATAAAAAACCATTGTTCCCAACGGTAATAACATGGATCACACGTGGTTACTTCTCGTCGCCAATCATACGCATTACCCAGTTTTAAAAACTGTGCTTTCATGGCTGCAATGTTTTGTTTGGTCCATTCTGCTGGAGGAATACCATTTTTAATAGCGGCATTTTCAGCAGGAAGTCCAAACGCATCCCAACCAATCGGTTGTAATACGTTTTTGCCTAAAGCCCGTTGATAACGGGCAATTACATCACCGAGTGTGTAATTTCGCACGTGTCCCATGTGTAAAGAACCACTGGGATAGGGAAACATCGATAAGCAATAAAATTTTTCTTTATTTAAGTCCTCATGGACATTAAATGATTGCTTCTTTTGCCAGTATTGCTGGGCTTGCTCTTCAACTTCTTGAGGTATATAACTGATATCCATGATCCGATTATCAAAATTATGTAGGTTGATAAGGATAACGCCTCTTCTGAAATAACGCAATCAAGGTTATGCATAAGCTGAAATAAAGTATCGGTTTATCACCGAATTTAACCCACGGCGTGCTTCCAGTGGCGGCATATACCGTACTATCCAATATGCCACTAGTAAATGCTGGTAGTGAACTAGTTAAGTTACCATCGTTATCAATTACAGAAGATAAGCCATCATTGTTAGCCATAATCTGATACCGGCCAGTTTGTAAGGAGAGTGTTTGAGCGATTTGTAGTTGTTGGTACGGGGCAAATGAGTGACCAAACCACCCATCATCACTTATAGAGACTATCCATTCAGCTTGCGGTAACAGTTGACGCAACAAGTTTGGATACGCTAATTCATAACAAATTAAAGCAGCAATAGGGTGTTGCCCTATATTAATCAGAGGTTGTTTCAATTTTCCAGGTTGCATGGTTGCTGTTGGCATATCAAGCCATTTCATTACAGCTTGAAAAGGGCGAGGGATGTATTCACCGAAGGGAACTAGATGACGTTTAAAATATATTCCTTTATCTTGCCCGATGGCGGTCAAAGTATTGTAGTATTTTGTTTCGTCAGATGTCGTGGCTTTAGGAATTCCTAATAATAACGTAGTTCCTGCTTTTTTTGCCCGGTAATCAATATCATTTAAAAATTCCCTCAAGTAAGAGGCGGGGAGTGGGAGGGCCGATTCTGGCATAACGATGAGTCGTTTTTTGCCAATTAAATCATCAACATGATTTTGGTAGTGTTGTAATAGCTTCCAAAATAACGTTTCATCCCATTTATCACGCATGGACAAATTAGCTTGTATGACTCCAACCGATATTGGATCTGGGGTGGTATGAGTCCATTTTAAAGAATGTAAACTATTTGGTAACAGCACAATAAGGATAAAAGCACTCAACCATATTAATTTTGATTTTAGTTGTTTGACTCGTACAGACATGATTAAGCATGCGGCTGTAAGGCACACTAAAAATCCGACACCATATAACCCAATGATAGGGAGTAAATATTTGAGTGGTGTATCTAATTGGCTTACACCTAGTAGAAGCCAAGGAAAGCCGGTAAAGCAAGTCGAGCGTAAATATTCACTAATACACCAAACCCCACTAAATAGCAGACACAACATGAGCGAAGCGTGTTTTTTGGCAAGTAAGTTAAACACAGCGGATGCAATTGCCGGAAATAAGGCGGTATAGCAGATAAAAGCACAGGTAATCACAGCGGATATCAGAACATTTAAGTGTCCATACATATGGATACTGATATAAACCCATGAAACACCAAGTCCCATGGAGCCGATTCCAAATATGAATCCGGTCAAACAGGCTTGACGTAATGATTTATTTTGCAATTCAGCAAATAAAAGTCCGATCCCTAAAAATGCTAAGCCGGGAAAGTGGAAGGGGGCAAAACTAAAAGGGATCAAAATTCCTGCGAATAGAGAGCGTAATAAGTAACCATATTGAGCTAGTATGCTTACGAAATAAAGCGATTTTGAAGTCGTTGAAGGGCTATGCATGGGATAATTGCGACATAAACAGGGTCAGACAATAAATGATTTTACTAAAAAGATCAATGATTCGTGTTGAATGTCAGGGGGACTCATTTAAATGATGAACCTTAAACGGTTCTTTTAGCTTTATTTGCGCTCATAAAAATCTCTAATAAGACATCATGACGATAAAATTATCGATTAGATGAACTAATACTGGCATGATTGTTTAACCTGTTCTATAAATAATAGACCACTATAAATAAGGATAAATTATGAGCCATTCACCTACTGAGCTACCGTCTGATCCACAACATTCTGAGTCGTTTTCATTAGCTCATATCAAATCAACATCAGGTCATCGTAAATCTGAGCGTTCATGTGTGATGTCTCAATTTATTAATCAAAGTTTTGTCCCTCCAGCAACGAGCGCCGCACTCATGATTAAGTTTGCTCAGGTTTCTTTCTCAATACACGGTTTTTTTAAGCCTAAAGCTAAACCATGCGAAAAAGGGGTGCATGCGCTGCAGGCAGGTTTAGCTTTCAGTCAATTTGTTGTAAATAGCATACTGTATTTTGATCACGTGGACTGCTCTGAAACAACCCATAAGTTGTGTAGTGTATTAACCTTTTTAGAACTACTCTATAATGCAACATTAACTACTGGCTGGATGTCTGCTGAATTTCTTAAAGAACCCCATCAAGAATCTTCAGAAGAATTAAGCAGCTTGGGAAATTCTGCGAAAAATTCTTCTGAAGATTCTTCTTCGGAAGGCGATGAAGAAATTGGTGAGGCTGAGAAACAAAGACGATATGAGATGCTGTAATTTGTTTTAAGAAGATTAGGGTCTGTTGACAATTCATATTTCGACGTCCCGGGGCTTGTCCGCGGGATCCAGTTCGATCTATAGCTGTGCAATAGAATTGTGTATTGAGCAATATCTCTGGATCCCGCGGATAAGCCGCGGGACGTAGGCTCTGTGAAAATGAATTGTCAACAGACCCTAGGTAATGTCCTTAAAGTTTTTATTAAACTAAAAAAAACTTTAAGGAGGTTGCCTCTTGAGTAATTATTACTCAGATACTTTGTTAATTGGTATTTTTATATACTGTGTTTGATTTGTTTCAACAGTCCCTAATTTTCCTGCACGTAAATTCACTTGGATTGATGGGAGTAATAATTTAGGTACCGGTTTATTTGAATCTTTCTTATTGCGAGCAGCAATAAATTCATTTTCTTTTACAGAGCTATTAATCATAAAATTATTTTTCTTTTGCTCAGCAACTGTTGACTCCCATGCGGGTTCTTGTCCTTCTGGTGGGTAATCGTGACAAGTGTAAATACGGGTTTTATCCGGGAGAGCGAGGATTTTCTGAATTGAGTGATATAGCATTTTTGCACTGCCGCCAGGAAAATCAGTACGAGCGGTACCAACATAGGGCATGAATATTGTGTCCCCAACAAAAACTGCATCATTAATATAATAGCAAACGCTATCGGGAGTGTGTCCCGGAGTGTGTATGACTTTGACGTTTAAATTTCCTATTTTAAATTGTGTACCATCAGAAAATAAAACATCAAATTGAGAACCATCAGATGGCGTGTCCAAGCCTGTATTAAAGATCGGAATCCAGTATAATAGAACGTTTTTTATGTTTTCACCGATACCAATTTTACCGCCCAACTTATCTTTTAAATAATTTGCAGCAGTTAAATGATCGGCATGCACATGCGTATCAAGAATCCATTCAACTTGTAAGTTCATTTGCTTGATATAATCGATTACTGTATCAACTGATTGAGAGGTAAGTCGTCCTGAATACAAATCAAAATCCCTTACAGAGTCAATGATTGCACAGCGCAGAGTCTCTGGATCACTAACAACATAGGTTATTGTTGATGTATTCGGATCAAAAAAAGATTTAATTTGCATACGAGGCCTTTTGGTTAATTTTTCTGATTCCAAGGCATTTTATTCATCAAAATAGCTAATCCACAGCTGCCTGTGATACCCGAAAATACAAGACCCGCTCCAAAAAATGCTGATAAAAATAGAAATCCTGGATTAATCAAATATCCGAGAATCAGTCCAAGTAGCACGCCACTTCCAATACTAATTTGGACTTGTCTTTCAATCGATAAACATGATCCTCTTGATCTTTCAACATCAAAACCTGCAGTTTCCCAAGCAGTAATGCCTCCTGTGAGATTATAAACATTTAGATTAGGATTGCTAAGAATTAACTTTTCACACGCCGCCTCACCGCGTCTACCCATGTGGCAATGAATAATAAGTTTTTTGTTATCCAGCGGAGGAATATTATCAATATTTATAGTACCGACAGGGATCAGTTTTGCACCGGGAATATGCATTTCTGCATACTCTCCTGCTTCACGGACATCGACTATGATAGCTTCGTTTTTAGTCAGCCATTCTTTTGCTGTGGCAGCATCAACGGATTTAATGATTGTCATAAGCTTTATTTCCTATTTGTTATTAATGTAATAAGATTAGTTCAATAGGATAATTTTGCCACTTACAACGAAAACTCTTCTCCCAAATAGACCGCTCGAACTTGTTGATTTGCAAGGATGGTTTCAGAGGAACCTTCGCACAGAATCGTGCCTTGATTGACAATATAGGCGCGCTGGCAAATGTCGAGGGTTTCTCGAACATTATGGTCCGTTATTAATACGCCAATTTGCTTATCACATAGGTGTAAAATAATTTTTTTAATATCAAGAACAGATATAGGATCTACGCCAGCAAATGGCTCATCAAGTAAGATAAACGTTGGTTCAATTGCTAATGCTCTAGCAATTTCAACCCTTCGTCTTTCACCACCAGATAAACTCATGCCGAGATGGTTACGTAAATGAGTTACATTGAATTCATGTAATAATTGCTCTAAGAGTTCGTAACGTTTTTTCTGAGATAGCTCCTTACGAAGTTCTAAAATAGCTAGAATATTATTGGCTACGCTCATTTTGCGAAAAATCGAGGGTTCCTGCGGTAAATAGCCAATACCTAAGCGTGCGCGTTGATGCATAGCTGTTTTGGTAATATCCTTATTATTAAGGATAATTTCGCCTTTGTCGCAAGTTTGTAATCCCACAATCATGTAAAAACAGGTTGTTTTTCCTGCTCCATTTGGACCCAACAAACCAACGCATTCACCCCGGTTAATATGTAAACTGATGTCATTTACCACCGTGCGTGATTTGAATGATTTACGGATGTGTTGTACTAATAATTGACTCATGTTGATTTTTCTCAGGGTAGAAAATAATGACGGTGCGTTCGTTTTCTTTTTGTTCTGATGTAATGTGTTGTTTTAGGGTATCGTAACAGATAATAGGGGCCGAAAACGAATTTTTTCCTTGTTCTATGCGAGCCTGCCCAATTAATTTGATCAGATGTTGCTCAGGATAATATTCGATGGTTTCTGCATACGCGTGTAATTCAGGTTTATTGTTTGCTATCATAGCCCAATAATGTGCTGGATTTTTTTGATCACCTATAATGATTGCTTTAGTTAATTGATTTTTTTCATTACTTTCAGTGATCGCTTTTAATGCCCGAATGTGTGTTGTTCCTTGATCTAGTTCAACTTGATTCAGATAGGTGCCTTGATGCGTTTGCTGATTTATGTCGGCAGAGCCGGCATGCATTTCAAGTACAGCTTTAGAATCTTCAGGTAGGGCAAAAGAAGCGCTATTGATCATTATAAGTAGGATGCAACATCCCGTTTTTGCGATTGCAGAGAGGCTTTTTATGCTTTTGGATTGCTTCGCGGATACGTTATCCTTTATGAGGTTCATAGTGTCCTCGAGTATTACTTAAAAACTGCACTCTACTTTCTGCAAGGTAGGCCGTCATTCCAGTTGATTGCATTTTATTATTTGCTTGTTTTAGCGTGACTTCTTTTAATGTAGTCGCTAATTTATCTTTAGGAAAGTAAGTAATTTGTTCTGTTGTCAGCATGGTCGCTTCCATTGGATTTTCTTTTTTTTGTTGAACGACCACGTGATTATTGAAAGTAATTTGTTTGCCACCGTAAAGCGCTGTAGCTTCTTCCGCATCAATTTCCCAGGGAGTTTGATTGTTTTCACTCACAATAATATGTGGTGTTGTAATTAAATGCGTATTGTTTTCTGGGATATGTTGCATTAAAGGCGTCTTTAAATAATGAGTTAATTTGCCTTCGGTATTAAATTGTTGCACAACTAATTCAGAGATAGTGGCGTCAATCATGGTGGATAACGCCTGCTTACTAAATTTAATTTTAATTGGAGACATTGAATGGACATAATACCAACCAAAGCATGCGATGGAAGCCATAGCTGCAATGAACCAAGCAATGTATCTTGCTAGCCTCATGTTTTTAAAAACCGAGCAACGGCGGTATCCATCATGCCTTGAGCATTTAAAATGAAATCACATGCCTCACGTACACCACCACGCCCTCCAGGTAATTCGGTATTCCAATCAGCTTTTTCTTTAACAGACTTTACTGCATTTGCAACGGCGATGCTAAAACCCACTTGTGTCATAACCAAAAGATCAGGCAGATCATCACCGATGTATGCAAACGCTTCGTCTGTTAAATTTAAACGCGATTTTAATTCTTGATACGCTTGCTTCTTGTTAATTTGTCCTTTGAAATAATGAGTAATCCCTAATTGTGCCATACGATGATTAATTACTTCATTAACCGATCCTGTGATAACTGCGACTTCAATTCCTGCTGACATCAGCAGTTTTAAGCCGAAACCGTCCTGAATATTAAATCCTTTGAGTTCATTGCCGTGGTTATCAATAAAAATGAGCCCATCAGTTAAGACGCCATCAATATCACAAATCAGACATTTAATTTTTTTAGCTTTTTCAATTAGATTGTTCATTATAATTTCTCTTATTGATACGTTAATAAACACCAGCCCGCAGTAAATCATGTAAATGAACAACGCCTATTGGACGTTGGTCATCATCCACAACAACCAATGAAGTGATGCTGTGATTTTGCATGATGGATAATGCTTCTGCGGCTAATAGTCCGGGTCGAATCGTTTTACAGCCTCGGCTCATGACTTCTCTTAGTGGGGTTGAGTTAATATTATAGTCTTTATTCAATGTTCGTCGAACATCGCCATCCGTGTAAATACCTGTTAAATACCCTCGATTGTCCACAACGCAGGTCATACCCAATTTTTTATTAGTGACTTCTATCAATGCTTCTCGAATGGTGACCGTTTCATTAACAATAGGTAATGCGTCATGTTGGTGAGATAGCTCGTCGATGCGTAACAGTAAACGTTTACCCAATACGCCACCCGGATGAGATAACGCAAAATCTTCTGCGCTAAAGCCGCGTGCATCAAGCAATGCAATGGCTAACGCATCCCCCATCACTAATGAAACTGTAGTGCTGGTTGTGGGGGCTAAACCCAAGGGGCATGCTTCTTGACGGACACTAATATCTAAATTTACTGTAGCGGTCGTGGCTAAACTTGATTCTGGATTGCCAGTGAGCGTGATCAATGGCACATTAAGGCGTTTCAAAAGGGGTAGTAAAACAACTAACTCTTGAGTTTGTCCGGAGTTAGAAATAGCAACGACTACATCGTTTCGAGTAATCATACCTAAATCGCCGTGACTTGCTTCACCAGGATGCATGAAAAAAGCAGGCGTGCCAGTGCTGGAAAATGTTGCAGCAATTTTGTGCGCAATATGTCCTGATTTTCCCATTCCAGTAACGACTACACGTCCCTGACATGCTAGCAATAATTTACAAGCGGTTTCAAAACGATGATCTATACGTTGGGTTAATTCAAAAATAGCTTGTGCTTCTGTTTCAATAACAGCCAAACCAAGAGTACAAAAGTTCATAAATAGATGTTTCTTGCTCTAAGAATTTGAATCATAACATATACCTAATGTACTTCAAAATACGACTTTTCGGTGATGTTTTTTTAATCAGTATTTCACTGTTAACCATTTTTGAGTTATTCAGCTGCCAGGCAAATAATCAGGTAAATCAATAGATCTAAGTTAGTGACATGGCACAAAAAAAATCATGTAGTATTAAGTTGATTCTTTTAAATGCCATTAAGTATCAATTTTTTTAATTTTAATCATTCCATATTGGAAATACTGAGAAACCCAGGTATATAATCTACTAGAGTGTTAAGTATTAGGATGATATATGCATGATAATTTGGTGACGATCACCAACTTAACGTTTGCGCATCGAGAACGATTGATTTTTGATGATATTAATATTGCCGTGCGGCGAGGGAAGATTACGGCCATTATGGGGCCAAGTGGAAGTGGTAAGACCACTTTGTTACGATTGATTGGTGGTTTACTAGAACCTGATAACGGGTTTGTCGAGGTAAACGGTCATAACATCCATCACTTATCACGTAAATCATTATATGCTTTACGTCGTAAAATGGGACTGCTCTTTCAAAATAGCGCTCTTTTTACTCATCTGTCTGTATTTGATAATGTAGCTTTTCCTTTGCGAGAACATACCAATTTAAGTCCTGCCATGTTGCGCGATTTAGTTCTTATGAAATTGGAAGCGGTTGGTTTGCGCGGCGCGGCTCAATTAATGCCTGCGGAATTGTCAGGCGGAATGGCAAGACGTGTTGCTTTAGCCCGTGCGATAGCATTAGATCCCGAACTCATTATGTACGATGAGCCTTTTACTGGCCAAGATCCAATTTCTATGGGTGTTTTAGTTCGTTTAATTAAACGTTTGAATCAATTACTACAAATTACCACCATTATCGTATCACATGATGTGGAGGAAACCTGCTCAATCGCTGACTATGTTTATTTAATTGCAAATGGTAAAGTAATTGGAGAGGGCGAACCTAGCGAGTTGATGGCGTCGACGCAACCTGAAGTTCGCCAGTTTATGCATGGTGAAGCAGATGGTGCCGTTCCTTTTCATTATCCAGCAAGACCATATACTGAGGAGTTATTAGATGCTTGAAACTGTCGAGCGCTTGGGACATTTTGCTGTTGATAAGTTACAAGTATTAGGTAGCTCAGGTCTTTTTTTATGTCGGGTTATTTTCAGAAGGCCAAATTTTCCGCGTCTGAGTCGTGCGCTACTCAATCAACTCTATTTTATTGGTGTTTTATCCTGCTTAATTATTATCGTCTCAGCTTTGTTTATTGGGATGGTGGTTGGGTTGCAAGGATACAATACCCTAAAGAAATTCGGCGCAACAAGTCAGCTTGGCCAGTTATTAGCATTAAGTATAGCGCGTGAACTTGGGCCAGTAATCACAGCACTTTTATTTGCTGGCCGCGCAGGATCGGCACTAACGGCTGAAATTGGTCTAATGAAAACAACTGAGCAATTAGCTAGTATGGATATGATGGGCGTCGATCCGTTAGGTCAAATCATATATCCAAGATTTTTAGCAGGTCTTATTGCGTTGCCGCTGTTAGGCTTAATTTTCTCAGCAGTTGCTGTATATGGTGGATATTTTATTGGGGTACAATGGTTAGGCGTGGATGCTGGTACGTTTTGGTCCAATATGCAAGCGGCAGTAGATTTTCGAGTAGATGTGTTAAGTGGCATCATTAAAAGTGTGGTGTTTGGATTTCTTGTTATTTGGATTGCCGTATTTCAGGGGTTTACTTGCGTACCAACAGCTGAAGGAATCAGCCAAGCGACAACACGGACAGTTGTGTATTCGTCGCTGGTGGTATTGGGGTTTGACTTTTTGTTGACTGCGATGATGATCGGGGGTTGGTAATGAATAAAGTACGAAATCGTTATATTGATGTGAGCGTGGGCTTTTTCATGCTGTTTGGATTGCTTGCATTTATTGTGCTGGTGATGAAAGTGAGTGGCATAACCAATTTTAATTCAGGTGCGCTTTATTCTGTTACAGCAGATTTTACTGATATTGGCGGATTGAAAGTGCGCGCACCGGTAACGGTTGCAGGGGTTAAAGTGGGAGAGGTTACTCGTATTGAATTACAGCCAAACCAACTCAATGCTAAAGTGACAATGATGCTAAGTGCGGATAAATCGATTCCATACGAAGATGTATCTGCTCGGATTCTAACAGAAGGACTATTGGGTTCTAATTACATTAGTATTGTTCCGGGGTATGATGAAGAAAATAATAATCATCCTTACTTACGTTCAGGAGATGTTATTGCAAAAACACAAGAAGCCATTATTTTGGAAAATTTAATCGGCCAACTTTTATTTAACATAAAAAAATAGGTGCATGATGAACAAAATAAAAAAAATAATCTTGTTAGCTACCTTTTTATTTTCACAAGTTGTTGGTGCGCAATCATCACCTGTCCCGATGCTCGAAGATTCAGCCAATAAAATTATTGAGACATTAAAGCAAAACCAATCAAAATTAAAAACAGATCATCACGTGGTTTATGAGGCAATTCGTCGCTACCTGTTACCCCACGTGGATTTGAGTGGCATGGCGCGTTCTGTTTTGGGGCGTCAGGCATGGAATCATGCTACTTCTGCTGAAAAGCAAGAATTTACTTTAGCCTTTACCCAACTGGTAATTCGCACTTATGCTACACCATTAGCTGAATATTCTGGAGAAACAGTAGCGTTTTTACCTCTAAGAGGTTCTGTGGATTCACGTTTCCTGCGTGTAAATAGCGTGATATCAAGACCTAGTGGGCAAAAAATTCCATTAAGCTATAATTTGATTGCAAAAAATGGTGAATGGAAAATTTACGATCTCAGTGTTGAGGGTGTCAGTTTATTGCAAAGTTTTAGATCGCAATTTGGTGATATGCTGCAAAATTCTTCAATGCATGATTTGATTAAGCAAATGCATGATACTAAAAAGGCAGCATAGCATGAGCGATATGCATTTTAAGCCTTCTGAAGAATTAACTTTTGAAACGGTAGAAAAAGACCGCGCAAGATTAATTTTATCTTTGAAAAATAGTAAGATAAGCAGTTTATGTTTTGACCTGAGTCAAGTTAAACACTGTGATAGCGCCGGATTGGCGCTACTCATTGAAGCAAAAAGACTATGTAAAGAATATAAGAAAATATTTTCAATTGATGAAATGCCAAAAGAGGTGTACGCATTAGCTGAGTTTTGTGGAGTGAAAACTATATTATCTTGAGTTATACTAGCTGCTTAAAAAATGGTGCTTATAAGAATTGTATAGCTCTATAGCTAATGTGAGGAAATATAGATAAATGAGTATTAGTAATGAACAATTAGAAAGTCAGTTTAAGGACATACCTGAAGTGGCATATGTCTGTGCTGAAGGAGATGGATATCATTATCGGCTGACTATTGTGTCTGATGAATTTATAGATAAATCAAGAGTAGCACGGCAACAATGGGTGTATGCGATATTGAATCAACATATTTTATCTGGCGATTTGCATGCAATTCAAATGAAGACATGGACCAAGGCTGAGTGGGAGAAACAACATGGATAAATTGATTATCAATGGCGGTAAGCCATTACATGGTGATGTCGTTATTTCAGGAGCTAAAAATTCGGCTTTGCCAATTATGGCAGCTTCGTTGCTGGCAACGGACAACGTTACTATTGCCAATGTTCCGCATCTAAAAGATGTAACAACGATGATGGAGCTCCTTGGTCAGCTAGGTGCGAAATTAGTAGTTGATGAAAAAATGAACGTCCAAGTGGATGCTAATCATGTCAATGAGCTTGTTGCTCCTTATGAATTAGTAAAAACGATGCGAGCCTCGATTTTAGTTTTAGGTCCTATGTTAGCCCGTTTTGGCCAAGCTGATGTATCACTACCTGGTGGCTGTGCTATCGGTACACGCCCAGTTGATCTCCATTTAAAAGCGCTCAAAGCGATGGGCGCTGATATTTCAGTAAAAAATGGCTATATTAAAGCCCGTTGTAAACAGGGGCGTTTACAAGGTCGAACACTGGTGTTTGATACAGTAACGGTTACTGGTACTGAAAATATTTTGATGGCCGCTGCACTTGCTGAAGGTAAATCCGTTATAAAAAATGCAGCGCGTGAGCCTGAAGTTGTTGATTTAGCTAATTTTTTAACCCAAATGGGCGCTAAAATTAGTGGCGCAGGCACTCATACAATCGAAGTAGAAGGTGTAGAGTCTTTAGCTGGTGGTTCTTATTCGGTAATGCCAGATCGTATTGAAGCTGGTACTTACTTAACTGCTGCAGCATTAACTCGTGGCCATGTTACTGTCCGTCGAGTTAAACCAGATAATTTACTATCTATGTTGTGCAAATTTGAAGAAGCTGGGGCAGCATTGACGATAGGAGAAGATTGGGTCACGTTGAATATGCATGGTGCACGTCCTAAAGCAGTCGATATCTCAACCGCACCTTATCCAGGTTTAGCTACTGATATGCAAGCTCAGTTTATGGCAATGAATACCGTTGCTGAAGGTACAGCCTCTGTAGTGGAAAATATTTTTGAAAATCGCTTTATGCATGTACAAGAGTTACAGCGTATGGGCGCAAAAATTCGTTTGAATGGTAATACGGCTATGGTTACTGGTGTTGAACGACTAACCGGGGCTCCCGTTATGGCAACGGATCTGCGAGCCTCTGCTAGCCTTATTTTGGCTGGTCTTGCTGCAGATGGCGAAACAACAGTAGAACGAATTTATCACGTTGATCGTGGTTATGAGCGCATTGAAGAAAAATTATCAATGTTGGGAGCCGATATTAAAAGACGGTCAACTGAGTGATAACACGTAATACGCTTGCCACTTATCTAAATGATTTTTTGGCTTGTGAAGCATTTCAAGATTATGCACCGAATGGCTTGCAAGTTGAGGGACGTTTAGATATTAAAACCATTTGTACAGCTGTCACTGCCTCTGAATCTGTTATAGAAGAGGCAGTAGCAATGGGGGCTGATGCATTGTTAGTCCATCATGGTTTTTTTTGGCGGGGTGAAGATGCAGTTATTACGGGCATGCGACGGCGTCGAATAGGTCATTTGTTAAAGCATGATCTAAATTTATTTGCTTATCATTTACCATTAGATTGTCATCCAACATTGGGTAATAACGTTTTTCTGGGTAATTTGTTACAAATTCAAAATATGAAATCGTACGATATAAGTAAAGTAGCGAATATATTGTGGGCGGGTGATTTATCATCGCCTGTAACAGCTGAAGAACTATCTCAACAAATTGCTCGCCTGTTACAACGAAAACCCATGTACATTCCAGTTAATGATAAGCCAATCAAACGAATTGCTTGGTGTAGCGGTGGGGCCCAAGATTATATTGAACAAGCGAAAGAAAAAGGGGTGGATGCTTACTTAAGTGGCGAAATATCCGAGCGTACTTATTATCAAGCAAAGGAATTAAACATCCATTACTTTGCGTGTGGGCATCATGCAACAGAACGTTTTGGTATACAATCTTTAGGCAAGCACTTAGCAATGCAATTTCATTTAACCCATCACTTTATCGATAGTGATAATCCTGTTTAAATAGTTAGGAATATGTATGTTGTTTTGGAAAAAAGGATATTTGAAATTACCCACGCTGGCTTATGATATTATAGCGATTCCAATTGCTTGGTATTTTGCTTACTGGTTACGATCTAATATGCAATTTTTACCACACGGTTTATTAAAGTCGCAATCATTATATACCCTTGCTTTGTTAATCGTTGTACAAGTAGGATGTTATTATCATTTTAAAGTATATCGTGGTTTGTGGCGATTTTCGTCTATCGATGATGTTGAACGCATTGTACGATCGGTTCTAAGTACTACTATTTTAGTTATTCCAATTCTCTATTTATCTATGCTAGATCATATTCCACGATCTATTTTACCCTTATATTCTATTACATTGGTTATTCTGCTCTGTGGAGGACGATTTTGTGTTCGACATTTTTGGGATAAGCGACTGAATGTATCGAAAACGAACGACGTGCAACGTGTTTTTATTATTGGTGCAGGGCAAGCCGGAGAAAGTTTATTACGCGAATTAAAACGTTTACCCAACTATTTACCTATCGGTATGATAGATGACAGTTTAAATAAGCGAGGGCTTGATATTCACGGTGTTCGTGTATTAGGCACTATCAGTGACCTGCCAAATTTAGCTATAATAAATCACATTGATTTAATTTTTATTGCCATACCTTCGGCTAGCTCAAGTTTAATGAGACGCATCGTCAATTATTGCGAACAAACAAAAATTCCCTTTAGAACCTTACCCAGCATGCAAGCAATCACCTCGGGACGGGTCGAAGTTAATCTCCTACGCACAGTCAGTATTGAAGACTTACTGGGCCGGGACCAAGTTAAAATTCACTGGGATAAAATAGCAGCTAACATCGAAAATAAGCGCGTTTTGGTAACCGGGGGAGGGGGGTCAATCGGTTCAGAACTTTGTCGACAAATTGCATCTTTTAAACCATCCAAATTATTAATATTAGATAGTAACGAATTTAACTTATATAACATTGAACGCGAATTTCAAATTCAATTTCCCAATATTTTGATAGAATTAACTTTAGTAAATGTGACTGATGTCGTGGGTGTTAACCATGTGTTTGAATCATTTAAGCCTGAAATTGTATTTCATGCCGCAGCTTATAAACATGTACCGATGTTAGAAGGACAAATTCGGGTTGCAGTTCAAAATAATGTCATTGGCACGCAAATAGTCGCTCAAGCCAGTGTGGAAGTTGGTGCAGCTAAGTTCATTCTTATTTCCTCTGATAAAGCAGTTAATCCAACGAATGTGATGGGGACCACTAAACGCGTGGCTGAAATTTACTGTCAAAATTTAGATAAACGCGTTGCTACGGAGTTTATTACAGTACGTTTTGGTAATGTATTGGGGTCAACAGGAAGTGTTGTACCATTATTCCAACAGCAATTAGAACGTGGTGGACCATTGACTGTCACTCATCCTGATATGCAGCGTTATTTTATGACTATCCCTGAAGCTACTCAATTGATTTTACAAGCAATGGTAAATGGCCAGGGAGGCGAAATATTTGTTTTAAATATGGGCGATCCAGTGAAAATTAGTTATTTAGCGGAACAAATGATTCGTTTAATGGGGAAAGAGCCTGGTAAAGATATAGAAATAAAATATACTGGATTGAGACCAGGTGAAAAATTATTTGAAGAGCTATTTCATGATTCGGAGTTGTTGGTAGAAACAGAGCATGAAAAATTATTTCAAGCAAAATATAGAGAAACTGATTGGAATGAGTTGACCGATGCGCTTCATTTAATTCACCAAGCATGCGAAAGTCAACAAACAGAAGAATTACTTTTTTTATTGAAAAATTTGGTACCCGAATTTAGTTATAAATATAAATTAATGACAGATACATTTTCATCAAAAATGGTGTAATCACAAGGAAAACCAAAATATGAATCAAAATATGAAGAATGAATATAAACCTCATAAAAAAATGTATCGCTCCAGTAAGGATCGTATGCTCGCTGGGGTGTGTGGCGGATTGGCTGTTTATTTTAATATTGACTCCACATGGATGAGATTGATATTTCTTTTATTCGTCTTCTTAGGTGGGTCTACCATACTGTTGTATTTAATTTTGTGGGTGTTGGTACCCCTAGATAAACGGATTTAACTATTGGGGTTGTTGATAATTCATATTTCGACGTCCCGCGGCTTGTCCGCGGGATCCAGTTCGATCTATCGTAGTGCAATAAAATTGTGTATTGAGCAACATCTTTGGATCCGTCGACAAGCCGCGGGACGTAGCCCTTGTTGAAATGAATTGTCAACAGACAGCAGAGCGGAGAGCGTTCAAAATAGTTTGAGTGCTCTTTTTCTGTCTTTAGTAATTGCTAAGTACCTCATCCCTACTGCCGTGAGGCTTTGCACTTGAATAGATTCGCGCCAAACTCTGGAGATCCCTCACTACGTTCGGGATGACGTTAACTAGGGGGCTTATTATCTTGTTCACTGGGCATTTGCAAAGACCGCTGCTTGTGCGAAGTATCTATTTTTTAGCGGGAAACACATCACTAAAGCGAATTTGTTTATTTTTAGCTAATAACTGATCTCGATTGGTCTTTAGATTGAGAAGCTTGTAAACAACCATTGGCACAATCAAACTAACACTTCCAATAACAAACGCTATTTTATAACTCATGTCATGTGCGAACACTAGAAATACCAAGCATCCAATCATAAGTACAATAGCTACAATGCCAGTATAAGGTGATCCTGGTGTTTTGTATTTTAAATCTGCAGTGGTATAACCTGCTGTATGGAGTTTTCGACGGAAGTTAATTTGAGCCCAACATAGCGAAATCCATGCGATAGCACCTGTAAAGCCTGATACCAAGAGGAGAGCAATATAGAGTGTGGTTTGTGCAAAGAAATAGCTGGCAATGAGCAGAATCCAAACCGCAATTAACGTCACAATACCTGCATTTTGCGGTACGGCATTATGGTTCAATTTAGCTAGGGGAGCAGGGGCCATGCCATTTCGTGCTAGCGCATTTAATGCTCTTACTATGCCATAAACACCTGAATTTGAACAAGATAAAGCCGACGTCAGCGTAACAAAACTGGTTATCGCTCCGGCCCATTTTAAACCATAAAAATTAAGTGCATCGGCAAATACCGAATTGATGACATTTGCCTTTTGCCATGGAAAAATTAAAACCAAACAAAACACAGGAATGATGTATATAAAGAGAATACGTAAAGTCACATTGCGAATCGCAAATGGAATCATACGGGCCGGATCGATCGATTCACCTGCTGCAAGTCCTACTATCTCGGAGCCTTGATAATTAACAAGTAATAGTACCATGGCTGTTAATAGCGGCATGAGTCCATTAGGGAACATACCGCCTTGATCAAAAATATATTTACTTCCGATGACACTACTCGGGTGATCACCGTGAATAACGCCGAAAAAAATGAATATAGATAGTACGATAAAACCAGATAAAGCGAAGATTTTAATGAGCGCTAACCAAAACTCAATTTCACCAAAGGTACCGACTTTTGCAAAATTAATACAGGTAATGACCAATCCAAAGCAAAGGGCCCAAGCATAACCATTAACACCGGTAAAGTATTCCATAATAATACCGCCAGCGAGACACTCTGCAGGGATATACGCCACCCAGCTTAACCAATATGACCATCCAACTCCGCAGGCTAGAGAAGGAGAAATAAAATCAGCAGTATAGTTTATAAATGAACCAGAAATTGGAATGGCGACTGTCAGTTCACCCATACAAAGCATGGTGAGATAGATGATTAAACCACCTAAGATATAGGCTAGGAAAACAGAAGGCCCCACTTGTTGTACTACGGCGCCTGTACTTAAAAAGAAACCCGAGCCGATAATGCCACCTAGAGCTATTAATTGAACGTGGCGGGCTTTTAGGGCGCGTCGAAATTCCCCGTCGTTCAGCGTGGCGGTGATAGGTGGACTTCTTTTTTTAGTCACTAGTGATCTCAAGTTGTATATATATTCTAAAAAATTGGCGGAGAGAGAGGGATTCGAACCCTCGATACGTTTTACCGTATACACACTTTCCAGGCGTGCGCCTTCAGCCACTCGGCCACCTCTCCTACCTTGTAACTGCAAAGTATACTGTAATTATCGAGAAATAAAATATTATATGTGAAATTTCCTTGTGCTAGGCTGATAATTTAATTTTGTTTATCAAAACAGAGGTGAATTTAACGCTATTTGGGTAAAAGTTAGAATACGCTTTCTATATTAGAACTAGACCTATATAATTTATGGTAGCAGCTATTTATTACAAGGATTGAATTCAATGCTCAAACAGATCAGTAAATACATTATTCTAAGTTATTGTTTTTGTGTACAAGCACATGCTTTTACATGCTATATCACTATGGTGAAAGACTCTTGTTGGAAAGATTACAATCTCATAGTACGGGTCAGCGATGCATCAACAAATGCTGAGTCAACCACTATAACGGTTCCTGCAGGTAAGTTATGGGAGCGACAAGAGTTTGAATGTAAGGAAAAGCAAACCTTGGCACTAGTTGCTCAATTTAATCCGGTATTTTGGAGCGGTGATGAAAATAAAACGTTTCCTGCCCAACGCTACTGGAAATTGCCGGATAACATCGAAAGTGGCATTACCGGATGGAATGTAACTGTTTGTTTCCCAAAGTGGTTTGCAGATGTCCCATTACCCCCTCATGCTACGGCAGACTGTAAATGCGATATGGACAGCATACCGCCGATTCCACCTGTTCAGAGTAAAAATTAATGTAATCAATTAGTTCATGAATCTGGTGAGTTACTTAAAATTCATATTCTAACCTATAGCTTATCAAATATACTTGATGTACAATAAATCAAGCTTGCATGACTACACTGGAAGCAGGCCGAATATTTATTAACTAAGATAAGGATATTGATGATGGCAGTAACTGAAGCAGAAGGGATTGTTGAAAGTACAAAACAAGACCAAGGTTTGCAAGATTTAGTTTACGGACTAGTTACTCGTTTTCTTGCAGAAAATAAAAACAAATCTATTAATGATTTGTATGACATGATTTTGTCAGAAGTAGAACCACCTCTTTTACAAGCGGTTATGGAAAAACGTAGAGGCAATCAATTACAAGCAGCAAAAATGCTTGGTATCAGCCGCGGTACAATTCGAAAAAAATTACAACGCTATTTTGGCACAAAATATTTTCGCTTGACTGATGAGTAAATTTTAACTACAAACCTCAATACTAGTGCATCATTAGATGCGACTTCTTCTCGTACATGACGAAAATTGCTTTTGTTATGTACGATGATTATAAATCTACTTGTGTGATGTTTTAGAATAATATATTGTAAGCGTTGTAGGCTCTGTGCACCTAACCGTGTGTCGTTCAAATTAACACACCATTTCAATGGTTTAGTAAGGATTATTCATAATGAATAAAACTAAAATTACACTTCTTTCGAGTGTTATTTTTTCATTATCATTAACTGTTCAGGCTGCTTCTTGCCCTTCGGCAACTCGTCCTAGCGCGCCTGGTTTTTGCAGCTCATTTAAAATAGCAGCTGAATGTCATTGCATCTCTTCTGGTTTGCCTAGAGGAATGTGCATGAATCATGAATTATTGTATAAACGAATGATTACTACATTTGGTTCATTGCAAAAAGCGTGCGAATTTCAACATGATATATCTGCACAAGAATGCATTGACGATTGGAACTGCTTCCGCTTTGGTGGACTTACTTCAAGTTCAGAATTATGTAGTGGAACTGGTGCTGCTTGCGCTTGATACACCAACATATGTAAAGATGCCTTTCACGCAGAAATCATAAATCAATTGGCGTGAAGTTAATATCAGTACTTTAAATTCGGTGCTATAACTAGGCTATTAAGTATTAAGTTCTAATTATGCTGCTTTTAAAGTTAAAAACGGTTATGTTCTGAATGCGAAAAATATTATTATGTGGTTTTTATCTTAGTTGTGGATTTGCCTTTGCATCCAATGCTCAACCGGCTCCACAGTCAAACGATATTTTTAAGTACCGACTTTATGCTGGGGTTGTAGGTGGTTATGGATCCACTACTTGGCAAGGCTTAGTTCCATCTATTGCAAACCAAAATTTAGCTATGAGCATATCGACTCCGATTACAGTGGAAGAAGGTGGTAATGTATGGGGAGCATCAGCAGGGTACGAACTTACGCGCTTTTTTGCTATAGAAGCTAATTACATGTATTTTCCTAAAGCGGTGGTTACTTTTGATGCAGACAGTCTGTTTGCGTTTGAACAAGATGGGCTTACAGAACTAAATACAAATACGCAAACTGCCTCGGTTATTGCTAAAATAATGCTCGTGATCCCCAAAACATCTATTCGTGTATTTTCAGGTGCCGGTGTAGCTAGTGTATGGCGTGCCGATGAAATCAATACAGATTATCGCATATCGCCAACTTTCACTATCGGGGCAAATGTTAATCTAACTGATCGTATTATGGCAGAGATAGGTACTAACTACACGGCTGGTTATGGTGAATCTGAAATTAATCCCGCAAAAGATTATATCCCATTTTTATATTCATTTTTTGGTAAGTTAGCACTACGGTTTTAGGTTGTATTTGTTTCGCTTAAGGTAAATATTTTTCCATCCATTTGGGTAAATACCAGTTCCACTCTTTAACTAATGCCATAGTTGCAGGCACTAAGAGGGTTCGGATGATGAACGCATCGACGAAAATTGCTACCGCAATGCCTAAACCAAATTCTTTGACCATCAGCACATCCGCAACCATGAAAGAACCACATAAAACAATTACGATTAATGCGGCGCTGGTAATAATACGACTGCTTTTTACAATCCCAAAAATAATACTTTTTTCGTTATTTTTCGTTGTTTCGTAGGCTTCATGCATACGAGTGAGAAGGAAGACCTCATAATCCATAGAAAAACCAAAAAGAGCACAAAATATAATAATAATTAAGCTTATATCTAACATCCCTTGGGGTTTGAAATGCAATAACTCGTGAAAATGACCTTCTTGAAAGATAAAAACCAAAACGCCATAACTAGCGCATAGACTTAAAATATTCATAAAAATTGCTTTAAAGGGTAAAAACAGAGAGCGTAATAACAACATTAAAATGAAATAGGTTAATATCATGATCCATGCAATGGTATACGGCACAACTTGTTTTACGCTGTTTAACACATCCATATTAATTACCGGCATACCCGTTAATTGCATCGATAGACCTTTAGCAGGTTCCATTTTATAAAGTTGATTAATGAGCTCTTCGGTTTGAGTTGAATCGGGCGGATATTTGCTGACAACATCAATCACGGTGAAGTTGTTTTTTGTTGTTCTATTTAAAAGCAATTGGATTGGGGGTTCACGATCTGATTTTTTTACTTGGTACATCGCCTGATATTGTGCTTTCTTTAATTTTTTATCAATCGACACAATACTATTCACGTCTTTTATTGATGGATTGTCTTTTAATTTTTCAACAAAATTATATAACTTAGAAATATTTTGTTTGGTAAGCATCTTACCCTCATCAGTCTTGATGAGTAGCTGTATAGGGCTTAATTCGTGCTCAAAAAAATTCTTTTTATACGTATCGAAAAAAATCTGATTTTCTGAGTGATCTGGTAACACATGAAAATCAGAAATTCCCACTTTCACATTGATTACTGTATAACCCAAAACCAATAAGAATATTAAAGTAGATAATGAAAATAGGATAGGTCGTTTTACCACAGTATAAGCAATCTTATACCACGGGTTTTGAGTATCCACTGCATTCGGATTATCTGACACAACTTTTATTTTTCTGACCGGCCATGCATTAATTTTATAATTTAAAACACACAAAATAGCTGGTAATAAGGTGATTGCCACACTGACGGCAATAAGTACCGCCACTAGTCCCCCTACACCGATTGAAAATAAAATATTTACAGGGAAAAACAACAGGGCGCTCAAGCTAATAAACACAGCTATACCACTAAAGAAAACCGCTTTACCCGCAGTGGCGATGGTTTTAGCAACGGCAGATTCAACCGAATCGTGATGAGCTAATTCGTCTCGAAAGCGATAAATGACAAAAAGCGAATAATCAAGACTGAGACACAAGCCTAGCAATAAGGCGATATTTAAAGTAAAAATAGACAAGGTAAATAAATGACCTAATCCATATAACATCGATAAAATCAGCAACGCACAGCCACCCCCTAAAAACAACGGGACGATCGAAGCAACGACCGTTCCAAAAATAAATAGTAAGGTGATAATAGTGACAGGAATAGCAATCATATCTGCTTTAAATAAATCACGTTGGGTTTGTTCATTAATATGCTCAACAAAAATGGGCTCGCCACCCAATTGAACTGTCATATTTTGTGGTGTCTTAATCGACGCTTGAAATAGATCAATGAGCTCATGATTAATTGTTTCTGGGGTTTTAAACAATACCACGGCATAAGCGGTATGTTTATCTTTGGATATTTGTTTGTCATTATCTTTAGGTAATAAAATTTCGTGTGGGATAGGAAAATTTTTTAAATCAGCTAATGATTGCTTAATATTGCGTTGATACGCTGGATCATCTGCCTCCAATGTTTTACTGTGATACATGATAATAAATTGATTATGTCCATAACCCAGTTCTTTATTAATAAAACTATCTGCAAGATCGCTTTTGGATCCGGTGGCGACAAATCCGGTGGATTGAAAGGGGCTAATAATATCGGATATAAAAGGGATACATCCTAATATAGCAATACTCCAAATGACAATGATGGCTATGCGGAATTGATATACCCATTGTCCTAATCGAAAGAATCGTTTGGATTGCATAATGTGAAATCCTTATTGGTATGTTGTCCTTCTTTTTTTAGTATAATACGTAATGTGGTAATTCCAAGTTTTATATTCATTTAATCTACTTATTGCCCATAATTTGTATTATTTAGTGTTGTGGTCTAGACTGAATGTAAGGGCTTTTGACAATTCATTTCCAGAAGGCCTACTTCCCGCGGCTTGTATATTTCGACGTCCCGCGGCTTGTCCGCGGGATCCAGGGATATTGCACAATCTACAATTCTATTGCACAGCTAAAGATCGAACTAGATCCCGCGGACAAGCCGCGGGAAGTAGGCCTTCTGGAAATGAATTGTCAACAGACCCTAGTGAAGTTTAATTAAAGGAGTAATTATCATGACTGAACAAAAACATAATGCTTGGGGAACAGGCAACAAACATGGCCACGAATTAAGCCATAAAGCTACAGATAAAAAATCTGGTTCTAAGATTTCTTCCTGTGGCAAAGATAAACATACAGCTCCTACTAAGAAATAATTAGTAGGTTAAGCTTAGTTTAACCCGGATTGGCTTTAGCCGATGCCGGGTTGTTTTTTTTGTTCTTTTTGTTCTTTATTTGAATAATTTGATTATTTGGTGTAGAATGATATCAAGAAGTTAATTATGATGAGGTGTTATCATGGCACAGTTGAAAGGTGAAGTGCTCAGGACAGCAATCCGAAACACAGGTCTGAAAGATAAATCGGATGCAGAAAAGGTTTACTCTGTTTTAAATAGTGATACGGTAGTAAATACGAAGAGACGAAAATTAACCATTAATGCACAACAAGAACCAGTTCTTCAAATTTTAAAAGAACGTCAACAATATGTTGATATGCTTCCTGGTTTGTTACCAAGCAAAATTAGTACTTCTTCAGCTTGGAATTGGTTTAGCTCGCTATTTAACCCTGCTGAGGATGAGCTTGCGGAAGTTTGTGAAAGAATTAATAATTACGATGAGGTATTGAATGGGACTTATTCTATTGACTTAAATCAAAAAGATAAATCGCGAAAAACTCTGTTGGAAGAAGTTAAAAAATATGAAGAAAGTGGTTTATGCAAAAATGTAAATCAATTGAATCAGCTGAAAAGATTGTTAGAATCAGAAGGGCCGATAAACATCACAGTCATGCAGTCCATCCGCAATAAAATTCAGGATAAGGATCTTAAAAGAATCTTCTCCAAAATCTGTGCGATTGGTCTTGCTCCAGGAGTAATATCATTTAATGATGATTTGAAACAATCCAAGGGAGAATTAAATTTTGGTGCTTTAGCATTTTTGCAGTATATTGCTGATGGATTAAGTTCTCTTCTTGGTAAAAAGCCGTCATCTACTGATAATGCAACCCAAGCTACCTATTCTAAAGTGTCTCCAGCAGTAGCTTTATTTAATGTAGCTCCTTTTAAAGAAGCTGTAAAAAAGCCAGTAGCAAATCGACAATCATTGATTAAAAGCGAGCTAGAGATACATAAATCAGACACAAATAAAACCCGCTTTCTCAAACAATTACAACAAGCTGATTTAATATTAATTAGCTTGCAAGCAGGGAAGTTGTATGAAACATCTGGGCATATGGCAAAGTTGACTAAGTTGGGAGCTAATCAAGAAATTGATCCTATATTGGAACCAGTTAAGAGTCAATCTTCCGCTCAATCTAATATGTCTACTTTATATGATTATATTCAGTCGTTAAAACTGAATCCAAACGTAAAAGGTGACAGTAAAGCTCTTTTAGAGCGTCTGGAGGAAAAACTAAAATTGATTACATATCCATCAGACAACAAAGATTTTTTTACTCACAATCAGTCAGTTTTTCTTGATGTTAATGAGATTACTAGCCAATTGAAGCATGTTGCGGTTATAAATTTAAGTGGTCAACTTTTTGGACAAAAAGTGACATTGAAAGATGCGATAGAGAATTTAAAGAAGTCAGAGTATAGCCTAGAAAATATAAATAGCTCTAAGACTGGATTAGAAACGTATCTTGGACAGTGTATGCCAGGTGGTGAAAACAAAGAAGTTGACTACGACCAAATGCCCGAGCCACCTAAGAGTAATTGGGGTATGGGATGGTAGTGTTGCTTTGTCTCACTCACCCAAACATGCGCTTAGCAATCTCAGCCACATGTTTCCCCTGAGCCTGAGCAATTTGCAATTCAAGTGCAGAGGGCTTTCGGCTGCCATCGGCTCCAGCTATGGTACCGGCTCCATAAGGTGAGCCACCTCGTACTTCGCTAATGTCGGTGATTCCTTTTTCAGAGTAGGGGACACCGACTAACACCATGCCGTGATGGATTAACGTGTTCCAAAATGACGTGATCGTCGTTTCATTACCGCCACCTGTACCGGTAGACGTAAAGACACTGCCTATTTTTCCGATCAATTCACCTTTGACCCAGATGCCCCCCGTTTGATCTAAGAAATTACGCATTTGCGCTGCCATATTCCCAAAACGAGTCGGTGTACCAAAAATAATTGCATCGTAATCAACGAGATCAGAGGGTTTGGCAATACTAGCGGTTTGATTGGTTTTAACGCCCGCCTTTTTAGCAATGTCGTCTGGCATGGTTTCTGGTACGCGCTTTAAACCGACAGTAGTGCCCTTGATTTCCAATGCTCCTTTCAATACCGCGTTTGCCATTGTTTCTACATGACCGTAACTTGAATAATATAATACCAGCACTTTTGCCATGAATATCTCCATTCTTTTTTTAAAGAATAAGATAGCAGATTTAATATTATTAGACTAGGTATGTTGTTGCGCTTGGCACGGTTGTCGCATCAAAATTTGATCAATAAGATGTAGGTTGGGCCTTGGCCCAACATAGTGAAGTTTCATACCTTGCTTTTCTTGTCATCGATTAGCATTATGTATAATCTGTCCACAAAGGAATTGTTGAGGTCCAACC
>JAUYSP010000040.1 GCA_030696305.1 Legionellaceae bacterium | reverse complement strand
CATCGGGATTGGCCTTCAAACCTGAGCCGCCCTTCAGCGGCAAAAGCATGAACACCTTTAAAAACATCAAAAACTGGTGAATAACGAATTCGCCCCCCGGCAATGGAGAGAGGAAAGGTTGAGAGGGGGCCTCTTATTTTGAAATTAGCTAGAATGTGAGTCTGTTAAACCTTTATCGAGATATTATGCCCGGTACAGAATTTAACCGGACAGCAATGATTGTCAACTGTCAATTAATCAAGTTTCCGGCGCTTCATCTCTGCCGAGATCAAACGAAGTTCCCTGCCCATTTGCCCGGCAACCGATGTGTTTTCTTCCGCCCTCCTGAAAAGATAGGGCATCACTGCCTTCACAGGCCCATAAGGGACATATTTCGCAACATTATAACCTGCTGCACTCAGATTAAAGCTTAAATTATCACTCATTCCTAGTAATTGGGAAAAGCAAATATGCTCATGGTTATGTGGGATACCCTTTTCATCAAGCAATTCAGTCAGTAATTCACAGCTAAACTCATTATGAGTGCCTGCGACAAAGGAAACAAAGTCAATCTTACTGATACAAAATTTTAAGGCATCATTGTAATCCTTGTCTGAAGATTCCTTATCAATATGAATCGGTGAAACATAACCCATCTCTTCAGCACGTTCACGTTCCTTTTCCATGTACGCACCCCTCACCAGTTTAACTCCGGGAATGAATTGCTCTGAAACCGCTAACTTAATATCTGCCTGGAGTGAAGCTAATTTATCATTTCTGTAAAGCTGATAGGTATTAAAGACAATTGCCTGTTCCTGATTATACCGGCACATCATTTCAAGGGCCATCGAATCAATCGGATTCTGAATCCAGCTCTCTTCTGCATCAATCATCACCCTGACATTCAGTTCATGTGCGAGTCCGCAAATCTGATCAACTCTTTGATTCATACGTTGATATTCTGATTTTTCTGCTGCTTCAAGAGGCTGCAGGGCATTTATTTTTTCAAGTAATGCAAATCTGCCCAATCCGGTAACCTTAAATACTGTGAAGGGAATACGATCGTCACCATCTGCATGCCGAACCGTTCTCATGATTTCCTCACAAGTTTGATCAAATACTTCTTCCTCATCTTCCCCCTCAACCGAATAATCCAGAATGGAACCGACCCCTGCATCATGGAGCTGAGTGACAGTCTTTTCACATTCTGCAATACTCTCTCCACCACAGAATTGTCGAAAGATGGTGGCTTTAATCAGGGATTTAACAGGCAAGCCCAGTTTAAGGGCTATATTGGTTATTGGCGGACCAATCTTCGTCAGGAAATTAATACTGATAAATTTAAATAACCAGTATGCACGGCTAAGATCTGCATTCGATTTTCCACGAAAAGCGATCTCAGTATTGTCAAATGATAAATTATGGCTTTTTGCCGGGCGGCTCTTCAAAACAATTGGTTTATTGCACAAAGGTAGAAATATTGAGATATTAACATACAAAAGCTAAAATTTGTAAGTTTGCTACATGCTCGAATTTAAATTAGAAGGGGAATTCATTCCGATGATCCAGCTGCTGAAGGCGATGAACCTGGTCCAAAGCGGAGGAGAGGCACAAATTGTGGTAGAGGCGGGACTAGTTAAGTATAACGGAGAAGTGGATCTACGCAAACGCCTGAAAGTGAGAAGTGGTGATATTATTGAATTCAAAGGACAAAAAATAAAAGTTAAATGAAACCGATTGAGAGTATAAGTTATCCCGTTTTTTTTGAGAACAGTCTGCAGGAATTAGCTGCATTTTTAAATAAAAATAAATACAGTAAGGTTTTTGTTCTGGTTGATAGTAATACAGAGATCCATTGCCTGCCGGCACTGCAGGAAGCATTAGGATCCATTGAATTTGACCTGATTGAAGTTACTCCGGGTGAAGAAAATAAAAATATTGATTTTTGCATCGGTATCTGGAGAATGTTGCTGGACTTTGGAGCCGACCGCAACAGTATCATGATTAACCTTGGTGGTGGGGTGATCACCGATATGGGTGGTTTTGCAGCTTCTACCTTTAAGCGGGGGATAGATTTTGTGCAGGTACCTACTACACTTTTATCACAGGTTGATGCTTCAGTTGGCGGCAAAACCGGTGTTGATATGGAAAATGTAAAGAACATCATCGGCACCTTTACCCAGCCAAAGGCGGTCTTTATCCATACCCCTTTCCTGAAGACATTAAGTGACAGGGAACTTCGTTCGGGATATGCTGAAGTAATTAAACACGGACTCATTTACGATGCTTCCCTGTTCAAAAAATTAAAGGGAATTGCTCCAAAGGATATCAGTGATGAAATTATCTACCGTTCCATTGAAATTAAAAATGAAGTTGTCATTACAGATCCATTTGAAAAAGGATTAAGAAAAATTCTGAATTACGGACATACGATTGGCCATGCTATTGAAAGTTACTCTTTGAAACACGATAAAAGTCCATTATTGCATGGCGAAGCAATTGCGATCGGTTTCATTTGCGAAGCCTTCCTTTCTGAAAAGAAAAACGGACTAAAAAAAGAAGAGCTTTCTGAAATTGTAAAAGCTATCCAGAACATTTACCCTGCTTATAAATTAAATAAAGCCAGCTATGCTGACCTTCTGGAGATTATGAAGAATGATAAAAAGAACAATGCCGGCCAGATAAGTTTCTCTTTATTGAGTGAAATTGGAAAATGCGGATACGACATTTATTGCACAGAAGAAGAGATATTTGAGAGTTTGGATTATTACTCTACTTGTTAAATCACCTAAACGAGCGGAATTAGATTTCGTAAATATTACACGACTTGAAATCACATAGGCGACTAGAAAGTTGATTTCGCCTTCACTTGATAGATACGCGATTGACAAATTTAACCGGTATAACGCCCAGGTAAATTCGTAAATCGACATTCAGAATTCAGAAATTATTGATTTTATACCCAATACCAATCCGGTCAAAAATCCATTTTCTTAAAAAAATATTTTTTTTTCTATTGACAGAATTAAATTTTGTGCTACATTTGGAAAACATAAGGATGAAAAATTCAACTACATATTACTTCGCTTATTTTTACTATCCAGGTAAGAGCGGGGAAAATATGCAATAGATCTTAATATAGAAATTAGCAAAAAGTCCCTGCCTACAAGCAGGGACTTTTTTTATTTAAAATCAAATGCAAAAAAAACGAGTAGCAATTCAGGGAATTCGGGCATCATTTCACGAAGAGGCAGCATTTAAATTCTTCGGAACTGATATCGATACAATTGAATGCGAATCATTTAAAAAAACCTGTGAGGTTTTGAAAAATAAGCAGGCAGATTATGTGGTCATGGCTATTGAAAATTCAATTGCCGGAAGTCTTCTGCCCAATTATACCCTGCTCAGGGAATACAACTTCTCAATTGTCGGTGAGGTATATCTAGCAATACAACTTCATTTGCTTGCACTCCCAGGTGTAAAATTCGAGGATGTGAAGTATGTACAGTCGCATCCGATAGCCATCCGTCAGTGCAGCGATTTTTTTGAAGAATTTCCTCATTTACAAGTAGTTGAAAGCAGTGATACCGCAGCATGTGCCAAGAAAATCAGAGAAGAAAACCTAACTGATACAGTAGCTATTGCCAATCTGCTGGCTGCTAAACTATATGATCTGGAGGTCATGGAAAGAAGGATTGAATCGAATAAGAAAAACTATACACGATTTCTGATCCTTGCAAATAAACCACTCGAAAATGTTGAAGTCAATAAAGCTTCACTGAGTTTTCAGGTTGGAAACTCCGTTGGGTCCCTGGCCGACGTGCTGAACATCTTTGCATCCCACAAGATTAATCTGAGCAAAATTCAGTCGATGCCTGTCCTTGGAAAACGAAATGAATACAATTTTTATGTAGATATAGAATGGAAAAACCAGGCCGATTATGATTCAGCAATCCGTCAGGTTTTGAAACACACGATTAACTTTACAATTATGGGTGAATACTTAAAAAACGATAAAGTTTAACCTGAAAAGAAAAAAGCAAATAACAATTAAAAACGACACTAAAATCAATTCCCGGCTAGTTCCGGACAAAACTAAAACGATGAAATTAAATTTAAATTTACAGCCCTTAAATACCTGGGTAAAAACAAAAAATGAGCCTTTATTGATTGCAGGGCCATGTAGTGCTGAAACAGAAGATCAGCTGATGGCTACCGCACATTTACTGGCAAAAACTGGAAAGGTTTCTGTTCTAAGAGCAGGAATCTGGAAACCGCGTACCCGTCCCGGAGAGTTTGAAGGTATTGGAAGTATTGGCTTAACCTGGTTAAAAAGAGCCAAGGAAGAAACCGGCTTACCTATAGCCGTAGAGGTAGCCAATGCAAAACATGTGGAAGAGGCTCTGGCATCAGGAGTTGATATTCTTTGGGTAGGCGCACGTTCAACAGTTAATCCTTTTACAGTACAGGAAATTGCCGATGCTCTTAAAGGTGTTGATATTCCGGTAATGGTTAAAAACCCGGTCAATCCTGATATTCAATTATGGGCAGGAGCATTGGAGCGTATCAATAATGCTGGAATAACCAAACTTGCAGCTATTCACAGAGGTTTCTCCTCTTATGAAAAAACCGCATTCAGAAATGAACCCATGTGGGAACTAGCCATTCAGCTAAAAACTTTATGTCCTGATCTTCCGATCATCAATGACCCAAGCCATATTTGCGGAAACCGAGAATTAATTCAATATGTTGCTCAAAAAGCCCTTGATTTGGATATGCAGGGATTAATGATCGAATCGCACCTGGATCCTTCTGTTGCATGGACCGATGCCAAACAACAGTTAACGCCGGCGGCTTTATCAGAATTAATGGAACTGCTTACATTGCGTAAGCCGGAAAGTAAAGACAAAGAATTTACTGATAAACTGGCTGATTTACGAAGCAGTATTGACAAAATTGATGACCAGATCATTCAGAAAATAGCCGAACGAATGCAGGTTGTTCAGAAAATTGGTGAATTCAAACGTGATAACGGAGTAACTATCCTTCAGGTAAACCGTTGGGATCAAATCATGAACAAACGCAGTGCATTTGCAAAGGCTTTAAAGCTGGATCTTAACTTTACAGGCAAACTTTTGGAATTGATACACAGCGAATCTATCCGTAAGCAAACTGAAATCATGAACGATAAAGTGAATGTTGAATAACAATGGGTTCAGCAAGCATAATAATATCAACAGCAACTAAAAAACTGGACTGCACTATTCCTCTGACAGGATCAAAAAGCGAGTGTAACCGCGCATTGATCATGCAGGCACTGAGTGATGGTGCTGTTCAGGTGGAAAATATTTCTGAAGCTGCTGATACTGTAACTTTAGATAATATCCTCAAGGCTGATACACCAAAATTGGTTGATATCGGCCCGGCAGGCACTGCAATGCGTTTTTTAACTGCATTTTACTCTTTACAGAAAACAGAAGTATTTTTAACCGGATCTGAGCGCATGAAACAGCGTCCTGTCGGAATTCTGGTTGATGCTTTAAGAACACTCGGCGCTGATATTCAATATGCAGATAAAGAAGGATTCCCGCCTTTAAAAATCAAGGGCCCGCTTCAGCAAAAAACGAATCAAGTGAGTATTAAAGGCAATATCAGCAGTCAGTATATCTCTGCTTTATTGCTGATTGCTCCAAAATTAGAACAGGGCTTGAATCTGGTGATTGAGGGGGAATTAACCTCAAAACCATACGTTCAGATGACCCTGGCCATGATGGAACAAGCTGGCATCAGACATACCTGGAAAGAAAATGTGATCAGCATTGAAAAGCAAGCTTTCAATAAGTCTGTAATCAATGTGGAGCCCGACTGGAGTGCGGCCTCTTACTGGTATGCTATTGCGGCATTATCTGAAGAAGCCCGTCTTTTCCTACCGGGATTAAATGGTTATAGTCTGCAAGGAGACAGTATGATTACTGAGATCATGGCGAATTTTGGCATAAGTTCACAATTCAAAGATGGTGGTGTCTATTTATTCAAGGAAGCAAAGAAATTGGAACGAAAGATCTTTGATTTTAAGGAATGCCCTGATCTGGCCCAGACAGTAATTGTTTGTTGTGCTGCATTAGGACATGATGCTACCTTCACCGGTTTGGAGACTTTAAAAATCAAGGAAACAGACCGGGTTAATGCCCTGCAGACAGAACTGGTTAAGATCGGAGTAAAACTGATTGAAAAGAATCAAACCTATAAGCTGGATTGCTCAGGGCTTGATCTGAATAAAAAAATCAAGATAGCAACATACGACGATCATAGAATGGCCATGGCATTTGCACCACTAGCCTTAGTTATGCCCGAGCTTGAAATTGAAGATCATCTGGTTGTTGAAAAATCATATCCGGATTTCTGGAAACACCTTGAAATAGCAGGGTTCAATATTAGTTGAGAATTGACAATTGATAGTTGACCATTGACAATGAAGAAATCTAAATTAGAGAACAAATTTTCATCTTTAATAACAATAATTAATACTCAATACTTAATACTCAATACTCAATACTAATAACTCAAAAATGGCAGGTAATTCATTCGGTCAACTATTCCGCATCACAACTTTTGGAGAATCACATGGTGAAGCTATTGGTGTGATTATCGATGGCTGTCCTTCTAATCTGGTGGTCGATATGGATTTCATCCAGTCTGAGCTCGATAAGCGTAAACCCGGACAATCAAAGATTACAACCCAACGCAAGGAAAGTGATACCGTACAGATCCTGTCCGGAGTATTTGAGGGCAAAACCACCGGCACTCCTATCGCAATGATCATCCCGAATGAAGATCAGCGTTCAAAAGATTATTCACATATCAAAGATGCCTATCGTCCTTCACACGCTGATTATACCTACGATGCCAAATATGGTCACCGTGATCACCGCGGTGGTGGCAGATCATCAGCAAGAGAAACAGCAGCCAGGGTTGCAGCGGGAGCAATTGCTAAACTTTTATTGCAACAATCAGGAATTGAAATATTTGCACATGTTTCTGCTGCAGGTACGATCGAAGCACCTCTCCTTTCTATAAATTCGATACCAGAACTGCTTGAAATCCGGGAAAGTAATATTGTGCGCTGCGCAGATCCGGCAACAGCAAATCAGATGATCGATTTGATCGATGGAGTCAGAAAAGATGGTGATACTATAGGTGGAAAAATTTCATGCATTGTTAAAAACTGTCCGGTTGGATTGGGAGAGCCTGTTTTTGACAAACTGCATGCCGATTTAGGCAAAGCAATGCTAAGTATCAATGCCGTGCATGGCTTTGATTACGGGTCCGGATTTGCAGGTTCTGAGATGAGAGGTTCTGAGCATAATGATCTTTTTGTAGCTCCCTCCGAGGGACAGGAAAATAGCACTTTCAGTACACTGACTAACTATTCAGGTGGCATTCAGGGTGGAATATCAAACGGAATGGATATTACCTTCAGGGTGGCATTCAAACCGGTCGCAACCATCATGCAAAATCAGGCCAGCCTAGATTCTTCCGGTAATGCAGCCAATGTTCAGGGCAAGGGCAGGCATGATCCATGCGTGGTGCCCCGTGCGGTAGCGATTGTTGAAGCTATGGCAGCACTGGTTCTGGCTGATCATTTGTTGAGGAATAGGGTGATCAGGCTATAGGGATCCCGTCATTTAGAAGGAGGCCTGCCTGACCGGACGGGCAGGCACGAAGTGAAATCTCGAACTCATGGCACAGCCTTATTCAACAGATTTCTCCCCGCGTTGAAAATCATCTGAATTCAAAAATTTTGGCTCGCTCGTCGAAATGACGCGATGTTGTTCTTAGCCCTTAAAACAATTTTGGAAACTTATCCGGGGAACTGTCGTTCATCATTGCATAAACCATTTCAACCACATCATCTACAGAAGGTTTAGTGAAATAATCCCCATCCGATCCATATGGGGTACGGTGAGGTTTGGCAGTAAGGGTATGGGGTTGCCCGTCTAAATACTGATATCCATTTTGACGCTCAAGTACCTGCTGCATAATAAAAGCAGATGAACCTCCCGGAACATCTTCACCAACAACAAGCAATTTATTGGTCTTTCTCAAAGATTCTGAGCACAGATTGCCAAGATCAAAGGGCAAAAAGGTCTGTGGGTCTACAATTTCCACATCGATACCTAAATTTTCAAGTTCTTCAGCAGCCTGTTCAACAACCCGCAAGGTTGAACCATATGAAATAACGGTGATATCCTTTCCTTCACGAATAATCTCTGCTTTACCCAGTTCCACTCTGAATTCACCAACATTATCTGGCATAGTTTCTTTCAGTCGGTAACCGTTAAGACATTCAATAACCAAAGCAGGCTCATCCCCACGAAGGAGGGTATTGTACATACCTGCGGCCTGGGTCATATTTCTGGGCACACAAACATGCACGCCCCTTAGAGAATTGATAATCACTCCCATTGGAGAACCTGAATGCCAGATCCCTTCCAAACGGTGCCCTCTTGTTCTGACAATAAGTGGCGCTTTTTGTCTCCCTTTTGTACGGTAACTTAGCGTTGCAAGATCATCACTCAGAATATTTAATGCAAACAGCAAATAGTCCAGGTATTGTATTTCAGCAATGGGCCTTAAACCACGCAATGCTAAACCTATTCCCTGTCCAATAATGGTCATTTCACGGATACCGGTATCCGTAATCCTCCTTTTACCGTATTTGGCCTGCAAACCGGCAAAACCCTGGTTCACATCCCCAATAGCTCCAACATCCTCACCAAAGGCAAGAACACGGGCATCACGCGCGAAATTTGCATCAAAACATGCATTCAGAATTTCCCGGCCATCAACCAATTTTGAACTTTCCGAATATTCAGGTTTCAGTCCGCCAAGGTTTAAAGGAGAATCTTTTGACCCTGTAAAAAGTTTGGAATTATAACGGTCAAAAATCTGGTCATGTTGTTCACTATACCAATCCTGTAATGCTTTTTTAGGCTCTGAATGATCATTACGCAATAATCTTATTGCATTTCTAACCATTGCTATCACATCCTTACGGGATGGGTCTATACTTATTTTAAGCTGCTTAGCTATTTGAATTAGTTCAGGCTTCTGCGTATCCTCAACAAGTTTAATAGCTATTTCGAGCTCAGATTTCATCCCAGCATTGAACTCTGCCCAGGCCTTTTTCTGACAATTGCGAATATATATTTTAGCATTTTCTTCGATCTCATTCAATTCCTCTTCTGAGGATATAGCTGATTCGATCATCCATTTCCGCATCTGCAACATGCAATCGTATTCATTTTCCCAGGCTATCCTATCCTTATTTTTATAGCGTTCGTGTGAACCTGAAGTCGAATGCCCCTGAGGCTGTGTCATTTCAGTAACATGGATCATAACCGGAATATGATGCTCCCGGCAAATTTTGATTGCCTTTTCATAAGTCTCACATAAACCCGGATAGTCCCAGCCCCTTACTTTAAATATTTCATACCCTTCACCCTTATCATCGCGCTGAAATCCTTTCAGAATTTCAGAAATATCCTGTTTAGTGGTCTGATATTCGGCAGGGACAGAAATACCATAAGCATCATCCCATATAGAAATTGCCATTGGAATCTGCAGTACTCCGGCTGCATTGATGGCTTCAAAGAAAATACCTTCTGAAGTCGAAGCATTCCCTATGGTTCCAAAAGCAACCTCATTACCATTTACTGAGAAACTCTTTAAGTAAGCAAGATCCTGATTGTTTTTATATAGCTTGGAGGCCAGTGCTAAACCAACAAGGCGACCCATTTGTCCGCCGGTAGGCGAAATATCAGAAGATGAATTCTTGGTTTTAGTCAGATCCATCCAAGTACCATCTTCATTTAAAAGGCGGCTTGCAAAATGGCAATTCATCTGTCTGCCTCCCGAACCCGGGTCTGCATCAGGCTCTGTATTGGCATAAAGCTGAGCAAAGAATTCAGGCATCGTAAGCATGCCCGCGGCAAGCATAAAGGTTTGATCCCGGTAATAGCCCGAGCGCCAGTCTCCGGCCATAAATACCTTTGCCATAGCCAGTTGCGCTACCTCTTTACCATCACCGAAGATCCCGAATTTGGCTTTACCGGTCAGAACTTCCTTGCGGCCCAAAAGACTCGCCTGCCTGCTTTCAAAAGCTATTTTATAATCATTAACGATTATACTTTTAAATGCCTCAAAGCTTAATTCCTCTTTTTCCTGCAAAGTATTTTCGTTTAACCCGGTTTCTATCATAGGATTGCTTTATGGCCAAAAATAAGAAAAGAGTGCAGGAATTGATAATCCTGATGCAAAATAATAATTCGTTTTTTCAGGAATTAGCCAAATAATAACATCCGGATGATTAATAAATAAATGTAATCACCTGATTTGGAATGATATTTGAATGATTCGGTTTGATATTGCTAAAATAAATTAAAAATGAAAAAAATATTAATCCTCTTAGCTGCCGTAATTATAATTGTGGTTTTTAAGTCAATGCAGACCCAGAATAAAGCAGAATTTAAATTTGATAAAGAAACTCATGATTTCGGGCAGATACCACAAGGCACACCAGTTAGTGCTGTGTTTACCTTTATCAATACAGGTGGTGAACAACTGATCATTACATCAATTGAATCAAGCTGCGACTGTATCATGGCCAAATTCACAAGAGAGCCAATTTTAGAAGGTGGGAAAGGGATAATTACAATTACTTATGATGCAGCTACCCAAAAGGCAGGATTTACACAAGCAGTAAGAATTAAATCTAATGCCAGGACACCAATTAAAGTACTTTATGTCAAAGGTGAGGTTCGAAGTGCCGGTTGATAAATAATTAAAAATTAAAAAGCCTCTCCCATTCGGAGAGGTTTTTTAATTTTGTACCATGCCAGAAATTTCAAGTAAAGGCAGGCAAATGCCTGCTTCTCCAATTCGAAAGCTTACTCCTTTTGCTGATCAGGCAAAACGGGAAGGAAAAAAAGTTTACCATTTAAATATCGGTCAGCCGGATATTGAGACCCCTCAGGGTATGCTCGATGCAGTAAAAAATATAGATTTTAAGGTCTGGGCATATACCCCTTCAGAAGGAACGCTGGTCTACCGTACCAAATTGACAGAATATTATAATAAGCTTGGATATAATATTGATCCCACTCAGATTCTGGTGACAGTAGGTGGTTCTGAAGCCATAACTATCGCGATGCAGGCCTGTGTCGATGAAGGGGATGAAATCATTATTCCTGAACCTTTTTATGCTAATTACAATGGATTTGCCTGCATGAGCAATGTGGTGGTAAAGCCCATCCTGTCTGTCATAGAAAATGGATTTGCCCTGCCTCCAATCAGTGAATTTGAAAAACTGATTAGTTCAAAGACAAAAGCAATCATCATCTGTAATCCTAATAATCCAACCGGATACTTATATTCAAAACAAGAATTGGAGGCCCTCAGGGAATTATGCCTGAAATACAATCTGTTTCTCTTCTCTGATGAGGCCTATCGTGAGTTCTGTTATGACGGCAAGGAGTTCATTTCTCCCATGCACCTCGACGGACTTGACCAGCATGTGATTGTACTGGATACTGTTTCCAAACGATACAGTGCCTGTGGCGCCCGTTTGGGATGCCTGATTACGAAAAACAAGGAGGTAATTGCCGCGGGATTAAAATTTGCGCAGGCGCGTCTTAGTCCGGGTATGGTTGAACAGATTGCAGCTAGTGCTGCAGTTGACACACCTGATAGCTATTTTGAACAGGTAAATAAGGAATATACCATTCGTAGAAATACGCTAGTTGAACGGCTTAACCAAATTGAAGGTGTATTTTGTCCGAACCCGGGTGGTGCATTTTATGTTGTTGCAAAATTCCCGATCGACAATGCTGATAAATTCTGCCAGTGGATGCTGGAAGAGTTTGAATATGAAAATACGACAGTAATGATGGCACCTGCCACAGGATTTTACAGCACAGCAGGGGCTGGAACCAATGAAGTACGTTTGGCATACGTTTTGAACAAGGAAGATATGGAAGCCGCAATGACCTGCCTTAAGGAGGCATTAAAAGTGTATCCGGGCCGGGTATAGTGGCTTTAGCAGGGATGCTATTGTAATATTTCGTATCTTTGTATTCATACTTTATTCTACCAAATTCTGGGGCCGACCGGAATTGACAGGATGGAGGCAGGTATGTAAGCATGCAGCGCATTGTAAGTATTAGCGCTCAAATCTGAACTTTCAAACCACAATTGGCGAAAATAACTACGCCTTAGCTGCTTAATTTAGAATTAAGTAAGCTTTTGTTCCGTCAGATTCTGTTCTGAAGTCTGACATCAGGAGCATCGAACAACAGGACTGGCCAGGGTTTAATGATGTGATAATCCGGTAAGACAAGACATCTACGGAAGAAGGTACAGGTAAGCGGTTGACCTTCCCCTTCCCGACAATTAAACAACTGCTAAGCATGTAGAAAGCGTAACATGTCCCATGTTTGGACGAGGGTTCGAATCCCTCCGGCTCCACTATAAGCGAATCAGGGCGGATAACTTTGTAAGAAATGTATCCGCTCTTTTCGTTTAATCATACTTTTCTATTTTTGACTTTACCGAATTTTACCGACCTTTCTTTAATATTTCAGACACCTATCAGACACCGGGTCATTTTATAACTGGACACCAGATGAAAGTTAGAATACATTTATTTAAGGGCAAAACTTATAAGAACGGGAATCACCCTGTTATACTAAAGTATACTATTAATGGGAAGACCAAAAAGCGGGTGCTTATCGATGTCCATCCTAAAGACTGGGATGCAAAAAATAACCGGGTAAGAGGAAGGGTAAATAATGCCGACTTTCTCAACTCCTTTATATCCGATGCCTTCTCTAAAGCCGAAAGAGAATTACTGGAAGTCAAGTCTGGATCCAGATCGATTTCGACAATATTAAACAATGCAAATTCCATAACACTCGGCCAGGCGCTGCAGGAGGAACTGACCAGGTTGGAGGCAGAATATAAATCAGGATCTTACGATAAGGTATTGGCTCTTCAAAAGCAGATTGATGGGGATACGATCCTGGAACATATTGACGAAAAATGGTTTGATATATTTGTGTCCTCTCGAATTAAAGCTGGTAATACGGGGACTACTATCAGAAAAAAAATAGTCATCCTGAGGGGACTGCTTTCAAGATATTCTACTAAACAGATCTCGAAAGAAGTTGCAAATTATTCAATCCCTGTACTAAAACCCTTAAAGCAAAAATTAACCCCGAAGGAGTTTGATAGCCTGGAGAATCTTATACTGCCTTCAGGCTCAAGTCTTGAAGTTGTTAGAGATATGTTTTTAATGCAGGTATATCTCAGAGGCATCCGGATTGGAGATATCTTGCAAGCCACCATCGACCAGTTTAGAGACGGAAGATTCGTATATGAGGCGGATAAGACCGGCAAAAGCCAGGGGATTAAAGTAATCTCTCAGGCAAATGATATATTTCTTCGCTATAGCTCAGGAAAAAAAAAGAATGAAACATTATTTCCGATTTTCCGCTGGGAGCCCAATAAACAGTTTAGTGATTTTGAAAACCAAAGAAAACGTTTGAAACATAAGGAAGTATGCACTACGATTGTGAATGCAAATCTTAAGGTGCTGGCCACAATGGCCGGTATTAACAAACCACTATCTTCCCATATCGCTCGTCATACATTTGCTAGAATGGCTATTGATAAAATCAATAACCCAATGGTCACAATGGAACTATTGGGACACAGCTCCCTTTCGGTTCACCAAGGATATCTGAATGACATTCGGAAAGACGATGATTTAGATAAGGCAGCTGACGATATCTTCTCTTAACGAAGATCTCTGATTATAAAAACCAGAACTAAAAGGGTAATGAGCAATACGGCTAAAGGCAATATCCAGCCTGATTCCTTTTTAGCCTCGAGCTCCTTGGTTTTAGTTTCAATGTGGACATCGGATAGAACCTCCCGGGTGACCGTACTGTCTTTAATTTCAGAATGATTCTCAAAATCAGCAACATGAACCGTTTCGGTTTTGTTGATATCGTTTTTAATAAAGGTGGTGCGCTTATAAAGCAGGTGCTTTGAAATTGGAGAAATAATTGTGTCAGCATTTAAGTCCCGTTGGTACCATTCCTCCCAGATCCAGGTTCCGGACTGGTCGCTTATTGTAGTTTCCCTTGTTTCCTGATGGGACTTTGTATCCATGACTTGTTCTTTAACCTGTGCAGATTCTTCTGTTCGGGTTTTGTCAACAATTGAAACTGATTCTTTGTTCAGTTTACGGCTTTTGCATCCAGATATCACAATTAGGATCAGGATGAACAGGAATAATTTTTTCATGATTAGTGATTTGAAAACTGTTTATTTATTTGTGTTACTATCATTCTGATCTAACTGATTGCCGTCAGCACTTGACTTAAAAAAATCTTTCAAATCGCCGTTTTTCTCAAAGTTGTAGAGCTTATCCATCAGGAATTTAGGTGGATATTTTCCTTTAGTGATTATGAAGACGTTCTTAAGTACTTTGGAGGTTGGATAGAGAAGGGTGGTAGTCTGGATCAGGATCCGAAAGATCTCCCCTGCCAGATTATCACCTGCTGTATAGCGTAGCATTTCCAGCATCATATATACCACCACTACGACAAAGCACATTTCAAGATTCTTGAAAATAAATGGTTTAAAGCAGAATGTGCCCTTCAAAAAATGGATGTAGACACCTACAAACATATTGATCAGCATGGCCACACACATGAACGTGCCAAACTGCTGATTTTCTGTGAACCACCAATTCACCAGGTTAAGTACAAATACAATCGGGGCCAATTTGATTAATGCTTCATATAGATATTTTATCCGATCGGACAATTCAGCATCCCCATAGGTTAGAAGAATGATGCGCACTAACAATGTTTTCATACCGCACTGTATTTTTTGAAAGCTTTTTCCATTGAGATATCATAAGGCTCTCTTCCGTACTTTTTAGCCACCTCCCTAAAGCCTGATCCGTTAAACAATTCCGCTACACGGGTGAAATTGCGCAGCTGAAGAGCTTTTAAAATGTCACCTGATCGGTAGGCCTTTAGAAATCTCACTAATTGCAAAACCTGTTGATAATCCCCGACCTTAGCATCATCCCACATTGCCCCAACTGTTTTATATCCAAGTATTGAAAAATGAAACCCCATGATCTGGCCTAAGCCAATGCTGGTAGCTTGCATGGCAGCATTGGGGTTTTTTCTGAAAGCATCATTGAACGCGATCCATTCTTTTGATTGGACATCCACTTTGTTGACAGACCATGCACCAGAAGGGGCATAGGGCGCTTTCCTTCTGAACCATACCGGTTCAAATTGGATAATGATCTTGCCGGTGTCTTTGGCAAATCCGATGCCCCCGGTTTCGACGGCAATGAATGCTCGGAGTGCAGCGTATTCAATATTGTTATTCCTGGAAATTTCTTTTAATAATGTCTCTGATACCATAATTTACCTCCTGCTGTCTTCAAAAGTAGAAGCACTGCAGGCCAATATGGAGCTCTTGTATTTCCCGATTGGGAAAGAGGAAGGAATTATCAAAGATTATACATTTAGGTTGAACCTTACCGACTGACCCCTCAATAGTTCTCCAGTGCTTTTTATATTGTTCTGATAAATATGAACATTACCAAGAAACATGGTAATGGACTTTAACGGTAGATCTATGTGCTTAGCGATCAGAAAAAGGTGGTACAGATCCGAAGGAAGTCCCAAACTTGCGTCAGAACTCCTTTGATATGCTGTAATCACTAATTTATTATTCTCAATTTGGAATTGAATTAGAGAAAGGCAGGGCTGCTGATTGCTCTCAGTGTTATTGCTTCCCAGAAACTGCACGTAGTTTTTAGAGCTTCGCTTCTCATTGTTAATCTTATCTAGTAACTTGGGAAGCTGCTCAAAATAGGTCGGGTAGCTATTAACTAGGATAGGGCCACAGTAATCCCACCACGTAATTCCGCAGGATCTGTAGGCCTCCGTTGATCGTTCCCCTGCTATAAAGAGGCTTAATTCATCCTTGAGTTTCTTTCTTGCAACTGAATGATCTTCAAATATATCTAGCAGGTCTCCTTTTGCAAGCTCTAATTTCTGATTAAGCAAATAGGTTATTTTACCTTTTTTGTTTTCCTGTATTTTCCCCTTTGTTATTATCTTCTCTAATATTTTATGATACTTATTCATGCTTAATATTTATTTTTGCATCCTCACTAAAGCAAAATGCACTATATACACTCCGCGACTTACGCCTCGGTCATGTACATAGTGCATTTTACTTTTTGTTTTAGTGAGATATTACGAAGAGAGCCGGGGCGTTACTTTAATCCTTCACCGCCCAGAACTCCAATACTCCAATCTGATCAGCTGATAATCCCAGCTCTGGTATCATTGCTTTGAAGTTTTCTTTCTCCAACCATGCAAACTCAGTCTTAGTCAGATCCGAATCACCTTTCCAGATAACGTTCGCTTTCTCCTGATCCCCTCCGGCCCTTTCGCTCAGATTCTTCAGCTCTGTATGGAGAGCCTCCGTCTTTCCGCGAATCAAATCAAATGATTCATAGGTATTACACTTAATCTTACCAATCAGGCCTGCGATCACCTGAAGCATGTAGTATGGAATCTTTATTGGTTGAATTGCTGCCGGAGCTTCTGGATCTACTGCCGCAGATACCTGTTTCTGTTCTTTTAATTTTACTCCCATTATGCTTCCTCCTCTGTTGCTATGGTTTCCATTTCGGTAATGATCGCTGCTGCCAGTGTACTGTCATGAGCTATACCATTGAAATTCACTCCACTGGCATTATTGGCAATGTTAAGGTGTGCGTTTACGCTTGCAGATTGCATAGGTGGTGAGCCACCCCCTTCAGTTGGCTTAATCCCATTGCAATGAATGGTACCTGCAGTTCCGTTCGATTCATGCGTAAAGGTTAGGTTCCAGCCTGTTACTGCTGCTGTCCACACCTTGCGGACAGTTGTTGATGTTAGTGATCTTTCCATTGATTAATCCTCCTTGATTTTATTTTGCTTACCCGGCTGTTTTTCTTCTTCATTCACACCGTAGCCGCCTTGCGGTTGTGACTTTGTTTCAGACTTGGTCTGCTTTCTGATGATTAGCACTGCGATCACTATGACCACAAATGCTGCGATGATATATTCCATAATTTTAATTTTTAGCATATCCCTGAATCGGTTATTACACCGTTTTGAATTTCATACCAATTCATTACTCCTCCGCTTGCCTCGAAGTAGTACCCGTCAGTGGCATAGCCAGAAGTCCCCTCCGCAATTGCTGCAGCAGACGTTCCATAGTGTTTATTGTTGTTGATATTCCGGTAAGTGGTTTGTGGATTGTAGGTACCGGAAGCGTAATAAACAAAGCACCCTGCATCGCTACCTGACAGCATGGTTTCATAATGTGTCCAGTTCTTGGTTTCATAAGGTGGAACGTATGCCGGATCAGTTGAACGCCACGTTCCGCAAGTATCCTGATCAGCGATGTAGGCTCCGATCATGAAGTCTGGTTCTACCTTATACCAACGTCCGGAGATTGAATAGTAACCAGGTGAAACATTGGTGGTCATTTCCACATCAGAATAAAGCACCACTCCGTTATTTAACTTCCAGTTGCTTACATAGATCGTCACCTCAGTAGTTCCATCGGTATTATTACAAGCCCAGCTGGCATGAGTGGCGTTGAATTTGGCAGTATAGATCCGAGGCTCCACAATGAACGATACCATCGCTGAAATAAATGTGCCCTCAGCATTAACAATCTTTGAGTGCATCTCGATATAATCGCCAGCTGTGAAGTCAAAGGTGCTCGCTAATGGAGTTCCTGACCGTGTCGCCTCTGCCCCCTCTGCCATTCCTCCAAAATTGACATTTTGCAGAAAGTCTGCAGATCCTCCCACTATACGCTGCACTTCGATATAGTGCGCACTGGTTGGTACGTAATAAGCAGAGCGGAACAGGCCGGAAAAGACATGAGCACCCGACTGTTTGTTTGTGCATGATGGAGAACCTGCAAAGCCCAAGGTATTTAAGCCGGCATCATTAAAAGTGCGCTTATCTGCTGAGGGGGTATTACCTCCGATATTCAATCTGCGAGAAGCATTGTGCATGTTATAATTTGCGCTATCCACAATACAGGTTCCCCAAAAGCCGAAATAATTTACACCCGAATATTTCACAGTTATCCCAATGACATCATCGAGGTAAAACCTCTCCTTAATGAATGCCAAAGCAGCTGCCAGATCTCCCGAACTTCCATACATGCTGCGTGCCGGGTTGACTGACATCAATACGTCATTTGAGCCTCTGAATTTGGCGTCAATAGTGAGATATGCTGTGATAGGTGCTGCCATTACCAAACGTATTGCTGATCGTAATTAGGATTCGGAGTAGCCGAAACAATGGCCACAGAGGAATAGCTTACCCCAAAGGCAGGAGCGTAACAGTCCACCAGTACAGAAGTGTTGCTGGCCGTTATCGTTCCATTATGCAGGCTGTCTGTGATCTCTGATGTAAAATCGTCAATCCAGTATACCCGGAAGTTGAATGTTACTGAAGCTGCTGCCGCTTCTGCGATGGAAATAGCTATTTTCACCCCATCCGTGATATAAGAGTTTAAAGTGGCTGAGGATGATACGTTATGCGTTGGCATGGGTTGGGTATGATGGTAGCCGTACCATTCACTCAGAGCTGCCGGAGCTGCTGCGTTTGGTTTGTAGGTACTCCAAGGATTCACTCCGGCATAGTATCCCGTTTCAGCTAAACGCAAAGCCATTTCGGCATTGTACGCCCGTTCAAACTGATTGTTAATATCACTAATCCCGATCGGTCCTGATGTTGGTAGCGGTGGTTGTGGTCCGCCTTCGATTGGTGCTCCTGGCATTAGTTAATCCTCCCTTCTAACCGTCTAACCTTGGTTGACAGCTCCTTTATAGCCTCAATTAAAACAGGCACAAGCTTTTCGTACTTCACCGCCTTGAATCCGTTATCACGAGTAATCACTAATTCAGGGAAAACCGCTTCGACTTCTTGAGCAATTACTCCGATATCTGTAGAACCTACTTCATAGGTGTCTTGTAAAGCGTTCCACTCAAAGTAGTTGCCAGAAAGCTGATTGACCTTTGAAAGTGCTTTAGCGATTGGTCGGATGTTGTCCTTTAGGAACTTATCGGAGGTGTAATAGGCAATTACGTCACCTAATGAATGAATTACACTATTTACAAGCAATCGAGATCCGTTTACCTCCATATAGCTTGCTCCTGATGCTGAGCGGAAATAATGGTTAGCTCCATCATAATAGTTATCAGTGCCACCGGAATAACCTATTCGTAGGCCATAAACGCCCGATGTAAATACGTTCAGTTTACTGTCCGCTGTGCCTGTTCCAATAGATGCCGCTGTTTGAATATTCCACGATCCGTAAAGCGTTCCGCCGTATCCAGTTCCATAGTTCCCCCTGATCGTCCACCCTCCGGCATCGTTCAAAAGTCCAATACCAGCCGAATCCCAGTATAAATAACCCTTTGATCCGGATTCGTGCGTTTGCATCATTTGGATGCCACCGTAAGTTGTTGAGGCGCTTCCTGTCACTGCCCAATAGGCAGTATTCCTCTGATAGAAATGCCCAGTATAGGAGCTATTATATAGTCCGTAGAAGCCTGATTGGTAAATCCAAGTTGGTACAGTTATTCCTCCGCTAAAAGTAGCCATTGTGCTTGTTGATGCCCCCCTTCCTGTTACTGATGCCAAGGTGTCTCCACCGCTTGGAATACCAAGGAATGAACGAAGATTTGCTACCCCAATTGGATGCCAAGATCCATCTGATCCATAACCAAGCATGTAGGTATTGACCGTAGTATCTGACCCAACATAAGCCATCCCAAGCCAAAGAGTGCTATTTGCAACAGTTGAGCTTGCTGCATAGTATGCCGAGGAAGCTGTGTAAGCCGCTGAACCCAGCCCTAAGAACCCTTGTATTCCCGCTGCATTAACTCTCGCAAGCTGAGAACCATCATGAATTACTACGCTATAGCCTGACGTTGAGCTGTATATTCCCGAGCCAAAGTAATGCGTAGTTCCATTCCAGCTTGTTGCATTTGAGGCAGTCCCTGAAAGTGCCCCTGAGAACGTTGGGGCAGTTACCGTTCCTGAGAATGTAGCAGTTGTTCCAGTTAGGTGGATTGATAAAATAGCTGTTGTTCCAATTTGCAATCTTGTAGTACCAACTTCATCCCGGATATAATTAGTAGCCCCGTCTAAATAATTATCAGTGCCACCGGAATAGCCTATTCTTAATCCGTAAACACCTGAAGTGAATACATTAAATTTGCTGTCAGGCGTAGCAGAGCCAAAAGAGGCACTCGTCCCACTCAAAGGCCCCGTAAGCGTTCCCCCTGTCAATGCCAGCCGTGGAGTAGTGGAGTAGGCATAGGCACTATCCCAATTACTTTTATTATACCCGGACATGGCCGAAGCCCCTGAAAAGAAATTCTGCGTTTCGGTTTTGGTGTAATAGGCTGAAAGGTCAACGGCTGCGACATTGTTTTGATTTACCCAAGTAGCACCGTTCCAGACTAATATTTGCCCGGTTGCAAGACTTGACAGAGCCACATCCGAAAGCGTGGCCACACTTCCGCCTGATGCACCTGAAGCAACACCGCTTAGTGATCCGATCCATAGAGCCGCTTCACCACTGGCAAGCCCGGAAGCTGCTACCGTTGGAACTTTTAAAGTTGAATTAGTGAAATCTGCATAGCCGCTCCCGAACACCCGAATCCCGGCATTTGGGAAAATCTCAACCTTGCTGCCGTTCAAGCTGAACTGATCATTGGCGTTGATGGTCACCCCGGATATCGTTCCCGAATCCGCTGTGATATGACCTTTGATCGTTAAAACGTTTGGAGTGGTCACGTTCCAGTCCATGTAATTAGTTGCGTTACCAAGCTTGAACTGATTATTGTCCAGATCAAAGTAATTCAGCGTATTGACAGACTGCAGCTTACCGGTAGTTACCTTAGTTGCGATCAGATCAATGGTTCTGATATAGTTGGCATCAATAAGTGAAGTGGCCAAGTATCCTCCTGTAATTACAGTCGTACCAAGCTGAGCCAGTTCCACAATATTTAAACCGGATAAGCTTCCAAGGGCAGGCTTATCTGAAATATTTGCATATCCTGAAGATCCTGCTGCAAAAGTGATCCGCCCGCTTATATAGCCAGTATTCAGATTGAACTTAGTAGCATTATCCAGACTGGAGATTTCACCAGTCCGGATGAATCCACCGTCAATAGTTGTTTGGCCGTATGTTAGTGAAATACCTCTCATTTATATTGCATGTAGGACTCCGCATAAAAAGTGATAATAACCCGCATCCTGATCAACCGTGATCTGGCTTGCCGAAAGCAGTATAGTTCCACTGGTGCCAACCTTCTCGCATTTGGCATAGATATACATTGCACCTGTTCCTAAACCTGTATAGTTGCTTGCTGCGATATTCCAAGTCCGAACCTCATCAGGATCTATACTGAAATGATCCAATATTCCGGAGCTGCTTACAAAATGGCTATCAACTCCACCATAAGAAGGCTGAAATAAAACATTGGTTTGAAATGCCTGAGATCTCGCACCTACAGCAATGTGTAAGGTCTCAATACTGGCCGGCTTAATCTTCTCAGTGTAATATTGCCCGTCCGGATCAAAAACCATTTGCAGCATCTCCTGAGAAGATCTCCAGTTCGCTCGGGCTCTGGCCGGATTAAGCAGGTCATTGATTTGGATGGCCTGCTTTACCTTTTCAATCTGGGCAAACGATCTTACAATATTGGAAGGTTGTACAGATTCGCTTAGCTCCAACGTATATCTGTACTGCTCAATCCCATCCAGAATAATTCCTCTAGTAAGTCCAATCACTCGAATAGCATCATTGATACCCAAAGGAGTATCTTTCATGATCACCGTATTGCCCAACGTCATGGTTATGGCATTCCTCTTGATATGAAGCGGATCAATGTTCCCATTGTACATCACACGGCTAAGTGCATTTTGAGTTAGATATGCTTCACCACGATCCTGAACCCTGTTCTCAGCTGCCAACACATAAGTTGAGGGCATTTCCAGATCAAACAAAAAGTAAGTATCCCCAATAGCCGGCTTGAATACAGCTCCCGGGATCTCTATTGCCTTTTCATTATCATTCTTATTGAGGATAAACTGCTTTGTAGTGTGGTTATAACTATTCAAAGTGAAGTCATAACCAGCTAATAATCCAGTTAAGAAATGAACTTTCACAGCAACTCCTGGAAGCATTTGAGCATTGACATCAAAGTCCATTGCCGAATCTGTAAACTCAAATACATCTCCAGCATTAATTGAACTTACAGTTCCTATTCTTTCAGGTTTAATGTCATCGAAAATCTGAATCCCTTCAATGACTCCATATTCAGCAACTCCCTGTTCAACGTAATTTCCTGTAAGCTCAGGGAGCTTCAACCGCTGTGAATAGTTACGGTAACCAGATGGCAAGTTTTGGGTTGAACCAAATGCATAAAGCCTCGTCACAATAGAAGCCCCCTCTTTGTTCTGTCGGTTGAAGCTATACAGACCTTTCCCCTTACCATACTCGAATGTTAATCCAGAAGCAACACCTTTTTTGGTGAAATGAATTACTTTCCCAACTATCCAGAACTCGTTCTCAAATTCAACTGCCAACTGGTTTAAAGCTGACCAACAGTTCGCAGTTGAAAAGGCAATAGATTTCATATCAGTTGCATCAACATCCCCTTTGCTCCATCCAGAACCCTCTCTATTTGCATTTAATATTAATAGGTCAATGAAAGTTTCAGCATTGCCCATAATCGAGAAATCTGGCTCAGTAGGAACATTGCTTGAATCAAGCATCATATAGTTGAACTTGGCAAGCTCATACTGCATCCCCTGAAATTGGCAGCTGTATATATATTCGCTTTCGCTCTTTTTATCGAGCGGAGGTAATGCATTTAGCGTGTAATTTTCCCCGAAAACCTCAACCCAGTCACCTATCTCAAATGTCACGGGGTCGGTTAGCGTAAAAGTCATATCCACCAGGTTTTCTCCCATGATCTTTTTGATCTGGGATCCGGATTCAGGCCGAACCGTGGCAATTGTCGTTACACCCCGTTTGATGTTATACATACTGCTGAACCTCCTTCAATTCAAGATCAAACCTTACTACCACCTTACCGCCGTGCTTCATCCTGGTGAGCCTGTCAAGAGAGGGCATATCGCTATAAATCACCCTAACGGTCTTACTGAGTTCCAGACTTTCCAGAATGACAGTTCCCGCTACGTTTAAAGCCGTGTAAAGTGCATTGTACCGAGTGTTAAAGTCAGCCTCAGAATCGGCGATGATGACCGACCGGATTAGGAAAGTACGATCCTCATACTTTGGAGTTTCGGTCAAATCATACTCTAATCCGTCTTCCTCTTTCCAGTTATTAGTGAATCGAGGCTTCGGCTTCCTGAATTGGAGGATAGGATTGCTCCCCTCCTGAATCACCATCCTGAAAGCTGTGTAGATATCCTGACTTGCTATTTTATATTTGCCTGTCATAATTACCCTCCAAATCCGTTTAATCCAACGCCGGCATTCACGCTGGCACTTATTTTTTTATCCATACTTTGAATACCTGTCCGGATATCCTTTAGGGCTTCGGTGTTATTGGCCGTCCTAAATGTGTTTTGCTCGATTTTGAGTGCGACATTGAGGTTCTGCATAGCAAGATCTACGCACTGGGCATTGAATCCGGTTTGTAATTTCAACTGGGCCAACGATTCAAGCCCTGAGACCTGAATACCGCCCAATCTCGCGCCAATAAGATCGGCCTGATCGGCGCGGATCTTTGTTACAGCTCCTGCCATTGTGTTACCAGTTGAATCCTGCGAGCCCCCCTGAGTGGTAGTCTTCTTAAAAATATCAAAGCCCATTTTTTCAGCTTCGGTCCGGGCAGCTTCAAGAGCGGCCTGAAACTCCTCTATTTTCGGGCCCGCATCCGAATAGAACCTAGACAAATCATCAACCAAAGACTGATCACCCCCAAGCCCATAACTCGCTTGCATTTCTTTCTGAAGCTGCTCAAAGTTTTTCGAAAAGAGTTCATTGAAGAGAAACTGTGAAACGATATCTTCAACAACCTTACTCACATCATCGCCGAACGCTTTAGCCGCGTCGGAGCCATCCTTGAAGGCCTGGACTAAAGAATTTCGCAGATCGTTTCCAAGACCTCCGGCCAGATCCGCGATTACGCTTTTGATCTGCTCCTCGGCAGCTTTAACTTTATCAGCCCACTCCAGCGTATTATTAATAAGATCTTTTGTGGCTTCATTAACCAAGTTTTGGTTGATTAGTGATTTCGCCAACTCTTTGTTGATGCCTATAGTTCCGTCTTTCGCTTTAGTGATTAGCTCTGGATACTCTTGGAGTAAACCGCTGAAAACATCTTTTTTCTTCTTACCTCCGAATAGCCCGGCAATTGCCCCAGCCACAGCGCCAACAGCAGCACCAATAGCTGTTCCAATCACAGGAACGATTGACCCAATCGCGGCACCAACTGCAGCTCCACCGCCTGCAGCTTTTCCAACGCTATTCCAATCAACAGCATTCCGCTGGCCGACCTTTGCCTCGCCCTTTGCCAGATCCTGAAGAGACTGCAGATACTTCTTGTTCGCATCCACCAGTGCATTCGTTCCGGAGAGTATCCGCCCTTTGCTATCTTTCAGGAACACACTTTCTTCAAGTTCTGCCCGTAATCTGATCTCATCGTTTAGGGAAAGATTGTATTCCCGTTGGCCTTCTATAACTGAGCGGTAGTAGGCCTCTTCAGCATCGCGCCTTTGTTTGGTTGCGTTGGCAATTGTGCTAATCACTTGGACCAAACCTGCCACGCCCTGAGTAATTACATCCAGCATAGCCGCCTGCTTGGCAGCGCCAGAGGCATTCACATCGGCCAGAACCTTCGAAGCTTTAGTCAACCGGGCATAGGAGGTGACAACATTTGCAATGGTATGAAGCAGCTGCCCCATTGAGTTATTCACCTCTCCCACCGAGGACGCGATATCGCGCAAGGCTTCCGCAGACTTGAGAATGTCTTTAGTGTTATCTTTTTTTAACCCTTCCTCTAGTTTAGCGATTGCTTTAAGTGTCTCTGTCTTTGCTTCAGCGGATCCAGTGAACGCTGCAAGATCTTTCTTCAGTCGGGCGATTCCATCCTCTGTTTGTTTTCTGCTTAGGGTCTGAAGATTCTCAAACAGGTATTTATAGGATTTCCATTTTTTTATATTCACCTGGTCAAGGGCTATAACCTCCTTTTCCCCTTCTTCAATAGCGAGCTTTGCAGCCTCCCCTGTCAACTTTTTTGCCTTTGCCTGAGCTTGCTCCAATATTAGATTTCTCTGCTCAGTGTATGTCATAAAATCCTTGAGTAAAGCAAGCTGCGACTGCTGCTCTTCTCTTACTGTAGATGACCTATACTTTTCAATTAATGCATCACGCTCTTTAATTGAAGCTTCAGATGCACCATTAATTCCTGCATACATGTTTCCATGCTCCTGCTCCAGATATTTAAGGAAATTAACCTCCTTGCCAAATCGCTCCTTCGCTGCTGTTTCCCCAAAGTCGGATTTGAACTTTTCGTAATCATGGTACAGCTGCTTCTGAGCTTCAAGTTCCTTACCTAATTTGGCAGTTTCCTGCTTAAAGGTGAGGTCTGCGATGGCCGCATCCCGGATACCGTCTAACTCGCCAGATACTACTTTAATTTTATTCTTAGGGTTAGCATTGTACTTTTTGACTTCTTCAGCAATGGATGCAAATTTGTCCCTAACCGATTGCAGTTCCGCTTCATCATCAGACAATGATTTTCGGTTGTATTCATTTTTCAGATCTCTGATTTTCTTTAGTAATGAATCATAGGCGTTGACTGATGCCTGATTGGAATCTTCCTTTGTATCGCCGAAAATATTCAGCTTGTTATCCTTGGCAAATTTTTGCGCCTCTGCCATCCGCTTCCTGTAAATCGCAAAAGCCTTATCGCTTTCCTTCTTTGAATCTGCCGCATCGTTTAATGCATTCAAACCTGCGGAGCTTTTTATCCCATCCCAATCGAACTGACCTCTTCCCAACTGATTAGCAATTGCTAAACCATAATCCATAATATTAGCCCCTACAGTTTGCCGCTTAGCTGCTTCAGTAGCTTTTTCTGTGGCAACAGCAAGGAATGCCTGGGCTTCGGCTTTCATCTCCATCATTTTCAGATAGGCTCCTACATTATCTTTCTGCCATTGCTCAACATCATTAAATGATTTTAGAAGCCCTGCAGATTTGCCTATGGTCTCATTGTATTGATCGACTACCTTTTGTTTAGAGATATACCCATTTTTTGCAGCTTCGATATTGGTGGCCAAAGTTTGGGTATCTAGTACCGCTTCTTTGTAATCAGGGGCATCGAACTTTTTGGCGGATATTTCCTTTGTTTTGGTGCCGAGTAGATCTAGTGACTTGACGTACTTGATAATAGGTTCAATTGCGAAAGCGGCAATAGTTGCAAGACCTAGCCCTGGAATTAATCCGGACAAAAGCTTTAGCAATCCCCCTGCTTTTGATGTTGATTTAGAAGATTTTTGAACAGATTTATCAATTTTATCGAAATTGTCAACGCCGGCAGATCCAACCTTTTCAAGTTCTTTTTTTGTTTCAATAATCTGCTTATCAAATTCGGCGACCTTTTTTCTACTCTCAATATATGCTAAATCGATATCTGAAAGTGAAGATGTTCTAACACCTTTTGCCTGTTCAACCTTTTTAATATCTGATAATATTCCTGCCGTAGATTTAGCCGATGCGTCCCGGGCTCTTGCAAAATCGCTTTCAACCTGTGAAGCTGTTTTTGCAGATGCCTGCTCAACCTTTTTAAAAGATTGGTTTATTCCTTTCTCATCTCCTGAAATGACATATTTTAACTCCGGCATAATGCGAAAATATCTTTGGAGTCGATGCGGGGAAAGTTTTTGATTGTCCTAATAGGTAATGAGGAAAGGATTTTCAGCTACCCAAATATAATTGCTAACAATATTAGTAATATTGTATATTTGTCTGGAAGATATGAATGCTTGGGAAAACAAACCAAATCCGGGAGATCAAGCAAAACGGGCTAAAGCTATTGATGCTTTTCATGCCGGTTGCTGGATCTATGTACCCGAACGGGATAAATGGTATTCTCCAGAGGAGTTTATGAAATCTGCTGAAACCGTTGGAATGCACCACGGAAAGGACAATGCAGATCGATTCAAGGTCCGTGATCCACGTGCCGGGATAATAGAGAAACTTCAGAGGATTGAAAACTTGCAGCAAGAATTAAGAGAGTTTACATCCCGGGTGCTGGATTATTACGATTTGAAGAGGAAAAAGTAAAATACCGGCCCTGATCCGTTTTTCACTAAACCTGTTTTGATCCATCTCTTCGGTAATCCCAGAAGCTTAATTTGCCCTTTACATTCAAGATTGGGTTTTTATATAAAACCGGATTTGCTAAGACCCAATTCCAAACGCCATGCTCAGCCCAGATGGACGGGTGGTTCTGAACGCAATCGACTATTTCGACTTCACCGATTATAGCCGATGTTTGCCAATAACCAAAAACAGTGTTTTTTACATGAGGGTACTGATTTTCAGTAAACATGGCTTTTATGTTGCCTTGGACTGACCTACCGGCTGCATGAATGTAAATCCTTCCTCTGAAATTTGTTCTCCAGGTTCGATTCTCGATGTCCTTAATTCCCTGGGCGATCAGTGATGCCCAAGGCTGTTTTATGGTTAATGCTTTCACGCTATAAAAGTTTAAATTCCATTGTTATCCCGTTTTTGTATGTGTGAACAAAGTCTATAAAGTCCTGCCCATTTCTCTTAAAATCGGCTCTGTAATGTGTGCAGTCCTTGCATCTATAATGGCCGTCACCAAAGCATTTACCATTTGGCTCACCTTGCTTAAAGTCATTTGAGGGGCATTCGTCTTCTTCCGCTTTCATAATTATTGTTTAGGGTTATTCTTCATACCATAAATCATATTTTGTCAGGAAATCGGATAGTTCAATTGAACAGTGAACCGAATAAAAATCTCCGTCATAAGTACCAGATTGATACCTATGCAGCTCTCCTTTCAGAATTTTGAAATTCTTATCGCAATATCTTTGAAGCATTTCTGCATCTTCTTTTGATATTTGTAAATCATCTATTTCTTTTTGATTTACATAAAATTTGCCATCGGAATATCGTACAATTCCGAAATCTAAATGATCTCTACAACTATCATAATGTTCCTTTCTGGCTATTACTTTTTTATCTGTTAAAACCGGCATATAATTATTGTTTAGGGGGTGATGGTAATGGCATCCAATGGGTAACTCTCATATCTGATATTGAGTCTGATCCTGCACCGTAAACGAGAAACAATTTACGTGATAAACTATAATGGCAAACGTATATGGCAAACGTATCTTTCATTATACCCAATACCTGTCCGCTTTCCTCCGGCAACCTATCCTCCACACTTATCCACTCCCTCTCCGCTTTCAGCCTTTCGTTTTCCTTTTCTAAGTGAACGATTCTTGTTTCAGCAGATATTAGCTTTCGGATTAGTTCTTTTTCTTCCTTTGTCATATCCTTTCTAATTCTAAAATCCAATGGTCAATCATATTATATACCATTTCAATCTCTGTAACATCTTTATTGTTTTGAAACTTTTCGATCCGTTGTTTCATTTCCTTCAAAAATGGAATATTCTTTTGAGCATCCTCCCACGCCCTCATTTCAATATCTCCTTGTAATTTATAAGCCAATTGCTTGTAATCGGTTGTGTCCTTTGTCATATCCTTTCGATTAATGTTTGTTCCATCCGTTGCAATTGATTCAATATTATGGCAATCGCAATTTGTTTTGCCGGATAGGCAGGTGCATAGTGTTTTCATAACTTTTCTATTTCTTTACCCGTTAAATTCTGAACAGCCCCAGTTTTTACAGGATTAGCGTTGTTCCAAGCCTTAACTGCGCCACCCATTGACCAACTGTCATCATGTTGAAATTGCTTACAAGCATAGCATTTTACCCCCCAACATGGAACCATATCATCGCTATCCAAATCGGGCGTTTCCTTTGCTCCACATTTACACGGATTAAGTTTTTCTGAATGTATTAACATCTTTTTGAGTTTAGTTTTATAATTTTTGTAGTACTAGGTAATGTTTATTGTTATCTATAATATTCAATCACTCGTTTTAGCCCAGCACCTGCAGAAATCCAATTACTATTATGGAAGTCATATATGATCACGTATTTGCTAATGTTGCCGCTTACAGTTTCACATTTACCGAAAAAAGGATCGGATACATTGAATGTTCTACTTGATTCATTGTCAGATTTTTCAGGGATAACATTGCCAGGTATTACTTCAAATTCAATATTTTTCATTTTCTGACTCATTAACCTCCTGTTTAAGTTTTTTAAATTCAGTCTCAGTTATACCTAGTATTTCAGGAATATCTTTCATTTTAACCTTACCATGGACTAATTTATAACGATATTCTAAAATGATTTTATCCCGTTGATATCGATTCGGATGCAGTTCCAGCATAACTAGTTTGTGCATTTGCTCAACGCCCCCTTGCTCTTTTATGATCTTCTGAATGGTTTCCAGCAACCTTTTCCCACTATCGCTCCATTCCTGAGGCAAATACTCTTCCATCAGATCTTTATCGGGTTTACGTTCATTGTTTCCAGGTTCAGAAAGAAACCCCGGACATCTATTTTCACATCGGACAAAAGTTTCCAAAGAAGGCCGCATCCAAGTTGTGCCAATGCAGAGTTGATAAAGAGATCCTGTCTGCCTAGAGCTTGCGCGAGGGAGCAGCTCGGCCCTTGGTCCGCCTCCTTTGAACCCTTCAGTTCGGGAAATTGTTCCCAGAGATTCGGCAATTGACCCACGGTTTCAAATTTTGATTCCGGCTGTTTCACGTTTCCAGCCGTTCCAAGAATCACCTGTCCAGATCGGTGTGAATTACCGAAGTCCATCCAGTAGTAAGGCTTTGTGTAATCTCTTTCCGCCTCAATCAACACCCCATCAAGCTCTCTTCTGGCGGCAATGGTATCTACGCAAGTAATGATAATATTAGCCAGGTCATACGGCGCCGATTTGCCTTGCTGTTTTATATATTCAGTATATGTTTGTGGCCTGCTAATCCACCCGGTACCGTAGAAGTTGTTCACCCGGGTTACCAGGACGGTTGCTTTATTCTGATTGATATCGATTGGGCTGAACAACTGGCGTCCGATATTCGTCTCACTGACTGTATCCGGATCAAAAGCTGTAATGTGAAGTCCGGGATGGTCTAAAGCTTTCATCGTGTGATTGATCCGGGCAAGTCCATTTAGTACCTGGGAACCGGTACCACCGCATCCGATTAAGTGTACCGATATTGGATGCGGTGGATTAGTGAAATAAGAAGGCGGAAAATGTACTCTCATCTTAAAAGGTCTTTATATGTTTTACTTGCTTTGATCAGTAGGCTCAGATCAAAAGGTTTTTTAGGATTAGTGATTTGGTCTTTCCAGATCAGGTTTAAATTCCCAGTTGCACTAGCTGCGCCGTTATGAGTGAAAGCTGATCCCCAGAAAAGTTTTTCGTAATATTCCATCAAGTTTTGGTAGGTTACGCTGGCTGGGTACTTTACTTTTGCTGATCCTAGGCAGACGCTACCGAGACCTGAGCAGTTGTGAAACGGGGGTTGGAATAGTTCTGATTTTTCGTCCGGACGCTTGTTTTCTCTCAAAGCAAAAATTGTTAGCCCATTACCTTTTGTTATATAGAGCAATGGTGGCACCATCGCCACACCGTCCGGTATGTTCAGGTGCTCGACAAAGTACATCGGTCGTTTCTCCGCTTTTCGGTACCAGAACATTTCAAGGTTTCCATTTATATTTTTGAAGTAAAGCAGGTTAGATGGAACAACTCCGCCGATCTCTTTCGGCTTATCATCATTTTTAGACTCCATCGCCTTTATAATACCCTGCAGGGTTTTCTCCTGCAATGGTGCGCCAGCTCCCATTTGCCCGGCAACGATCGGACGGCTTTCCAAGTAATAGTCTGAATATTCTTTGCGTTTATAAACTACAATTGCAAGTTCTGGCTGGTAAGCCAATTGCATATTTTCTGTCAGCTCGTTCATTTGTTTCTTTTATTTCTTTTCTTTAAATCCACTATGGCTTCGCACAGTTCTCGCATACCTTTAAAGAACTGCGTTGTGAAATCATCTTTGCGTAAGTTCTTGAGCTCTTCGATTAAGCTCTTGCTATCCTTCGGAAAGAGGAATCCGTCACCTATAATTAGCCATGCGCAAGGCTCCTGCTGTCCTTCATTGGACAGAGAATCTAAGTACTCTTCTGCTTTTGCTGTGACTGGGTCGTCAGAATCGTAAATCCAAGCATACTGCAAGTCAAGTGTTAGATAAATGTTGTCCATTTCATCCAGTCTGTTAAGGCCGGCGCAATTCAGATCAAAATCTGTCAGGTCCTTACCCCGATCACTAAGGCAGAGCAAATAAATTAGAGATGATCGAAGATCTTGAAGATCATTCGGAAGCTTATAAAGCCGACATATACATTCTTCAGGAGATAGTGTCGGAGTTCCGTGCGTAACTTCCTTTAGCGATTTAGCTGCCTTGCCCTCTGTATGTGACTGGACCGATTTCCAGGTTTCGTTTCGCTCCTTGATGTCTTCTATATCATAGGCGTCGCTATCGAGTTCTTCGAGTGCCCATTCGATACACTCCATGGAGTTTAGAAAATTCCCGATGCAAAAAGCTCCGCTGATATGCTGCAAACTATTCATCACCGTTTCATACATCCTCACTGATCTTCGCTTAATAATCGGAAGAAATGATAGTTGTGGGGCAAGCCATGACCCTGTACTGGGAAGCGTGTCATAAAAAACCAGCGCCACATCTTTATCATTGATCCCGGCAACCATCCACATGAAGCCTGCAGCATCTGCTATTTCCGAGAATCGCTTTGCCATTTCTAATCCAAGCATACCAACATCCTCCGAATCCAGATCGGATGTCAGCCAACCGGTAGCTGCTTTAAGTTTAAGGATGTCTCCAAAATCGTCACTGTACCGCGAAGGCTTCAAATTCATGTACGGAATCGATTCCAGTTTTACGGAAAGAAATCGATTTGGCAGCAAAGTAACCGGGGCTCCAGAACATGCCTGGATTCTATCGAAGCGTCTCGGCTTTCGATCTCTCTGAACAGCACGGATCCGATTTGGTTGTGAAAGTTGAAGTTTATCGGTAACTCTTTTAAGAGGGTTTTTTCTGGTTTTGGTGCGCATGGTGGTTCGGGCGTTGGTGGTTCATCATTCACGATATTCAGCAGATAGGGGCTTTGAGGGCAGCTGTGCTTCTTAAATGATTGTTTCTTCTTCTTTGCCATAATCTTAATTTAGCGCAGGGCCAAAACCCCACGCAGATTTATCAGCCTTTTGTTCCGACCGTAGTCACGAACTCAAATACCGCTTTATCATTCTCCATTTTCATTGGCGCAACGGTAGCAGTGGTAAGCTCCGGGTGAGCGTTGGAATAGAAGCTCAAGACTTCCTCAGGAGTGAGTGCGGGGTTAGGATCCGCAAGGGTTGTCGGATTACCTGATTTTTTCATTTTAAACTCTCGTTCGATGTTTGTTATAATAAGTGCCATAGTTTTAATTTTTTTTCGTGTAACAATATCCCGGGTTCGTGTAACGATTCCGGGCGTTTGTGTAATAATTAACTGTGATGAACGCGTTTAGTGATTATCCGTAACGGAAAGAAACTTTGTTCTGATCGTGAGCACGGAAGTTGTAGATCTCTTCGAGCAGGTCTCGATACTGGCGCGTGTTAACGCATTTCACCAGGGACCTGCTCTGTAATTCTAGTTTCTGCATCATCCGAGCGTGATCATATTTGCCTGATTTAACCATATGGAATACGGCCAGCATAAAGTTTCTGCTGAACGCATAATCGATTATGTTCCGGAAGTCTCTTACATAGCCAAGTACTTCGTTAGCTTGTTCCAGGTTGGATACATCTACCTTTCCTTCGCGGAGAGCGGCTGTGTTTCTACTGGCGTCCGTAGAAAGCAGAAGTAAAATGGTTGATACGGGCAGATATGAATGTTCAGAAACGAACCTGCTTAACACGTCGAATCCTGGTGCCTTTTCAATAGTCCAGTAGTTAACATAGTCCATCATGCTCCAGTCTTTTTTAACGGAGTTTAGCTGACTGATCTGGGCTTTTCCTACTTCGCTATCGACCACATAATAAACCGGCACCCCAAGTTCTTCTGCCGCTTCTAGTCTGTGCTGTCCATCTACCACCTCCATTGCATCATTGACAATAATTGCGTTCAGGTGTAGCATGTTATTTTTTTCGATGGATTTTACAAGTCTTTTAACGTGACGGGGATCCACCTCCCGGTTGCTTACGATCTGTTTAAAGATTGCGTAGTCGGTTGTGCTTTTAATTTCTTTCATAATTTGCTTTTTGTGCAATCGTTTTTAACTCTGTCCATGGGATGGGATTAGTGATTTGTAAATTACCCCCCCCCCCTGCATCCGGGATTACTAATTGTAAAGAGTAGCCATGATCATCACACAGCTCTTGAATGTACCCCTTCTGTTCAGCTGGAATCCGATCAGCTTTATCCGCATCCAATAGTACTTGCATGTTGTATGGTTTCACCTTGCAGAATGGCTTAATCCTCCTGATCAAATAGTATTTCCTGAAGGTGAAGGCCTGATTCATAGCCTCCACCAGCGACATTTTTTTTATGGTCTGTTCCATAGCAATGTTTTATAAATAACTTTGGGCTTCAGTAGCCATTTCTGCCTCCAAAGCCTTTTGCATATATTCTTTAATCTGATCGTCCATTTCTTCCGGGGCGTCTGAAAGCGTGCGGGCTTGCTTCATTGCACCGGCAGCGTTTTTCCAGTCCTTCGCGGAGGCAAACTCTTCCGATTTGGTGATCAGGGTCGCGCACTTAGACTTGCGCTCAATCTCTTGCTTACAGGTATTGATAGGCTCATCTAGTCCTGATGCATCTTCCCCAGCATATTCTTTAGCTGATTCGAAAAGCTCTAATGCGGTAGAATAATCCTTCGCAACGAAAGATTCACCCGCTCTTTGAACAATCCCATCATACATTCCCTTGCGCTCTTCAGCAGCAATCCTGTCAAGTTCCGCCTGATCAACTTTAGTTTCTTCTGAAGCTTCTTCTGCTGCAGGTGCTTGTTCATGGGTTTCACCCTCAATAACCAGGTCAGGCTTCGCCTCTTCCACAGGATCCTTTTTGGAACGAGACTTGACAGGCTTTGCATCCTGATTGGCTGCTGTTTTCACAATAGCCTCATTAAGGCTTTTTTCATATTCTGCGACATTGCTCACAATGCCGGACATTTTCTGAATGGAGGTGGAAACTGTACTAAAGAATTCCTGGTCGAGATCTGCAGCAGACCCTGAAAGAATTAAAGGTTTCATTTTCTCCAACTGGGTTGCACCCTTTGGCATGATCATTACGGTTAAGTTTTCGTCCTTAGCCTTGACGGTCAACGAAATCTCGGCCTGGCCAAGTAACGCTGCTAGTTGAATGAAGAAGCTCATTTCTGTGTTTGATGGATTGGTTGGTTTTTTAGATGGTTGAAGTAGATGGTTGATAGCCTGGCCCAGGGTCTGGTTGGTCAGGTCCAGAAAGGCCCTCGGGCGGACACTCGAGTCCGGCAGTTGTTTCAGTTGTTCGATTCTTACCTGATTGTCTTCCGGGACTATTTGAGTTGCGGGAATGGAAGGCTCTTTAGTAACCGGTGTATCCTTAATTAGCTTTGGGCTTTCACCTGCCTGCAGAGCGACCAATATATCATTCGGATCTTCTTTAAAGACGAAAGCTGACACGTCTCTTCCGATCCAGCGGCCACCAGCTTTTTCTATTTTCTTTTTGACTGGTGCATATTCGGATTTATAGTCAAGCTGGATATCGTCCGGAAGCTTGATATTATTTCCTTTTACATAGCACTTTAGTAAAATTTCTTCTGTTGTCATTTGTTCCCTTTCTTTATTAATAAATTCATCTTGTTTAGTAAAAGTCTCTTTGGCCCAGTCTATACAGGATTGGCAGATATAAAATTCTCCGCCGCCCCATGCATGATCACAACCCAGTGCTTTAATATCCTTTGCGTTGCATTTCCAGCACTCAACGCCGTCTGCCCATCGTTCAGATTCATGTGCGGTCTCCACACAGTCCCGGCAAATCACCCAGTTTGAGAAACATAGGTTAAAGCCGGCCTTGACTGTTTCATTGCACCAAAGGCATGACCATGCACGAACATTGGAGTCAGGATCCTGGGAGATTTTCTTCTCATCTAATCCATAATCTGAATAGTTCATGCTTCAGCAACTAACTCAGACCATTTTGGTATCCTTCGGAACGCAGCATAATCAGAGGAGAATTCAACACCGCCGTACCAGTCTATGTATTGCTTGATGCATTGTACAAGAATGGCTTTATCGTGTACTTGAACCTCTGCTACAGACATAGTAGAACCTATCTCCATTTCATCCAGAAATGCAGTAGTCCAGTTCAAAGGATTAACCGCCATATCTATCAGATTTGACAAGCATTAGCCGCTCTTGGGTGGGCAACATCAGAGGCAACCCCATGGATAAATAGTTTTCAAAACGGATGTGATCTTGCCATTTATTAAATCCGTTTGGATCCTGGCGATCGTAAGCGATAGGAATAACTGTTCGCCGAATAGCGAGTTGTTTGTTTGGGTTTTTCATTGTGCTTTAAAATTAGTGGTGATCAAAAGTATATTATATATTTTATATAACAAAATATATATTCATTTTTTCACTAAACCGCACATAACAATTTACTAAACCGCCTTATTTTGGGCAATAAGCTGGCCAATATCCCATAGGTTCATGGCTTTCGGCTTTGGTGATTCATCCCCGGTATTGAGTTCCGGAGTATAGATTACAGAATTATACATTACCCAGTTTTGCCAAGTGTCTGTATGAAGGATCACTAACGGGGTTGTATTCCAGTACTTGGCTATTCCTCCAATGCTGGCGTATTTGGAGCTATCTCCGGGGTATCGTTCTCGGGGTTGTTCAGGTTTCTTATCAAGCCCAAAGTGTCGAAAAAATCTTCCACGCCTAACCTCCCATAGACGTCTTTCATTATTATTCGGATCCTGGCTTGCGGCATTTGGTTAAGGATGGCGTCAGACATCCATTGCGGAGGTGGCCCGGGTCTGTTATGAATAGCCACGGCAATGATCTCGCATATTGTGACGATGTTGGCATTTATCAAGTGGTACATCTGCAGATCTCCGCCTTTGCGTTTAGACTCTACCACTAAATCCTCAATCATAGAAGTGATACGAAGCATAGTTGATGCGGTAGCACCTTTTAATATCAATCGTTCGGTACGAGGCTTTAAAATTCCTAAAACCTCCAGCAACCTCTTCCACCCCCTGCATGGCACTTCAACAGTTCCAAGATCAATGGGTTCGTCCAGTATTGAATTTATTTCTTGTTTCTTCATAGTATTTGAATAAAAATGGCCAGACAATTTGCCGGGCCATTTAATAAATGTTGTAAATTATTATACTTCAATAACTTTCCATCCCCAAGGAGAAACAGGAAGCCCGTCCCCGTCGAATGGAGTGGTACTGCGGGCCGTAAAGCCAAGTGACACCATTTGATTTCTGGTAAAAGTTGCCGAAATATTGCTAACGACAGCCGCATCAACCAGGTGAAACTGAAACTTCTTACCTCTGTGTGGTCTGGATGTAACCCGGATTGCCAGATGTTTTATTTCACTTACAGCGGGTGCATCATATGCTGCCGGTACTGCTGGTGTTGGTGGCTCTTCAACCGCAGGTACACCTGGAGTGTAGACACCTCCGATTAGATCTGCAACCTTATCACCATCAATATCAAGTGAGGCAACTGAAATTTCAGCCGGCTCGGTCTCACCTGGAAGAACATCTACAATTCCATCCACATCTTCTACGCGAATATTGTTTTGTGTAACCTCAGGTACATTAAAGGTGACGCTCCCTTCATCAATGTTAGTAATCTTTACCCAACCAGTGGTGGGTAATGCGCCATCTACGCCAATCGGCGCGAATTCTACGGATTCTACTCCATATGCTCTTATAGCCATTTTCTTTTAAATTATGCCCGAGGGCGTGTTAATTAATATCTTCTCTTACCGAATAATAACGAAGCCGAATGTTCATAAACCAATCCTTCCCGTCAGGAACCAGCACCCCCGGAGATTCAATCGAAAAATTGAAATTGACGCCAAAAAAACTATCCAGAGCCTGAATGCATGAAGCGCCAATAGTGTTGAATCGTGGCCGGTTAGGCTGCGAATTATCATCAGTCAAATTGAGGTTAGGAACATGAATATTCACATTAATAACCCCCTCTTGCATTTGATCAGCTGACAAACCCAGAGTTTTCACAACAATGTTTTCCAGATCTGAATTTAGTGGCTCGTTCCATAAGTGAATTGCGCCTGTAAGGTTTACAGCTGTTTTCACTCCAGCGGTGACAAGTGCAGTGAAGACATCGTCTGCCGCATCGTCTGCTGTTTTTATGGTTCTCTCCAGTGCCATTACTTCCGTTTTAGTGATTTGTAGGATTTCATTGCCTTTTCAACATTTTTCAATGCCTGATCAACTTTCAGGTTTACCCCCAGCGTGCTACCGGTGATGACGTCGTAACCTAGTGCTTCAACCCAACTTGAATACTCCATTCCCGCAACGATTATGATTGCCCAACCCTTCGGATAGTCTTTAGCGATTTTGCCCGCAAACGTTTTTCCAACTGTAGATCCCCCTCCGCCTTGAAAATCCTGCTCGACCTGCTTGCCATCATACATGATGATGAAACCGATCGATGCCCGGAGGTTTGCCGTCTGGTCGTTAAAACCAGGTGTTTCTGGCCCAATAATTGCTCTGGCAACTCCCCTGGCATTTGCCAGACTGTTAATCGCTTCACGGTAGCTGTCATTAGCCTCCTTGTTCCTGGCTTCAGTTACAGCTTCAAGTGCAATCTTTCTGAATTCAACGAGGGTAATCTTCCAGGCCTTATCATACCAGTCTTTCAGATCTCTCTCAATATCCTTCTGAGAATAATTTGCTTGCACCTTGATCATAGCCAGCCTCGAATTGAAAGATCTCCTCGCTGGATCCTGATCAACGGTCCGCTCCATAGCGTCTCCTTATCTACGCCTTTCAAAATCACTAATTGATTTGCGACCGGAAGAACCGCAGTTTCATCAGGAAAACCCAAATCAAAAGCATAGCTCGTTTCCGCCCCATCTTCCTTCCGAACCATTTTACCGGCACCGCTTGGGTTTGCCCGGCATTCGATCGTAAGATCCTCACCTGGTATAGCCTGAGTATACACCCCAGTACTCTCATTATAAACCGATGGAGTTCCACCAGTCTTAAATGTGAGCGTATGGATATAGTGATCTACCATGGCGATTTCCCAGTTATGGTTGGACCAGTTGACATGGTGTCTTTAACGTTCCACTTGTTCAGCAAGCCTTCGCGCATCTGTAGTAACTCCTTAGGATCGTGTGAGGTGATCGAAAAGTCCAGTTCGCTAATTGATTTCGGATTGGTTGCAAGTACAAAGAGAAGCCCTGCCAGTGCAAGATCCAGCGCTTTACGGTTACCTAAAGTATATTCGTCTGATGCATTTAGCGACTGCTCCATTAAATGGAACTGAATACTCATGGGCTTTACCTTGTTAAGGCTTGAAAACTGTGCTTTCAGGGCTTCCTCGTTTGTCATTTTATCCTTGCTTTACTAGTCCACGATCCACCAACTTACTAATCCGGCCAGCATCAAAGTGGCTAACGTCTTCACCTTTTTCCCAGATCTTCTTATCTGGAGAAGTGAATCGTTGAGCAACAATGAAGCTTTTCCCTTCAGCCTGAGCTTTAGCAGCAGCTTCTGCGGCTTTCGCATCCTCAGCGGCCTTTTGGTCTGCTAAACGGGATAATTCCTCGTCGGCTTTGACCTGCGCAGCAGCTGCAGCTTCCGCGTCTGCTTTGGCTTGTGCTTCTGCTTTCGCTTTAGCCATTTCGGCCTCTACCTCTAACCTAGCTTTCTCGGCAGCCTCCTTATCAGCTTGTGCATCGGCTGTAGCTTTCTTTTCGGCTTCAGCTTTAGCTTTCGCTTCTTCAGCAGCCTGAGCTTTAGCAGCAGCTTCTGCGGCTTTTTGCTCGGGAGTTTGTGTGTTACTCATTTTAGTGATCTCCTTTCTACTCTTCTACAAGAGTGGTGTCCAATTGAAAAATTGCATCGATATTCGAAATAACCGGAGCAACGCGGGCCTGCATTTTAGTCCACTCGGAAACAGCAGGATCGTTTTTGCGATACTTTGAGACCAGCATGTATTGATCTACTGTTTGGTATTCCACCCCTGCAACCGGTCTACCCATCTCAGCTAAACGTGACCATACGAGATCTCCAACAGGGCCAGAAGGTGCAAAAGTGATCATACCTGCTTTCCAAGGAGAATACTCTGTACGAGTGGCATTTTTCTCACGAGTAATCACACGATCAATTGGGAAGAACGTGATACCTAATCTTTTAGAGAAGACAGCGTTCATTTGCTCCAAGTCTGGTTCCGGAATGTTCCCGCCTACGAAATTCTGGCTAAAAGCATACATTTCCTTTGCCTGGTTAGTACTTGCTATCGCTGCAATGGTATCGCTGTCGGTGTACGCAACGCGAACACCCTTGGCCTTGCCCTTTTTCATAACAGCACCGATCCGGTCAAATATTTTAGCAGTAGGGTCTGTTAAAAGTTTATCCACCGCAAACTTATTAGCTGCTTTGTAGCCATAATCAAGACGAATTCCGGTGCCTACATTTTCCGCGTCAGTAACAACACATAGCCCGGTTGAAAAGCCTTCCAGGAATGTGGATTCGTTCAATTCGTAAGCACCCGCGATCACTCTTTTGTCGTCCTGGAACAATTCGGCCAGAATCAAGGCTTCCGGAATCTTCTGAGCTATCATCGTATCAATGGCAGTCAGTTGATTCTCATTCAACCATAATTCCATCATCTGCTTAGGAATCTTTCCGCTGGCTTTCCCACCCGAGTCACGCATTTTAAGTGGCGACTTACTGTCCATGGCTACATAATCCGCAGACACGTAAATGTTAGACTGTGAAAGGGCTTCCCAGTTCCCATCTGGGGAGTACTTAGGGCGCAATAGCGTCTTAAACAAGTACGGGTTTGGGTTATCATCACCGTTCAGGGACTTAGTAATCCTAAGAACTATTCCGGGATGGAACCTTTTAATATAATTTACAAATGCTGAAGTTTCCATTTCTTAGTCCTCCAATTGGTCGATTAATGGCTTAGCTGTCTTAAACGCGGCCGCGATAGTCGCGAAATCGTAAGGGCAGGCTGCCGGGTTAATAGTTCCTTGCGTCAGAATTGCCGCAAAGGCTGTGTCTGTTGGGATACTTGCGATCAGGGCGCCCGCATACTCATGATTAGCTGGAAGCGAATCGTAAGCGCTGGCTTCGCTATCTACTGTAGAAGCGGCAACTGCAAAACCAGATCCACTGGTTCCAATATTAGCTGCTGCTGCAGACAGGATGTCTCCTGATTTGTATCCTGCTCCCGGGGTAGTTATAACAACTGAAGAAACTGCATTTGCAGCAACCACAATAGTTGCGATAGCCCCGGTACCAGATCCACCAGTTAGTGGAACACTCGTATATGTTCCGTTATTGGTGTAACCTGATCCAGGTACAACTACTCCAAGTGCTTGAATACCGCCGCCACCTTTTACAGGTAGGGGTTTAAAGTCCTTGGATACGGTATCCTTAATTATTGGGTGGCCCGCATTGATAACTTTCGGGGCAAAGCCCTCGACGTTCAATGACCTACCACCTCGCACAGTGTCCAGTACGAGAACAATGGCTACATTGTCCTTACCGGTATCCACCTGTACGCTGTCGTTGTTTAAATTTACTTCTGACATTGTTTCTGTGGGTTAAAGATTTTCCATTACAGCATCCAATTCTGCTTCGGTTGCTGGTTTAACTTTTCCGCCAGTTGGACTAACACCAATAATAGGACGATCGTTACCAACTTCTGAAGATGCGTCAGCCTGAACAGCTCCAGCAGCGTCGGTTTCGGTTTCCGTGAGGTATTCGTTAAACTCCTCATCAGTTTCGAACTTCATGCGTGCAAACCTTCTCAGCTCAGCATTTCGGAATGACTCCGGTGCGTCTTTTAGTTTAGCCTCAAGCGCCTCCCGGCGGGATGTTGTCACTTTGTCTCCTTGAAGTTTAGCAATTTGCGCTTCGAGAGCCTCAGCCTTTTCAGTTTGAGCCTTCATAAAAGCTTTTGCCCAGTCAGGAGTATCAGCAGGAAGTTCATCGGGTTCAGGCTTTTTACCGGCGGCCAGATCAGCTAATCGCTTAGCTTCTTTGTCTGCCTTCTCTTTAGCTTCCTTACCAGCTAAATAATCGTCATGCTTCTTTTGATCTGCATATGGCAGAATTGCATTACGTTCATTTAATTTTGCATCGATTTCCTCGTCTGTTGATTCCTCTTTTAGCAGCGGTGCAAGTCTTGCGACCTCAGCTTGAACGGACTTTTTCGCTAAGCCTACGCCTGAGAACAATGCCTTCAGTCGTGCTTCAATTCTTTCGTTTAGTGACATGTGTTTTTTGGTTTTGCTAAGTTGTAGCCGTTAATTACTCGTATACACCTTGCGGTTCGTTTATTTGAATGTTAGCGAAAGTAACCCGGCAAGATAATTTGGGAAAGTGTGAGTACTTCCTGTTAGATAATGGGGAAATTGTTATATTCGATTAATGGAAACCATTTTCGACCATAGCCCAACCATTGAGGAGCTGGAAGAACTGTTCGGTTATGACCGGAAAGCGGATAAGATCTGTCATTGCCTGACCACAAAACCATTCCCGGCCTCAGAGTATTCGATCTGGACGCGGGATCGGGTGGCTTATTTCGATATCGGTTTATTACTGGATTATAGGGGAGAGTTGAGATCGGCTGAGTATTTCGCTAAAGCTCCGGAGATTTGGGAGGAGTATAAGATTGTACGGAATAGTATAAATTTTTAAAATGGCCCAGAGAGTAACCTTAAGCAAAGAGGAATTAGTTCACTCCCTTAAAAAGCAGCTTTCAGCTATTGAGGAGTTTTGCTCAATTTATGATGCGGGTAAAACATACATTGCTCAGGACATAGCAGTAAAACTCAGGGTGATTTTCCATCATACCGGAGATTCCAAGTCATTAATACAACAATTGAAACTTAGGGACCTCCCATTAAAGTGCAGTTGTAGTAAATTTGAATCAAAAAACATGATAAAGACCCACTTAGGACTAATAGTTTTACATCATGGAAAAAATGGTTGGAGTTATGCACCTAGTTTAAGCCTTGAACGTTTGACAGAAGTTAACCAGGAGAATTGGTGGAATAGCAAAAAAATAATTGTAGACACCAAAGGGAACAACTACACGAGAGGGCGAATAATTAAGGCATTAGCAAACCAAGATGGTGGAGCGCATGCGGCCGACACAATGGACAAAGATTATTACGATTTAACTAGGATGGATACGTCAGGGTGGGTTATTAAAGATGATGATGGTTTTGAGGGGACGCTGGACCCCGTCCCGCCATCGATCAGGCAAATAGCGTTTGAAACACTTGAGTCATTTAGACACATCGACATCGCAAAGGCTAGCAGATTGCATTGATAATATTGGACGGTTGTGTTACCATTATAATTTCAGTATTGAAACCGGGGAATGCTTCAATTCTAAATCTCTTTGGTTGTATCGAATATTGCATTCCTGTTCATATCTATTTCCTACAGGATCGCTAAACAAAACTGTGATTTTAATGGAATCTGCCCATGGGTCCGAATTGCTTGGTTCAATTGTAGTAGTGAACCTTAAAACTGCTATATTATTAGGTGGAAACATGGGAAAGTGTCTCTTGGTTCCTCTGTAGCTTTGAATCCTCCCACCGAAGTTTTGTATGTCAGCAGTGACATCATTCGCCTGATTGGAATTGAGTGTAATAGCAATTTCAAAATAATTCTCAACGTCAGAGATGGCACTAAACTTTTGAGCCGTGAACGTGAAAGAGGGTTGGTGAGAGGTACGATAAAGTTCATTCTGTACTTTATTGGCGGTAGCTTGAAGCTCTATAATTTTATTTTGCGATTTGAACGTCTTGACTAAGTACCAAAGCGTAGCTGTCGTAATAAAGAATAGGCCCCAATCAGCCGCTGTCCCCCACACGCCGGAGTAGAATGGGAAATCAAAAAGTTGATTCATGGGATCAAATTAGTATTTTTTATTCAGATCCACACCTGCAGCATCGATGTAATTTTGTAGACCTTGTTTTCCCAACTAAAATACTCCTGTCCGGACAAGTTTCTGTAAAAATCACTAAACTGATATTCCTTGCCCTCGCAGTAAATCTTACCCCGGTGGTACACCCATCCAAACCAGTGCGATTTATCGTCGTGGCGCTTACACCGCATCAGGCATGGCCAGCGTGTCTCCTTGTCGAATTTCATGAATCTGCCATTTGTATTATAGCCCAGTTCCTGGATCACCTTGCGATACGTGCCCCCCGACCAATGGCTAATGTTTGAGGTAACAGGAAGGATATCTTCAAGGGGGAGCCCGGTTAAAGTACCTATCTCGGATTCGAACCACCTATCCCGACCCCAAAATACTGGCTCAATCTCATACCGTTCATTTTTCATTTGGTTTGTATTATATAATTTATATAACTTTACATATATGAGTGGACAGGAACTTCTTCGGGATATTACTAGTAAACGCGACTATTCTGGTAGCGATGAGGATCGTTACGCTCAGCTCTTAATGACGATCTGGTCAAATATTAAAGAGGGTATCTACCCGATCCTGGAGAAAGCCGATAAGGAAGGGAAAAAACTCAATCTAAAAGCTAAGAGTACCGATTCAATCATTGTTGATGAAATTGTCGTTGATGATATCATTTTAGTCTCCTGATCAGCTTGATCATATCCTCGTAGAGATCCGGCATTAACTCCTTAAATATTTCATTCCCAGAAAAACGATTTTCGAAAGCATGAGCGATAAATTCCGCTTCGCTAAATCCCGGGCGTGCAAAATATTCCTGATCATGGCCGTATCCATATCTTAAATCCAGTGACATGATTGTATCGGCAACTGCTTGGGCCTGCTCAGCGATATCATAATCCCCTGATTGAAATGCGGGAAACCCGATATCCCAGGTTTTTTTCGAGAGATCTGCTAAGCGACCATCATAAGCAGCCCGGTACTTACCCATTGTTTCTTTCACTTCCGGCCGGAACTTTAAACCCCGCTGCCAGTCAGCGGCATGACCATACTCATGGTAAACAACGGATTCAGCTTTCCATTTGCTTTGCATGCGCCGTTCATCTATTGGCAGGTTGATATAATTGTCTGCACTTTCGTAGAAGGCGCCTGTTCCGCGGTTAACCATGGGAGTATCCTTATCCAGGTATTGGAATATCTCACGATTAACTTTTATGCCGGTCCTCTTTTCGTAACTGTCAAGGCCGGCAGGAATAAATGATTTGACCTTTACCGGCTTAGATTTAATGTTCTTCAGTCCTGATCCTATATCACCATCCTTGAAATTATTTTGTACCCAGGAGGGTTGAGAACTCCAACCGCGAACCCGTTCAGTATTATTGCTCACCCAGTTTTTAAACCCATCAGGAACATCTTCAACCAAGCCGCCGCCTTTCATTGCCCGAACCTTCTGAATAGCCTCAGGAGTATCTTTCCCCTCTGCGATCAGCTTTGTATAAGCGGCCATTTGCTTTTCATTCATTAGGATCGGCGTTTTATAACACAGGCAGTGCGGGTGCCACCCGACAAACACAAATGAAACAGGATACTTACCAGCCAAAGCCCTGCAGATCTCGCACCTGGCTTTTACTTTCTTGCTTTGAGTCTTTGATAATTGAATTTCGTAGCCTAAGATCGTCGGGTTTTTCTCCCAGGCTTCCTGATCGGCCAACCTGTAAGATTTATTGGTGATAGTTCTGGCTAGTCGCTGTGTATTCTTTTGAGGGGATTTATAAACCCCGCGACCAGGCGATTCTGATCCAGTTGGGTTCACCAGTTGATCGCGTAGATCTCTGGCTATTTTTACTGAACTCTTACCTTCGCCAATCCCAGCTTTGATGCGGTCGGTCAAGATCTTCTTAGCCTGCTTGGTTTGTTTGAATACACGTTTACTCAGTGTAACACCAGAATCCTTGTGCTTCAGGAATTCCCGGAATGCTTTTTCGTTTGGATCAATCCATACTTTAGTGATTGAATCCGGCAAGTCGAATCCTTTGAGACGCTTATCCAGATAGGCCACTGTTTTTTTATTCGATAAATACCAGGCTTTTGAAACGCTGGATTCAATTTGGGCACGAAGCGATTTGGTAATCTGGGATAGTTTTGCATTGATTGCCCGCTCCAATGCACGGCGTTCCATACCTGAAGCAATCAATGGAGCTACCTCCTGAGCAAGGATTGTGTAGAACCTCGCAATCCTTGCATCTAGATCAGCCTGAAGCTTCACCAGCTCGCGCTCATATTTTTGGTCGATGGTCATTTGATCACCTCTCCGCCATTTATTCCCATTGCTTTATTGATATCACGCCTGGAAGAAATCTCCATCTCGTAATGCTCGGTGTGCGCTGTGCCACAAGTCAAGCAATACACTACTTGGGGTCCTGGAGATATCTTTATATCAGTAACCATCCTTTCTTCTTGCTCGCAATCAGTAATCAGATAGACGATATCGCCAAAGGTGTATTTTGTGGTGTGGGTGGGCATTACATCAATCCTGCCTTAGTAAATTCAACTTTAATTCGATTACCTTCCTGTATAACCGTCAACGTGTACTCTGGGCACGCGCAAGCTTCGTCAACTGGTTCAAAATCTGGCGAGATTCCAGAATACTTTAATTCATCCCGGAAAAAGTTAGTTTCGATATGAAGGGGAAAAAATTTACTGAATATGGCTTTCAGCACAGCGGGCTGAAGGTCAATTAAAATCCGACGCTTAACAGTTACTATTCCCTTTCTACTGGAAAGATTATAGATAGAATTCGCCTTCATACTTTACCCCCCCCCCCGTTTTCTCAATTTCGCATTCTTCGACACCCTCAACATATTCGTCTTTCCCTTCCGAGACTTGCCATTACCAAACCGCATCCCATATTGCATGGGTGTTAATCCGAATACACCACCCTCACGAATTACATCTAATCCTCCAGCCTGAGCAACTACTGACCGGTGCCTCGTGGATTTAGTCGGCGTAGTGGCTTTCATCTCCTGCATCGAAGCTCCGCGGCTTGATTGCATAGGGTTTGCTTGCGAGGTTTGCGCCACCTGGGCACTCCCTAAGCTTCCAGCCATTGCAATTGCAAATGCTGCGGCCATCATTCCTAAACTTTTTCTTCTTTGTGTCATGTGGTTTTTGGTTTAGATTTCAGTTTCTATTTCTCTTCCCAAGCTGTCCTCCTGAGCCTCTATCAGTTCAAATTCGGCTTCCGCATCTTCCACTAAACCTGACATAGCAACTGAGGTCTTATGTGAAATGATTGGTTTCCCACCATTTGCGGCCATCATGTTATCAATAGTCTCGCTTACTTCATTGATGCGGAATGTTGGAACCTCAACTTCAATCTTCATCCCAATAGCCGACTTTAACGAGGTATCGAACACATTACAAATCGCGGTCTTGATGAAGTTGACCATACGCTGAAGTACCTCGCCAAAATCCTCGTCCAGTTTATCTTGAGCGGCGAGCTGGGCATCGAGAAACACCCGATCAAATGCTACACCGGAATCAAGGCCGAGATCCGCCATGCCCTTAGAAGAGATATCGGGTGTTTGAGAAAGCGACATGAGGAGATTGGTTAGCGTTTCGATCTCCAGCTTAATGGATTCCGGAGCTTGTTCCCAGCTAACATATTTCACATCAGCCTGTTCGCCTTCAATTTCAAGCACCTTGCCTCGTTCACCCTTAGAACTAAAACCTTTGATCACACCGCGTGCAACAAGGATTGGTGAACCATTATAATCGTTAGTATCACCGAAGTTTGAAAGCAGCTCCTCAAGTCTCTCAATGATCGCTTGTACGATAGCCCACTCGGTTTCTTCCTGACTAAAATATGCGATTGGGATTTTTCCATATTTATGGGTCACGGTTCCATTAAGAGTCACTTCTCCGGATTCATTGCTCCATTGAAAAATCTTTTCAGAAGAATAGATGTCCATATGCTCGAATTCCTTATCCCCTGCCCTGGTCTTATACCCACGCCCGAAATACTGGAGCTTACCAAAGCTGTCAAACACCGGTAGCAGTTCATCGCCCATTTTTGGAGAAAGAAGTCGAGCTTTTAGGTGTGGGGTATCCTTCCCTTCCGGGCCAGTTTCTATATCGCTATAGAAAAGAACCGCGGCCTGTTTTTCACTCATTACTCCCCGGGCAATCTTCTTGAGCTTAAATTTCATTTTGTTATCATCCAGCACCGCTTTGGTAGCAGCAACTAGAGATTCTTCAGCTGTCCCGTTCGGTTTAGCAACCAATGTCAAAGCGCCAAGGTTCATAAATGCCGCCCTACGCTTAACGATCAGCTGCTGGAAAGCTAGTCCAATCCGATTGACAGGCTCAGTAGAGTTTACGACTGTTTCATTGCCATTATCATCGACCCCGGGCTTAGCGACATCTTTATCTTTCCGCTTAGTTTTATCGAAAATGTCATGCTGGAGCACATCATACTGCTTAATTGCATCTTCGATCCCTTCTGGAACCCGGGCAGCTGATTTAATGAATTCCGGGGTAGGGTCCTGGGTCTCTGATTTTAGTTTCTTTGCCATTGCTTAGTTTTGGTTTAGTGATTTATCCGAATGCTGATAGTGCTTTGGTGTTGCTGTGAATATTATCTTTGCCGAAGTATTCGACGATCCCAGTCAGGCAATCCTCAGCGTCATCGTGGGCGTTTTTACCGATAGCAGAATAGGCGGTGACATGCTTATGAAATACCGGCCATCTCTTTTCCCAACCTTCCGGAAAGATCACCAGGTTAGTTACTTTAGCAGAATTGGTGAAGATCCTGACGTGCTTATTATCGCTTTGGTGGAACCATTCAATCTTGGTATACAGGTTTCTCATTAACCTGCACTGCGCTTCTACTGCCCGGGCAAATCCGCGCCCTCCATTATTGGACTCCACTCTGGCCAGCTGGATCTGCTGATTGCATAACTGTTGAGCTGTCAGAGGCTCAGTGGCCTCCATGGGAGCCTGAGTATAAATGACGTCGGTCACGTAACAGGCAAGTTCAGTTTCGATGTAACTGATTGAACACAAAAAATCTTTCCCTTCGTCTGCAGTATCTGTGTAGGACTTCCGCTGCACTTTCTTGCTGGCAGGAATGATTAGATAAGTTTTAAACGCGCTGTAAAGCAAGCCTTCCTTCGGTTGCGGATTCTGCTGATACTGGCGCCCAAAGTTGATCGGGTTGATATTATTCATTTTAAGCAACTCATTGAGCGTATGCTTAAATTCCCAAAGTGCCCTGCCCTCGCTTAACGGCTGATCATCCCGATCGGTGATTATGCAAGGCAGCGAAAGCACTGTCCATTCTCCCGGGTAGTTCTCCATTACATGACCACAGAGATCTTTCTCATGTAACCGCTGCATGATGATGATGATGGGGGTATTCCTGCTATTCACGCGATTGACGATCGTGCTGTCAAAGCGATTATTAACCCGCTCCCGAACTGTTTCGCTGTCCGCATCATCGGGCTTGATGGGGTCGTCGATGATCAGGGCCCCGCCAAAGACGTATTTGTGCCCGGGAATAGAGGGATCAGGCATCATTTCGTCCAAGTCAGCATCTTCATCTGCCTCCTGATCAACAAGGCCAGCCCCGAATCCAGTAACCTGGCCGCCGGCAGCAGTAGCGTAAACGCCACCTCCTTGAGTGGTATACCATTTCTTCTTAGCGCCGGATCCTTGCTTTAAAACAACGTCTGGAAAAACAGCCTGGTAATCCGGTGAGCTTACCAAATCTTTCACGGCTTCTGAGTTATCCAATGCTAAGTCATCCGAATAGGAAAGGTGTATGAATTTCGATGCCGGATTAATCGCTAAACCGTTCGCAATAAATGATTTTACGGCCAATTCGGTTTTCCCATAGCGGGGGGCAATATTTATAATAAGCTTCCTAATCTTCCCTTGAAGGACAAGATCAAGAGCATCAGTAATCTTCAGATGATGATCTCCAATAACGAACTTCTTATTGTACTGCCTCTTAAAGAAATGGCATGTGAAATTCAGCGTTGACGCTAAACAATAATTTTGCAATATGGTCCTAGCAGTCAGTTCCATCAAACCCCATTCTCCTTTTTAAGCTCCTCTAGAAATGACTTTGCCTCATCCTGGCTCATTGGCTTGTTCAGACTTTCTCCTTGGGTTGTTAGATCAAGCTTATCATTGAATAAGCTATGGATCCTGGCCATGTTGGTTAATGCTGCACCTGCATCTTGCAATTCCACCTGTATGCCATGCTGAGTATGCTTGACAGACTTGATCCGGCCACGCTCTTTATCCTTCACCAGTTTTTCCATATCAAGAACAGCACGCTCAACCATTTCCGTCTCGCCCTGTACAATCCGGAATGCCCCAGGGTTGCGTTCTAGTTCAATTTGAAGTTTTATAATTTCAGATTGCAGGTATTTAAGTCTCAAATTGTGTTCGGAAAGAGCATCATCGGTTAGTCCCGCACGTTTAGCGAATTCCTCTTCCTGGAAGATCTCTTCTTCCCGAACTTTGATGTAATCGGCTAGTGGCTGCTTGATCAAAGGGTTTTCAGGCACTAATACCGTTTTATAAAAATCATTAAGGCTTCCAGTTGCGATATCGGTGATTAGTTTCTTGGTTCCCGATGGGCCAAGTGTCTTTTTATCAAGCAGTTCTGAAATATATTTCTTTAAGTGAGGTTTCGTGAGGTTCTCGTAACCAATCTCTTTAGCAGTCTTCTCGCTATATCCAGTCCTTATCGCAGCTTGTGTTGCGTTAAAATCAATTGTATATTCCTCGCAGAACCTTTTCTGTTTAGCATTAAGCTTCTGCTCTTCCAGTTCCTCACTCATAAGTCTGTACTTAGTTTAGTAACACGCTCCCGGAAGCTGTTAACATGGCGGAAGTAATGACGGGCTTGGCTGATGTAATAAGATGCATTTCGCCTTCCTGATTTAAAGCAGGTGGCGATCTGATTTGATACTCCCCGTTTTAGTGAATTGTGAACGATTAGGGCTGCTGGGCTGTAAAGTTTCAGGACGACGGCAACGAATAGCATTTTAGTTTCGAACTCATCACTTGGGTTATGATAGCAAGTTTTCAAACGGTACAGCTCATAAAGATTTCTAATTTGTGACAGGTCAGTTCGTTCTGGAATCAATCCAGCTGAGACTTCCCGGACTATTTCAGGGTGAGTGTGTTCAATAACTTTCAGTATGCTAGTTGATGTCATAATATCTCTGGAATAATCTCCTGAATGATTGATTGAAACTGTATAAGGGATTCGATCTCGTAGAACTTTCCGCCCTGGTCTTCCATGGCTGCTATGAAATCGAGTTGTGCATCAGAAAGAGAATCCTTTCCGATTTTGATGTCGAACATATAGAGTACTCCCTGGTAATAGAAAACCAAATCGGTAACACCTGGTAAAAGCCCGATCGCTTTCCGTTGAGAAAGCTTGATGATGTGATCTTTCTTTGCGCTGCTGAATATGGTTTGTAACCAGCCAGGAACTAACTTCTGAACTCGTTTTAGATATCCCCTAATTTCCCGCTCCATATATTCCCCTCCTGGGGCGTATTCATTAGGGCAATGAAAGAAAGTACGCCGAATGTTAGGATATTGATTCCAGAGCCATTTAAAGCATTCCTGCTGGATGCGATCGTGACTCATGGGAAGTGTAGTTGGCGCAGAAAGGGTTGTGGCACTCATAATTCAAAATTATATAATTTATATAATGAAATATATAATTTTTAAAAGAATTGCGAGAAGAAAGAGGGAGGTAACCAAAAATCAAGCTGGTAACTGAAAGGTAACCAAAAATAAAATATCTAAAATATTGATTATCAGTATGTTTATAAAAAGGTAACCAAAAATATCTTATTTAAGCTCCCTATTTATAAAAACATTTTTCAAGTGTTATAAAAAAAGTACTGGCAAAAGTGATGTGATATGTTATTATTTTCCTTGCAGTATACGTTAAATAGAATATTATTGGTTTTTTGGTTACCTATAATAAAAAAGTAGGTTTAAATGGCAATGAGAGTAATTTTAAGAGAAATATTTTTGGTTACCTTTTGGTTACCTTGATAATATTTTTGGTTACCTGTGGGATTTTTGGTTACCTTTTATTAATTGAATCACTAATGTGCTTCGAACTTCCTACCTTATAGTTCACTAAGAAATTTGCAAATGCAATTATTTAAGAAAGTCGCCTTGATGTTTATCTCCCTAATTACATCTAATGTAGTTTATTCACAAAATCTAGGGCAGGATCGAATAGATAGATTGAAAACGTCGGTTGTGCAAATACTAATAAATGATCAACCAGCCGGGACCGGATTTTTAACTCACGGTGATTTAGTGCTCACTAATTTTCACGTTATTCAACCTTCAATTGTTATAGAAAGAGATCGCCTTGAGTTTAAAAATGTCACAGTGCGGCTTCACTCGGGAGAATTACGTAAAATGAAGGGCTTTCACAATGGATTTCGAAGTGAATCTGGCAGGGATAGCATGGTAAAATACGATTATTTTTTTATTGCCTTGGACAGCATAGTGAAACATAAAATTGCTCCTTTTAAGCTTGGAACGCTGGCGAATATAGACGAGGGTGATATGGTTTTAACTGCGGGGTACCCATTATTTCTATCACAACAGTTCGTTTCTACCGGTTGGCTATCGACTAAATACGAAGAGACACTGCCGGATCCAAGCGATTCATCAAAAAGTTACTCTAGATCAGTAGCATGGGCTGATTTAACCATGTCGAAGGGCAATTCGGGTGGACTTCTAATAAAACTTGGAAGTAGACCCGAAGACGACCTTGTTATAGGAATGACTACATTTATACAGGCACCATTCGCGAAAAGTGCAAGTGAACTCTTAGTAAAATCTGCCGGTCCAGGATGGGATGTTAAGATGGGCAACGTTTCTCAACGCGACGCAAACGATCTATTTGCTAAATCTGCCTTATATGCAACTTATGGAATCAGTGGGTGCGTGGATTTTAAATATGTACTGCCACTAATAATTGAGATTAATAAGCAGGTCCAATAACTTCAGAAAACCTGCCGTTGAATAGATGCTTGTTCCTTGTTTCGCGTCAAAACGGAAACTCCTCATCCTCCGGCGCATCTGTCCCATTCTTATAAAAATACCTAGCCTTAACAACGCCCCCGAATTCTTTCCTAGATTTATTCTTCTCATAGGTTACCCCATGTTTGTTGCAGTAAGATTCAATCGCATCGTTCATTCTTTTTGATGATGGCCAGTAATGCTTCTGGATATTGTTTTCGTTATAGTAGGATTCCAAAGAGGTTTGAAAATGGCTATGAGTAATGAAGCCATCTGTAATCCACTTCTCCCAGTTCTCTTGAATGAATCCAGTTGCATTACCGTAGGTCTGCTCCCATTGCTTGAGCCAGCCGGTTTCTGTAAGTCCGGTTGGATGGAGCTTGCGTCCGCCCTGAAGCCAGAGCTGGATGCCTTCGGCGACGAAATTATCATAGCCGGCATAATCGTCTTCGGACCATCCGTTAGGGAAATGGGAGCCGAAGTGCACGTCAAGTCCCCCGCACCTGGTAAAGAAGTCTGTAAACTCGAGGGGGATGATTCTGCGCTTTAAACCACCATCTGTGATCTCGTAGGAATAGTTAGTCTGAACGATGAATTTCGGGGCTTCGTTAACTCCAATCTCGATCTCATCCTTGAAAAGCTTCTTGTGTATGAAGGATCCTGTAGAAGGTTCTTTTAAGAACTCAAAATTAAAGTTTTTGGAGACATCGCTAATCCCGAAAACGCGCTGGCCATTCCAGGACTGGAAAAACTTCTCGTCAAACTTGGCCTGGGCACCCGGTTTGCTGGTGTAAGTGGTAGAAAGCTTAAGAAGGTTACAAAACACATTCTTTCCGGATCCACCCCCTTGCTTTGGATCAGCGCACTGTTCGATCAATACCACAATGAAACCAGTGGTTTCATCCTTATATTCATGGGTTAGGTATCCAAAAACCTTCTGGGCCTGAACAGGATCGATTACGGCCAGTTTTATATATTCTACAAATTTTCCGCCCGTTACTTCACTATAATTACGGGGCTGGATTTTATCTTCCCATACCAGGTATGCAAAGTTTTCATAGCTATTGAAGGTAATATCCTGTGCAGTGATCACAAGATACCCGTTCTGAAAGAACTTATAAGCCGCATCTATGGTATCTGATAAGATGAGTGAATTATCAAGCTGCTGCAGGCGATTAATGGTAAAGGATCCGTTCTTCTGCAGAAAAGCCTCATACACGTTGCAAAGCTTTTCATATTCATCCGCATCTTCTTCCCGGATGTATGCCTTTAAGGTATCCTGAAAGTACCGTTCATTTACTTTAGCGATTTTAAAGTCTTGTATTCGGACCAATTCTCCCTGATGGAAACGAAACCCCAGGTTATTGGCCACGTAATACAGTGACTCCCGGGAGACGGAAAGTTTATCGTCCTCATCGTATTTAATAAAGATCCCGAAAGGGTGGTCTTCTTTAAGCTGCTGGCTGATCAGCTGGTATTGAGCCTGGGCCTCGGTCGAGAAGTTTGGAGGGATAGGCTTTCCGGATACTGCAGCTCGTCGTACAACTGATTCCTCAACTTTTGGCTTTACTGATCCGTATCCATGGTTTACCAGATGCCGGTATAGGGCTTTAGTATCTCCGTTAAACTGGATCTGCAGAAGTACTCCGACAGGCGAATATCCTTTAGTTTCCTGAAATTCGGTAGAAGTGCTGAAGGACCAGAATACCCGGTGCTCTTGATGAAAGGATGCGGAAACACCACCTTTTTTGTCCGGGCGGGTAAAATATAAGTATTTCGAACTGTGTGATGGGGCCACTTTCCAGCCATGTTCTTCCAGGATCGAGGCGATGTCGGCACGCTGATTGAAATCGTCGAATGGATTAGTAGAATAGAAATCGGACTGTGATTTGGAAGGCTTTACACTTGCCTTTACTTCAATTATTTCGGTTAAGGACCTGCAAATATTGATAATATTGCAGCGGTCATCCCAGCTGATCAGCGGAATAGGGTTATCAGCATAAACTTCATATCCCATTGAAGGGGGACAAAGTATATAACCGCCCTCACCCCTGGTCTCAAGGAAGTTGTAGGTTTTAGTTTTAGGTGCTTCGATCAGTTCCTGTTCGGTAGCGGGTCTGCCTGCTAGTTTCAGATTCCCGGGGAATGCTCCCTGGGAGTTGGCAATCCGGTATAGAATATGATAACCTCCGGAAGGAGTTTTATGGATTCTCAGTTTAGCGAAAAGTTCAGGATAAATATTTTGTAACTGAGAAAACAGAACCGCGCTAACGCCGGCATTATATTTAACATCTACGTCAACCACTTCTAGGTATCCGGATATCGTACCGCAAACAATAGCAACTGCGGATGTTTCCTTGGACTCCATTTCCGTCCAAAGTTCATCTTTAGTGATTCTAACGGTTTGGTATCGCTTCCAAAGATTATAGGGTGTCTTTGGTGCACGATCGCCTTCCTGTTTATCCCGTACCGGAATCAGCGAGAGCCCATCCTGTAGTAAAGTATCTATTTGGCTCCAAACCTTTGCCAGTGTCGTCATATCTATCTTAATACTATGTCTGCGAATTCTATTGGCTCTGATGGTATTGGCTGATGGTCAATCCAAGTAGATTTATAACCCATGTAATGGGCAAAATCAAGTAGAAACCCCGGAAATTTTTGCTCATGCGCTTTTGCGATTCGTGCGGCAAAGCGCTGTTTAGACTTTAGCTTGGCATAAGTAGCAAGTTCTTCGGCATTAAGGGTAGACACCTGGCGCCCAATCAGGCTGGAGTATGCCTGGGTAACTTCAATCAGTTCGCCCTGGGCAAGTTCCTTTACTGTAAGTGGGCGAGTACATCCGCAGTAAGGGCATATTCTGACGGTAGTGCTGATGACTGCTTCACAATCACCGCACATGGTTACCGGCGCAGTTCCCAGTTCACTCTTTTTCTTCTTTTTTACATCGTTCCACATATTCTCCCAGTCCCGATGGTCCCAATATAACCCATGTGTTTTCCAATTATCGCCGTAGTCTATAACCTGAAAGAAATCCTTAGTACCAGGGATAGGCCTGGATGCACGGCCAATCATCTGAAGATATAGGGGAAGAGACGTAGTGCTTCGGACGAGTACTACAAGATCCACCGGGGGAAAATCAAAACCTTTTGTGAGCGATGCAACGGATACACACACATTGGCCTCGTCAAGCTGCATGAATTTAGCCAACTCAAAAGCAGGGCTGGAAAGTTTTGAGTGATACCTGCAGGCAGAAAAACCCTGATGCAACAGCCGCTCATACATAATCTCGCAATGTTCTATGCTGGACACGAATATCATGCACTTTTTAAATGAGAACTTGTGCAGGTCTTCAAATACGCCATCGTATACCTCTGGCCTGTTGAATGCCCGGGATTGGGATTCCTCAGTATATTCGCCGTTTTTAATTTCCAGAACATTGGTCCCGGCTTTGGTGCGCGCGTGGTGTTTATAGGTGCAGAGAAAACCCTGTTGGATTAGATCGTCCACCTGGCAGCAGACGACAATATCATTATACAGCTCTGGCAGATGCTTTGCTGCCCGTGCATCCGGTGTAGCAGTGAATCCAAGCACCATCGCAGCACCATCTTCTGTAAGAGCCCGCAAGATGTTGCTTGGGGTACCGACATGCGCTTCATCTACAATGATCAGCGGCGCGGGTTTAATTGTGTTAAACTGCTCAACTATGAGGGGGCGCCTAGCTAATGTTTGCGCCATGGCTACGTATAAACCTCCAGGAACGATGCGGGTATGCTTCATTCCATCAGCTATTTCAATTCCTCCAGCTTCACCGGTAATTTGGTCGAATATTTTTCTGGATTCAGAAATAATAATGACCGGTCGCTGTTTAGCTTTCGCAATATTGGCAATATGGATAAACATTTTGGTCTTCCCAGATCCGGTTGGAGCGCAAGCGACTACCTTTCTTTTCTCACGGACCTTTAGGCTAAGATTGGAAATGAAGTCTATTTGATAGGGCCTTAGAATTACAGGAGGGTTTACGGTTTCAATCATTGCTTTAAATTATTTCGGTGGGTTTCAAATATATATAATTTATATTACGAACTATATATTTTTAAGATCAGAACAGGAACAATAAAACACCCGGCCTCGAGAGTCGCGAACTTTGGCATTACCTGTGGTTTGACTAATGCTTAAGACTTCCACCTCCTCAGTAATTGAGGCCAGGGTGTCACTAACCTGGTGGGTGATTTCTTTTCCCTTGTTCAAGATTGAACTGATCGAAGGAGTTAGTATGGCATATTTTTGGGTTTCGCTCATACCATTTCCTCCCTATCAATAATAACCAAGCGTTCGGAAATTCCTTCGCTTTCGTATTTTCCTTTGATGTGTGCGTGAAAAAAGCTTCCTATAGATTCGTGTTCCTGAGCAGCTTTTAATATATCAATTGGTACCCCTTTAAAAATGTAGGTTGTTCCGTTCCTGAACTGAAAAAATAGAGAATCAGATTCTGGATTGTGGCCAAAGAAATCAATGTTTGAAGAAGGTTTTTTATTGATTGAAAATCCTGCTAGTCGAGGATCGATTTCAAGTTTCTGGTTGTCTAAGGTGATTGTATTTTTCATTTTGCTTTAAAAATTTGGTGGTTTATTTAGTAATAATTGAAAGTCCTGCTGGAGTCTTTACCCGGCTTAGAGCGGTGTACATCTGCCCTTTGCTGAAGCAAGGCAGGGTGAGGTCAATAGTGATTTCATCAAAGGTTAGACCTTGGGATTTATGGATACTAAGGGCATAAGCAAGCTTTATTGGCATTTGGGTAATGCTTCCAATCTCTCGGAGTTCAAGCTTGTCCTGGCTCTCGTTTAGAACGTATTCCTTTTTTGTTACCTGAATTTGTTCCAGCGCATATTTCACGCCATTTACATCAATGAAGAAATTTCCTTCTTCAACTTTGAATATCCCTAAGGTGCCATTAAAGAGGTTATTGTTTTGTGAGTTGGCCAAATACATAATCCTGCAGCCTTGCTTTACGCGAACTTGTGACTCAAGATTAAAGTCACCGGCCTTAACATTGCCGGTGACAACGGCATCCCATACATATTCTTCTCCCTCCAGCTTGGCCAAGCCATTAACATTATACTGCTGGACCGTTGAGTTGTGGGGTGCTAATATGATCCCACGTGGGGTCTTGGTTACGAACTGTCTAAAGTATTCGCTCTTGCCTCCTTCACGGACTATATTGAGTGCAGTTATAAAATCCGGATCGGACTGGCGAAGTACTTCGTCCAGTTCGATAATCTGAATATCCAGTTTTTTGCAAATCAACGCATTATAAAACTCGCAGCCCTCATAGGTGCCGAAAAGGATAGATTTAGTATTGTCATCAATTGGAGGAGGCAACTGCTTGAGGTCGCCGATGAAGATGATTTGAATATCTTTCAATCCCTTGCAGCCGTTTTTGATCAATGTCCAGTTTATCGCATCGAGATGATCAGGGCGAAGCATGGAAACCTCATCAATAAAGATGGTATCAATCAGACCCATCATTCGGCGCTTCTCGGATTTTAAAAACCTGCAATCTTCAAACGTTAAAATACCGAATGGGTCCAGCGAGAACATGGAGTGGACCGTCTGGCCGCCAATGTTGTTCGCAGCCACTCCGGTTGGTGCTAAGGCTACCACATTCTTGCGTTGTTGCTTTAGTGATTTGATAGCTTCCTGTACAACGTATGATTTACCTGTTCCGGCTTTTCCGGTAAGGAATACGCTTTTACCAGCATGAACCGCATCGAGGAACTCGGATTGCTTTTTAGAAAGCGTTGGGGAACTGGTTACTTTTTTTTGAACTGATTCGGTAGTTGCTTCAGGCATGTTAAGTGAATTAAGGCGGCTTTTTACACCGCCGTGGTTTTTAGAATGGCAGATCGTCCTCGTCGTTAACAGGTTTATTTGATGCAGCTCCGGAAGTATCATTACCTCCGCCTTCCCCAGACCAATCTTTTATATTTCCAAGAATCGGACTGAGCTTTTCGGCCTCCTTCTTCCCTGCTTCGTCGAGTTCTTTCCAGATTTTAGAATCGGTAGTCTTGGCAATGAAGCCGTTTTGGCCATATTCATCCTGCTCCTGTTTGACCCGGACATTTACGGACATGTAAACTGCCCCATCTTTTTCGGTAAGCAGGTTCGCTTCGATCGGGATAAATATCCCTTTGATCATTCCGGATTTTCCTTTTTTCTCAAGGATCACATGTTGCAGCTTGGTTAGTGCGATGCTTCCTGAGAGTTTTTTTACTGTACTCATAATTATAGCCGGTGACCAGAGCCGGTGTGGTTAGTTATTGATTTGCTTTAAGGCTATCGATTTTTCTTTGTAGGTACCACTGCGCTTTCTCAAGATCTTCGATAGTTTTTGCCGGATCTTTCTTTCCATCCCGGGCGACATATTTTACAGTATTTCCTAAATGGAATCCGAGATTCTTATCTTCTATGAAGTCGATCACTTCAATTTTTCCATCTGTGTAATGCGCAGGATGGTTTACCTGATCAGTTTTATTATTGGCCATCTTGAAAAAATGCTTTGTGAACATTAGGGAAGTGTATTTGGAAAATCTTCTCAGCCTCTTGCGCTACTTCACGATGTTCGAGCTGCGCGTGTGGATCAAGCCTCTGAGCGAGGTAGAACATCCAGGTTCTTACAGACCCCTTCATGTAGATAGTAGTCTGGGTGGTTAGTGGCAGAATCATGCGAGCGCATTCTTTGGCAACGCCACCTTGCAGGAGAGCCTTATACAAGTTCTCGCCCCATTGTAAATAATCAGATATTGCATCAGAAGCTTTGTCTGGAATAATGTCATTCCCCATATCAACCTCAATCTTCGGATCGAATTCTTCAGCACTCCCTTGACGTGTAGTTGCACCGGCTTTTCTAATTTGAATCGGCTCTAATTCTACTGCTTCAGCGTACCTTTGGGAAAACTCCTGAAACCTTGCTGACCAATGTCGGAGGATTTGCTGCGCTATTGCCCGGCTAGTTTTAATCTCAAGTGTTAGATCAACCATATCGAATGGCGACCAGTGTTTATTCTTTATAAGGTAATTAAGCAGCCGATCCGATGTCTCGGTGTTCATCTGGTTAGTTGGGTTGCTCACCCTTGCTGTATAGACAATGAGATCTTCAGCCGATAACTCTTTGCCCTCAATAAGGCTTTTAGTAATGGATACAACTTTTACATTCATATTCTTTATTTTTGGTTTGAGCCGGTACGAGGATTTGAACCCCGATAAGCAGATTACAAAACTGCTGTCCTACCATTGAACGATACCGGCATTTGATCGTCTTTCCGATCTGTCAGCACTCACAAAGCATAGGGTTAAATGATTAGCAACCACCGTTTAAGCCTTGGCTCTCCGCCGTTGTTTTGTGAAAATGTATGATTGCCCAGAATGCCGGATCAGGCCCCATTCCCACTGGCCTGCTTTGTCTTCACACCCTCATGCCGGAGGGTGTCTCTCAGGCTGCTACCTGATCCGGTTTTATTGCTGCTGAAGCTTTGACTGCAACAGCTTTGTATTTTGGTTCGTATGTAATGTGCTCAGAAGTGATGAAGGTTTCGTTTGACTTAGCATACTTTTCACAGAATGCCTTCATTTGATCCATCTTGATCTTTCCAAGATCTTGCTCCGGGCTGTGAGTGTAATAGAATTTGAATATGTCGATCCAACCGGCCCGGGAATTGATCACGATATTATAGCTTTCAATTGCTTTTGGTTTATCAAGTGCCCGGTTAGCCTGGGCGATCTTTCCTTCCAACTCTGCTTTTCGTAACTGCTCCATTTTATCCTGCTCTACTTTCTCATCAATGGCCGCCTGCTGTGCCGCATCAATTTGGCGCTGCTGCTCTTTTAACTTCTCAGGTGTTTCATTTGCTTTGCCTGCGGCGATTTCTTGCCGACGAGCCGGGATCATGGAATGCAGATACTTAGCATAATTAGTGATCTCGGCAGTATAATGCGGTTGAACCTTCTCGAGCTTCCCTGCTTTTGCCTGAGTAGCAATCTTAGCACAATCCTCTATGCTCAGGATTGAAGAAGATATTATTGGGAGAATTGTTCTCCATCTGTCAACATCGAAAGTGCCTTTTACTTCTGCAAGAAATAATTCAACTTTATCAATATTATCCGCATCTGTACCCTCAAAAGCTTCCATTAGCTCGTTTTTGTCCTTGTGTAACAGATCGGCATAAGCGTTACGGATCTGCTCTTCCGCATCTGCGAAAAGATTGATTCGCTCCTGATCCTGCTTGAGTTTTAACTGTTCCTTCTCGCGCAGCTCATTGTCCTCCTTTGCGTAGATGGCCACCGATTTGTCCCGAATAGTTTGCATTACTGGTGCCAGATCATTTTTAAGGATATTCTCCTCATTAGTAAATAGTTTTACAAATTCCTGGGCTTTCTGAGTGAATGGCTTGCGATCTTCCTCCATTTTCTTAAGAGCCGTTTTCAAAGAAACCAGGAAGTTATTAATCCGGCCGTCCAGTTCAGGAGGAAGCTTTTCTCCGGCGGCTTTTGCCTCGATTAGTAATTTGTCGAATGTAACTATGTACTTAGTGACATAACCCGTGTTAGCCTGTAGGATCTCATTGGCGGTGACCAGATCTTTAGGGGTGATAATTGATAGTGCTGTACTCATTGCTTTAATATTATTAGGTGATTAAAAATTAAATAGGGACTGTTTAAATAGGAAGTGGTAAAGAAGTCATCGGCTTGGGAACTACAACTGCTATTGGTTTCGATTCAGAGGCCTTAGTTCTTAATGCCTGAGCTGCTTTTGCCTTGTCTGCTTTGGAAACCTCAGGGGTATTGCCAAACTTCCTATTGCAATAATCTTCGACATCTTCGTATTGAATTGCAGAAACAAGGGAATCCAGGGTTGAAACGATTCCGGACATTTTCATGTACTTGCGCTTTTCGGCCCGATCACGATATCTGATTTCGGCAAGTTTCATAATTGCAGTCACTTCTTCTTGTGACACCGCATCTTCCCAGGTTTTCAGTTTATAGCCTGGATTTGTTTTCCAGTCAGCTGGCGCCCAGTTGCATGCCATGTCAATTGGCAGATCAGGGAAGTTTTCTTCCCAGAGCTGTTTCTCTGCTTCTATCTGTATACCGTGGGTTTCATAAAAACCTTTTCGGCCAGACTTAAAGTTGATAATAGCACGCTTCTTAACGGGAACCTTGATTTCACGTGGCTCTCCATTCCGTGGTCCTGACTTATACGTGTCCAGGTAGTCAAGCCCAGGCTCTTCGATGGTCAGGTGGCATACTAAATCAATTAGGGTACCGAACCCATAATTGTCGGAAAGCAGAACGAATTCAATTCCTAGTGGTTCAACCTTATAATCGAAGAAGAATTGCATAAAGGCAAGCATATCTTCTTTCAGAATAGTCGGCCAGTTATCGCATTCCTTTTCCCAAAAATTCTCTGCAGATGTGTATGTCTCAACGGCAGTATCAGTTGAGTCCAGATCATAAATCCGCTCCCTGAGGAATCTTCCGATCTCCAGGTGCAGCATGGTTCCATAATGGGCCTGCAAATTGGTCAAACGATCTGCTTCCTTTTTACCGTGCTGGAATTTCCAGTCTTCTAGCGCCTGAGGCATCGGCATAGACTGAGCGATCGCTGTTGTCAGGCTGGTATACAGACGGAATGGTTTAGCGATTATACCGTCTTCTTCAATTTTGATATATGATCGGCCTTTTGCGAAGTTCACCCGGCCAACTTTATAATTTGGCAAACGCAGAGCTGCTGCATCAAACCAATCTGTTGTTATAATTTCGTGTGTCATGATTATATTTCCTTTCCTAATGCTTTAGCGATTGCTATCCTAGCTTTTGCTTGTTCTGGTTTAATTAGATCTGGCTGCCATTTTTCGATTCCGGCAAGAAGGTCCTCCAGGGCACTAAGCAGGTCAGGTGCCGCTGTTGCTAAAACGATATTAGCTTTAATGGTCGGATTGTTCCCGTTTGCGTCTTTATTACCTCCAATGCTTTCTGCCATTGTTGCAATCGGAAATTCTACGCCGTGTGCGGCCTTGATACGCCATTGCCCATTCTCAAACGGATGCGGCATCGGATCAAAGTAGAACCTCCATGGCCCAGGTGTACCTTGAAACTTATCCATTGTTCACCCCCTCCCCTGTTCCGATCTCCAATACTTTTGGATCCAGTTGATTATTCGCAATCATGCGAGAAGTGAGTCTGTTAATGCTGCCTCCAGCCTGGATGTAATTCTGCACCATTTCTATGGTGTCTTCCGTGAAGTTGGGCACCAGTGAAACAACGGGATAGGCTTTAGGATCACCTGGGTTGTAACCTTTTGCCATTTCAACAGTGAGTGAGAAGGGGAAGCCGATAATGGTGCCGGCTTTCTCTTTAACAAAATCAAATGCTTTGACGATGGAAGGAATGGTGACAGCCTTCGCTTTTGTCTGAAAGCTCCAGGTACCCATAATGCCGGGAAGTTCAAGCAGTACGAAACGAATAGTAAGCATTTCATCCCATTTACCAACGGCTCTGATTCGAGGATCTCCTTTAACCACGCCATCAACGTACAATCCCTTTACCTTATCCCAGATAGTGAATGTCTCACCATCACCCCAGCCCCATCGTTTACCGCCTTCCCAACATTCATATCGTTGGTTGCATACTTCACTTACATCATCACTGAGAAACACAACTTTCAGCTCTTTCGGCTGATCGCCAAATTTCTTAATGAATGCATTTGCAAACTGGCCGGTCGGCCTGAAGTAGTCAATCGCTTTCGGGTACTCTTTACCCTTGGCGGAAGTAGCTTTAATTCCAATTTTAATCTTCCCAATCTCTGAAAGGGTAGATCCGCCCATGGCTTCTTTTCGTGTGGCGATACGTCCTGTACTCATATATATTTGCTTTAAATTATTCCGGTTTATTCCGGGTTGGTTTCTAATTGTTCTTTAATGTCTGATAGCTCCTTTTTGACCTCTGACAGCTCGTTTCTGATCTCTTTTACTAGAGCTAAACTCTCTTCGGCCATTTCTATTAAATATTTGATATCTGCTTGCATAAGGTTATATTTGCGATGCTTTAAAATTATTCCGGTTAGTCCGGGGTGGTTGTCCGGTAGGGTGGTACCTACCGGATTTTTTGCTTTTTATAGTATCCGGCTTCCAGATAGGCTTCAACATCTTTTCGTTTGAACCGGATCTCTCCTCCGGCTTTCGTGAATCCGATCTCAGCCTTGTGTATGTCTAACCACGTTGAACCTTTCCCCAGATACTCGCAAACCTCTTTTACCGACATAAGCGGTTTTTTTAATTCATTGCGCTCCTTCTCAACGGTTCTGACATACCCGTCCAATCTTTCGACCTTATTGATTAAATCTTCGAGAAGGCTAGTTTCAACAATGCTTACACCATTCATTTTAAGTGCCCTCCTATCGTCAGGTATATTGCCATAGCCAGCAATAGGGCAGTGATTACCATAAGTCTAAGCATTGGTCTAATTGCTTCATCCTCACTCCTGCCGGTCCTTGGATGTTTCGATTCAATGTCGTGTCTCATTATTTTGTCCTCCTTATTACTAATTTTCCAGGTTTAGATTTGCGGTCAGTTCTGTAAGTCCTGTCTGGGTATTTCAACTTGATTTCTCTTGAGATCCGCTGGGAGATCGTACGATCATATTCTATGGACACCTCCAGGTCTTCTTCAACACCCATTTCGGCCAGTACATTTGTCCATGAAAACCGTACTACTGGAGGTGCAATTAGCTTTTCGTTAATCATATAATTCCTTTGTTTTTTGCCCAAAATCCAAGCTCAGTCCTACTGTTGATCCCAGAATCATCGAAAAGATCCTGGCAATGGCGGGCAACGGTGTGGGGTGATAGAAATAGAATATTAGCGATCTCATCATTACTTAAATGGATGAGCTGAAGTACCCGCAACCTGCCAGGTGATATCTCTTTACCTGAATCAAATATTGGATTCGATAGTCCAGGTACATACTCAGGTTTCCCTGGATTGCCATTTTCATCGATATCTGGTTCACGATCCAATCCTCCCCATACACGAAGTGCGTAGGCACGCATTTCGCACATGGTCGCATTTGCATTATTCAATTGTATTTTGATCACCTCGTAAGCAAAGTGAGGGAGCTCATTAAATTTCAGAAACTGCTTATTGTGAACCGCCTCAACCTCTGTTTCGCTCACTGCATAGAACTCAACCGCCTTATTTGTTGCGCCCGGGATCATATTTTTATGAATGATGTGCATTTTGGTTATAATTAGTTATTGCCGTTTTCTTGCGCTTTAGTATATCTTTGTTGTATTGCGCAATACAAATGTAATAGAGATATTTTCTATTATCAATAGAGTATTAGAAATTAAAGCGTAATAAGCTGATTATCAATTAGAATAATTTTCTAATGTCAATTAAAAACCGATTAAAAGCGTATATAGAGCACCTAGGAATAGAGGTAAAAGCCTTCGAGAGCAAGGCAGGGCTTTCGAATGGGTTTGTAAATAATGCTGGATTCGCTATACGAGAGTCATCGCTACAAAAGATTCTTAAAGCTTATCCTGAGATTAACACTACTT
>JAUYSP010000039.1 GCA_030696305.1 Legionellaceae bacterium | reverse complement strand
ATCCATGCTTTTTAGTAAAGCTATCCACATCTCATTGATGTTCATGACTCCATGTCCTTTCTTGGCGGAAAAAATATGGATTATCAATGAATCAGTGAGCTACTTCAATAAATCAGATGCACCCACGAAGGTCGCTAGATTACTTCGTCGCTATGCTCCTCGCAACGACGAATTTAAAAATCGTACCGTACAGAGCACGTTTGTAATGACTCTTGCAAGTGTTTTTGCGTTCAATAAATGGAAGTGAATGTCATCGTTTTCTTCCGTAGAAGTTAACGAAACCGGAATAGATACTAGCCCAAAAGAAATATCGCCTCTCCAAATTGATCGTGTCATGTTATAACTCCTGCAGTCACTTTGTTCAAATCGGTAACTTAGTGAAAGATCTTCTTTCATAGAAGGGAATATATGTTTAATTTTAGACCATTTATTGGTTTTTTGCTCTTGAATAACGAGCTTTAGCCCGCTATTTTAAGTTCAATAAATGGAACAACAATATAAAAACGATACACTTTTTGGTGGTTATTTGATATAATGTTGCTTAATTATTAAAGATGGAATATTTCTCTGACGAGGTGTGAATGAACATCAAATGGCTTAATAACTCATATGACGAGCAACATATTGATGCTTTATTAACGGCATTAGCATCGCACGACACATCCCCTGTGACCCTAATCTGTACCGATATAACCCCCCAATTCCAAGACGAATTATTTAAAAAAATCAATGAGTTAACTCCAAAACTGACTTGCCGTATTCAGTGGATGACTGAAGCTGAAGGCGATCTGATTCCCTTGCACTCATTTCAACGGCAACAATTCGCATTGGAGATGCATGAGCAAATTAAAGTAGCTGAACAATCCGATGAAGGATTACTTCCTCCAGAACGTACGATTAGAAAAGCAAAGAAAGATTTAGTTGCTGGCAAAAGTAATGCCAGAGGAATGCCTCTGCAACAGCAGCAACAGCAGCAACAGCAACAACAAGTATCACGTACTCGCATTGATAAACGTGTGTATGCCAAGGTCATTGAAGAAGCTAAAACACCAGAAATTATTACACCGAATGCGCTTCAGGATTTGATTACTCGAGATAATATCGAAACCAAATTGAGCGCTTTTTACGAGGATTTATCTTTACCTGAGTCAAATAAACCGACATTAGTAGCTATTTGGGATAGCTTAGTTGGTAAAGGTGCCCAATATCTTGAAGATAAAAGTAAAACGATTACTGGTATAACGCAGGATGCTATGCAAGAGATCATTCGTCATCATGCGATTTTCTCCTATGGCATTGTTCTAGATAATCCGCCAGCATTTCTAGATGCTTCAGGCCATATAGAAAAACGAATGGAATTAAGGCGAACCGAAGATAATAAGCAGTATATTTTACGCTTTGCGGATGAACCAACTAAGACACCGGTTGATAAGTTTACTTTAATTATCTCACAATCGTTTAGTCGCCCAGACTTCGTGGAATATGAGCGTTTTTATAAAGAGCATGATACGACCGAGTCGACAATAGCAGAGCAATTCACTGCAGAGCAATTCACGATATTACGTACTTTAAAGGAAAGTGTTGAGGCAGTTAACGCCGCTTTCATAGCAAAGCAATTCACGATATTGCGTACTTTAAATGAAAGTTTTGAGACAGTTAAAACCGCTTTTGAATTTTTTTGTAAGCCAGAATCTTTGTTAATAAAAATTAAAACAATTCTTGAAAAGCATACTCTATCGTTTGATATTCAGCATTACAGTTATCTAGCGGATATGTTGATTTATTCAAATGCGGCGGGCGTTTTACTTTTTTTACAACAATTATTGAAACTCAAAGATAGCAATCAATTAGAGCCTTTTTTGGGTCATGCTTCAAATTATTTACAATGGGCGAGCAAAGAGGGCCTTGAACGACTCGAGTCATTGGCAAAATTCAATGACACAGAGCGAACATGGTGGTCTGCTATGATTATCCAGCACCAAGCGTCTGGTGCACCGCTTGATTTTAATCGATTATTTGATGCATTTGAAGATTTTCGAATACAGATCCATTGTTTAGATAAAGACAATCACCTGCCGACACAGTATCCATTTTCCCATATACCCAAACTTCATATGCAAACGGCCTTGGAGCGAGCGTTATATATTATAAAACATGGCCCGGTTAAAGAGCAGGTGCGTAATTTAAAGGATTTGGATTTAGGGCCAACAGGCGCTTATTTTTTTAGTCGATATGAACAGAGCGCTTTAGTTTCTCGTGATATGGTGTTGAGCCCTGAATTTCTTTACAAGCAAAATACGCCTGAACGTCAAGCTTTGTCTTATGCTATGCATGACGAGTCTACATTTAAAACATTCATGAATTTACGAGAACCTCAATCTAAGATTAAGATTGATTCCAGTGTAGAAGATACTGCACGTTCTAATCTTAAAGAACTGAGTCCAACGATTATCCTGAGTCAGCTAAAAAGCATCGTTTCAGGTAATTCTTCGAGGGAACTAGATCAAGCGCTTAAATTGGTTATAAGAAATTTAGAACAGACTCTTTCGCATCCAGTTACCCCATCTTCGCCAGTTATTAATTATGATGACACTAAACGATTTTATTATCGTTATATTGCGCGTCCTATTCAAGGTAATTTACAACCATTTAGTTTAAGTACTTATCGAGTAATGGTTGAATGTATCGATGAATTAAGCCGTAAATTAACACCACGAGATAACGGTGCTGGTTTTTATTTGAGAGGGACGGCTACGTTACCGCCTAATAAAAGCAGTGGTTACGTTTGTATCGAAACAGCTACTGGAGAACTTTCCGACCTTTATTTTATCGATAATAATGCTAGTCCTATACGTACTAAATTAAATGTATCGTCGGAGGAGCTCCAATCATTAATTATAGACTTACAGTTAAATAATTGTAGAGAAAGAGAACTAACCGAAAAATATCAAAAAATAATAACAAATTACACGAAACATACGCCAGAAAAAAACGAACATCATGATCCGTTGGATGTAAATACAAAAGCATCTTTACTCTATATCAGTGCAATAGCAGGTTCTGGTGTTCGAGCTTGTAATCAAAATAATAAACCAAATGATGAGTTACCTAAATTTCTGGCAGCAGTGCGTGATTATTCGAAAAAAACGAAGGTTCCTTGCGATGACATTATTGCCGCTATCCATGATTGTGGGCTTTCTGCTGACACCTGTCCTACACTTGGTGAATTAGGTGAGTTATTTAAACTCATTCCCATACCCAAACAAGATTGTGTCGATAAAGAAGCGGCAATCAAAGAAATCATTGCGATAACATTGGGTTTGATCACTGATTACGGCGATGTCGCTCAAGATGTTTTTGACAATTATAAAGCGCGTTTAGTGCATCAAAAGAAAACTCAAGCAAATGAATCTGGGCTTGATTATATTCCATTTGTGACCAATTTAAGATCGGTTAGGCTTGAGTTGGAAAATCAATTTAAATATGAACCACAAACGATTCAATCGATTGTTCGCGTTTTATCACTTATTAACGCACCACTACTAGATAAAGAGGCATATCAACTGCAAGTTCAATTGTTTGTGGGAAAAATAAAAAATCTAAAATTTCACCATCAAGTATTATTAGAACTGTTATGTGATATCGATATATCTGGCTCCAAGCAGATGTTTTCATTTGATGAGATACATTCTGTTTTAGATGAGATTTCAAGAGAGAGCGAACAATATGCTCAGCTTGCTGATCCTAAAAAATTAAAATCATCTCTGTTAAAGACGCTTCGCAATTGCTTGCCAGATGTTCGTATTGGGCGAGCTGCAGTCGAGGAGTCTGCCATTGACTTAATTAGTATATTCAGAGCATTTGCAACTGATTTTCGATTTGGCCAGATTGAAGACATATTTAAAATACAAATGCCTAAGGCTTTAGCTAATGCTGGGCTCACGACCAATAGTGGTTTGGGTGGTTATATTACTGAAAAAGCTCGCTCGGTGCTGCCTTTAATTAAAGAATTTTATGATGTTGTAACCAATGAAAAATCAAATGAATGGCAAATGTTGGAATTGTTTGATCAAGCCAATGAAGCCCTCGTGCAGTTACGTGATGAGCTTCGAGAGGGATTTAGAAGTTTTGGTTTTGGACTTCTTTTTGACCCATTTTTGTCTGGGTTGGCTTATTTTGTTAAACTTAGTCTTGTTAATAGTCCAGGAAAACAACAAGTCGCGAAATATTTCGAAACCATGGCATTGTCTGTTTTTGCTGAACCTGTCTTTAATGAGAAATTTACACTGCCTATGCAGGATACAATCGAGTCGCTTGAAACAAAAAACAATCAATTTAATTCTTATTTGTCCAGGCAGATCTGCGGTATAAAATCAGATATCGGCTTTGGCTTGATTGAAGTGACATTTGATCCGACGAGCAAAGAGGCGTCTAATAAAGTACAAAAATTGATAGCACCTCATAAAAATGCGCTTATCTTATTTAACAAGATGATTTATCGAGTCGAACCAGCAGCAGTGGATAAAGTATCTGTAAGGCAAATCCTTGGCTCAGATTCTGCAAGCTTCGACAAATTACGCTTAAAAATTAAATCCACTTATACCTCAATAGGTAAGGATGGGTTTTGCTTGATAACAGTCAACGATGACATTTTTCATAAAGATGCAAAGAAAGCAACTGAAGACTATTTAAAAAAACTTTATGAGTTAACTAGGTGTAGATCATTGGGGCAAGACGCCATCATTATGTATAAAGGAGAGCTATACTACTCTAACCGTACTACGAAAAAAGTAGAAAAAATAACTCAGACAGCAAATAACACCGATGCGATTAATACAATAAAAAGTAAAATCACTAAGCCTTATCAACAAGCAGAAGTAAGTGATTATTCAATTATTACACAACTAACTGACAGTGAAATTCATAACGAGGTTGAATTAATAACGGCTTTATTGGGTAATGCACCCATTCTATCAGTGAGTGAAGTATTTAATGATTATGGCATACGGGTGAATCGCTTAAACGTATTTATTAACTCCTTAATTCGCTTAAGAAACAAAAATAAAGATGATTATCAAAAATGCTTAGATATTTTATTTAAGAATAATAGTTACGAACAATGGGACTTTAAAGACCTATCTCGTATGTTTGGCGTGTTTAGTAAGCTGAAAAGCATGTCGGTGGTCGAACAGCTAGATTTGGTGATGGCTGAATTAAACAAATACCCACCTGAATCGGGTAATAAGGCTCGACTAGGTCAAGTATTAGCCGGTTTAGAGCTATTAAGTGATTATCAACAAAACTTTGATGAAGATCAGATCAAGCAATTTTTTAAGATGTCAGTGGCGCATAATTTGCAACATGACCATCCATTTCCTTTGGATGCAGTGATTGACGTGCAAAAAAATTGCCCTGAAAGTAGTGCTGTTTTTCTTAAGCAGTTCATTCGAGTACTTTCTCTAGCGACATCTAGCCCTGAAATTTCTCCTAACAATGATTTTATGGGGCGAACTACGCATATTATTAAAGAACAAGGATCAAAAGTTGTTCCGTATATTGTCTTACTATTGCAAACAATTCAAAGTAATACCGATTTGAATGATTATTTTGATTTATTAGGCATTTTACCAACTGATCCAACAATACTTGCTAAATGGTCAGTGATCTTTGAAGCACTTGATCTCAATCAAACGATAGAAAATCCCGTTACGTTAACTGATGTTAAGAATATAGTGAATGGGTTAGAAAAACTTGATCAGACTAAACTCACTGAGATGTGTGATGTTTTATTTGATTCAGAACCCTATCCGGAAAATAATAAATTTATTCAAGCGCTGACTAGTGGGACGCTCGAGAGTTTTCAAATTGAATTTGATCGTCATCCCTATGGAGTAGAAAACTGGAGCAAAATGCAAGCCAGTTTTGATACGACATCGGTTGTCCCTGTTATTGGTGGCATTCGTCGCTTGCTTGATAATCAATATTTAAGTGAAACGCAGCAAGTTAATTTGAAATTACAGTTTGATTATGTGAATGCGATTGGTCAAGACCATTCTTTTTATCCGTGTGATCACAAAGGTAAGTCAATTGAGCTAACTACGGAAGATGGTACACCAAAAAACAAATTTAAATTAAACGAATGCAGTCGTAAAGAGTTAAGATCGTTAGCCAAAGCATTGAAAGATGCATTTCAAGCAGCCGAATCAGCATCTAATTCGCCAGCTTATTTGTCTGATCCTAAGCATCGTACTTTAACCTTACAATTGCTGGCGGTAATGAGAGAGCAATACTATCGTAGTACGGGTAGAGTACCGAATTCGACCCAAATGCTGTCTCTTATTTATTCTTTGGATAACCCTGAGCGTCAATTGTTTGGTATTAATACTGGTGAAGGTAAAAGTATTACTACCGCTCTATTTTCTGTTTTACTTGCGGCTAAAGGTGGTACGGTGCATGTGCCAACTGCTAATCGAACACTGGTAAGACAAGATTATTATGATAAACATAATGACCGCTTTTTCAAAGCATTAGATATTAAGTCATCAGTTATTGGATCTGGCTCGAAAGAAGATAGCTATTGTATTGGGGGCATTAATTATGGAACTGTAGGTGACTTATCTAATTTTTGTTCCAGAGCTGAATTGGAAGGGTGGAGTTTAGATCAATCGAAAGATGATGGTAAAATATGTCCGATGTATTTGGTTATGGATGAGTACGATTACACGATGGATGATCGGACTCAATTTAAATATTCGGTTCCTGTGGCAGAAGATCAACAAGGTAAAAACCCACACGCTTGGATTTATACGGCGGTCAATCAATTCGTTCAAGGCGAAAAATTTCGGAATGTCGATCCAAATAATGCTTGGGATGAAGCCGAGGATGTTCGCCGGCTGAAACTCTATCTAGAAGCGTTCGCTGATACACAACCAGGTGCTGATGAGAAAAAACAACACATTGTTACTTGGGCTGGAAAGCTCAATACGTTGATTGATAGTGCCTGTGATGCGCAAGGGTTTGTAGAGGGTAGGGATTTTGCGGTATCGACTCAAGATGAGCATGGTAACGAAACGGGTTATTCAGTGGCCGTACCGTTTAATGAGAGTGGCGTGCCCCAACACGGCGGGACTTATTTGGATGGCCGACATCCTTGTTTACACGCTCATTTACAAAAAACAAATAAATCAACTGCTGAATTTCCAATTGATCCTGAGCCAGTTTGTATAGCAACACGTTCAAGTATGGCCTATATGCGTTTATTTTCTATCATGATTGGTCTTACCGGTACGCCAGGGACCGATAAAGAATTACTTGAACAGCAAGACAAATATGGTATGTATGCGTTTTCGATTCCTCAGCATAAACAAGGCAATTGTGCTGAGTTGATGCCCCGACTAGTGACGCAGTCTATGCATGATCAAGCAATTATTGATGCGATTAAATATGCTCACTGGGAGGATGTTTACTTACCTTATTTTGTCATTAAGTTATTGGATCGGATTTCTCAAACTTACCTTTTCGCGATGCAACATTTATCTGCTGCTTTGGGTCGGCCCGTTGCTGCTGAATTGAAAAAACAACCCATTTTACTGATTACTAAAGATAAAAATCGCGCTGAGGCTTTATACGATAAATTGGTAAAGGAATTTGGTAAAGAGCGGGTACAGAAAATCAGTGGTATGGAAACAGATGAACAACGCGCAGAGATGTTAAAAATCGCCGCTCGTGATAATAAACTAACAGTAGGTACGCCACTATTAGGACGTGGTACAGATATTGACCCGAAGCATGTTGAGGGTTTATTTGTTATTCAAACCTGTCTTGATACCCCCCGTAATACCCGACAAATTAAAGGCCGAGCTGCACGTAAAGGACAAAATGGTAAATACTTGGCTATTTATGAAGGCGATGGTTTTTCATTGGATGGTTATTTAAGTTATTTAGTGGGCTCTCGTCGATCAGAGCGTGAGCGACAAATTGAAGCGCAGCAAGAAAAACTGAATGAAGAAAGTGCTATTCAGCGGTATTATTTGCAAGAAATAGATGAAATTCAACAGGTTGTATTTAATCAATTTGATGCTTGGAAAAGCGCATTATTTGGTGAGAATGGTACTAATCGGGGTTGTACAAAAAAAGCCACCGAAGCAAATCAAGACGTTACAGCAGAAGATGTTTCTCATCAACACAATTTAAATAATCAATTAATGCAGTTGCGTGGAGAACTCATCCAAGCATTAAACGATTGTTGGAACAAATGCTTACGTGATTCCGGACCAGAGTTGATCAATCTTTATGTTCGCAGAAAGGAGGATGGTTCCCTTGAACGGGAAAAATTGGATGCGGCCCAGGCAACGTTTGAGAAAGAGGCAGTTAATATATGGAAGCAATTTCAAATAATAGTTGAAGACCAAATAAAGAAATATCCATTGGTTTTGACAGTTAAAGATAAGGCACGAATCGGCTACCTCAAAAATGATGATCTGACTGAAGAGTTAACTTATCGTAAACTGAGATTACATCGTGATCGGGTTAATACAGAGCGGGCATGTCGTCTGACTGAAGCGCGCACTAAGAAAATTGTTGAATTAGCTTCAAATCCAGCATGGGCGGTACTGCACTTTGATGGTGGTCTCATGAAAGATGAGGCGATGGCACTTATTAAAGAGCATGCAGTTCATTCTTTTGAAGCGATTATTAATTACTCATCGTTTAAGATTAAATTGCTTGATAATAAAGATAATGATGTTTTTAAGCGGATCGAACATTTCATTTCTGAATTGGATAACTTCAAACCCTGTAATATCGACGAGCAATTATCATTGCAATCTACGGTTATTGAGCTGGTTAAATTGTATGAAGCGATGGAAGAAAAAATTCAGTTCCAACGTCATGTCGAGCAACGCGAGACATCTTCCGAGCGTAAGGAGATCCCTCACTCCGTTCGGGATGACGAAAGTGTTGTTGGGAGTGACGAAAGTGTTGTTGGGAGTGACGAAAGCGTTGCTGGGAGTGCCGAGAGTATTGCTGGGAGTGGCGACGCTATCGCTGGAAGTCACACTGCTGGTGTTGGAATAAAGGATGAAATTCAAGAATGCTTTTTTCAAGAGCCTAACGCACTTTTAAAAGCACAACTTAATCAGTTAAAATTAAAGCATATAAACAATCTTTCTCAGAATTTAGCCGCAGATATATGTAAACAGTTCGCTTGGGCAAAAAATCCCAAAAGCTTTTATTGTACTCAGATCGAATATTCTATAGTAACTCAGGCAGCGCAGGATTTGTGGAAAATGGCAGATGCTGTTGTTCACAGCCCTCAGGATGATAGGGCTATCAGCGCATTACATAAAGCATTATGTCACTATGAGATGACGTTAAAGAGTATGTGGTATTATTTTCCATTTGGATATTTCTTCGGATATCCAGATACTCGCCAGGTTATTGCCCAAGCTTTAGCTCAGTTTGACTGTTTGGTTCAGGTAGGTGGATACGCTGCGACAGCACATCATGAGAGTTATGAGGCTGGAAAGTGCCAGGCTTATTTATATGATTTTTGGTCTGAATTAGCGGCTCTACAAGTCACAGATACCACCGAGTGGACAAAGGTGGTTGATAGATTAAAAGCGATACAAGAAGATAATGATGGTTTAGCTGTTGTCGACGAGTTACTGCATTATCTTCAGCATCAAGCTAAAGACAAATTTGTTATTAAACCTGATTTACTAACTCGTTTTTCATCACTTTTTATTTCCGTACCGCGTGATCCGATACCGCAATTAATAAAAACGTTGTCGGCAGTGCGAAAAAATATCGAGCAGGATAATCCTGGGGTGGATCCAGTTCGTGGAGCGTTGTTCTTATCTAAAAAAGAGGCAAAATTACGGACCTCATTAAAATGTATATTCCCAACGAACAAATTTAATAAATTGGAGATAAAACCTGGTCATACAGGGTTTAATGCTTACTTTGATTTAGTTATTCAATGCGATGACCCTATAGAGATAGCGGGCTTCTCTCATGATCCAAGACGAAAGGCACTCCAAGAAAGTTTGAGAGTTTTAAATGAAAAAGAAAGCGCGATACAGCTCGAATGGACTAAAACAAACGATCCACAAGAAAATGTATCTCCCACAGGTGAGCCACCTATTTTGAGAAACGAGCTACCTGCTGGTCAGGCTTCCTCATCTAGATTTCGTGCAGTAGCAGGCATAATGAGTATGTTTAAGACCACTAAAAAGGGCGCTCCAGCCACCAGCATATCATCTACAACTAGGCCATTGGCGTCAACAGGGGATTTGTCAATAAAACAACAGATTGCGAGTTGGCAATCACAACTAGCAGAGGTAGCAGCAAATAAAGCGATTATTCAAGAGCGTCTTGATAAATGCGCTCCTAATTTAATGACGAGACGATTCGATTCGTTAGGTGACTTGTTGGATTTTGAAGCAGAGCTACGTTCCAAAGTTCCGAATACCTCGGTTGCTCGCGAAGTTGTGGTTGATGTAATTAATTCGATAGTGGATTCGATAGAGGAACAATCACGAGTTGTTAATGATGCTAAGTGGCAGGTTTCTTCAGTTGCGACTTCAGATACTGTTTCGAGTTTGGATGATTCAGATGCATCGTCGGAAACGCCAGACTCGGAAATACAGAGCCAAAAAATATCTGCGTGAAGATCAGTTTAAAATCCGTCTTTGCTTCGCTAACGCTAGCAAAGACGGTATGTTTATAAAGTCGAGTGTAATAGAGTCAAATTAAATAATACATATCGTTAAACAATAGAATCCACTAAATTAAACTCATTCAAAATACCCGGAATAAACGGATTGACAGGGCTTTGTGCTTTCAACAAATAGCGGCCTGAATTACCATTGATTTCGAATAGGATTTGCAAATTCGTGCTGTCTTGCTCATCGACTAATACGTTGACTTTTTGTAAGAGTTTGAAAAATGCCCAGGCTCCTAATTCTTCAAGCTCATAATGTTGGCCTTCAATCGAGTTAACAATTAATTGAGCATTTGCTTGAGGCCAATGAAACTCGGTGAATGAATCGCTGGCTTGGGTATCTTTTAATTTTGTGTCGCCGATAGTTAATTGTAGGCTCGCAACAATAGGGTCTAAACTGACTTTTTGTAAACTAAATTCAATTTGACTCGTATCGCCCTCATCGGGGAAAAACATGTTTGTAATCACATTTGCTCGAATCAATTCGTTAACCATGTCAGATGAGATAGGTAATACATAATTGTTTACTTCTTTTAATTGCCATTGTGCTTTGGACGTATCTAAAAATGGTTTTAGATAATCTGTCATGAAGCGATTTAAGGTGCCATGAGTGGAAAAAAATCGGTTAAAGTCATTAATCGATATTTCATCTGTTTGTGCGATATCAAATGGATAGCGATTGGCAATATTGGTCTGGTAGGGCCGAAAAACTTGTTCTTGCCATTGGTGATTAATATAGGTCCGACTGTTGCTGATTAGCGTAAACCACGAGTCATCAGCCAGTTGTTTTGCCCAAGAGGTGAGGGGTTCAGGGAGTTGACGTTGTTGTTCATATAAGGCAGTAAGGGGATTAGCCTGTGCATCACCTTGGAACCGTGCTTTAGTTAGATTAAAGGCTGTTTTCCCTTGATCGTTCACTACAGATAACGTTTGCAAAAACTTTTCTAGTTCATTTAAGGTTTGCGTTAAATGACGAATAGAGGATTCGCTTGTTAAATTTAACTCGCTGAATTTACTTGCAATTTCTTGATTGAATAGGGCTGAATTAGTGCTTGTATCTGGGCGAGTTTGTTGTTGTATAATGTCAATTAAGCTGCCAATTGTGTTCGATTGACGAAGCGTTTGCATCAACTGGTATGCTTGTTCGTAGTCTTGAACGTGAGAGGGATGGCTACCCTGCATAAAGTGTTGCCACCAAATTACATATTCATAGCAATAGGCTTGTTGTAATAAAACGGGTAATTCGTTCAAATCTTGACGAGCTAAAATCCAATTTTCATTTTTTAATGTTTGGATAATAGAGGGAAGTTGATTAATTACGTTTTGAAACCCCGATTTTGTTAAATAAACTGGTATTTTATCTGTAGGTATAACAAATCCATTTGCGGTCACTGTAAGGGTATCACTTGAAAAATGTGTTTTAGCCAGAGAATAATATAAATAGCTTGTTGGTAAGGCATTTAAAAAGTTACGCGTATCCGTAACAATTTGTTTGTTGATTGTAATTTTTTTTGTAGATTGATGCAGGACACGTGCTAATAATGCCAATTTTCCATCAATAGTGGATTTCTTTGTTCCATCTTGCCAATGATCACGAAACCAGGTCAGTACCGCTTCTTCAGAAAAATGTTCTTTATCACCTAACATTAAATACACTTTTAATGCTTGATAACGAGCGATTTGAGATGCTTGAGAGTCAGTAATTGTCTGCTCAATATCATGTACCAAATTGGGTAAAAAGTTGCTATTTACCTGCTGTTTAGTATTAGCGCGCAGTTGCATTTTTAGTGTTTGAATCGTGGGCAATAAAATAGAGTTGGATGGAATATGTTCTAATGCATTGGATGCTTTTGCGAGATGAAAAGTGGTTGAGTCTTGTGTGTGGTTTTTTCCAAGACTGTCTAGCGCAATTAATTCTTTACTCGCCGTATCAAGTAATTGAGAGGAGTGCATGTATTGGTGGCCTATCCAAATAACGCCAGCGACAGTGCATCCAATCAGCAATCCTCCTACCCATCGATGAGGAAGTGTTATTTGAGGAATCGGTTGCTTTGTTTGTACTTGAAATGCATGTAACGTACCTTGAATAAAATACGCACGATAATTCGTTGATTGATGAAATTGATCTTGCAGGGTCAATGCATATTCTTGTTTGATTTTTTTATTTAGCCTATCCGTCGAGATGCCGCCTTGTTCGGCACTGGTGAAATAGAGTGCTTGTAAGCGGAATAATTTAGGTGAAATCAAATCAATGAGCGGTAAAATGGTACTGCGTAAACTGGCCAATTGTAATGGGAATTCGCGAATTAAGGTGCGTTTAATGCTTGATCTCACGGGATGTACTTTGTTTATAACTTGTTGACCTAAAGTTACAATGAGTTGATCAAATTGAGTTTTAAATGCATTAGGTACCTGATCCATTCGCGATGATTCATGGATGGAAAATCCCAAAGGTTTTTGTAAGTCTGATGCGTGTTCATTTTGGAAAAAATCACAAAATCCGGCTAATAAATCTAATTTCGTAAATAAAAGGGCTAAATCAACTGGGTATCCTAACGCTGTTCCAAACCGCTCTAATAATTGGGCTTGAGCTTGGATTAATTTTTTGATTTCAGTGGAATCAGCTTCCAATAATTCGTTGATATCAATACAAAATAAAATCCCACTGATTTTAATAAATCGGTGACATCGATTGATTTGTTTTAAGGTATATTGAAGTAAATGTTTGCTTTCATTTAACCAATTTTCACTTAGTTCAAGGATAATGCCATGCTGATTATGATAAATTTCAGCGCCTTCTATTTGAATTGGATAGTGCTCTAATTGGCTTTGGCGCAGTAAAGTAGATTTACCTTGATGACGCTTTCCTGTAAGTAAAGTAAGCGCTATAGGGTTATGCTGGGGTTTGAGTTGTGCGATGATTTTTTTTAAGGCGTCACATAACGCACGGAGAGAGTGATCCATTAATTATCCATCTGAGCATATTGAGTTTTTTTGAATAACACTGCTTTGGCTTGCCGCTCAAGCAATGTATTGCTGCCTAAATAAGTACATGTTAACACGCAAATTGCGATAAAGGATACGAGAATAAGTGGTTTGTAACGGCTCGCTTCTGGTAGACGTTCATATTGCTCTTTGAATAATTGATGAGGTTTATTAGCTCGATGTTGTAAAATTAATTGATGTAACTCTTCAATTAAATTATCTAACAATTGTCGACCATCAGCGCGGACGTGATGCTCTCCTTCGAAACCTGCGATAAGGCAATAGTAAGCTAATTCGATTAAATCGAGATATTGGGTGGCTCGTTCTTTTAAGTAATTGATTATTATGAAGAATTGATATTCCGGCCCCACTTCGTTTACTGTTGATGGTGTAAAGGCTTTGAATTCGGCATGCTCTCCATACAATCGCATATAATTTTTGCCAAGTAGTTCATCAATAGTGGCATATAACAGATAATGCGCGATTGTGACAAACTCCTCTACATATTGTTGACACGAAAGCCGGCTATTAAATGCAAACAGTTCATGTTCGATATTTTCCCGCATTTGCTCAATTGGCGGCAGCGTCGGAGAGACGCATAGCCGCTCTAATAAAGATAGTAAAGGACTTGCCGCTGCAACTAATGGGTTGTTTGTTGAGCTCGTTGAAAATAATTTCGAACGAAAATATCCATTAGGAACTTGATTGGGGCGAGGCACACTCAGCCCCTTAGTAATGGATCGTGACTCAACTGACATCGATACTTCTCCTCATTATTGTTGCGCCACAGCTAACCCTTTCAAAATGGTTAACGCGGCATATAATTGATAATCTTCATGCAACAAATTGATTTCATCACTTGTGGTTGGGCTGGCAATTTTCGTATCTGGACTCGAGTTACCATTATTCAAATGACCACTTAACTCCGCTTCAGAAAAACCAGTAAATACGGGTTTTGTTGTACTTTTAGGTACCGCTATTTCTTCAACGACAATATCTGGAGTGATACCCTGAGCCTGAATTGATGTGCCTGATGGCGTAAAATATAAGGCAGTAGTCAATTTAATTCCGCGTTTTTCATCAAGTGGTAGGACTGTTTGTACGGAGCCTTTACCGAAACTACGTGTACCAAGAATAATCGCTCGTTTATTGTCTTTTAATGCGCCAGCAACAATTTCTGATGCTGATGCTGAACCGTTATTAATTAACACAACCATTGGTGCATTATTTAGAATGTCATTAGCTGTAGCCATGGCTGTAAATTTAGAGCCCGGTAATCTCCCTTGTGTGTAAACAATCATTTCTTCTTTGCCGTTTTTTTCTTTATCCAAGAATGCACCTGATACATCAATGGCGGAGTCGAGTAAACCACCAGGATTGTTACGTAAGTCGAGTACGAGCCCTTTCAATCGGCCACCAGCTTTTACTTTCATTTGTTGTATCGCTTGCTGCATTTCTTTGTCAGTCATTGCTTGGAATTGGGTTAATCGGACGTAACCATAGTGTTGGTCCAATAAGCGATTTTTAACGCTTTTGATCTCGATTTTCTCACGTAATAGCTTAAATACTAATGGTTTATTAACGCCTTTACGTAAGATAGTCAATTCTATTGGGCTTCCAGGAGCGCCACGCATTAAATTTACAGCGTCTTTCAATTGTAGGCCTTGAACCGATTTTGGGCCTAATTTAATAATATAGTCCCCAGCTTTTATGCCAGCTTTAAATGCGGGGGTATCGACTAACGGGGTAATGACTTTGACGACGCCATCTTCCATGGTGACTTCAATTCCTAGCCCACCAAACTCGCCGTTAGTTGCGGTTTGTAATTCCTTAAAATCTTCTTCATCAAGATAAGCAGAATGAGGATCTAAGCCGCTAAGCATCCCTCGAATGGCATTATCAAACAACACTTTATCATCTACTTGTTTTACATAATATTTTTTAATTAAATTTAAGGCATTAGAAAAACGTTGTACATCCTCCATCGGAATTTGTTGTTCTGCATTGTCCTCTTGTCCTTGAGTATCTCTAGTTGGCAGAGCATGTGTTTGAAAGGCAAATGTTGTAGCCATAAGTGCTAGCATGGTATTTACTGCTATTTTTTTATAAGTCATCACGCTCTCCATTATTTCAGCCATTCCATTGGTGGAACTGCTTTCCCTCGATGTCGTATTTCAAAATATAGACCATTTTGATGCAGCGCGCCGCTATGTCCAATTGATGCTATTCGCTCGCCTTGATTAACAGTATCTCCTTTTTGTTTGAATACTGCTAGGTTGTTTGCATATAAGGTCATAAATCCCCAACCGTGATCAATAATCATAAGCAATCCATACCCATTTAACCAGTCACAAAATACAACTTTTCCCGGTGATACCGCGTGAGCGGGGGTGCCCTCGGGCGCTGCGAATAAAATACCTTGATTTATTTTTTGTATATGTGCAGGTTCAACATCAACTGGTTTTATTAATTTTCGCTTCATTTGAGTCAATGGATGACGTGTTTGTAAAACGCTTTGTTGAGCAAGTGTGGTTAATAATCGCGATAAATTAATGCGATTCACCCGATAGGTTTCAAGTGTATGTTGTTTGCCAGAAATATCTTGATTTAATGAATTAATCAATGCAGTTCGATACAACTTTTCATGATCCAATTTGTTTTGATCACGCTGCAATTGTTTTTGAATCGCTTGAAGTTCTTTAAGCTCATAAGTTAACGTTTCTTTTTTCAACGTTAATGTTCTTTCCGTCACTTTTAGCTCGTCTATCAAATGCTTGTGTGATCGAATGATATATTGATAATAAGTGAGTACTCGATCTATAGATTGAATATCGTCTTGTTTTAGCAACCAGGTAATGGGTTGCTTCTCTTTCATTTGATAACGCGATCGAACGTATTTGACTAAGGTTGTCTGCATGTTATGCAATTGTGTGTTTAATGTTTCAATTTGTAATTGTAATTTTTGAATTTCAGCTTCTTTGAGGTTATTTTTTTGCTGACTTTTTTTGAGTTCAATGAGACTTTCATTTATTTGTTTTTCAGTTTTAGCCAATTCTTTTTTTAATAAAGCCTGTTTATCCTGGGCTTGATTTAAATTGCTTTGCAATAATCGAATCTTGCTTTCCAATTGATTCAGATTTTCTTTTGTTTTAGAAAGCGTATTGGTTTCGGCGTGAGAAATCTGAGCCAATAGTAAACTTAACCACAGCAATCGGCGAATAATGTTCATGTTACCCTTGTTATTTCTTATTCCCATAAAATATGTCCGGTCATATCCGCTGGGGGGGTTATATCTAATAAAGCGAGTAATGTGGGAGCTACGTCGCTTAAGTTTGCTGGGCCTTGTTTAAATCGCCGCGTAGTATGACCTACATATAATAGTGGTACCGGTTCACACGTATGCGCTGTGTGAGGTTGCTGTGTTTCTTCATCGAACATACATTCAGCATTACCGTGGTCCGCTGTGATTAACAATTGTCCATTTACCTTGTGGATTGCTTGGTTGATTAGATGCATTGCTTTATCAAGAGATTCAATTGCTTTGATCGTTGCATTGAAATCTCCTGAGTGTCCAACCATATCCGCATTGGCATAATTGCAAATGATAACATCATATTGTCCATGTTCAATGGCATCTACTAATTGTTTAGTTAATTCATTCGAACTCATTTCAGGTTTTAAATCATAGGTTGCTACCTTGGGTGATGGAATTAAAAGCCGTTTTTCCTCTGTAAATAAACGCTCAGTCCCCCCATTAAAAAAGAAAGTTACGTGCGCATATTTTTCAGTTTCAGCAATACGAAGCTGACGTAATCCGTGATTAGCGATAACCTCGCCCAGCGTATTATTTAATATCCGAGGAGGGAATGCTTTTTCCGTTGGTAGGTGCTTGCTGTATTCGGTCATACTAATAAAGTGAGCTAGATTAAGTTTTTTAGAACGAACGAAGCCATCAACCTGTTTGTCTAAAAATGCGTGGGTTAACTGTCTCGCTCTATCTGCTCGGAAATTGAAAAAAAATACAGTATCGCCATCGCAAATCGGTGGTGATTTACCGATTGTTGTGGGAGGAATGAATTCATCAAATATGCCTTGCTGATAAAAAGAAGTAATAGCGGTTTCTGCTGTTGCAAAATGCTGCTCACCTTGAGCATCAACTAACATACGATAGACCCCTTCAATACGAGGCCAGCGATTATCACGATCCATGGCGTAATAGCGTCCTGTAATGCTACTTATTTCAGCTATTGGATACTGCTGCAACACGGTTTGTAATGCAGCTATATTTGATTCGGCACTTTGTGGCGCAGTGTCACGACCGTCTAAAAATAGATGTAAATATACACGAGAAAACTGTTGTTCGGCACATAAAGCGAGGAAAGCGAACAAATGGTTTCGATGGCTATGAACCCCTCCATCGGATAACAATCCCATGACGTGAATTGCACCACCTTGCTGTCGCATATCGGTAATCGCGTTTAAAAAAATTGGATTCTTAGCGAAATCGCCACTTGATATGGCGTGATTAATATGCGTGAAATCTTGTAATATCGTGCGTCCAGCACCAATGTGCATGTGACCTACTTCAGAATTTCCCATTTGCCCTTCGGGTAAGCCAACGGCAGGCCCCGATGCTTCAAGCAGTCGGTGTGGGCAGCTTTGCCACCATTCATTCCATTGAGGGGTCTGGGCATTAGCGATTGCATTGTACGTTGAATCATTTCTATATCCCCAACCATCAAGGACAATTAATACTACGGGACTACTTTTAAACATAAATGCTCTTACTCTTTTTTAACGCGTAAGGTAGACTATAGGCCATTTTTGCTAAAGGAAGAAGTAGGTTGAACCAAAAAATACCTCGTCATGTGGCGATTATAATGGATGGTAACGGTCGTTGGGCTGAAAATCGTGGGTTATCTCGTAGTGAAGGGCATATTGCGGGTGTTTCCACGGTCAAAAAGATCGTTCAGTTTTGTGTGGAAAAAAAGATTACAGTGTTAAGTATTTGGGCTTTCGGCCAAGATAATTGGGCTCGACCAAGCACCGAAGTTGATTTTTTAATGGTATTATTTGCCCAGTCATTGACTGAAGAAGTGAATGAATTGCATCAACATGGTATCTGCTTGCGTTTTACTGGCGATCGAAGCAAATTATCTCAACCTTTATGTGATGCTATGGCAACGGCTGAATCACTGACAGCAGGTAATCAAACATTATTATTAAATGTTGTGATAAACTACGGCGGTAAATGGGATATCATTCAAGCGGCTTCCAAACTTGTAGAAAAAGCCCTTGATGGCAAATTAAATCCTCATGATATTAACGAAGAATTGTTTGCCAGCGAACTTACTATGCATGATTTGCCCGATCCAGATTTATTTATTCGGACCAGTGGGGAACAACGCATTAGTAATTTTTTCTTATGGCAGTTGTCGTATACAGAGCTGTATTTCTCCGAAGTATACTGGCCTGATTTTACGGTGGAAGAATTTGAAAAAGCATTGAGTAGCTATAATGCACGGGAACGACGGTATGGCAAAACGTCGCGGCAAATGGCAGGGGAGATTAAATAAATATCTATTTGTGCCACAAACCCCAGGTCCCGCGGCATGTCCGCGGGATCCAGAGATATTGCTCAATACACAATTCTATTGCAGCGCTATAGATCGAACTGGATTGCGCGGACATGCTGCGGGACGTCGAAATATGAATTGTCAACTGATCCTAATATTTTAAATGCAATTTAATTCGTAACTTCTATGACATACATGGGAAGTTACTTTAATTCAGGAAATTAATTATGTTTAAAGAACGATTACTAACAGCGCTCATGCTAATTCCTTTAGTGTTACTCGCAATTTATTTTGGCAATATTTGGGTATTGAGTGCCGTAATCTTAATATTAATGTTGGGATTAGGTTGGGAGTGGGTATCGTTAATTCCTATAAAACAATTAACTCATAAATGCTTATTTATGTTGCTGTTACTTGTTTCTTTAATTCCTAGCTTGTACCGTTTATCGGATTACTTATTGATTAACTTTGCGGTTTGGGCCTTGATTTTAGTGGCTGTGTTGACTTATCCAGCTACGCAACGCTACTGGGGTAATCGTATTATTGTGGGTATCGCTTGTTTATTTATTTTACCCACTTTTTTAAGCAGTTTAGAAGGATTATTGCAACATCGAAATGGCCGTGCTTTATTGATTTACTTGCTTTTTTTAGTTTGGGCAACCGATATTGGTGCGTATTTGGTAGGTAAGCAGTGGGGAAAGCACAAGTTGATTCCTTTAGTCAGTCCCGGAAAATCATGGGAAGGCGCTCTGAGTGGTATGGTAATGGCCATGCTGGTGGCATTAGGAGGGTACGCATATTTTCAACCGCCCCATGCGCAAAGCTGGTTTTTAACGGCTGTGTTTATTATTTTGGTGTCCATGTTAGGAGATTTATTCATTAGCATGTTGAAACGCCGCTGTCATCTGAAAGATACGGGAAATTTATTACCTGGACACGGCGGTGTATTAGATCGTTTAGATAGCTTAGTAGCAGCGCTACCGTTTTTTTATTACTTTATGTTGCGACTATAACTATGTTATTTACTTTGTTTTATTTCATTGTTGCACTATTTTTGCTGATTATAGTGCACGAATCAGGCCACTTTTTGGTGGCACGGTTATGTGGTGTAAAAGTATTGCGCTTTTCCTTCGGATTTGGAAAAGTACTCGCCTCTTGGCGTGATAAACAGGGCACCGAATATGCTTGGTCGTTGTTTCCGTTAGGTGGTTATGTCAAATTATTAGATGAAACAGAAGGGGACGTGGTTCCGGAAGAACGCCATTTGGCCTTTAATAATCAATCGTTACTTGTACGAGTGGCCGTTGTACTAGCAGGCCCTGTATTTAATTTCTTATTGGCGTTTGTTCTACTCTGGTTTGTTTTGATTCTAGGTGTCAAATCACTCGCACCAATCATTGATAATGTCAGTTTGGAAAGTATTGCCGCGCGCGCGGGACTGAGCGCACACCAGGAAATTGTTGCTTTTAATCATAAAAAAATTACTAGCTGGCAAGATTTTCAATATGCCATAATGCCTTTGATTGGCTCACAAAACAAAGTCAACATTACTGTAAAAACACTGCCTAATGGTCCTCAAACAACTCATCAGATGGCATTAATTGATTGGATACTCGATCCGAAAAAACCGGATTTGTTGGGGAGTTTAGGTATTGAGCCTTTTGTGCCACGTATTCCTCCAATTGTAGGCACAATATTGCCTGACTCATCCGCTGCGCAGGCTGGATTACAGGTAGACGACGTGATTGTATCGGTTGATGGCCAAAGAGTGTCTGACTGGTTATTTCTGGTTCGTTATGTCAAAGAGCGGCCAGATCAATCAATAGATCTACTAATTAATCGACAAGGAGCACACCACCACTATTTAGTGCATACAACCCAGGTTACTCAACAAGGTCGCACCGAAGGATTTTTAGGGTTGAGCTCAAAACCCATAAACCTGCCTCCAAACTGGCTACGCATACAACGTTTGTCGCCAATTGCTGCGATTGGGGTTGCGATGGAGCAAACAGTTGATTTAACCAAAAATACGTTTGTGCTTATCGGAAGAATGATAACGGGTCATTTATCACTGCAGGGTATTAGTGGCCCTGTGGGCATTGCTCAGGGCGCTGCAGAATCGGCTAGGGCAGGCGTTGTCCAGTACCTTTCGTTTCTTGCGTTACTCAGTATTGGGTTGGGTGTGTTAAATATACTGCCTATTCCAATGTTAGATGGTGGCCACCTGTTGTACTACCTAATAGAAGCTATTCGACGACGTCCTCTTTCAATTGAGTCAAAAACAAAAAGTGCTTATGTTGGGATCATTCTCTTAGTTGTTTTAACAGTGGTTGCATTGACCAATGATTTGACGAGATTAGTAAACGCTTGAAGATTAAAGTTGACAGTTGATTCGACTTCCTATAAAACGGACTTCCAATTGTTACTTTGAATGATATAAAATTGATGTTGAGTATCTCTAGGGATATTCTTGTTCAGGATATAAAAATAATAATGAAAAATATCAGTAAACGCCTTATATTGGTTGCTTGTTGTTCTTCGCTGTTGATTTGGTCTGCACAGGCTGGCGCTGCAAATGGATTTATTGTCAAAGATATTAAAGTAACCGGTTTAAAACGCGTGAGTACAGGGACCGTGTTAAATTACTTACCTGTACAAATCGGTGAAGAAATTGGTTCAGAGTCGACTCCTCAAATTATTCGTGCATTATATGAAACAGGTTTTTTTCAATCCGTCGTTTTAGAACGACAAGGAAATACCTTGATTGTTCAAGTTGTTGAGCGCGCTACGATTGGCTCAGTAACTGTTGTAGGTAATAAAGAAATTCCTAGTGATAAAATGAAGGATATTCTGAAAGAAATGGGCTTAGTTAAAGGCTTGGTTTTTCAGAAGGCTTCGCTCGAACGTCTCGAGAAGGAATTGAAACAAGCGTATAATGCACGCGGTAAATACAATGCGCGTATTTTAACCAAAGTAACGTCGTTAACCGAAAATAGAGTAGCAATTAATATCACGGTTTCTGAGGGTCGTGTCTCACGCATTAAAGATATTAAAATTATTGGTAATCATGATTTTTCATCTTCTGAGTTATTACCCGAATTAGCGTTATCTTCCAGTAATGTATTTACCTACTTCTCTAAAAAAGATCAGTATTCAAAAGCATCAATGGATGCATCACTTGAATCATTGCGTTCATTTTACTTAGATCGCGGATATTTGAAATTTAAGATCATTTCTTCACAAGTGCTTTTAGCTCCCGATCGAAAAGATGTATTTATTAATATTCATATTGAAGAAGGACCACAGTATCGTTTTTCTGGATTTAATCTTGTTGGTAAAATTATTTTACCAAGAGAAAAATTAAATGCATTGGTAGATATTCACTCTGGCGATGTATTTTCTCGTAAGAAAGTGACAGAAAGTGTTTCGGCTATTGGTTTGGCTTTGGGCGATGTTGGTTACGGATTCCCTGCTGTGAATGCTGAACCGCGTATTGATGAAAACAATAAAACCGTATTTATGAATTTTGTCATTGATCCAGGCCGTCATGTTTATGTTCGCCGGATTAATTTCCATGGAAATACGAAGACAGCAGATTATGTACTTCGAAATATAATTCGTCAAAACGAAGGTGGGCTCTTATCGTTACACAATATTAAAGAGTCTGAACGCCAATTACACTTGCTGAATTATCTTAAAGATATTAATGTAAAAACCACGCCAATTCCAGGAGCGAATAATCAAGTCGATTTAGATATTGATGTTGAAGAGGCTCCTTCAGCAGAAGCTAGTGCATCATTGGGTTACGGAACTACTGGACCACAATTTAATGCCTCGTTCAATCAATACAATTTTATGGGTACTGGTCGAACAATCGGTTTTGGATTTAACGCGAGTTACTGGGGTCAAGATTACTCCTTTAACTATTACAATCCTTTCTATACGAAAACAGGGATTGGTCGGGGTGTGGATTTATATTTCCAAAAAGTCGATCCTCAACATTTAGATGTGAGTTCGTATAGCTCAGATCGGTTCGGGGGTGATGTTAATTATAACGTCATTTTAGGCGAAGCGAGTAGCGTCCAATTCGGTTATGGTTATCAAGGCTTGCTCATTCGCTCTGTTGGACAAGTTCAACAAATTCAAAACTTTGTTAATCTATATGGACGCGATTTTAATCAGGTGCGTTTGAGTGCTGGCTGGAGCAGAAACAGTTATGACCGGATGCCTTATCCTACCAAGGGTATTAATCAACAAGCGGCAGCGTTGTTTTCCTTGCCAGCGAGCACAAATTCTCTAAATTATTATAAAGCATCTTATCAAACACATGTGTATTACCCTTTATTTCGAGGCTTTATTTTTACAGTTTTAGGGAATGTTGGTTACGGTAATACGTATGACCGACAGGGTCTACCGTTCTATGAAAACTATTTTGCTGGTGGTATCGCACAACCAGGCCAGGTTCGGGGTTATGAAAGTTACTCGTTAGGCCCACAAGATAGTACAGGGCGAGCGATAGGTGCTAACTTATTACTAAATGGTAGTGCTGGGGTGGTTCTGCCTTATCCATTAAGTCGCGAAACAGTCCGAACGACTGTGTTTGCTGATGCGGGTAATGTGTTTGCTGAAGGTATTCCTGCTCTTTTAACCGGAACACCCTCTGGTCCTATGCGTTATTCTGCGGGTCTTTCGGTTGAGTGGCGTTCGCCATTTGGACCATTGGCATTCAGCGTGGCAGCACCACTGAATTTACAACCGCTTGATCAGTCGCAGTACTTTCAGTTTTCAGTTTCTTCGGGATTTTGATTTGAGATTCATTGATTTAATTTAGTTCTGGAGTATACTTCGTCTGATGTTTGGAATTATCATACTGTTTTTATATTGGGAGTAGAAAAAATGGCACGTTTAGGTGGTTTTTTAATAGCATTAGTGTTTGCAATAAGTGGTACTTGTGCATTTGCCGATGGAGCTAAAATTGGTGTGGTGGACTTACAAAAAATTATGCAAACATCGTCGCAAATGAAATCGATTCAAGAAAAATTAGAAAAAGAATTCCAACCACGTCGCAATAAATTGATTGCAATGGAAGATTCTTTGAAGAAAGACATGGAAACATTTAAGCGTGATACAGCGGTTATGAATCCAACTCAACGTAAAGATTTAGAAAAGAAAATCGTAGGTGAGCAACAGCAATTTGAGCGTGATGGCCAACAATATCAGCAAGAATTAAGCACCGCGCATAACGAAGCAATGGAAGAATTTTATAATAAGATTCGTGCAGCTATTGCAAAAGTAGCTGAAAATGATAAATACGATCTAGTTCTTCAAAAAGATGCTGCGCCGTTTAGCGTTGAAAAATTAGATGTTACTGCTAAAGTTATGCAAGAAATTAAGTAACGATACAGTCAACACGTTGAAGTCTACTGGCGTTCAGAGTTGCTGAATTTCTAGCAGTTCGATTTCCCGCGGCCAAGCCGCGGGATCCAGGGCTTTACTTGAGTACCATCTCTTGCGCAGTGAATATCTGCGTTGAATGTCCTAACTCACCAATTTCCGAATTATAAGCCTATTTTTAGTGAGACATAACTTATGAGCGAATCAGTCGAAATTACCAAAGTCCTCCAGTTATTGCCCCATCGTTATCCATTTATTTTAGTTGATCGTGTTCTGGATTATAAAGAATATGATTTTCTAACAGCAATAAAAAATGTGACCATTAACGAACCTTTTTTTATGGGACATTTTCCTGGAAATCCAATCATGCCAGGTGTGTTGATGTTGGAGTCACTAGCTCAAGCAAGCGCAATTCTATCTAATTTATCGCGTACAGCAAAAGAAGGACATGAGTTTTTATATTTTTTTGCTGGCATTGATAATGCCAAATTTAAACAAGTGGTAACTCCGGGTGATCAATTGCGTTTGGAAGTGAAACTAGTTGGACAAAAACGAGATTTTTGGCGCATGCATGGAAGTGTTTATGTTGGCGATAAGCTAGCATGTTCTGCTGATTTAATGAGTGCCGCGAAAGAAATACCAAAGGAAAAACAAAGTGATAAGTGAACATGCGATAATTCATCCTTCTGCTAAACTAGCTGCAGGAGTATCTGTTGGACCAGGCACGATTATTGGTGCTGATGTAGAGATTGGTGAAGGAACATGGATAGGTCCTCATGTTGTTATTCAAGGACCGACAACAATTGGAAAAAATAATAAAATTTTTCAATTCGCCTCTGTTGGTGATGCTCCGCAAGATAAAACATACCAAGATGAACCAACTTGTCTTGAAATAGGGGATAATAATATTATTCGTGAGTTCTGCATGATTAGCCGAGGAACGATCAAAGGCGGTGGGCTTACACGAATTGGCAATCAAAACTTTTTAATGGCATATTCTCACATTGGCCATGATTGCGTAGTTGGAAATCACGTTGTTCTTGTCAATTATGCCGCGTTGTCCGGACACGTTATTGTTGAAGATTATGTTAATATTGGTGGTTATGCAGCGGTTCATCAGTTTTGTCATATAGGAGCGTATGCTTTTATTGCTCGAGCTACTTATGTAACTAAAGACGTATTGCCTTATATTATGATAGCGGGCCATGATACCAATGCCTGTGGTATTAACACGGTAGGATTACGCCGAGCGGGTTTCTCTTCTGTAGCCATTGATTTGTTACGTCGTGCATATAAAATTATTTTCCGTAAAGGATTAACTGTACAGCAAGCAGTTGCTGAGTTGGAAGTTCTGCAACAGGACTGCCCTGAAGTTGTGATGATGATAGATGCACTTAATCAATCGACGAGAGGGATAGTACGGTAACTGTCACTATTGGATTTATCCCATTCATCTTGTATTTTATTTGACAAATATTTAAAAGTTATATACAATGAGGCTTCTTTGTAACTACCCAGGTACGTCATCCAGAAAGCAGTGAGGGATAACGTTGCTTCAGTTTAGGGTGTTACGTTTCTTTTATTGGAGCAGAGATATGCAAGCCTCAAATGATGTTAAGGTTTTAGCTGTGAACGATGTTACGTATGTTGAGGTGCAAGGGTATTTAGAACGTTATAAAATAGCTTTAGCTCGTGTATTAGAAAATGAAAAAGTCAATGATGCCCAATTAGCCTTAAAATACATGAGTTATTTAACAGATCAGCTAATTAATTGGATTAAATTAGAACAAAAGATGCAATCCAAGAATAGCCTTGATGATACTCAGAAGCTCTCGAGCGCACTATCAGAAAAAATCAATCCAATCTTGCTATCGATACAGAATAATACAGCTGATATAAGCCAGAATATCCGATCTCTCCGGTCTGAATTTGTAAGTAGCTATAAGCAGATAAAACGCAACAATTCCCCTTATTTTTATCCTACGCTTGAAAGTGAGAAAAAGTCGTTGGATTTATGGAGCAGCAGACTTCTGCTTCTTGCTGGTGCATGCCTTATTGGCGGAGGAATGACACTTACAATTGGAGTAATTGCATCTCAATTGCCTTTAATTATTGCTGGGGCTGGGTTACTTTTACTTTGTATGCTTTCCACTTTGGCTGCGTTACCCTCCAGTAATGCCCCAAGCGCTCTGGATCATGCTTTTTTTAATTCAATTTGGAGTGAAGCCGATAAATGTCTCAAAAATATGACGGCTTACTCTTTCGCGGATTTAGAGAGTAGTACACCTGTAGATAAATTGATAGGCGATGATAAAGAGTCGGCAAAAAACTCCATTTTCTTTAAAAAGGTAGAGCGGTCGTCTCTTTCTCTTTGTGAGCAAGTGCAGCAGGAATACGACGGTTTGATGACATCTTCGAGCTGATCTTTTCGAACTTTCGTAGGATCCAGTTCGATCTATCGCTGTGTAATAGAATTTTGTATTGAACAACATCTCTAGATCCCGCGGACAAGCCGCGGGACGTAGGCTTTGTGGAAATGTCAACCAACCCGAGGGATAGTACGGCAACCATTATTTTTGGTTTAATTTAAACCATTTGGGCGTATATGTTTTATTTTTGCCCATAGCAATATATAATGAGACCTCCTTTATTCGGAGTTGAAATATGCACGCCCCATCTGATGTTAAGAGTCAAACTATTGTTCTGGATCATGAACGACTCCAAAATTACCTAAAACGTTATAAACAAGCTTTAGTTAATGTATTAAAAAATGAAAAAGGCAATGAAGCCAATGAAGACTATGATGCCCAATTAGCCTTACAATATATGAGTCATTTAACGGATCAGCTGATTTATTGGATTAAGTTAGAACAAAAGATACAATCCAAGAATAGCCTTGATGATACTCAGAAGCTCTCGAGCGCACTATCAGAAAAAATCAATCCAATATTGCTATCGATACAGAATAATACAGCTGATATAAGCCAGAATATCCGATCTCTCCGGTCTGGATTTGTAAGTAGCTATAAGCAGATAAAACACAGCAATTCCCCTTATTTTTATCCTACGCTTGAAAGTGAGAAAAAGTCGTTGGATTTATGGCGCAGCAGACTTCTGCTTCTTGCTGGTGCATGTCTTTTTGGCGGAGGAATACTTACAATAGGAGTAATTGCATCTCAATTGTTTTTAATTATTGCTGGGGCTGTGTTCCCTTTACTTATGCTTTCCACTTTGACTGCGTTACCCTCCAGTAATGCCCCAAGCGCTCTGTATCATGCTTTTTTTAATTCAATTTGGAGTAAGGCCGATAAATGTCTCAAAAATATGACGGATTACTCTTTCGCGGATTTAGAGAGTAGTACACCTGTAGATAAACTGATAGGCGATGATAAAGAGTCGGCAAAAAACTCCATTTTCTTTAAAAAGGCAGAGCGGTCGTCTCTTTCTCTTTGTGAGCAAGTGCAGCAAGAATACGCAGGTTTGATATTGATGTCACCTTCGAACTGATCTTTTCGATTTTCGCTGGATCCAGTGATGTTTCAATATCGATGGATCCCGCGGTTACTCGTGAATTTGCTAATGATGAGTAAATTACGTTACTGCATTAAAGGCTTGATCTTAGAATCATGCTGCAAAACGCGATTGATAACCTTTTTGCCATATAAGTAACGAGCGATAGTTTGAGTAATGAATCGATTGACTAAATTAGGCAGGAAGGGCATTGGTCGAAGGATATCGATGATTAGGACAGCTCGAAATTCATCGCTTTCATTGTGTACCTGATGTGGCCAGGAGTCATCAAATAATACTGCTTCCCCTTCGCGCCAAGTATAGGGTTGTTTATTTACCGTAATGGTTGGTGGATTATTTTTAGGAACATGAATTCCTAAATGATATCTTAAATAGCCTAAATAGGGACCGTCGTGTAACGGGATTGACTTGCCAGGCTCTAGAATAGAAAAAAAGGCTTGAATTACTCCTGGAATATCTTTTAATAAACTAAATGTCGTTGGACATAGCGCTTGGGCTTCTTTGGTTTGATAACCTAACAGGTACAGCATAAATACATTCCATTGCTTTGGACACGCATCAGATATTTCTGATTCACCTGGATCAATCTCATGATAACGCGGTAAATCAGGTGTATTGGCGATGGCTTTTTCAAATTCGGTTTTTATCACAGAAAAATGAGTAGTAACCTGATGTAACATTGGAAAATTTTTTTCAATTTCAAAAAAAGTAGGTCGTTTGTCGTATCCTACATAACGACCATAAAAGCGGTTTACTTTGTCTTTAAAATAATGATAATCCATAATGGGTGTCCCTAATATTTGATATCCTTGGTCGATCTTAATAAAAAAGCGTTTTTTTTACAAACATGCAGATGAAATTAACCCATTTGGATTAAACCTAACAAGGCCTCTTCAATTGATTGTTGACGAATGGCACTGCGATCACCTATGAATAAAAAACAATGCGCTTTAGTCGCATGAAACTCACTCGCCCAAGCAATCCAAACAGTGCCTACCGGTTTTGTTGGCGTGCCGCCATCGGGGCCAGCTATACCACTGATGGCCACGGTTAATTGAGCTAAGCTCGCTTGGAGAGCACCTTCAGCCATTGCTCTAACGGTTTCCTCGCTCACCGCACCATATTGAACAAGAGTTTGCTTCGGGACGTTTAACATACTTTGTTTTGCTGCATTTGAATACGTCACAAACCCACGATCAAACCATGCGGAACTGCCCGGACACTCAGTAATGGCGGCCGCTAAACCGCCGCCCGTGCATGATTCTGCGACTGCACATTGCCACTGATGCGTGAGTAACATTTTTCCTACTTGTTGTGACAGATCAAATACAGATTGCTTAGGCAAAGATTTCCTCCAAAAAATTAGTCATACTTTGAAGTGCACGGCGTGCTGCTTCGGTGTTATAAATCAACCCTAAAGGTACATCATGAGCTTTTGGGTTAGTAAAAGCATGCTTTGTTTGACCATACATGTGCATTTGCCAATCTACGCCGGCCTTGGTCATTTCGTCACAAAATACCCGGACTTGATCGGGTGTTGCCATAGGATCATCATAACCATGCAATGCCAATATTTTTGCTTTAATTTCATGATTTGCTAGGTAATCAGGTTTTTGTAAGAGACCATGAAAGCTCACTGCACCAGCGATGTTTGCACCACTTCGAGCTAAATCCAAAGCACATAAACCACCAAAGCAAAAGCCTATTACAGCAATTCGATCATTATCAACTTCAGACATTGTGACTAATTCATCCAATGCTGCTCCGATCCGTGCTCGTAATAAACGTCTATCATTTGCTAGCGGTTCCATTAACGCTTGTTTTTCTTCATTTGTTTCACCGATACGGCCCAAACCATACATATCAACAGCAAAACCAACATAACCTAAATTAGCAATTAAATCGGCTTTTTGGCATGCAAAATCATTGCGGCCAGACCAATCATGAATGACTAAAACTGCTGGTCGAGGGGTATCAATCTGATCATCATGCGTGAGGTATCCATGTAAAGCTTGTTCACCGTGATGATAAATATAGTTAGAAGTATGCATAATGAATCCATAGGTTTCTTTAAATAAGATAGTGTATGATCAATTAATTATTCTTTGCAATCATTGCTTATGTGAACTCTATGAATGTCAATCCATTATTTATTCAAGCTGCCAAATTACAACGAGCGAATAAGTTACAAGAAGCGATTAAGATATACTACGAATTATTAGCGTGTGAACCTAATCATTTTGATGCAATACGTTATTTGGGATTAGCTTATGCTCAACTAGAAGATATACCTAAAGCGATGGATTTATTTTTGCGAGCACTGGCGTTACGGCCTGGTGATGCAAGCGTACATATGAATCTAGCCAACGCGTATAAGAAAAGCAATCAACTGGAACCGGCTATAAAACACTATCAAGAAGCTTTGATTATTGAACCCCACTATGCACAAGCCCATAATAATTTAGCTGGTCTTTATGCTATGCAGGGGGATTACCAGCTGGCCTTACGCACATATCGAGCGGCGGTGCATGCAGACCCTGCTTTTACGCCGGCTCATTTTAATTTAGGGTTATTACTGTTAAAACATCATGAATTGGAGGCAGCAGAAAAACAATTCAGGAATGTATTAGCGCTTGATTCGACAACTATCAGCGCTTTATTTTATTTAGGTGTCTTGAAATTAGAAGAAGATAACTTAGAGGAAGCTGAGGATTTTTTTAAGCAAGTATTAAGTTTTGATGCTGAATACGTTGATGCTTTAGTGAATCTGGGTGTGATTGCATTAAAACAAAAACGGGAACAGCATGCTATTGACTACTTTACTCAAGCATTAGCTTTGGATGAATGTCATCTGGAAGCGCGTAATAATCTTGCTGCGACGTTTATTCATTATGATCGATATGAAAATGCCTTAATGTATTATGATGCGCTATTAAGAGAGGATCCTAATAATGTAGAATATCTATACAATACGGGTATAGCTCAAATGGGATTGGGTCATGTGAATGAGGCGACTCATTTGTTTGAATCGGTTCTTAAACTGCAATACGAGCATTTTGGCGCACTGAGTAATTTAGCGGCAATTGAAATGCGTCTGGGGCATCGTGATCAAGCGTGTACTTTGTTACGACGAGCTCTATTAGCTAAACCAGGTGATCAAACCAGCCAGTTTATGTTACAGGCATTGATGGGCAATGATAAACAAGCTAATTCCTGCCCCTCGTACGTTAATGATCTATTTAATCATTATGCGATGTATTATGAGCACCATATGCAAGATACCTTACACTATGCTGTCCCGCAAAAATTATGGGAATTATTGCATCAATTGAATTGCACTAAAGTAAACCGTGCTCTCGATTTGGGTTGTGGAACGGGGCTAAGTGGTGTGATATTAAAGCCATTTTGTGATCATTTAACCGGTGTTGATATCGCTGCCAAAATGTTGATGATTGCGCGCGAAAAGAAGTGTTATGATGAATTAATTGAATCCGAGTTGTTGGCTTTTTTACAAAACGAGCAATCTCATTATGACTTAATGGTCGCCGCAGACGTGATTCCCTATTTAAGTGATTTAGGACCCGTATTCCAAGCAATTTTGCCAAGACTTAATCCTAATGGCCTATTTCTATTTACTACAGAAATTTGCTTAGATGAATCGTGGAAATTACAAGAAACCATCCGTTTTTGTCACCATCCTGACTACATTCATCAACTGTGCAGAAAGTATGGTTTTACAATCGTCCATCAGGAAAAAATGGTTGCTCGTAAGCAGGAGAATTTGGATTTAGAAGTGATGGTATATGGAGTAAAATTTATAAGCAGTTGAAAGATATTTCCCTTTTTTTCTTCGGCAATTTGTTACTGGAGTTTGTCCAAACTCCAGTAAATGAGGTAATGATATTACCGATATAGATATTTTAAAGCGCATCTAGATATTTTTCAGCATCTAATGCCGCCATGCAGCCAAAACCTGCTGAGGTAATAGCTTGGCGATAAACGTGATCGGAAACATCGCCGCAAGCAAAAACGCCCGGGATGTTTGTTGCCGTAGCCATGCCATCTAAGCCAGATCGAATGATTAAGTACCCATCGCGCATGTTGAGTTGATCTTGGAATAGTGATGTGTTGGGTGTATGTCCAATGGCAATGAATACCCCATCTACAGTTAAATCATTCGTTTCATTTGTTTGTACATTACGTAATCGTGCACCCGTTACTTTCAAATCATTACCTAAGACTTCGTCTAATGTGTGATTCCAAATGATTTTGATATTACCGTTTCGCGCTTTTTCAAATAATTTATCTTGTAATATTTTTTCTGAACGCAACGTATCCCGGCGATGCACTAATGTAACGTGAGCTGCGATATTAGAAAGGTATAATGCTTCCTCTACGGCGGTATTTCCCCCACCAATCACACACACCGATTTATTTCGATAGAAAAAACCATCGCACGTGGCGCAAGCAGATACCCCACGTCCTTGATAGGCCTTTTCAGAGGCTAAACCTAGGTAACGAGCAGAGGCGCCTGTCGCAATGATTAATGCATCGCAAGTATAAGTTTCGCTGTCACCCTGTAAAATAAACGGGCTTTTCTTCAGGTCGGCTTTGATGATATGGTCGTTAATAATCTGTGTTTGAAAACGCTCTGCATGTTTTTGCATGCGATCCATCAACGCAGGCCCTTGTAAACCCTCTACGTCGCCTGGCCAATTGTCTACATCGGTTGTTGTGGTTAATTGTCCACCAACTTCCATGCCTGTGATTAACACAGGATTCAAATTAGCGCGTGCAGCATACACCGCGGCAGTATATCCGGCGGGGCCGGAGCCTAAAATAATTAATCGGTGATGATTTGGTGGATTCATTTTTAGTACGTACTCATTTATGTTAGTATGCCTAATAGTATGATAAAACCCGAGTCTTTAGAATACCTATGGAAAAACAGAAAAAAGAACATGAGGCAAGTGTCTCTAAAGCAGCCTCGCCAAATTTTTTAGCTAAGCATGTTACTGAAGGTGGTTTTATTCTTGTGCTTACATTAGCATTGTTTATTTTTTTGTCATTAATGACTTATCGCGCTAGTGATCCAAGTTGGAATAATAAAATTGCTCAAGCAACAGGTCGTATTGCCAACGCAGGTGGGCAAGTAGGGGCTTATCTTGCTGATGCCTGTTATTGGTTTTTAGGATATGCATCCTATTTGTTGCCCCTGTTTATGACGTATATTGCTGGCGTTATCTTAGTAGAACATCGAACCTTTCGTGGTATTCATAAATTGACCATTGCTTTGCGAAGTGTCGGATTATTGTTGTTGTTAGTCAGTTGCTGTGTCCTGTTAAATTTGCAAGTTCGCGGTGATGCCCTCAATGGCGTGCGTTTTTCTGGTGGTATTGTTGGACAATTTATTACGATTCACTTTAGTCGCGCCCTAAATCTACAAGGCACATTGCTGCTGATGTTTGCCATGTTATTAATTGGTATAACTTGGTTAACTGGACTTTCTTGGGTGAGAGTAATTGAATCGATTGGTTGCTACACCTTACTTGCTGTGCGCTGGATAAGTCGAACCATGGCGGTTGTTATTCCTTGGTGTATTGATCAATTTGCGCGATTTCGTGAACGAAATCAAGCCCATGTGGTAATGACAAAAGAAACACTTCAATCAATTCGTACAGAAAAATTAAAGAAAGAAAAAACAATGCCAAAGCTTTTACCTGTTATGAATTCGATCGTGGAAAAAGCTACCCCTGTATCGATAAAACCGCCAAAACCAAAAGAGCAACTTAATCCGATTAAACCGAAGGATGCAGATAGTAGCACTGGGTTACCTGGCTTGGACTTATTGGATAAAGGCCAACCAGGCAAGCCAATGGGAGGCTATTCGCATCAAGAATTAGAATCCTTATCCCGCGATGTCGAGCAGCATTTATTAGATTTTGGTATTCATGTTGATGTGGTTGCAGTGCACCCTGGGCCTGTAATTACCCGCTTCGAATTACAGCTAGCGGCTGGAATAAAAGTGAGCCGATTAACCGCTTTAGCGAAAGATCTAGCGCGCTCATTATCTGTAACAAGTGTTCGTGTGGTGGAAATAATTCCAGGAAAAACCGTTGTGGGAATTGAATTACCGAACCCAAATCGTGCGATGGTCTGTTTGTCGGAAGTGTTATCTTCTGATGTATATCAACAAGCGCATTCCCCCTTAACGTTAGCATTAGGGGTCGATATTGCTGGGCATCCAATGATTGTGGATTTAGCAAAAATGCCTCATTTATTGGTTGCAGGTACTACTGGATCCGGGAAGTCGGTGGGAATCAACGCAATGATTTTAAGTTTGTTATTTCAAGCGACACCAGAACAGGTGAGATTGATTTTAGTTGATCCAAAAATGTTAGAGTTATCTGTTTATGATGGCATTCCTCATTTATTAACACCTGTAGTCACCGATATGAAAGAAGCAGCAAGCGCTTTGCGATGGTGTGTAGCGGAAATGGAGCGACGTTATCGATTGATGGCTACATTGGGAGTAAGAAATTTGGCCGGCTTCAATACATTGATAAATGATGCTGAGGCCAAAAATGAAGCTATTCCTGACCCGCTGTGGAAGCCTACTGACTCAATGGATGCTCAAGCTCCAGCGTTGCAAACGTTACCCTATGTGGTGGTGGTTATTGATGAATTAGCTGATATGATGATGGTTGTCGGCAAAAAAGTTGAGCAATTGATTGCTCGTATTGCTCAAAAAGCACGAGCGGCTGGTATTCATTTGATTTTAGCAACACAACGTCCATCTGTGGATGTTTTAACCGGCTTGATAAAATCTAATATTCCAACGCGCATTTCATTTCAAGTGTCATCTAAAATTGATTCACGTACTATTTTAGATCAACAGGGTGCCGAGCAATTATTAGGTCATGGTGATATGTTATTCTTAGCACCTGGTACAGGCGCGCCATTACGAGTTCATGGCGCTTTTGTTGATGATAAAGAGGTACATCGTATTGCCGACGATTGGAGAGCGCGCGGCGCTCCTAATTATATTGAAGATATTACCAAAACAACAGGGGATGGCCTTGATGGTGAACTAGGCGGTGAGGATAAGCAAACAGAAGATGCCGATCCGCTTTATGATCAAGCAGTTGAATTTGTTGTTCAAACACGTAAAGCTAGCATTTCTTCAGTTCAGCGACGATTTAAAATAGGTTATAACCGTGCGGCACGCTTGGTTGAGGAAATGGAACGCACAGGTTTAGTAGGACCTTTAGATGGTGGTTTCCGTGACGTATTAGTCGGATCAAGTGCTGAGGATTAAACATGAACATTAGAAACCGATGTATTATGATATTCATATTGTTTTGTTGGCTATCACAGGTATTTGCTGATGCGAATGCAGATGAATTGCAAACGAAACTAAATGCAATTCACACCATGAGCGCTTCATTTGAACAAGTGGTTTATGCTAAAAAACGAATATTATCCCAATCTTCAGGTACAATGGCTTTGTCCCGTCCTGGATTATTTCGTTGGCAGACGAAGCGCCCTATGGCGCAATTGGTTGTTGCGGATGGTCAGCGGGTTTGGGTATATGATAAAGAATTAGAACAAGTATCGGTAAAGAAGCAAAATAAAAATATAGGTGGTGCTGCGGCATTGTTTTTGAGTGAAACTCATGATTCGGTAACGCAAGACTTTAATGTAATCAAAACGCAAAAAAATAAAAAAGATTATTTTGACTTACGGGCAAAATCGACCAAAGCTAATTTTGAACGAGTTATCTTGGTTTTCGTCGGCGATATACTTCAAGGCCTAGAATTATATGACCAATTAGGTCAGCACACAGATGTTCATTTAAATGCAATCAAGATAAATCCGCATCTTGAGCCCGGATTGTTTAAATTTAAGGCACCCAATGGTGTTGATGTGGTGCAACAATAGATGAGCGTAATGACAATTAAAAATAAACGAATTTTTTTTAAAATACTTAAAAAATGTTGGATTATCTTAGCTGCCATTCTGGTAGCGTTTGCTATTATATTTTCTTTGTTTCGTGCATTAACACCGTGGATTAAACAATATAAAGTTGAAGTAGAACAGCATTTATCAACCGTGCTAGGTCAGCCTGTTTCAATCAAAGATTTAGAAACCAGTTGGTATTGGTTTGAGCCAGTATTAAAAATGGATCAAGTGACTGTCTCTGATAAAGATAATCACCAGTTGAAATTAGATAAATTATTGGTTGGAATTAATTTATGGAGTTCGTTGTGGCATTGGCAAATTAAGCCTGGCGTGCTGTATGTTGATGATGTTAACTTGGCTATCCGACAGGTTGATGGTGGGCATTGGGAGATTGATGGGTTAAAGCCTAACAAACAAGCCATGTCGATTGACGACAACTCCTATTTACCTATTCTAGGTTGGTTACTTGCTCAAGATACTATCATTGTAAAACATGTTGATGCGGATGTTTATTTACACGATGGGATGGTTATTCCATTACGAAACTTGAATGTTAAAGCAGATAGTTCTTACGGTTCTTATCGATTATCGGGTAGTGCGCAGTTGGATCAAGGTGTTCCGACGTCATTGTCGCTTGTTGCTAATTTACAATTAGATCCGACGGCCATTGAAAAAGTAAGCGGTAATGCTTATATATCGGTGGAGCATTTTTTACCGACGCAATGGCAAAGTTTTTTTCCAGATTTGCCATGGCGCGTTAAGCGTGGGGAGTGTGACTTAAAGACTTGGTTTGATCTTAAACAGGGTCATATGTTGGGATTACAATCTACTGTTCGGCTGCAGAATTTAATTTGGACCGAAAATGCGAGTTCCAAAGAACGAAAAATTGAGTTATTAGAAGCAAATTTAGCTTGGAAAAAAAACCGAGGTGCTGATTGGCGACTCACTGCCGATCAGGTTAATTTGCGGATTGGTGGTGTAAATTGGCCTGAAAATATGATTCAACTTGATTATAAACATGCGGATCAAATGTATTCTGTTTTTGTCAAAACGCTGTTACTTGAATCACTATTTGCAACTGATATTGCATGGCCTGATAACTTACAATCGATATTAGCGGCAAAACCCGTTGGTGAGTTACATGATACCCAAGTAAATATTGTTCAAAATAAAGTGAATTATGTCTTGACCCGATTTAATCATTTGGGATGGGAGGCGAAAGATAATATCCCCGCTGTAAAACAAATTTCAGGCGTTCTTTTTTGGCAACCAACTGAAGGGCGTTTAGTTTTGGATGCGGAAAACACAACTATCGCTCCGAATAAACTGCCGCCATTAACGTTAGATTTATTAAATGCTGATATTGATTGGAAAGAGTTGAATAACGGTTTTCGCATCAGTATGGATCGGTTCGTCTTAAGTCATCCTAATTTGGTATTGAGTGCTACTGGGCTACTGGATAATCCACGAACCCCTGATGGGCATTTGCAATTAACGGCTGAATTTGCGGCTAAAAATGCTAAAAAGCTCATGACTTATATTCCTGCAGAGTATCTTAAACCAAAATTAAATGACTGGTTAAAAAAGGATATTAAACGTATTGCTCATGCCAGTGGCCGGGTCGTTGTAAATGGTAAATTACACGATTTCCCATTTGATAATAGTCCGGGTGAATTTTCGATTGTAAGTCATCTTAGTGGCGTTGATTTGTTAGCGCATCCCAATTGGCCGATAAATCGAGATATTGATGCGGATTTAGTTGTCAATAAACGCATGTTAATTGCTAATATTGATAAGGCTAATCTGCAAGGTGTATTATTGAGTAAAACTAATTTAGTCGTCAATGATATCGGTTTGGGGCGTGAAGCCTTACTAATCCATGGTCAAGTGGATGCATCAGGTGAACAAATTAAGAAATATGTTTTCGAAACACCATTACGTGATCGCTTGTCTAGATGGAGTGTGGTTGATATTCATGACGATTTAGCACTTGATTTGCGATTGGAAATTCCCTTGTATCCGGAAAGTGATCATGTCATTGCATTAGGCAATTTAGCCTTTGATAAAAACTCAGTAGTTATTCATTTTCCAATAACACATATCACGGTAGATGATGTAGATGGTGTACTGCAATTTAATGAATTTGGTTTAACCGATGGTGAGTTAAGAGCAACAGTCAACGGAGCACCAGCTTCTTTGCGTGCGCAGTCAATTATTGAACCTAAAGAGGGTACGGTGCTTAGCCTCGAAGGAGAGGCGAATATTGAGTACTTACAAAAAATAATACCATCACCTGCTTTAGCGCTGTTATCTGGGCATGTGAATCTAGCCGCTTTATGGACTATTTATCCGAGTGCGGACGATCCCGATCAATTGCATTTGGATTCAAATTTAGAAGGCGTTGCAATTGATTTACCTAAACCTTTAGGAAAATTACAAACAGATGCAACACCGTGTACATTGGATGTTGCTTTCAATCCTAAGAACGCGATGAATGTTCGTTTAAACTATGATAATCGCTTGACTAGTGAGTTATTCTTATCGGAAGTAAATCATGTGGTATCTCTTGATCGAGGTGAAATACGCATTGGACAAAGCCTTGCACCACGTTCCAATCGCAAAGGATTAACCATAGTTGGTGAAATGGATGATGTGGATTTATCGGAATGGCATCAAGTGGTGACGAAATTTTCAGAAAATAATTTGGCTAATGCACCCATAGGTGATCTAAATAATATTAATTTTAAATTTGGGCAGGTGACCCTTTTAGGCCAAAAATACAATAATTTGATTTTGAAAGCCAATAAGGTACAAAAAAATAATTGGTCTTTAATGATTGATCAAGCCAATATTGCCGCTAAATTAAATTATAATATACCGAGTAATACATTTTCAGGTCATGTTCAGCATTTATATTGGGGACAAGGCACAGAAGATACAACTAAACATCAAACGACTAAATGGAATCCCAAGACCAATGATCTTCCCAATTTAAATATTATCGTCGATGAGTTCAAAATTCGCGATGTGGAAGTTGGCAGTGTCGATTTAAAAAGTATAAGTGGCAAAACCGATTGGAAACTTGATCATTGCATTATTACATCGCCAGAATATAAACTAAGCCTCCAAGGGGCATGGAAACAGTTAGCCAAAAGTAATCATTCTACGCTTGAGGCCTATTTGGAAATTAAAAACTTAGGTAAGGGTTTAGAAAGATGGCATGTTACGCCCGCTGTTGATGCACATCAAGGTAATATAAGTTTTCAAGGCAGCTGGAAGTCACCGTTCTATGATTTTTCATTAAGTCAGCTTACCGGTAAGATGCAAATGGTTTTAAAAAATGGTCGAATTAGCCATTTTGATAAAGAAACCGAAGAAAAACTGGGTTTGGGTAGATTGTTAAGTATTCTGAGTTTACAAACAATTCCGAGAAGGCTACAGCTTGATTTTAGCGATTTATCAGAGCAAGGTTATAGTTTTGATGTATTTAAAGGTAGTTTCGAATTGAACCAAGGGGTGATGAGCACTTATGATAGTTATATCGATGGTCCTGTTGCTTACGCAAAAATGGAAGGTGATCTGGATTTAAGTAAGCGCTTATATGATGTCAATTTACGCATAACACCCTACATTACCGCAAGTTTACCTGTTGTAGCCACCATTGCTGGTGGACCTATTGCCGGATTTGCAACCTGGGTCGCAAGCAATATCATTAATAAAGGTATGCAAAAGATTAGTGGTTATACTTATAAAATTTCAGGGCCATGGACGGATCCCGTTGTCCAGCAAGTAAGTATTGATAGGAGTACGCATTAAGTTTGGTGCCGCTACCCTAGTAATGATTGGCGTCTGAGCTACTATGATTGAAACTTATGCGACTTGCTTCGCTTGTTGTTCATTTTTCTTGCGATACTTAAAGTAAATAATGGTAATCCCATGATAATTGTCTATAATTTAATCATGAATGGATTGTTTTTATTATGAAGTCCACTCTCTCAATTTTTTATTAAGGGGAGTATTAAAATGAAATGGATAATGGTAGCAAATTCAAATGATTGTCGTATTTACGAATATGATAAAAACATCAAAAAACTAACGCTTATAAACGAAATCAGCCATCCAGAGAATAAGTTAAAAAATCGTGATTTAATCACAGATCGTCCAGGACATTATAGTTTGAATGCCACAACTCGCGGTTCTTATGAGCCTGAAATGAACACACATGACACTGCAGTAAATAAATTTGCCAAAGAAATGGCCCTATACCTCAATGCTGGTCGCAACAAACATGCATATGATCAATTGATTTTATTAATGCCCCCTGTAATGGAAGGGTTGTTAATTAAGCATCTAAAAAAACAAATTTTCAGTTATATTGAACAAATTGTTCAAAAGAACTTAGTTAACTTATCTGAGCATGAATTAAAGTTGTATGTAGCTAAACTTTTAAGACGTGGCGCTACAATACATTAAACGCGACTTGATGAAAAATCCCATTGTCGCAGACCGCGGGGATTCGGCGGTGGGATTCGTCCTAAACTCGAGTAAACCAAAGACGAACGATTAGGTTATAAAGATTAATACGGGATGGATATTAGCCTTTTCGAATTCAGCATTATCTGATAATGTAAGCTGAATCTAAGGTAGTGGGTAATACAACATGCATTTACACATTTTAGGATTAAGCGGTACGTTTATGAGCGCGTTAGCACTGCTTGCTCGAGAAGCTGGTTTTAAAGTAACAGGCAGTGATGCAAATTGTTATCCACCAATTAGCGATTTATTGACTGCCAATGGCATTTCTTGGACTGAAGGGTATGAAGATAGTACTCAAGCGTTACAGGCAGATTGTATTGTTGTTGGTAATGCAATTAAGCGCGGGATGCCAGTTATTGAAGCGGTTCTCGCTGCAGGAAAACCCTATATTTCTGGACCGCAATGGTTAGCAGAGCATATTTTACCTCGATATAAAGTAATGGCCGTTGCTGGTACCCATGGAAAAACAACTACGACGTCTATGCTCGGATTTATTTTAGAGCATGCTGGTATGAAGCCTGGTTTTTTAATTGGAGGTGTGGCAACTGACTTTAATACCAGTGCACGGCTAGGTAAAGGCGAGTGGTTTGTTATCGAGGCTGATGAGTACGATACAGCTTTTTTTGATAAACGACCTAAGTTTATGCATTATCGTCCACGCGTTGCAATTCTAAATAATTTAGAATTTGATCATGCGGATATTTATCCCAATTTAGCAGCTATTCAACAACAATTTCATTATTTATTAAGAACGGTGCCGAATAATGGCTTGGTTATTAAGCCACGTGATGATGCCGCATTGAATGAAGTAATTGCTCAAGGCGTATTTAGTCCAGTAGCAGACATTGGCTTGGCTCATGATGCTGCTTGGCGGGCTGAGCTAAAAGACGATATGGGTTCTTCATTTTATGTTTATCATGACGGTAAACACGTAGCGGAAGTTAATTGGTCTTTAATCGGACAATTTAATGTGGAAAATGGATTAGCAGCACTTGCAGCTAGTTTCTATGCTGGTGTTAAACCAACCATCGCTGCAGCGGCATTAGAGCAATTTACGCCTGTTAAACGCCGATTAGAAGTCAAATCTAATGCTCATGGGGTGACCGTGTATGATGACTTTGCACATCATCCTACTGCTATTGCTAAAACGGTCAATGCGTTAAAACAAAGTCGCCGTCATAAACGAATCATAGCCGTGATGGAGTTTGCGTCATACACTATGCGCTCGGGAGTACATGTCAATGAAATGTCGCATGCATTGGATGGCGTAGACGAAGCTTATGTATTAAACCCAACTCAGTTTTCTCATGAGACTATTACGAGTCACTGGCAGTTTCCACATTATGTATTGTCTGATACAGCAGCAATTGTGGATGCAGTTGCGAATCGAGTTCAATCAGGTGATGCTGTCTTGGTAATGAGTAATCGTGGTTTTGATAATATTCATCAACAGCTTACGGAAAAAATTAACCAGCAACTAACATGAGACCGTTTTAACAAAAAAGGTTTTTAAACAGGGCTTGTTTCCTTAGCGCTCTAATCAAATTATTCCCGCTTTCGCGGGAATAATAAGTTTAAATAGATCTTGAATTACGTTTTTGTCGCCAATACAGCAAGAAAGCTGGTAATAACATAATTAATATGCCGCAGGTAAAAATAAACCTAAAGTGATTTGCACCACCGATACCAGTCGCTTCTTCTGGTGGGAAAAAGCCAACGATTAATGTAACGATGCAACCGAAAAGACCTAAAAAACAGGTGAAATAATAGCCGCCACGTCCACCGGGTACGGCAAATGGGCGTGGCAGATTTTTATGCTTACTCTTAAGACGAATGGCCGCAATAAACATCATGACATACATTAAAATATAGAGCTCAGTACTTAAAGCGGTAAATAACCAATAAAATGCATTCACAGATGGTAATAACAAAAATCCGCTACATAAAAGTGTGACTAGGCCCGCTTGTAAAAGCAACACACGAGATGCAATACCGTGGCGATTGAGCTTATATAACCATCCTGGCAAAAAGCCATGATCTGCGGCCAATAATAACCCTTTAGCTGGAGAAATAATCCAGTTAATCATGCTTCCTAAACTACCTAGTAGAAGTAGGATAACCAAAACAGGCATGAGTGCGGTAAGGTGATATGCTTCAAAGAAATTAGTAAACGCTTGCATAACCCCCTGAACCAAGCCTATTTCTGAACGAGGCAAGACAATCGCTATTGCGAGTGAGCCTAACACCATGGTGATTAAGATCAAAATCGCAGAAAAAAACATAGCTTTAGGAAAGTTACGCTGAGGGTCATTAACATTTCGAACATGCACGGCCGCAAGTTCCATGCCAAGAAATGAAGTCATAATAGCTGTTAACGAGACCCACGATTGCGTTTGATGCCAATTAGGAAGTAATGCATGTAGATCCAAGCGAATCGCACTGGGGTTGCCTTTAGCTACCCAAATGATAGCTAAGACAATAATGATGCCCATTGGAATCAGCATCCCAACAATCGCACAAATTCCTGCAAATCGAGCTGATGCGCGTAAACCAGATAATCCTAAAAAGGTGAGAGACCAAAAAACAATCAGGATCACGCTAATTAAATAGAGCTTATTTTGCGCTAATTCGGGATTAATTAAATATGCTAATGTGCCAGCAATGAATGATAAAATGGTGGGATACCACGCCATAGTGTTGATCCATTGCAACCAAATAGTAAAAAAGGCAGTACCACTCCCAAATGCATGACGCACCCAACTATAAATTCCGCCTTCTTCTTCTGACCACGTGGAGGATAATTCAGCGGACACCAGAGCTACAGGAATGAGAAAAATAATCGCGGAAAAAATAAAGAAAAATACTAAAGAAGAACCAAACAGAGCGGTAGCGGGAAGATTTCGAACACTATCTATTGCTCCCGTAATTAATAAGATTAATGCAATTACGGATATTTTTTCTGAAGACAGCGTTTTCATTCGTGTTAATTACCTACCGAAAACTGAGTATTATAAATGAAGGAGCACAGGGATGGAAGGGTGGGGAGATGTTGATTCACGGTTGTCGCATCAAAATTTGATCAATAAGATGTAGGTTGGGCCTTGGCCCAACATAGTGAAGTTTCATACCTTGCTTTTCTTGTCATCGATTAGCATTATGTATAATCTGTCCACAAAGGAATTGTTGAGGTCCAACC